>JBKDDA010000031.1:0-4723 GCA_046313055.1 Synechococcaceae cyanobacterium | reverse complement strand
CCGCAGCGCTGCAGGCGGGCGGCGGCTTCGCTGGCCGTCAGGCCACCGGGGGGGCTGCGGAGGGCGGTGAGCAGCTCGGCCTCAGTGAGGCACCACACCGGCCGCGATGGCGATAACAGCACGGGGTCGCCGGGGGTTACGACACCATGCTGGCCACGGCGGGAGCTGAAGACGGCTCTGGCTGCAAGCCGGTCGGGCGCAACTTCCAGACATCTCCTGATTTGGGCCAAACTGGGAGTTCACCAGGCGTTGCTGACCCGTCTGCCCCGCAGGCCTCCACCGCTGGAGGAGCTGCTCGCTAAGGAAGGCGGGTTGCAGAAGGCGATGCCTGTGCTGGCCCAACTGGCCAGCGCCAGCCAGGGCGACCGCTACCTCCATTGGGATGACCTGCGCCATCGCACGCCCCCGCAGGGCCTGAGCCACGAGCAGTGGTGGCTGGCCGAGAAACTGGCGCGCCGCGGAAGCTGCGTGGCACTGCCGCTACTCAGCCGTGATGGCCATCCATTGTGTGTTATTTCTGAAGATGAGATATGGACCATATCCAAGGGCTCGAGGGGCCGAGACGCGTTCATCGCTAGCTGGCCGATCAATCCAGACGTCCCCAACTCTGGAAAATTTGTCAGAAGGCAGCCGAGCCAGTAACGGACTTGAAGGCGTCGTTATGATGTACTTCATTTCGAGGATCTGGGCCATAGAGAAATCTTGAGCCTCAAAATAAGGCTTATACATCTTCCAACCCAGCTTGCGCCCTGGTACATAGAATTCCCAAGGCTCCACAAGCACGCTCACGTTCTGCTTGCCCACTGACTCAATAGCTACATTGTTAAGCAAAGATAGCTGCCGCACATCACGTGTGGCAAATGCGTTAATGGGACGAAGCACCAAGGAAATAGAGATTGAAGTCACCAGCGCCGCACACATAATTGATAAAACGCCACGACGAACCCATTGGAGTGCCATATGGGAGGCATCACCCTCCAAGAATTGTTCCAACGAAAAAGAACAATGAAGGATCATGTAAGGGAGGAAATATACTGCTCGATGATCATAAACAAAGCTCTTGAGGATGGCCGTGAGTGCAATGGCCATAAAAAATAAAAAGTCCAGCCTTGGACGAAGAAAGAGAGAAATGCCTGTAAGCAACAGAAGAAAAGGATTTCTTAACAGTAAGGATAAGAGGGTCGTCATTGCCGGTATAGCGCTTTGTGAATTAGTCACTCGAGTTGTCGCTGCAAGCAAGTCGCGATAGGCGCTGGGCTGGCCAGTCAGGATGGGAGCCTGTATTAAGAATAAGCAGGTAGCCAACCCGAGCAGCCAGACGAACCCTATTTTTATTAGTAACAAGCTTTTAGACGAAAGCTCCTTTGGGTTGCTCCTCGTGCGAATAGTTGCAATCTGCCAAATGATAAGAGGAGCCAGCAGTACAAAGCTAAACCAGATAGAAAAACCTATGGCTGCAATTGCACCAGAAGCCAAAAGAAGTGGGATGCTCGGCATAGTCTTCTCGCTTGAACCGGGCCGAGAAGATGATTTCTGAAGAGCAATGCAAGATAGGAATGCTGCTGCCATGACCCAGCAGTCGATCCTGTCACCCCTGTATCCTGCTACGAACACTGGATCCAGCAAAAAAATGGAGCTCAGCACTGCTGATCGGAGTCGATTGTGCCCTAAAGAAATTAAAAGGATTAGGCATGATGTTGAAGCGGCAATAGCGCCAAGAATACAAAGGAGCCGAGGAAACAGAATGTTATATCCAGAGAGCGAAAACAGGACATTCTGGATCAGCCCTCCAACGTATAAGGGATTGATAACCGCGGAGCTCGTGACCGTATTCCAGCTGATGGACCAATCGGTTCCAGGGTCAATCGCAGTTCTTCCAAAGTCGATGATCTGGACCTCATCTTGCCAAACAGGTGGAGAAATACAGAGGGTTAGTCCATGAATGCCCAGAATAAGCAGCATCCAGGCCATCCATGCTAACCAGAAATTCTTAGAGCCAGATAGATTTGAAGAGGCAAGCATGAATCACGATAGAATAAAGAACAGTGACGAGCAGGTGAACTTTCTATGTCTAATCAAGCTATGTCTTCTTGCTGGCCGGTCGATACAATGCAATGCTGTTAGCGCAGGAGTCATTCCGAAGGCGTGGGCGTCGTTTCCAGCTTAGCAGCTGAAGTCAGTGAGTCATACCTGAAAATCTATAGTGAATGAAGGGTGCATGTGGAAAGTTGTAGCCAATTATTTGGCTTTTCTGAGCAATAGATCACGATTAATCCTCAAGATCTCTCCAGTATCAATCCTGCAGATGCTCGTTTTGACAACGGGCCATCAGGGATCTTAAGTCGCCGTTCGTGTCCAGCTGCCTCCAGTGCCTCAATGGCCTGGGGATGCTGATCTCAATTGGCAGGTGTCTCGAGGAGTTGGCTGGGCCATCTCCTCCAACAGGGAAGTAGCCCCCATGTTGTGAGGTACGCCACGCCGGCCATTGTGGTCAACTCGACTTGTCGTCATAGCTCAAGCTTTGTCGATGCTTGAGCGCCCCTGCCAGCGATGGGGGCAGGGGGACTTGAACCCCCACAGCCTTGCGGCCTGCGGATTTTAAGTCCGCTGCGTCTACCGGTTTCGCCATGCCCCCGCCAGGCCAGGTTAGGGCAGGAGGCGGGGGATCACCAGGCGCGGTAGAGGCTGCGGCCGAGGGCCTCGCGCAGGGCGCGGCTGCTGCTGTCGAGGCCTGCGGCCGAGGGCAGGTAGTTGAGCGGGTTGGAGAGGGGCGAGCCGGCCCAGGCGCCGCTGGCCTGAAAATCCACCGGGTGGGGCAGCACGCGCAGGCCCTGGCGTTCGAACAGGCGGCGGGCGCGGGGCATGTGAAACGCCGAGGTGACCAGCACCACGGTGCTGCCGCGGGGCAGCAGGCCAGCCACGGCGCGGGCCTCCTCGGCGGTGTTGCTCACGCGGCCGGTGGTGGCGAGGTCGGCGGCGGGCAGGCCGAGGGCGAGGGCGTGGCGGCGCAGGGTTTCACCTTCGGGCGGCAGCTGGGGCTGCAGCGACCACCAGCCGCCGGTGAAGATCAACCGGGTGCGGCGGCCACTGGCCCGCAACTGGCGGTAGACCTCCAGCCCGCCGAAGAAGCGGTCGGCATCGTTCCATTCGCTGATGCGCGCGCCACCGGGTGCGGCCTGGCGGCCGCCGCCGAGCACCACCACGGCTGCGGGCGCTGCAGCCAGGGCCGGGCCGCTGAGGCCCTGGCGACGCTGCTGGGGGCCTTCGAGCCAGCGCCAGAGCCCATCGGCCGTGAGCGGTGTGGCAAAGATCCAGAGGATCGCCAGGGCGGCAGCGGTGGGCCAGCGTCGCCGGCGCAGCAGGGCGAGCAGCAGCAGCAGCAGGGCCAGGCCGAGGGGCAGCAGCAGCTGGGGCAGCAGTTTGGAGAGCAGAAACATGGATCCGCCGGTTCAGGCCTGGAGCTGTTCGAGCTTGGCCTGGGGCAGGTGGGGCCGGATCACGTCGAGGTACTGGTGGGTGATCAGATCGGGCGAGGCGCTGGTGAGCAGCAGGTCGCGGGCGGAGCGGCCGAGGCCGGCTGCTTCGGCCGGATGGGCCACCAGGTGGCGGATCCAGTCGGCCAGACCGGGGGAGTCGCCGTTGGCGAACCAGCGGCCGCAGTGGTGCTGTTCCACCAGCTGGCGCAGGTAGGAGCCGGCGGGGGTGATGGCGGCGATGGGGGTGCCGGCGGCGAGGTGGCCGTAGAGCTTGCTGGGGGCCACCAGGCCCTCGGCCTCGATGCCGAGCGACACCACGGCCAGGTGGGCGGCGGTGAGGGAAAAGGGCAGGGCGTCGAGGTCCTGGTAGGGGAGAAAGGTGCAGTTGGGCAGGTTCCAGTCGTGCACGAGCTGGCGCAGGCGACCGTTCTGGGGACCCTTGCCCACGAACAGAAAGCGGATCTGGGTTTCGTGGCGGAGGATCAGGGCGGCACCCAGCAGGGTGACCAGGTCGTGGCAGCGGCCCTGGTTGCCGGAGTAGAGCACGGTGAAGCTGTGCTGGAGGTGGTGGCGCAGCACGAACCAGTTGTTGTCGCGGGGCCGCGGTTCAATCTCGGCCGGATCGGCCCAGCTGGGAATCACGTGCAGCTTGGCGGCGAGCGACGGCTGCGAAGGGGGCAGATGGGCGCGCAGGCGCTCGGCCATGGGTTCGCTGAGCACGATCAGCTCGGCGGCATCGCGCAGCACGAGGGCATTGAGGCGGCGCCAGAGGCGCACGATCGGGTGATTGGCGGGCAGCACCTTGAGCTCCACCAGCACATCTGGATAGAGGTCGTAGAGGAGCACGATGTAGGGCGTGCCGGTGAGCCGGTGCACCAGCCAGCCCACGATCGGCAGATAGGGCGGTTCGGTGGTGTAGAGGAGCAGGTCGCCGCGCCGGGCGGCGCGCAGCAGGCGAATCGCCACGCGGGCGCAGAAGATCAGGCCGTTCACGGCGCGGCCGCGGATGCGCTGGGGCCAGAGGCGTGAGGCCAGGCTGCGGCGCACGCAGCGGTTGATTTCAAAGGTGAGCCGCTCGGCGTCGGCGCTGTTGTAGGCGTAGGCGGGCATGCCGGTGAACACCTGCACCTGCAGGCCCCGCTCGGCGAGGCGGCGGCTGAGGTCGTCGAGCAGTTGGCCGGTGGCGGCGAAATCGGGGGGGAAGAACTGGCTGACCAGGGTGAGCCGGGGGTGCTCGTGCTTGGTGG
>JBKDDA010000030.1:0-1911 GCA_046313055.1 Synechococcaceae cyanobacterium | reverse complement strand
CTCTCGTTGTCGGTCGGTTCATCCAGCGTGGAGCCGAGGCCCAGGCGGATGCTGGCGCGGCCGGCCGGGATCGAGACGCTGACGCGGACGATCTGATCGGGATACGACGCCCACCCCCCCAACTCCTGGACGGAGCTGGTGGGGGTGATCGACCAGCTGAAGCCACCGCTGGAGCCGCTGCGGGGGCCAGGGTCGCTGTAATAAACAAACGGCTGGGCGAGGATCAGCTGGTCATCGATGAACAGCTGCAGTTGCTCGCCATCCCATGTATCCAGACGCAGCAGATCAAAGCTGAGGGTCACCGCCTCACCATTCAGGTTGAAGGTGCGGCTCAGATCGATACCGCGGTTGGTGGCACCCGTGGCCGCCACATAGAGGGTGCCCCCCACCACCGTGAGGCCCTGGGGTTGCGACTGGCCCGGGCCCAGGCGAACGAGCTGGAGAGCCCCGTCGGACTGCACCCGCCAGAGCTGCCAGCCATTGCTGTCGTCGTAGGCGCTGAAATAAAGGGTGCCGTTGAGATCGGCGAAGCCGCCGCCGTTGCCGCCGGGGTCGGAGCTGTTGCCGCCGGGGCGGATCTCCAGCTTCTGCAGGCTGCCGGTGGCAGGATCAAGGCGGTGCAGCTCCCAGCCGCTGGCATCGGTGTAGGCGCTGAAGAAGAGCTTGCCGCCGCTGCTCACCACCGGCTGGGGGTCGGAGCCATAGGTGTTCTGGTTGATGTCGGCCACGCGGCTGGTGCCGCCGGCGCTGCCGTCACTCACCCACAGCTCCTCGTCGGTGCTGCCGTCACTGGCGGTGAAGTAAAGCCTGCCGCCGCTGGCGGTGAGGTTGGCGATGCTGGAGCCGTTGCCGCCGGGCCAGATGTCACGCAGCAGCTGGGGGGCCGCATCGGCTGTGGGGTTGAAGCCCCAGAGCTCGGCCCCGCTGCCGGCCCCATCGGCGATGAAGAAGAGGCGCCCGTTGAGGGTGGTGAGCGAGCGGGGATTGCTCCAGCTGCCGCCGGCGTCGAGATCAAACGGCTGGATCTGGCCGGTCTGCGGGTCGAGGCGCACCAGCTCGCGGCCCAGCCAGTTGCCGCCGGCGTCGGTGGCGTAGGCGTTGTAATAGAGCTGGCCGCCCAGGGCGGTGAGCCAGGAGGGATCCACCCCCTGGGTGCCGGCCACCAGGCTGAGCAGGGAGCCGGGGGCAGCAGCGATCTGGTACAGGCTGGTGCCGCTGGAGGGTTCGTAGGCACGCACATAGAGGCGGCTGCCCACCGCCACCAGGGCCTCGGGGTGGAAGGGGCCCGCCCCGGCCGCCGTCTCCACCACCTCCACCACACCGGTGGCCGGGTCGGCGCGCCAGAGCTGGGGCGACAGCCCCGGCGCTTCATTGACGAAATAGAGGAAGCCCCCGAAGGCGGCGAACAGGCGGGGGTTCGAGCCGTAGGTGGCGAGGTTGATCTCGCCGACGAAGGTAGCCAGGGTTACCATCTTGATCCACGAGCCGAAATATTGCCTTGAACCTAGCCGAATTCATCAATCGAGACAACCATTTTAATACATCAGCAGGGATCCAGCGATGATCCCAATGAAGCGGAACCGACTGTGCTCTGCAGCTACGCAAGTCACCGTAAAACGAGCACTGGTCAGGCCCAAGCCTGCATTGAGGCAGGCAGAAAGTGTGGCGGGGGAAGAGCCGGTACCAGTGCCGATGGTCGGGCGGTGTAGCGCTGGCCTGATGGGCTCTTGTCATCGAGACAATCACCCAGCTCCAATAGCAGCATTCGTCCTGAAGAAACCAGGTTCGTAGCGAAACTTTTTGCAGGTGCCGGGCCCGCCCGGAGGTCCATCACCCCGGTGCACGCGCCACCCGCACCCGCCGGGCCAGCCCCAGGGTGCGCAGCAGGCGAATGTGCTGCCAGGTGATGTC
>JBKDDA010000029.1:0-12974 GCA_046313055.1 Synechococcaceae cyanobacterium | reverse complement strand
GTGGAGGCCATCGCCAAGGGGCTGGGACCCTTCGCGGCCACTTTGCTGGTGCCCGCCTTCTTGGAGGGGGGGCGGACCACCGTGGCCGGTGTGCATCGGTTGGACGGCCGCCCCGTGCACGAGACCGCCTTTGGCCGCGATCGACTGTTTGGTTTTGGCAGCAGCTACCTGCCCCAGTGGGTGGAGGAGAAGACCGGCGGCCGGGTGGCCGCCGACCAGGTGCAGCGCCTCGACCTGGAGCTGATGGAAGCCGCCGCCGTGGCTCAGGAGCAGGGGGAGGGACCCGGCATGGAGCGGCTGCAGGCTCGCCTCGCCGACCTTGGTGGCGGGATGGTGGTGGCCGTGGATGCCGAGCGGCCCGGCCAGCTGGCGGCCTTGGGTACGGCGATACGGCAGCTGACGCTGGCGGGGCCCCCGGGGCCGAGTCCTTGGCTGTTGCAATCGGCGGCTTCCGTATTGGGCCCTTTGGCCGCCCTGCCCCCCCAGCCCCTGGCCCCCCCCGAGTTGGCGGGCCTGCGGCGGCGTGGCCCGGCCGGACCCCTGCCGGGGCTGGTGCTGGTGGGTTCCCACGTGCCCCTGGCCGATGCCCAGCTGGCCCGGCTGCTGGAGCAGCCCGGCTGCGCCCTGGTGGAGCTGCCGGTGGTGCGGATCCAGCGGCTGCTCGAGGGGCCGCTGCCGGATCGGCTGCTGGCTTCGCTCGAGGCGGAGTGGCTCCAGCAGTTGCGCCAGGTCCTGGCGGCCGGGCGCACGCCGGTGCTGGCCACCAGCCGTGGTGAGCTGTGCTGTCGCCACGCCGCCGAGCGGCGCGCCCTGGGACTGGCCCTGGCCGGGTTGATGGCCCGGCTGGCGGCTGCCCTGGCGCCGGAGCTCGGTTACATCATCAGCAAGGGGGGCATCACCAGCCACACCCTTCTGGCTGAAGGGCTGGGCCTGGCGCGGGTGGAGCTGCAGGGGCAGATCGCGCCGGGTCTGTCGCTGGTGCTCACCCCGCCCGGGGCGGCCGTGGCGGAGCTGCCGCTGGTCACGTTTCCCGGCAACCTGGGCGATGGCGAGGGCCTGGTGGCGGCCTGGCGCCTGATGGAGGGTGGCTGAGCCTCAGCCGCTCCGCACCTGCACGAACAGGTGCATCTGCTGGCTGCCAGGGCCCATCGGCACCTCCTTCACGCTGAGGTAGGGCTGGCCCTTCACCAGTTCGCTGAGCTTGCGGAAGCCGTAGCTGCGGGCATCGAAGGCGGGGTCGCTCTTCAGCAGCAGGCTGCCCACCATGCCCAGCGGTGCCCAGCCGTCGTCCTGGGTCACGGCGCTGATCGCCTCGCACAGGAATGGCTTCAGGGGTGGGGCCCCGTCGTCGTCGCTGCCACGGCGCTGGCTGGCGGCTCCGGCTCCAGCCGCGGGCCGGAGCAGATCGGTGTACAGAAACCGGTCGCAGGCCGCCACGAACGCCTTCGGGGTCTTGCGTTCGCCGAAGCCGATCACCAGCAGACCCTGCTCGCGGATGCGGGTGGCCAGGCGGGTGAAGTCGCTGTCGGATGACACCAGGCAGAAGCCATCCACCCGGCCGCCGTGCAGCAGGTCCATGGCATCGATGATCAGGGCCGAATCGGTGGCGTTTTTGCCGGTGGTGTAGCTGAACTGCTGCACCGGCACGATCGCGTGCACGTTCAGCACATCTTTCCAGCTGCCCAGCTGGGGGGTGGTCCAGTCGCCGTAGGCCCGCTTCACCGTGGCGGTGCCCACCTGGGCGACCTCGGCCAGCAGCTCACTGATCACCGCCGCCTGGGCGTTGTCGGAGTCGATCAGCACCGCCAGGGTCGGGGCATCGCGGCCGGGGCCGCCGGTCACGGGGTCACGAGGTGGCCCACCAGGGACACGAGATAGCCCACCTTGTGCAGCACCTCTCCGGAGTTGTAGACGCTGAGGGTGGCTTCAACGGTGTAGCTGTCCTCGCAGCGCACATCGGTGGGGCCGTTGAAGGCATTCACGCCCCAGCCCACCGTGGAGATGCCTCCCACACCGTTGATCGTCAGAAAGGGTGTGCACTGGTCCACGTGGAAGGCCTGGCCCGGTTCGCCCAGGGTCGGCAAGGCCAGCTGCAGACCCAGGGTTTCCCGGGTCCAGCCCCGTTCACCGCTGAGGGAACCTTTGGCCTCGTAATCCACAACCACAATGCCGCTGAGCTGGATCAGGATGCTGTTGTTCTGGCCGGGAAAGTGAAGGGTGTGGGCTGAACGAAATCGGGCTGAGTCGCTGGCTGCCAGTTGATTGAAGAACATGGTTGTTGGTGTTCAGGCCAGGGACTGATCCCAGCCTATCAGTGGAGTTTCGCTGCATCGGAGCTGCCGCAGCCCGCCCGCCAGCTGCGTTCCAGCAGTTGCAGCGGATGCAGCACCGGCTGGCGGTGACCGGCCTCCTCCAGGTGGCGGCGGATCTGCAGGCTGCAGCCGATGTTGGCGCTGGCCACCAGCTCGGCACCGGTGCCGTCCAGGTCGGCCGCCTTGATCCGGCCCAGCTCGGCGGCCGTGTCGGGCTGCACCAGGTTGTAGATGCCGGCGCTGCCGCAGCACACGCCTGCCTCGGTGGCCTCCCGCAGCACCAGGTGGGGGATGCGGCGCAGCAGGGCCCGCGGTTCGGCGCTGATGCCCTGGCCATGGAGCATGTGGCAGGCATCGTGATAGGCCACCGTGAGCGGCTGCTCGGCGCTGGCCGGGCTGCCGTCGGCGTGGGGCAGGGGCGCCAGGGCCGTGGCGAAGGGTTCGCTCAGCCCCAGGCGCTGCAGAAACTGATGCACGTCGAGCACCTGGGCGGCAAAGGCCTGCCCCCGGGCTGCCCAGGCAGGATCGCCCGCCAGGATCCCGTCGTAGTGCCTGAGGGTGTGGCCGCAGCCGGAGGCCGCCACCAGCACCGCATCCAGCGGCTCCGCCCCGGCGGCCCGGCCCGGACCCACCACCGCCGCGAAGCTGTCGATCACCGCGGTGGCCAGCTCGCGCGTGTGCTCCATTTCGCCCTGGTGGTGGGTGGCGGCGCCGCAGCAGCCCTGCTGCGGCGGAATCACCACCTCCACCCCGTTGGCGCTGAGCACTGCCACCGCCGCCGCATTCACCTGGGGATCGAACACCCGCTGCACGCAGCCCAGCAGCAGTCCCACCCGCGCCCGCCGCTCGCCCAGCGCCGGCACCACCACGGGAAAGCGATCGGCGAATCCCTCGTCGGCCAGGGGCGGCAGCAGCCGGTCCATCGCCTCGAGCTGGGGGCCCAGCAGGCGGGTGAGCCCCAGCCGCCGGGCCAGCCCCTGCAGGGGCGTGCCGGCATAGGCCCGCAGTGGCGTCAGCACCGCCCGCAGCCGCTGGGGGTAGGGCAGCAGGGCGAACAGCAGCCGGCGAAAGGCCCGCTCCGCCGGCGTGCGCAGTTCCGGGGCGTTGATCAGGGGCCGGGTCGCTTCGATCAGCTGGTCGTAGCGCACGCCCGAGGGGCAGGCGCTCACGCAGGCGAAGCAGCCCAGGCAGCTGTCGAAATGGCTCGCCACGGTGGCATCCAACGCCAGCTCGCCGGCCGCCAGGGCCTTGAGGGTGTGGATGCGGCCCCGGGGCGAATCCATTTCCGTGGCCAGCACGCGGTAGCTGGCGCAGGTGGGCAGGCAGAAGCCGCAGTGCACGCAGGGGTCTGTGGCCCCTGTGGAGACGATGGCCGGCGAGCCCGGCACCGGGGAAGGGGCAGCCGGAGAACCCATGGACAGCGGCGGGGGGACCCCATGGTAGGAACAGCCGCAGGGGGCCCGGACCGTCAGCGTGTTCCGGGTTCTGGCGCGCCCTCTCGGCTGTGGAGCACACGGGTGATGCGGATCATCGGCATCTCGGCCTACTACCACGACAGCGCCGCCGCCCTGCTGGTGAACGGTGAGGTGCTGGCGGCCGCCCAGGAGGAGCGCTTCAGCCGCCGCCGACACGATGCCCGCTTTCCCCTGCAGGCGCTGCGCTTCTGCCTGGAGAGCCAGGGCCTCACCCTGGCCGACATTGACCAGGTGGTGTACTACGAGAAGCCGCTGCTCACCTTCGAACGGCTGCTGGAAACCTCCCTCGGCGCGGCTCCCCGGGGCGGGCGCGCGTTTGTGGCGGCCATGCAGGTGTGGCTGAAGCACAAGCTGTTTCTCAAGAGCGAGATCCGCCGCCAGCTCGCTCGCCTGGGTGACCCGCCCGAGCTGCTGTTCAGCGAACACCACCTCTCCCATGCCGCTGCCGCCTTCCACCCCAGCCCGTTCGAGCGGGCGGCGGTGCTGTGCATGGACGGCGTGGGCGAGTGGGCCACCACCTCCGCCTGGCTGGGGGAGGGGCACGCGCTCACGCCCCTGTGGGAGATCAGCTTTCCCCATTCGCTTGGCCTGCTGTATTCGGCGTTCACGGCCTATTGCGGCTTCAGGGTCAATTCCGGTGAGTACAAGCTGATGGGCCTGGCGCCCTACGGAGTGCCCCGGTTCGCCCGCACGATCCGCGATCACCTGGTGGACGTGAAGCCCGACGGCAGCTTCAGGCTGAATCTCAGCCACTTCCGCTTCCATCGCGGCCTGCGCATGACCGGCCGCCGCTTCCATCGCCTGTTCGGTCAGCCGCCGCGGGTGCCTGAATCGGAGATCACCCCGTTTCAGATGGATCTGGCGGCCTCGATTCAGCAGGTGACCGAGGAGATCGTGCTGGCCCTCGCCCGTGGCCTGCGGGCCGACACCGGTGCCCGACACCTCTGCCTGGGCGGTGGTGTGGCGCTGAACTGCGTGGCCAATGGCCGACTGCTGCGGCAGGAGCTGTTCGAGCGGATCTGGATCCAGCCCGCCAGCGGTGATGCCGGCTCGGCCCTGGGTGCGGCCCTGGTGGCCTGGCACCAGCACCACGGCCGGCCCCGCACCCCGCCCGCCCTCGCCCCTGGCGGGGATGGCATGAAGGGGGCCTACCTCGGCCCCCGCTTCGACAATGGTGAGATCCGGCAGTTTCTGGAGAGCTGCCAGGCGCCGTTTCAGCTGCTGCACGATGGCGAGCTGTTCGAGCGGCTGGCGGAGCTGCTCGATCAGGGCCAGGTGATCGGCTGGTTCAGCGGACCGATGGAATTCGGCCCAAGGGCACTGGGGGCCCGCTCGATCCTGGCGGACCCCCGCAATCCCCGCATGCAGAGCGTGATCAACCTGAAGATCAAATATCGCGAGAGTTTCCGACCCTTTGCCCCTGCGGTGCTCGAGGAGGAGGTGGCCAGTCGGTTCGAGCTGGCTGACCCCTGTCCCTACATGCAGGTGGTGGCCCCCGTGAGGCAGGACCGGCCCCCCCTGCCGGCGATCACCCATGTGGATGGATCGGCCCGGGTGCAGACCGTGAGCGCCACCACCAACCCCCGCTTTCACGGGCTGATCCGCGCCTTCCAGCGCCGCACCGGCTGCCCCATCCTGGTGAACACCTCGTTCAACGTGCGCGGCGAACCGATCGTGTGCACTCCCGCTGACGCCTACCGCTGCTTCCGGTGCACCGAGCTGGACGCCCTGGTGCTGGAGAACCATCTGCTGCTCAAGGCTGAGCAGCCCCAGCGGCAGCCCGACGACCACGGGCGCCGCCCCTTCGTGCTCGACTGATCGACCCATGGACCCCACCAGCACCCGGCCCTGCCGCTCCCAGCTGCGTCGCTTCGGCTGGTTGATCGGCCTGGGGGTACCCCTGCTGCTGGGCTGGCTGCTGCCCGCCCTGCATGGCCAGCCCCTGCGGCTGTGGATCCTGGCCCTGGGGTTGCCCGTTCTGGCCCTCGCCCTGCTGGCCCCCCATGCCCTGGTCTGGCCCTACCGCGGCTGGATGGCCCTGGGCCATGGCCTGGGGCGGCTGAACGGCGCCATTCTGCTGGGCCTGGTCTATGGTCTGATGCTGCTACCGATCGCTCTGGTGATGCGGCTGGCCGGCCACGATCCTTTGCGCCGTCGCATCGGCGGAGTGGACAGTTATCGGGAGCCGGTGCAGCGTGAACCCACCGATTTCACCCGGATTTTCTGATCACTCCCATGGCAATATTTCTGGATCTGTGCAGGGATCTATGGGATTTCATGGCGGCGCGTAAAAAATACTGGCTGGTCCCGCTGATCGTGACCCTGGTGCTGATGGGGGCCCTGCTGGTGTTCACCCAGGGATCGGTGGTGGCCCCCTTCATTTACTCGTTGTTCTGACCTGCCTTCTGACCTGCCTTCTGACCTGCCTTCTGACCTGCCTTCTGACCTGTGTTCTGAGCTGCCTGAGGGGCGGCCAGGCCGGTGGTGCCGGCTTCAGCCGCCGAAGTGGCGCACCACCGCTGCGGCGAAGCCGCTGCAGCTCACCGGTTCCACGGGCGGTTCCATCAGACGGGCGAGGTCGTAGGTGACCTCCCGCTGGGCGATGGCGGCGCTGAGACCGGCAGTGATCAGGTCCGCCGCCTCCTGCCAGCCCATGTACTCCAGCATCATCACGCCGGAGAGGATCACCGAGCCGGGGTTGATGCGGTCGAGGCCGGCGTGCTTGGGGGCTGTGCCGTGGGTGGCCTCGAAGATGGCGGCGCTGTCGCCGATGTTGGCGCCTGGCGCCATGCCCAGGCCGCCCACCACGGCAGCGGCGGCATCGCTCACATAGTCGCCGTTGAGGTTGAGGGTGGCCAGCACCGAATATTCCTGGGGCCGGGTCTGGATCTGCTGGAAAATGCTGTCGGCGATGCGGTCATCCACCATCACCATCGCCTTCCACTGACCATGGCCGTGGCTGGCGCCGATGGCCTCGAGCACCCCCTGCACCTCGGCACAGATCGCCTGCTTCTTCTCCGGCGTGAGTGCGTCGTAGCCGGGGTCCACCATGCGGGCGTTGGCTTCGATGCTCAGGCCGGGGTTGCGGTCGGCGTTGTCGAGAATCCAGCTCTCCCGCTCGGTCACGCACACCTCACGGAATTCGCTGGTGGCCAGCTCGTAGCCCCAGTCGCGGAAGGCCCCCTCCGTGAACTTCATGATGTTGCCCTTGTGCACCAGCGTCACATGACGCTTGTCGCCCTCCAGCTTCAGGGCGTGCTGGATCGCCTTGCGGATGTGGCGCTGGCTGCCGTGCTTGCTGACCGGCTTGATGCCGATGCCCGAGCCATCGGGGATGCGCCGCTTGCCGAGTTTGCCGTTGGCCGGGATCACCACGTCGTTCAGGTGCTGGATCAGGTCCAGGCAGACCGGATCGGTGGCCTCCCACTCGATCCCCATGTAGATGTCCTCGGTGTTCTCGCGGTACACGATCACGTCGAGGTCCTGGGGCCGCTTGTGGGGGCTGGGAGTGCCCTCGTAGTAGCGGCAGGGCCGCACGCAGCAATAAAGGTCGAAGATCTGACGCAACGCCACGTTCAGGGAGCGGATGCCGCCGCCGATCGGTGTGGTGAGGGGCCCCTTGATGGCCACTCCATAGGTTTCGATGGCGGTCAGAGTGTCTTGTGGCAGGTACTGATAAGTGCCGTAGAGCTCGCAGGCCTCGTCGCCGGCATACACCTTGAACCACTCGATGCGGCGGGTGCCGTTGTAGGCCTTGGCCACCGCCGCATCCAACACCCTCTGGGTGGCGGGCCAGATGTCAACGCCGGTGCCGTCACCGCGAATGAATGGAATGATCGGGTCGTCGGGCACCACGGGCTGACCGTTCTCGAATCGAATGGCGGTGCCGCTGCTGGGAGCCGTGAGCTTGTCGTAACTGGCCATGAGGGATGCGCCGGCTGGTGATTGGCGATCGGCTGAGCCTATGGCGGCAGTTCCGCGCCGAAGGTCCGCGATGATCGGTGCGAAAGCCTCCCCGTGTGGTTGGGTTGTGGCCTGTGCGCGGCTGGAGATGGAAGCGTCGGATCGCGGATTTCCGCCTCAAAATGAATGAATGAACGCTGCCGAGCAGGCCCGCAACCTCGAATTGGCCCAGGCCATCGCCTCGGTGGCGACCCTGTTTCGGCGCCGCTTCCCCGATGCCCGCGCCAATCTCAGGCCTTGGCGCGAGGATCCTCAAACCCAGGCCTTCGCTGATCGCGACAGCGTCGATCTGTCCTTCCACTTCCCTGGCTGGAGCCCCCGAACCCAGTGCCGCTCCCTGCTGCTGCAGCTGCGGCTAGAGCAGCCGCCGGCCAACCACGCCCCCGGTCCGATGGCGCGGCGGCCCAGGCTGTTGGGCGTGATCTTGCGTGGCCTCACCTACGAGTCGGAACGCTGGCGCATGGCCACCGTGGGCGACTGGCGGCCGACCGGGCCCCATCGGCCGGCGCCGACGGTGGAGGAGGAGCTGCTTCAGTTTTGTCGCGACCTCTTCGACCTGTTCGGCGAGGATGCGGGCCTGGGAAGTGGTGATGGCGACACCGGCCATCATTCCCGAGCTGCCTGAGCTCACTAACCAGCTCGCAGCCTTGGGCTGGGAGGCGGTGGTTGCCAGGGCAGGCCGCTGCCGACCTCAGCCGGGGCCGGGCCTCGGTCTGCGTAACCCTTCGCAACCTTGCCGCCATGGCTGGGGAGCCACTCCTACGGTGGAGGGCCTGTTTGCGTCATCAGGACCTGCCGATGCCTGTCGCTCTTGCCTCGCAGCTGCGAGAAGGGACGAAAAAAGCCCACACCATGGCCGAAAACACAGGCTTTGTGAGCTGCTTCCTGAAGGGTGTGGTCGACAAGGCCAGCTATCGCACCTTGGTGGCGGATCTCTGGTTCGTCTACAGCGCGATGGAGGAAGAGATCGGCCAGCTGGCGAATCATCCCGTGGTTGGAGCGATCTACTTTCCCCAGCTGAACCGCCGCGATTCCCTTGAGCAGGATCTGGCGTTCTATTTCGGTGCCGACTGGCGCAATCAGATTCAGGCCACGCCCGGAGCCCGTGCCTATGTCGAGCGGATTCGCCAAGTTGCTCAAGAGGCGCCTGAGCTGCTAGTAGGCCATCATTATACCCGCTACATCGGCGACCTCTCTGGTGGCCAGATCCTCAAAAACATCGCCCAGAAGGCGATGAATCTGGGCGAACACGATGGGCTTCGCTTCTACGAGTTTGAATCCATCCCAGATGAAAAAGGCTTCAAGACCAACTACCGTACCGTACTAGACAACCTGCCAATCGATCAGCCAATGGCTGATCGGATCGTGGCGGAGGCCAACGAGGCCTTCCACTGCAACATGAAGATGTTCCAGGAGCTGGAGGGCAATCTGATCGCCGCGATCGGCAAGCTGCTGTTTGGCTTCCTCACGCGTCGCCAGCGCTCCGGCAGCACCGAGGTGGTGGCGGCCTGAATCAACGTCGCCAGGCACTCACCGCCAACGTCTTGATCCAGGCACACCCCCGTCCGCTGCGCTTTCTGGTTCCTGGCACCGGCGGGCGTTGGCGTTGTGGCGGCCTGTTGGTTGAGTTGCAGACCGCTGGACTGGTCGCCCAGTTACGGCCGAGTGAAGTGGTCACCTATCGCCACAGAGAGGACGACCACCCCTTTCTGGAGGACCTGTTGCGCCAGGAAGCCCCCCCCGGCGAGGCCCTCTGGATTGTCAGCTGGGGCTTTGACGTGCCGAAGTTGTTGCGGCAGCTGGCAGGGCGAGCAGTGGCCTATCACGCCCACAGCTGTGGCTATGGCTTCAATCTCCCTGCGGGGGTTCCGGTGCTGGCCGTCAGCCGCAACACCCTGGCCTATTGGGGCGCGCACAGTCCGCGGAATCCGTTGTTCCTGGTGCCCAACGCCCTGGCGCCGATGTGGTTGGAGCGGGGGGCCGCCGCTTCCGCCCATGGGGTGATCGGGGCGGCGCAGCGACCGATCGATGTTCTCGTGCAGCGCCGCAAGAGCAGCGGGTATGTGTTGCGTCGCTTGGTCCCAGCGCTGCGGGCCCGGGGTCTGCGGGTCGAGGTGCAGAGCGGCTGGGTCGATGATTTGGTCGATCTCTTCAACAGCGCCACGGTGGTGCTGTACGACTCGGCCGAGTACTGGCGAGGTCGCGGCGTCAGCGAGGGCTTCGGCCTGCCGCCGATCGAGGCCCTGGCCTGCGGCTGCGTGGTGTTCAGCAGCCTCAATCACGCCCTCGCGGATCATTTGGAGCCCGGCCTGCTCGGCCATCAGATTGGTTTCGGCACGATGGCGGCGGATCTGGATCGGATCGCCGCGGCGGTGGCGGACCCCCAGGGCTGGCGTCCGCCCGCTGAGCAGCTTCAGACCCTGCTGCAACGGTTCCAGGAATCCGCGCAGTTGCTGCCCTGGGAGCGTGCTCTGAGCGCCATCGACGGGCATTGGGATCGCCTGCTCCAGGGCGAGCCACCCCTGCGGCTCGCCCCAGCCTGGTGGATTCGCTGGCGGCAACGGCGCGAACAACTTGGACGGCGCCTTTGGAGATCAGCCTCCTAAGTGGCAGGCTCTGGCTTCGAGGTTGAGGGTGGAAGCCTACAGTTCAGATCATGATTGGCAAAAGCCAAACGCTCAGCAGCCTGATCCGGTTGATCAAGGTGCTGCCACCGCCCCGCAAGCGGACGCTGCTAGCTCTGGTCCCCTTAGCCATCGTTTCCGGTTTTTCGGATCTGCTGGTTCTGGCGTTGGTGGCCAGACTCTTCACTGTGGTGGTTGGCCAGGCCAACGAGCCACCATTGCCGTGGCCTGATCTTGCGCCAGCCGATCCTCGGCTGCGGGTGATTGCACTGGTTTTCGCTTATATCTGCGCCAGTTGGTTTTCCTCGCTCAGCAGGCTCTTTCTACGGGCGGCCCAAATTCGTCTCAAGGCGGTCATCTGGCGGGATCTTTCCGAGATGGCTCTGCGAAATCTGATTGCTCAACCCTACGAATATTTTCTCGGCCAAGCCAACAGTGATCTCGTTGCAAAAGTACTGATTAATGTTTCTAGAGTGGCAGACATTGTTGTGTTGCCTTTCTTGCAGCTGTTGAGCGGCTTTTTTGTCATTATTTTGCTTTCAATAGGTGTTTTATTTATCGGGCGCATGGTAGCCGTAACCTTGATCGTCGGACTCGTGATTGCCTATGTTCTGATCTCTACCATGATTACACCTTACCTGAGGTTTGCAGCCCGTCAGCGCATCGCCCTCGAGATCGAGACCAATGCCGTCTTGACTGAATCCATGCGCACGATTGTGGATGTTCAACTCAGCGGTTCCGAGCCCTATTTTGAGCAACAGTATGCTAAGGCAGGTCGCTTGGCCATTCCTTTTATCTGGAAAGCCGGCGTGTTGCCTGAATTGCCAAGGGCACTGATCGAACCCCTTGGCATCACAATGATCTTCGCAATCGGCCTTATTCCCTTTATAACTAACAAGGATTCTGTTTCCATTCTTACTATTGTTCCATTTCTGGCGACCGTGGCTGTGGCGGCCACCAAGCTCACTCCGCCGCTCCAGGATTGCTTCCGTTCCGTCACATCTCTGCGTGCTGGCCTACCGGATCTCGAGCAAACACTACAGCTTATTGACCTACCCAACACGCGGCTGACCATCCGTTCACCCCAAGTGCCGAGCCCCCAGGGTGTGATGCCACGCCACAGCATCCGGCTCAGCAAGGCCAGTTATTGCTACCCCGGCAGCGACCGGCTTGTGCTACATGACATCAACCTCAGCATCCCGGTCGGCGGCCGCATCGCCTTTGTTGGCTCCACCGGCAGCGGCAAGACCACAACGGCCAATTTGCTACTGGGGCTGCTAACCGCAAGCCAAGGCTCTTTGCAACTCGATGGCATCGATGTCGCGCCAACAGACGTTCCGGCGTGGCAGGCCAACTGCGCCTATGTTCCCCAAGCGATCACCCTGCTCAATAGCAACATCATTGCCAACGTCGCCTTTGCCGAAAACGAAGACGCCATCGACCATGACCGTGTCTGGGATGCCCTTCAAGCCGCTCAGTTAGCAGACATTGTTGCCGAGCTCCCCCTTGGTCTTTATACCCAAATTGGGGACAATGGCCTCAGGCTGTCCGGAGGCCAGCGCCAGCGTTTGGCCTTGGCCAGAGCCTTTTACCGCAATGCTCAGTTCCTGGTGCTGGATGAAGCCACCAGCGCTCTCGACAACCGAACCGAATCGGAGGTGATGCAAGCGATTGAGCTGATCGGTCGCCGTTGCACCCTGGTCCTGATCGCCCATCGCCTCTCCACGGTGATGCGTTCCGACTACATCTATGAATTCGAACGCGGCCGCATCAAGGCCGCCGGCAGCTTCGACCAACTGCGCCAGCTTTCCGAGAGCTTCGACCAACTCGCCAGCCTGGAGCGGCGGATCGGTCAGCAACAGCTGTCCTGAGCTGAGCTCGCCTGTCTGGCGCCTCAGTTTGGCTATCTTGAAGTTCTCTGCATTCTGCCCTTGAGTTTCCTGGCCGGTCTGAATGAGGCCCAGCGTCGAGCGGTCGAGCATCGCGACGGCCCGCTGCTGGTGGTGGCTGGTGCCGGCAGCGGCAAAACCAGGGCGCTGACCCATCGCATCGCCCATTTGATCGGACACCACGGCGTGGATCCGGACCAGCTGCTGGCCGTGACCTTCACCAACAAGGCGGCTCGTGAAATGCGCGAGCGGCTGGAGCTGCTGCTGGCCCAGCGGCTGGCCCAGAACCAGTTTGGCCAACCCTTGGCAACCCTGGCTGCGATCGAGCAGAAGCAACTGCGCAGCCGTGTGGTTCGGGAGGTGGTGCGGGAGCTGTGGATCGGCACCTTCCACGCCCTGTTCGCACGCTTGCTGCGCTTTGATCTCGATAAGTATCAGGATCCGGATGGACTGACCTGGACGCGTCAGTTCACGATCTTCGATGAGAACGATGCCCAATCCCTGGTGAAAGAGATCGTCGTCAAGGAGCTGCAACTCGACCCCAAACGCTTTGAGCCCAAAAAGGTGCGCTGGGCGATCAGCACGGCCAAGAACCAAGGCTTATTACCCGCGCAACTCCAGGCCAATGCCGAGGGGGTTCGCGAGCGCAAACTAGCGGAAGCCTATGCGCTCTACCGCCGTGCCCTGGCTGCGAATAATGCCCTCGACTTC
>JBKDDA010000028.1:0-21023 GCA_046313055.1 Synechococcaceae cyanobacterium | reverse complement strand
GCCAGGGCCAGCACGGCCTGGTCCGCTTCCAGCTCGGCCGCATCGACCGGCCGGCCCAGCTCAAGCCCTTCGCTGCCGATCGGCCGCGGCGTGCCGCTGGTGAGCCGGGTGCCGGGGGCCTCGCTCCAGCTGGAGCGCACCCCCAGTGGCACGCCGTAGTTGCGGGCGAGCTCCCCCGCCCGGGGGTGCAGCACGGCGGCCCCGAGGCTGGCCAGCTCCAGCATCTCGTCGCAGGTCACGGTGTCCATGAGCTGGGCATCGGCCACCCGCCGCGGATCGGTGGTCAGCACACCGGGCACATCGGTGTAGATCTCGCAGGCATCGGCCTCCAGGGCGGCCGCCAGAGCCACGGCCGAGGTGTCGGAGCCGCCCCGGCCCAGGGTGGTGATCTCAGGGATGCCGCCATGGCCGCTGCTGGTGCCCTGGAACCCGGCCACCACCACCACATGGCCGTCATCGAGCAGCCGCTGGATCCGGTCGGTGCGGATCTCGAGAATGCGGGCCCGGCCATGGGCCGATTCGGTCACGATGCCGGCCTGGGTGCCCGTCATCGACACGGCCGGCACGCCCCGGGCCTGCAGCGCCATCGCCAGCAGGGCGATCGAGATCTGCTCACCGGTGGCCAGCAGCATGTCCATCTCCCGCCGGGGGGGATCGCTGCTGATGCTGGCGGCCAGGCTGGTGAGCTCATCGGTGGTGTGGCCCATGGCCGACACCACGATCACCAGTTCGTGGCCTTCCTCCCGGCGGGCGGCGATCCGCCCGGCCACCGCCTGGATGCGCCCGGCATCGGCCACCGAGGTGCCCCCGAACTTCTGAACCAGCAGGGCCATCCCGGCGGAGTCGCGCTGGAGCTGATTATCAGCACCCGCCCGTCCCCCTGCCGTTCAGCCGCCTCCGCCCAGCAGGAAACCGTCGCGGAAGGCGGCGCCGGGTTCGCTGCCCCGCTTGAGGGCCCCATCCACCTCCAGAACCTGGGTGAGCAGCCGCAGCAGCTCATGGCTCGAGCGGTTGCGCACCTGCTTGCGCATCACATAGATCCGTTTGGGGTTGCCGATGCCGGCAGCCTTGGCGATCACGCCCACGTCGTGCTCGCCGCTGGCTTCCAGCAGGGCCACCCAGAGCCAGCCACGGATCTGGCCGGTGAGGGTGGCCACGATCCGCAGGGCCGGCTCCCCGGCCTCCAGCAGGTGATCCACCAGGGCGATCGCCGCGGCCGGCCGGCCGGCCAGCAGAGCATCGCCCACGGCCAGGGCGCTCGTGGCCTGGCCCCCCACCAGTGCCGCCACAGCGGCGGCTCCGATCGGCCCCCCGGCCTGCCCGTAGAGCGCCAGCTTGCCCAGCTCGCTCTCCAGCCGGGCACTGTCGCTGCCGACCGCCTCCGCCAGGGCCGCCGCCGCCGCCGGCTCCAGGCTGAGCCCCATCTGCCGGGCGGTGCGCTGCACCAGGTCCACCTGGCCCGCCCCATCCCAGATCGCCGGCAGGCTGAAGCTCTGTTCCTCCGCCAGGGCCCGCAGGGCCTTGGTGGTGCGCAGGCGGGCATCGGGTTTGCCATCGCTCACCAGCACCAGGTGCACATCGTCCGGAATCAGGGGCAGGGCCGCTTCCAGGGCAGCCGCCAGCTCGGCCGGGCAGGCGCTGCAGAAGGGACTGCGCTGCAGCACCACCAGCCGGGCGCCGCTGCCGAAGGGGGGGGTGCGGGCGTCCTCCAGGGCCCGGGCCGCCTGCTCGGGGCTCTGGCCATCGAGGCGGCTGAGGTTGATCGTGGCCCAGGCCGGATCCACCAGCCTGGCCACCAGCGCCTCCACGGCCCGGCTGCGGGCTGCCACGTCGTCGCCCCAGATCAGCTGGATCGGCATCGCCGTTCACGCCTCCCGCCGATCCTTTCATGGCCCCCATGATGGGGCGATCCCCTGGGCCACGGAGGCGGATGGCGGCCGGATTCGACCACCCGATCTTTCTGGAGAGCATCCGCCGCATCCGCGCGGCCCTGGGGCCCACCGGCCTGCACGGGGTGGAACGGGACCTGCTGGAGCGGCTGGTGCACAGCGGCGGTGACCTCAGCCTGGCCGCCGATCTGCGTTTCGGCCCGGGGGCCTGCGGTCGGGGCCTGGAGGCCCTGGCCGCCGGTGCGGTGGTTCTCACCGACACGGCCATGGCGGCAGCGGCGGTGGCGCCGATGGCCCGGCGCACCTTCGCCAACCCCGTGCATTCGGTTCTGGCGTGGGCGCCTGACCGGGCGCCGGCCGGGGGCACCCGCACCGCCGCAGGCATGGCGGCCGCCCTGGCGGCCCACCCCGGCGCGGTGGTGCTGATCGGCAGTGCGCCCACGGCCCTTGAGTGCCTGATCGACGGGGTGGAGCGGGGCCTGGTGCCGCCGCCGGCCCTGGTGATCGGCATGCCGGTGGGCTTTGTGGGTGTGGCGGAAAGCAAGCGCCGGCTCGCCGCCAGCGATCTGGTCCAGATCCGCCTGGAGGGCAGCCGGGGCGGGGCGGCCCTGGCGGCGGCGGCCGCGAATGCCCTGCTGCGGCGCGCCTGGTTCGATCAGGCGGCCTGCAGCCCCACGGCCACGTGACTGTTGGCCTCGATCCGGCCGAGCACCTGCCGGGCCCGCAGCACCACCGAGGCCGGCACACCGGCCAGGCGGGCGGCTTCGATGCCGTAGCTGCGGCTGGCACCCCCGGCCACCACCCGGTGCAGAAACACCAGCGCGTCGCCCGTTTCCTCCACCAGCACCTGGGCATTGGCCACGTTGGCCATCAGCTCGGCCAGTTCGTTCAGCTCGTGATAGTGGGTGGCGAAAATGGTGCGGGCCTCCAGGCCGCCGGCCAGGTGCTCGGCCACTGCCCAGGCGATCGCCAGGCCGTCGAAGGTGGCGGTGCCGCGGCCGATCTCATCGAGCAGCACCAATGACCTGGCGGTGGCGTGGTGGAGGATGTTGGCGGTTTCGGCCATCTCCACCATGAAGGTGGACTGGCCCGTGGCCAGGTCGTCGACGGCGCCCACCCGGGTGAAGATCCGGTCAGCGATGCCCAGCTGGGCGGAGCGGGCGGGCACCCAGCTGCCGATCTGGGCCATGAGCTGCAGCAGCCCGCTCTGGCGGAGGTAGCAGCTTTTGCCGCTGGCGTTGGGGCCGGTGAGCACGATCAGGTCGGGATGGCCACCGGCCCCCAGGGCCAGGTCGTTGGCGGTGAAGGATCCATCGGCCAGCAGCTGTTCCACCACGGGGTGGCGCCCCGCTTCGATCAGCAGCTCGCGCCCCGGGCCGATCCCGGGCCGGCAGTAGGACTGGGCGGCGGCCACCTCCGCCAGGGAGGCGAGCGCATCGAGCCCGGCCACCAGCCGGGCCGCGCTCCGGATGGCGGTTGCCTGCTCGCCCACCACGCCGCGCAGTTCGCCGAACAGCTCCAGTTCCCGCTGGGCGGCCCGGGCCCGCAGCTGCAGGATCTGGCCTTCCCGGGCCCGCAGGTCCGGGGTCACGAACCGCTCTTCGTTCGCCAGGGTCTGGCGACGGATCCAGTGCTCCGGCACCCGGCCGGCCCGGGCCCGGCTCACGGCCAGGTAGTAGCCGAAGGTGCGGTGGTACTGCAGGCGCACGGTGCTGATGCCGCTGGCGAGCCGTTCGGCCCGTTCCTGATCCGCCAGCCACCGGTCCTGATCGTCGAGCTGGTTGCGCAGGTCATCCAGACGTCCGTCGACGCCGTCGTGGATCAGGCCCCCTTCGCCCAGGGTCAGGGGTGGGGTCTCCACCAGCACATGGCGCACGCGGGCCGCCAGCTCCTCCAGCTCGGGCCAGGGGCGCCGCAGGGCCACCAGGGGCTCGCTGGTGGCGCCCTCGAGCAGGCCGGCCAGGCGGGGCAGCCGCTCAAGGCCATCGGCCAGGGCCACCAGGTCGCGGGCAGAGGCGGTGCCGGCGCCGGCCCGGCCCGCCAGCCGTTCCAGGTCGCCCATCGGCCGCAGCAGTCGCCGCAGACCCAGGCGCAGACTGCGCCGTTCCACCAGTTCGCCCACCCCGTTCTGCCGGCCCAGGATCGCGGCGTGGTCCACCAGGGGCGCCTCGATCCAGCGCCGCAGGCAGCGGCCCCCCATGGCGGTCATGGTGCGATCGAGCGCCCACAGCAGAGAGCCGTGCATGTCGCCCGCCAGCTGGGTGCGGGTGAGCTCCAGGTTGCGGCGGGTCTGGGCGTCGAGCACCAGCTGGTCGCCGGCGAACCAGAGCCGGGGTGGATCCAGGGGCACGGATCCGCCGGCCTGGGTGTCGTCGAGGTAGGTCAGCAGGCCTCCGGCCGCCCGCAGCGCCAGGGGGGCCTCCCCCAGGCCCAGCCCCTCCAGGGTGGCCAGCCGGAAGCGCTCCAGCAGGGTGCGGCGGGCCTCGGGGGGGCTGAAGGGGGTGCGGGCCAGCACGGTGGGCACCAGGCCCTCCGGACACCAGGGGCCCGGGGCGAGGCCGGGGCCGATCAGTTCGGCGGGCTCCAGCTGGAGCAGCTCCTGGTGCAGGGCGGCCTGGTGCTGCCGCTCGGTGACCCGGAATTCGCCGGTGCTCACGTCGGCCACGGCCAGCCCCCAGCGCCCCTCCTCCAGCACCACGGCGCAGAGCCAGTTGTTGCGCCGGGCGGCCAGCATGCCGTCGTCGAGCACCGTACCGGGGGTCAGCACCCGGGTGATCTCCCGGCGCAGCAGGGCGCCGCGGGCGGGGGTGGTTTCCACCTGATCGCAGAGGGCCACGCTGAGGCCGCGGCGGATCAGTTCACCGCAATAGCGTTCGGCGGCGTGATGGGGGATGCCGGCCATCGGCACCCGGCCGATGTCCCTGCCGCCCTCCTTGCCGGTCAGGGTCAGTTCCAGCAGCCGCGACAGCCGGATCGCATCCTCGAAGAAGCACTCGTAGAAGTCACCGAGGCGGTAGAGCAGCACCCGTTCCGGGTGGGCCAGCTTGAGCTCCACGTAGTGGCGCAGCATCGGCGTGAGGGCTGCGGCATCCACCAGGCTGTGGTGGTGCCAGCGGGGCTGGTCATCGTCGGCTGCATCAGCTGCATCAGCTGCATCGGGCTCGCCGCTGGCCTGGGGTCCACCGGGCACGGCGGCGGCCGCGCCGGTCCGGCGGGCGGCGGGCCGGGCGGGGCCGGTGCCCCGGCGACTCCTCCGGCGGTCTCCGCCGCCCGCCGCCGGGGGGGCGCAGGGCTCATCGGAGGGGGCGTGGGCGGCGAACAGGTCGCCCTGGATCCCGGCCACCGCCGTGAGCGACAGCTGCAGGCCGGCTTCCGCGGCCGGACCGGCGGGCACGGGATCAGCCAAGGAGCAGGGGCGACGGATCGCGATGCTAAGGCGCCCCCGGCGATCAAACCACCATCGCTGGATCCGTTGCCGCAGCGGGCCCCCACCGGTGGTGTGGCTCCCACAACATGTGACGGAAGGGCCGCCCCCTGCCCTGACGTCCCGGGGCGTCATGTGAGAATCCGCCCACTGCCCAGATCCGGCCGTCCATGCAGATCCTCAACACGCTCACCGTTCTGGCGCTGGTTGTGCTCTCCTTTGCCCTGGTGGTGGCCGTGCCGGTGCTCTACGCCAGCAGCCAGGACAGCGGCCGGTCCAACCGCCTGATCCTGCTCGGTGGCCTGGCCTGGGTGGCCCTCGTGCTGCTGAACTGGGGCATGAGTTTCTTCGTGGTCTGACCCCTTGACCGTTTTTGAAGGCCGCTTCACGGATGCCGCCGGTCTGCGCATCGGTGTGGTGGTGGCCCGGTTCAACGATCTGGTGTCCACCCGGCTGCTGAGCGGCTGCCTCGACTGTCTGTCGCGCCACGGCATCGACACCTCCCCGGGGAGCGGGCAGCTCGATGTGGCGTGGGTTCCCGGCAGCTTCGAGATCCCCCTGGTGGCTCAGCGCCTGGCTGACAGCGGCCGCTATCAGGTGCTGATCACGCTCGGAGCGGTGATCCGCGGCGACACGCCCCACTTCGACGTGGTGGTGGCCGAGGTCAGCAAGGGAGTGGCCAGCGTGGCCCGGGCCAGCGGTGTGCCCGTGATCTTCGGGGTGCTGACCACCGACACCCTCCAGCAGGCCCTGGAGCGGGCCGGCATCAAGAGCAATCTTGGCTGGACCTATGGCCTGCAGGCCCTGGAGATGGGCAGCCTGATGGCGGCCCTGCCCCAATGAGGCCTGTGGGGATTTGACCGGCGGGCCCTCCGTGGTGCATGCTTGGGTCATCGGCAGCCCAGCCGGCTGCGGGTGTAGCTCAGTGGTAGAGCGTCACCTTGCCAAGGTGAATGTCGCGCGTTCGAATCGCGTCACCCGCTTGTTCTGATCAAGGTCCTTCCGGGGTCAGCCGGACTCTTTCCGCTGCCGGAGACGTCCTTGCATCCACTGCGCCCTGTGGCCCTTCAGAGGTCCCGGCGCATCAGCGTCTGGTCGTCCACTGATCGGAACCCGAGGCGTTCGTAGAACGCCGCCCCATTGCTGGTCATCAGGTAGACCCGCTCCACCTCCCGCAGGGCGGGGGCCCCCAGGAGCTGCTCCACCAGCCTGCGGCCCAGCCCCTGGCCCCGCTGCTCCTCGGCCACCACCACATCCCAGAGGGTGGCCCGGAACACCCCATCGCTGCTGGCTCGGCCGAAGCCCACCAGGCGTGACCCCTCCCAGGCGCTGACGGCCGCCTGGCTGGCCGCCAGCATGCGGTTCAGGTCGCGGCGGCGGCGGCCGCAGGCCCAGAAGCTGTGGCGATCAAGGAGCTGTTGCACGCGGTGCAGGTGCCACAGGCGCAGGCCGAGGGCCCCCGGGCCATGCAGCACCACCCGGGCCTCCGGTGCCGGATCGGGATGTCCAGGGTTCAGGGTGGGCTGAAGCAACGATGAATCCGAATCCTCGCGCCCGGGGGTGCCGCCCCTGAGGCGAACTCCACATCCCTTTGCCCATCAGGCATCTGAGGCCACAGTGGCGGGAAATGCGGTGATAGGGTGACCGATCACGGCCCCCATTGCTCCCATGCTCAAGCTGCTGCTGGGTGATCCCAACGCCCGCAAGCTGAAGCGCTACCAGCCGCTGGTGTCGGACATCAACCTGCTGGAGGAGGAGATCGAGCCCCTGTCGGACGACCAGCTCAGGGGTCTCACGGCTGAATTCCGTCAGAAGCTGGCCAATGCCGGTACGGATACCGGCCGCCAGCGCCAGTTGCTCGACGAGCTGTTGCCCCAGGCGTTCGCCGTGGTGCGTGAGGCTGGTCGCCGCGTGCTGGGAATGCGGCACTTTGACGTGCAGCTCATCGGCGGCATGGTGCTGCATGAGGGTCAGATCGCCGAGATGAAGACCGGCGAAGGCAAAACCCTTGTGGCCACCCTGCCGGCCTATCTCAATGCCCTCACGGGCCGGGGTGTGCACGTGGTCACCGTGAACGACTACCTGGCCCGGCGCGATGCCGAATGGATGGGCCAGATTCATCGTTTTCTCGGCCTGTCCGTGGGCCTGATCCAGCAGGACATGGCCCCGGAGGAGCGGCGCCGCAACTACGCCTGCGACATCACCTATGCCACCAACTCGGAGCTGGGATTTGACTATCTCAGAGACAACATGGCCAATGACATCTCCGATGTTGTGCAGAGGGATTTTCATTATTGTCTGATTGATGAAGTCGACTCCATTCTGATCGACGAAGCCAGAACTCCGCTGATCATTTCGGGCCAGATCGAGCGACCTCAGGAAAAATATGTGCAGGCCTCTGAGATCGCACGCCAGCTGGAGCGCGCGGCTGAAATGGGCAAAGACGGCATTGACCCTGAGGGTGATTACGAGGTCGACGAAAAGCAGCGCAATGTCACCCTGACCGATGAAGGCTATGACAAGGCGGAGCGGTTGTTGCAGGTCGGCGACTTGTTTGATCCGGCCAATCCCTGGGCCCATTTCATTAATAATGCCCTCAAGGCCAAAGAGCTTTTCGTGAAAGATGTCAACTACATCGTTCGCGGTCAGGATGCGGTGATTGTTGATGAATTCACGGGTCGTGTCATGCCGGGGCGCCGCTGGAGCGACGGACTCCATCAGGCGATCGAGGCCAAGGAGGGTCTGCCGATTCAGCCGGAAACCCAGACCTTGGCCAGCATCACGTATCAGAATTTCTTCCTGCTCTACCCCCGCCTGGCGGGGATGACTGGTACGGCCAAGACCGAGGAAGTGGAATTCGAGAAGACCTACAAACTGGAGGTCACGATCGTGCCCACCAACCGGGTCCGTTCCCGCGTTGACTGGACCGATCAGGTCTACAAGACCGAAACGGCCAAGTGGCGTGCGGTTGCCCGGGAGACTGCCGAGATCCACCATTCGGGTCGGCCCGTGCTGGTGGGGACCACCAGTGTGGAGAAGTCGGAGCTGCTCTCGGCACTGCTTGCCGAACAGCAGGTGCCCCATAACCTGCTCAACGCCAAGCCCGAGAATGTGGAGCGCGAGGCTGAGATCGTGGCCCAGGCCGGCCGGGCCGGGGCTGTCACCATCGCCACCAACATGGCCGGCCGCGGCACCGACATCATTCTCGGCGGCAACAGCGATTACATGGCCCGGCTGAAGCTGCGGGAGGTGCTCCTGCCCCGGCTGGTGCGACCGGAGGACAGCCACCGCCCACCGGTGCCCCTGCAGCGGTCGGCTGCACCGGAAGCCGGTGGTGGCTTCGGCGCCGATGCTCCGCCGGTTCGCCAGGCCCCCAGTGAGGCCAGGGCGCTCGGCAGCCTCTACCCCTGCACCCTCACCGAGACCACCAGCGATGCGCTCACGGTCCTGTCGCGGGAGTTGGTGCAGGCCTGGGGCGACCGCAGCCTCACCGTGCTTGAGCTGGAGGACCGGATTGCCCAGGCCGCCGAGAAAGCTCCCACCAGCGATCCCCAGATTCAGCGCCTGCGTGATCTGATCGCCACCGTGAAGACGGAGTACGACCAGGTGGTCAAGCAGGAAGAGGCCCAGGTGCGTGGCGCTGGAGGTCTGCACGTCATCGGTACTGAACGCCACGAGTCACGTCGGGTCGACAACCAGCTGCGCGGCCGGGCAGGGCGCCAGGGTGATCCGGGCAGCACCCGTTTCTTCCTGTCCCTGGAGGACAATCTGCTGCGCATCTTTGGTGGCGACCGCGTGGCAGGCCTGATGAACGCCTTCCGCGTGGAGGAAGACATGCCGATCGAGTCAGGCATGTTGACCCGTTCGCTGGAAGGGGCCCAGAAGAAGGTTGAAACCTACTATTACGACATCCGTAAGCAGGTCTTTGAGTATGACGAGGTGATGAACAATCAGCGCAAGGCTGTTTATGCCGAGCGTCGCCGGGTGCTCGATGGTCGCCAGTTGAAGCAACAGGTGATCGGCTACGGCGAGCGCACCATCGAAGACATCGTGGAGGCCTACGTGAATCCCGATCTGCCGCCCGAGGAATGGGATCTCAGCAAGCTGGCCGGCAAGGTCAAGGAATTCGTCTACCTGTTGGATGACCTGCAGCCGGAGCAGTTGCAGGGGCTGGGTATGGAGGAGCTGAAGGCCTTTCTGCAGGAACAGCTGCGCAACGCCTACGACGTCAAGGAAGCCCAGATTGACCAGCAACGCCCCGGGCTGATGCGGGAAGCCGAACGGTTTTTCATCCTGCAGCAGATCGATACCCTCTGGCGCGAGCATCTGCAGGCCATGGATGCCCTGCGCGAATCGGTTGGCCTGAGAGGTTACGGGCAGAAAGATCCGTTGATCGAATACAAAAACGAGGGCTATGACATGTTCCTTGAAATGATGACGCAGATGCGTCGCAACGTGATTTATTCCATGTTCATGTTCCAGCCCCAGCTGGCACCTCCAGCTGAAACCATGGCCTGATCAGCGGCTGCTGGCCATGGCCTGCCCCGATGCCTGAATGTTCCACAGGTCACGGTAGACACCGGCCCGGCTGACCAGTTCGGCGTGGGTTCCCTGTTCCACAATCTGGCCGTCCTGCAACACACAGATCAGATCGGCCGACACAATCGTGCTCAGGCGGTGGGCGATCACCAGCACGGTGTGGTTCTTTTCGAACCGTTCCAGCGCCTCCTGAACGAGCCGTTCGCTGTGGCTGTCCAGCGCGCTGGTGGCTTCGTCGAGAATCAGCAGCTGGGGTTGGCGCAGGAAGGCCCGGGCCAGCGAAATGCGTTGGCGTTGGCCGCCACTCAGGCGGTAGCCCCGGTCACCCACCATCGTGTCGTAACCCTCAGGCATCGACTCAATGAATCCGTTGGCCTGGGCCAGCACCGCTGCCGCCTCGATCTGCTGGCGGCTGGCCTCCGGTCGGCCGAAGCTGATGTTGTCGGCCAGCGATGCATTGATCAGGGCGGTGTCCTGGCTCACCACACCCAGTCGCTGTTGCCAGCTGATCAGGTCCATGCTGGCCAGATCCTGGCCGTCCACCAGGATCCGGCCCTTGCTGGGTTCGTAGAGACCCACCAGCAGATCGGCCAGGCTGCTCTTGCCGGCACCGCTGGGGCCCACCAGGGCCACGGTTTTGCCGCGGGGAATGGTGAGATTGATCTGCTGCAGAGCCGGTGAGTGGCTGGTGTCGTAGCTGAGGCTCACGTTGTCGAGCCGGATCTCCTGCCTGAGTTCGTTGAAGGGTATGCCGCCCCGGCGACGGAGCTCAATGTTGTCATCGGATTGAACCTCATTGAGGAACTGAATTGGTGCCTGATTGCTCTGCAGCAGTGAGTAGGCATGGGCCACGTTTGACATTCTGGAATTGAGCCGCTGCAAAGCGATCACGAAGGTCACCAGGTTGGGGATCAGCCCACCGATGCGGCCAGCCACCAGGTACACGCCGATGCCGGCAAACAGGCCCACCGTGGCCATCGGCAGAAAGGTGCTGACTGGCGCCACCAGGTTGGTCAGTTCACCGTGGCGGCGCAGGGCTTTCTCCAGATCGTTGGCCGAAGCCTTCATGCGATCGTCGGCCCGGTCGATTTCGCCGCTGCTGTGCAGCAGCCGCAGGTTCTGCAGATTTTCATTCACCTTGCAGCTCACGTCCAGAAGCACAGCTTCAAGGTCGAAGGCATTCTGTTTGATCGGTGCCAGCACCAGCTTCAGCAGCACGGTGATCATTGCCACAGCAATGCCAACCACAATCAGCAGCCAGGGGGACAGGCTGATCAGCAGAATCACATAGGTGGCTGACATGATGATGCCCAGCACCATGTTGTTGATCCAGACGATCTGCTTGGAGATCGCCAGGGGGCCCTGGTCAGTCTGTTTGATCAGATAGCCCATGCGGTGGCCGCTCGCACAGGCGAATGACATATCCAGAATGCGGCTGTGGATATTGGCCTTGATTTGTGCCGTGCAGCGCGCCGCCAGGTGACTGGCGCTGACCATGTTCAGGTACTGGGAACAGGCTGCCAGGGCCTGCAGCAGAATCCAGGTCAGCACCAGGGCCACGAACAGCCCCTTGGGTGAAATGCTCGACATCAGCTCCGGCAACCCGGGGATGTGGCTGATCACCGGTTGGGCAAACCAGTTCATTTTCCCTGGTCTGGCCAACAGGGAAACAGCGGTGTAGATCACCCCCAGGGTCAGGGCATCCAGAAAAGCCTGGCCAAACCCTGTGATCAGGTTGATGGCGATCAGGTGCCATTGCTCGCTGGCGGTGCGACGCATCAGACGGGCAACAGGTGTGCCCCCCAGCAGAATGCCGCGCAGGGGATTCAACAGTCGCTGGCCGGGTTTCCAGATCACAAAGGTCTGACAGTTAATTGACTGGGGCCGATTTCGCGGCCGCGCTATTTATTATCATATCGCAAGTTCTGCGGGCCGCTTCTGCAGGCGGCCCTGCCTGCTCATTCGGTGCGGCGGCTTGCGTCATCGCTGCTGAAATCGGATTCCCCCAGAAATTCAAGGATCTCCCTGTCTCTGAGGTTCTGGGCCCTGCCGGTGCAGGGTTCGATCATGGGGCCTGTCGTCGTCAGTTGGCGCAGGCAGGCCTGCAGACGATTCACTTCATTTTCGAGACCGTCGATCCGCTCCATCAGATTGCGGATCACCCGTGCTTCCGCATCCGGCAGGGCCGAGTGGGCCAGAGGGTCGATGCGCACCCCCGATTGGTGGATCACCCGACCTGGAATGCCCACCACGGTGCAGTCCGGTCCCACGTCGCGCAGCAACACGGAACCGGCGCCGATGCGGGTGTTGGCGCCCACGGAGATGGCGCCCAGCACTTTGGCGCCGGCCCCCACCACCACGTTGTCCATCAGGGTGGGGTGGCGTTTGCCGTGCTGCTTGCCGGTGCCACCGAGGGTCACCCCCTGGTAGAGCAGGCACTTGTTGCCGATCACCGCTGTTTCACCGATCACCACACCCATGCCGTGATCGATGAAGACCCCTTTGCCGATCCGCGCTCCTGGGTGAATCTCCACACCGGTGACCAGCCGCCCCAGCTGGCTGAGCAGGCGCGGCAGCAGGGGCAGCCCGGTGAGCCACAACCGGTGGCTGATCCGGTGCAGGCTCAGGGCATGCAGGCCCGGATAGCACAACAGGATCTCCAGTGTGCTGCGGGCTGCGGGGTCCCGCTCCTTGATGATCGCCAGGTCGGCGCGGATCGCGTCCAGCATCGGCAGTGGGGGTGTCGTCAGCTGGACAGGTGGCCGATTTCCTTGCGCAGCAGATCGATGCTGGCGGTGCCCAGGTAGCTCTGGGCGCAGTGCACCACCGGCAGGCGCATCAACTGGGCCCGGTTCTGGCGCAGGGTCTGCTCCACCAGGGGCAGGCTGGGTCGGTCGCAGAGCACGTGGCTGGCGGCCCGCAGCAGCGCCAGCAGGCGGCTGCCCGTGTCGGGGTTGGCCGTCATCACCAGCAGTTCGTTGCCCCGAAGGCTGTGCAGGATCACCTCGGCGGCCCGCAGGATTCCAGGGCTGATGCTCACCAGGCCCACGCAGCTGCCCTGCCTCAGTTCCTTGAGCATGTCCAGTTCATGGCGGAAGTCATTGAGGTCCACCGCCACCGCCCGCACACCGTGGCGGCGCGCGATCTCTTCCACCGGTTGCAGAAAGTAGCGGCTGGTCACCACCGTGCCCTTGCTGGCGCTCTGCAGCACCGATTCCAGTTCCTCCATCGGCACCACCTCCACCGGCACCTCCAGGTTGGGGCTCAGTTCCTCGGCGATCAGCATCGAGGCGCCGATGTCTTCCCGGGGGGTGCTCACCAGCACCCGGGCGCCGCAGCGCAGCCGCCAGTCGATCTCCCGGGTGAACAGCTCGCGGGCCTGCTGCAGGGTGCAGCCGGCGTTGAGCAGACCGTCCACGCTCTGGCGCACCTCGCGGTCAATGTCGGGCAGGGCCCGCTGGCGGGGGCCGGCGGGGGCCCGCATTTCGCGCGGCTTCTGCTGGTCGCGCACGTAGATCCCCGACCCCGCCATCGCCTCCACCACCCCGTCGGTTTCCAGCTGGCGGTAGACCTTGCTGATCGTGTTGCGGTGCAGGCCGGTCTGCATGGCCAGCTGTCGGGTGCTGGGCAGCCGGTGGCCCGGAGGATAGTGGCGGGCGGCGATCGCGAAGCAGATCTGGTTGTAGAGCTGCGTGGATGCCGGGATGTCGCTTTCCTGCTGGATATGGAATCGCACGCCGGTGCTGGGCCAGATGAGTTGCCGGCCACCCTACGGAGCTTTCGCCCCCGTGACAATTGCCCCGTTGGCATAGGTGCCTGTGCCGGTTGGTCGCCATGCTTGGGACAGCCCCCCGGGACTCCCCATGCCGTCCCCCGTTGCCGCCTGGGTTGACGTTCCGCTGGAGGCGGACCGGGAGGCGGACCGGCAGATGCTGCGGTGCTGGTGGTCACCCCCGGCCGCCGGGGCGCCCCGGGCGGGCGTGCTGGTGCTGCCGGAGGTGTTCGGTGTCAACCGCTGGGTGCGATCGGTGGCCGACCGCCTGGCCGACCGGGGCTACGCCGCGCTGGCGGTGCCGCTGTTTCAGCACACGGCGCCGGGGCTGGAGCTGGGCTACGGCACGGAGGATCTGCAGCTGGGCCGGCTCCACAAGGACCGCACCACGGCGGCCCGGCTGCTGGCCGATCTGGGCTGCGCGGTCACCTGGCTGGGGCGGCAGGCCGGCGAGGGCCCCCTGGGTTGTGTGGGCTTCTGCTTCGGGGGCCACGTGGCGATGCTGGCCGCCAGCCTGGCTTCGGTGCGGGCCACCTGTTCGTTCTACGGCGCTGGTGTGGCCAGCGGCCGACCCGGGGGCGGGCCGCCCACCCTGGCGGTGGTGCCCTCGATCCCGGGCCATCTGCTGTGTATGTTCGGCCGCAGCGATCCCCTGATCCCCCCAGCCGACGTGGAGGCCGTGCGCCAGGCCCTGGCAGCCGGTGGCCCGCGCCACCGGCTGCGGTTGCTGGATGCGGGCCATGGCTTCCTGTGTGAGGACAGGCCCGATTACAACGCCGCTGCGGCCGCCGAGGGCTGGCGGGAGATGCTCGACTGGTTCGAGCAGCATCTGGGGTCCGCCGGCCCCTGAAGGGGCTTCCGGGTTCAGTCGCCGGCCGGAGCAGCCACCTTCTCAGCCTTCTCCGGTCTGTCGGCTTTCTCCGGTCTCTCCACCTTCTCTGGCCGGTCGGGCTTGTCGCTGCGGCCCTTGGTGGGTGCCTGGCGGCGGGGCGAGAGGAACATGATCATGTTGCGGCCCTCCCGCTTGGGTGCCTGCTGGATCTCGGCGTTCTCCTCCAGGTCCTTGGCCATGCGCATGAGCAGTTGCTCGGCGAGGGCCGTGTGCTGGATCTCCCGGCCGCGGAAGATCACCGTGCACTTCACCTTGTCGCCGGAGCGCAGGAATCGCACTGCCTGACCGATCCTCACCTGATAGTCGTGGGAATCGATCTTGTAACGCATCTTGACTTCCTTGACCTCCGTCTGGTGGGACTTCTTCTTCGCCTCCTTGGCTTTTTTCTCCTGCTCGAACTTGTATTTGCCGTAGTCCATGATCCGGCAGACCGGCGGGTCGGCCTTCTCGCTCACGAGCACCAGATCCAGCTCCCGCTCCCGGGCCACCTCCAGCGCCGCTTCGCGGGTGATCACCCCGAGTTGACTGCCGTCGGCATCAACCACCCGCAGATTCGGGTAGCTGATGCGATCGTTGATGTTGGGGAGCTCCCGGACGGGAGAACGACGGTCGAACCGGGGACGGGGAGGCATTCACAACGGCGGATTGGTCCTTACCCTAGAACCCTGTTGATCGCCAGCAGGGCCCTGCTCAGCAGATCGGCACCGTTGGCCGTTGGCCGGTCGCTGCGGGGCCCATCCAGCCAGGCCGGCTGGTGCTGGCGCCGGAACCAGGTGCGCTGCCGCCTGGCGTACTGCCAGGTGCGCCGTTCGCTCAGGGCGATCGCCGCCTCCAGGTCCAGGTCACCCGCCAGCAGCCTGCGTGCCTCGCCGTAGCCGATCGTGTCGAGCAGGGGGCAGTGGGCTCCGAACCGCTCCAGCAGGGCGGCTGTCTCCGGCAACAGGCCAGCGGCATACATGGTCCGGGTGCGCCGGCGGATGCGCCCGGCCAGGTCCGCCGGATCGAGGCCCAGTTCCAGCAGCCGCCAGGGCGGCGCGGTGCGGCGGCGGAGGCTGCTGGGCAAGGCGCCCGTGGCGTAGTGGATCTCCAGGGCCCGCTGGGTGCGCACCGCGTCTGCTGGCGCGATCCGGGCGGCGCTGGCGGGGTCGGTGCACCCCAGCAGGGCATGGCAGGCGGGCTGCCCCAGCTGTTCCAGCTGTTGCCGCAGCCAGGGCTGGGCCGGCACTGCCGGTGGCTGAATCCCCCCGGTGATGGCCTGCAGATAGAGGCCGCTGCCACCCACCAGCAGGGCGATTCCCCGGCGGGCGTGTTCCCGGTCGATGCACCCCAGGGCGAGGGCGCTGAACTCCTGCACGTTGATCGGTCGGTCTGGCTCCCGCAGATCGAGCAGTTCGTGGCGCACCCGGGAGCGCTGGGCCGTTGTCGGCTTGGCCGTGCCGATGTCCATGCCCCGGTAGAGCTGGCGCGAATCCACCGAGAGCACGGCCAGGTCGAGGGCTTCGGCAATGGCGATGCCCAGGTCGGTCTTGCCGCTGGCGGTGGGACCCACCACGGCGATCACGAGGGGTGAGGGATGACCGGTGTGCTCCAGCGGAATCGGGGCCGTGCTCAGCCGCCAGTCTCCCTGGCGGGCCGGACCGCGCTGCGGCGGGCCTCCCGGCCGGATACCAGGGGATCTCCGCGGCAGACGCCAAACCCCCCTGGGGGCGCCGGCAGGCGCCGGTGGTAAAGTTGTGGGGCCCGCGAGGTCTGCGCCCTGCCTGTGGCGCCTTCTCCCCGCTTCTGGCGCCCATGCCCCGCGAACCGCGACAGTTCCCTCGCCCCGGCTACGCCAGGCCCCATCGGCCATACGAATCGACCCCCTGGGGAGCCCTCACGGCATGAGCGACGCCAACAAAGTCCAGTCTGCCTACGGCGCCGAGCAGATCCAGGTGCTGGAGGGTCTGGAGCCCGTGCGCAAGCGCCCGGGCATGTACATCGGCTCCACAGGACCCCGGGGCCTGCACCACCTGGTGTACGAGGTTGTTGACAACGCGGTCGACGAGGCCCTCGCCGGCCACTGCGACCAGATTCTGGTGCTGCTGCATGCCGATGGTTCGGCCAGCGTCACCGACAACGGTCGCGGCATTCCCACCGACATCCATCCCCGCACCGGCAGAAGCGCCCTGGAAACGGTGCTCACCGTGCTCCACGCCGGCGGCAAGTTCGGCTCCGGCGGATACAAGGTCTCCGGCGGCCTGCATGGCGTGGGCGTGTCTGTGGTCAACGCCCTCAGCGAGTGGGTGGAGGTCACGGTTCACCGCCAGGGCCACGAACACAACCAGCGCTTTGAGCGGGGCCAGCCGATCGGCACCCTGGAGTCAACGCCGGCGGCCGATCCGGAGAGAACCGGAACCCGGGTGCGCTTTCTGCCCGATCTGGAGATCTTCACCGGCGGCATTGTCTTCGATTACCACACCCTGTCGGCCCGCCTGCGGGAGCTGGCCTATCTCAATGGTGGTGTGCGGATTGTGTTCCGCGATGAGCGGGGCCAGGAGCCCCACGAAGAGACCTATCACTACGAGGGCGGCATCAGGGAGTATGTCGCCTACATGAATGCCGAGAAGGATCCGCTTCACCCAGATATCATTTACGTTAATTCAGAGCGCGATGGTGTGCAGGTGGAGGCGGCTCTGCAATGGTGTGTCGACGCCTATTCCGACAACATCTTCGGCTTCGCCAACAACATCCGCACCGTTGACGGCGGCACCCACATTGAGGGCCTGAAAACGGTGCTCACCCGCACCCTCAACACCTTTGCCCGCAAGCGCGGCAAGCGCAAGGAGGCCGATGCCAACCTGGCCGGCGAGAACATCCGCGAGGGTCTCACGGCCGTGCTCTCGGTGAAGGTGCCGGATCCCGAATTTGAAGGCCAGACCAAGACCAAGCTCGGCAACACCGAAGTCAGGGGGATCGTTGACTCGCTGGTGGGCGAGGCCCTGGCGGAGTACCTGGAATTCCACCCCTCGGTCATCGATCTGATTCTCGAGAAGGCCATTCAGGCCTTCAACGCCGCCGAAGCTGCCCGCCGGGCCCGCGAGCTGGTGCGGCGCAAATCCGTGCTGGAGAGCTCCACCCTGCCTGGCAAGCTGGCCGATTGCAGCTCGCGCGATCCCGGAGAATCGGAGATCTACATCGTGGAGGGGGATTCGGCCGGGGGCTCCGCCAAGCAGGGGCGAGACCGGCGGTTTCAGGCCATCCTCCCCCTGCGGGGCAAAATCCTCAACATTGAAAAGACCGACGACGCCAAAATCTATAAAAACACCGAGATTCAGGCCCTGATCACGGCCCTGGGCCTGGGCATCAAAGGCGAGGAGTTTGACGAGAAGAACCTGCGCTATCACCGCATTGTGATCATGACCGACGCCGATGTGGATGGTGCCCACATCCGCACCCTGCTGCTGACCTTCTTCTATCGCTACCAGAAGGCCCTGGTTGATGGTGGCTACATCTACATTGCCTGCCCGCCGCTCTACAAGGTTGAGCGGGGAAAAAATCACGCATATTGCTACAATGAATCCCAGCTGAAAACCACCATTCAGGGTTTCGGCGAAAAGGCCAATTACACGATTCAGCGTTTCAAGGGTCTTGGCGAAATGATGCCCCAGCAGCTCTGGGAAACCACCATGGATCCCACCACCCGCACCATGAAGCGCGTGGAGATTGAAGATGCTGCCGAAGCCGACCGGATCTTCACGATCCTGATGGGCGACAAGGTGGCCCCCCGCCGTGAGTTCATCGAAACCCACAGCGCCGAACTCGACCTGGCCCAGCTCGACATCTGATGCCCGCGCCACTCCCTGCCCCCTGGCGATGGGCCGCACTGCTGGGCTTTGCCCTGGTGGCCCCCGTGGGCCTGCCCGCCGGTGGCGCCGATCGTCGCCAGCCGGAGTTGCGGCGCCGTGCGATCGGCGAACCGCTGCTGTCAGCCGGGTCCGTGACCCTGCAGGCCGAGCCCCACCACCAGGCGCCGACCCTGGCCCGCCTCAACGGTGACCAACCCCTGCGGGTGCTGCGCAGCTGGCAGGGTGCCAGCGGCGAGCGTTGGTTGCAGGTGCGGTCTCCGGCCGGCCGTCGCGGCTGGCTTGTGGTCTGAAGGGCCGGGGCGGGCCGTCCCTCAGGCGGCCAGGGCCGCCTCGATGGCGCCGGTCAGTTCGGCGGCGGTGGGTTCCACACCGCTCTTGAAGCGGGCCAGCACCGTGCCCTCCTTGCCGATCAGGAATTTTTCGAAGTTCCAGGCCACCGCTCCCGCCGGTTCGGCCTGCGTGAGGCTGGTGAACGGCGCTTCGGCCATGGTCACCTTGTCGAGCACCGGAAAGTTCACGCCGTAGGTGCTGCTGCAGAACTGCTGGATCTCCGGCAGCGTGCCCGGCTCCTGGGCGCCGAAGTCGTTGCAGGGGAAGGCCAGCACCGTGAAGCCCCTGGCCCCGTAGTCGTCCTGAAGCTGCTGCAGGCCTGCGTACTGGCGGGTGAAGCCGCAGCGGCTGGCCACGTTGACCACCAGCAGCACCTGGCCGCTCCAGTCGCCCAGGCTGCGGGGCTGGCCGGTGCCGTCGCGCACGATCACGTCCTTCACGTTCACGGTCATGGCGGTGCTGCAGTCGGTCGGGCCGGCTGACCTTAGCCGGATGGCCCGGGATGGCTCCGCCCGATCCACCTCCGCCCCATACACTCGGAAGTGCCGCGACCCTCGGCGCCATGAATGAGGCCAACGGCACTGCTCCGCTCGTCGCCACGGGCCCCCGGGTGGCCGAGGTGGTGGCCCGCCAGCTGGAGGCCCTGCTGCAGGCCGGCAACTACGACGGCGCCAAGCTGCTGCTGCAGCCCGTGCAGGAGGTGGATGCGGCCGAGGCCATCGGCAGTCTGCCCCGCACCCTGCAGGCCCTGGCGTTTCGCCTGCTGCCCAAGGACGAGGCGATCGCGGTCTATGAATACCTCGATCCGCCGGTGCAGCAGAGCCTGCTCGAACGGCTGCGCTCGGGGGAGGTGCTGGAACTGGTGGAAGAGATGTCTCCCGATGACCGGGTGCGTCTCTTTGATGAGCTGCCCGCCAAGGTGGTGCGCCGGCTCCTGGCTGAACTGAGCCCCGCCGAACGCCGGATCACCGCCCAGATGCTGGGCTACGAGCCCGAGACGGCCGGTCGTCTGATGACGACCGAGTTCATTGATCTCAAGGAGTTCCACAGCGCGGCCCAGGCCCTGGAGATCGTGCGCCGTCGTGCCCGGGACACCGAGACCATCTACAGCCTCTATGTCACCGATGCCTCCCGCCACCTCACCGGCATGCTCTCGCTGCGGGATCTGGTGACCGCGGAGCCGGAGGCCCGCCTCGGGGATGTGATGACCCGGGAGGTGGTGAGCGTGAGCACCGACACCGACCAGGAGGAGGTGGCGCGGGTCATCCAGCGCTACGACTTTCTGGCGGCGCCCGTGGTGGACCGGGAGCAGCGGCTGGTGGGGATCGTCACCGTGGACGACGTGATCGACGTGATCCAGCAGGAGGCCACCCGTGACCTCTACGCCGCCGGAGCCGTGCAGGCCGGCGATGAGGACGATTACTTCCAGAGCAACCTGTTCACCGTGGCCCGGCGGCGCATCGTGTGGCTGCTCGTGCTGCTGCTCGCCAACAGCGGCACCGCGGCGGTGATCGCCGCCATGGACGGCGTGTTGAAACAGGTGGTGGTGCTGGCGGCCTTCATTCCCCTGCTGATCGGCACCGGCGGCAATGTGGGAGCCCAGAGTTCCACCGTGGTGATCCGGGGCCTCAGCACCCAGCGGCTGCAGGCCCTGGGCCCCGCCAGAACCATCGGCCGCGAGGCCCTTGCCGGCGTGCTGCTTGGCCTGCTGATGGCCGTAGTGGTGGTGCCCTGGGCCTGGTATGTGTCGGGCAGCGGCGTGGTGGTCGGTGCCGCGGGTGTGTCCCTGGTCGTGATCACCACCCTGGCCGCCACGGCCGGTGCGGCCCTGCCGTTGCTGTTCGAGCGCCTGGGCCTGGATCCGGCCCTGATGTCGGCCCCCTTCATCGCCACCATCACCGATGTGGTGGGGGTGCTGATCTACCTCACCACCGCCGGCTGGCTTCTCCAGCGCCTGGGGCAGGGCTGAGCCCCCCTGCCAGCGGGCCATCCCGCCACCGATGCGCCTCAGATGAGAGACCTTCACACTTCTTCAGGTTAAGCTTCACGCACCGATACGTTTCCGGACGTGACCCTCACCGCCGTCGCCAGCCTGCCCGCTGCCGCCAGTGCGCCGACAGCCCCCCGTGCCCTGCCCAGCGAAGCCCGCCCCGTGCATCAGATGCCGCCTGTGGACGGCGATCTGGTGCGTTCCTACCTGCGTGACATCGGCCGCGTGCCGCTGCTGACCCATGAGCAGGAGATCACGCTGGGGCGCCAGGTGCAGGAGCTGATGGAACTGGAGGAGCTGCGAGAGGAGCTGCGGATGCGGAGTGGTGGAGAGGAGCCGGAG
>JBKDDA010000027.1:0-4299 GCA_046313055.1 Synechococcaceae cyanobacterium | reverse complement strand
CTGCTGCCGCCCCTGAGCCTGCGCCTGCCGCCTGCTCTGGTGGCTGACCTTGACGGTCAGGCCGCCCGGCTGGGGTGCTCGCGGGCTGCCCTCTCCCGGGCCCTGCTGGCCCAGGCATCGGCCCAACTGGCTGAGGCCCTGGCCGGCTGATCGCCCACCAGCTGGCGCCAGCCATGGGCAGCCGGTTTCATGAAACAAAGAAAGGCCCCCCGAGGGGAGCCCTTCTCACAAACAATCCCGGTGCCGTCTGTTTTCTCAGGACGTGCGGCAACCGGGAACCCACCAGGGAGACCCCCAGTGCTTGAGATTGACCTTAGCCCGGAACCCGTACAAACGGAAGGCGGGAGACTACAGCCGTTGTGCGCCGGACAGGCCGCCGGCATCGCTCCACCGCCACCCCACCTCACCCTCGAGCACTGGCTCGAGCTGGTGGTGGAATCCGCGATCGACCCCGCCCTCGCCGCCCTCAATGCCCGATCGTTCGGGGAGGGCACCACTGAGCACTGGGAGGATGCCCGCACCGAGCTGATCCGCCACAAGCGGCTGGCGCTCCAGACCTCAAAACTGGCCAACAATGGCCACGTTCAGACCCAGCCTGGTTTTGTCTCCGAGGCCCTCACCGGCCTGCAGCGCACCTACTCCCATCTGCGTGCTGGCGGGTGGCGCTCCACAACCGCCGGCCTGCCGGGCTTCGAGGCTTTCGATTGCTGGAAGCCTGCTCAGCCGCGCCTGGGCGCCGACCGCAGAGTCGACAAGCGCACCGGCCTGCTCCGGAACGTCACACCCAAGCCGGTCAAATACGAAACGCAGCTGGGCCATCCCCGTGGCGGCGGTCTGTTCGCGGCCCACCTCACCCTCGAGCACTGGCGCAGGATCGCCGGTCGCCGCCGCCGGCCGGCCGATGCGAACCCGGCTGAGTTCTGGGATTGGGTGGTTGCTAACCCACCGGTGCCGGTCCTGCTCACCGAGGGCCTAAAGAAAGCCCTCGCTGGCATCACCGCCGGCTGGGCCACCCTGGGACTGCCCGGGATCACCATGGGCTGGCGCACCGATGAGAACGGTCGCCGCCGCCTGATCCCTGAGCTCGAGGCGATCGCCGCCGAGGGCCGGCCGATCTGGCTGTGCTTCGACCGGGAGGGCAAGCCGGAGACCGCCCGCAAGGTCGCCCGCGCCGCCCGCATCACCGCCCGACTGCTGCAGGCCGCCGGCTGCCGCGTGAAGGTGGTTGAGCTGCCCCTGCTGCCCGGCAGCAATAAAGCCGGTCTCGACGATGTTCTCGCCGCTGCTGGCGTCGATGCCATCGACCGGGCCATCGAGGCGGCAAAGCCCCCAGAACCCCTGCCGGTTCTACCCCGCCTGCGCCGTGCCGACCTGCTGCTCGACGGCCGTTACCTGCCCATCGACGTGCTGCAGCGAGCCGGCCGCCGCCGCCTGATTGCCCTGGCAGCAGCCATGGGCACCGGCAAGAGCACCGCCATTGCCCGCCACCTCGCACCCCTGCTCGAAGCCGGTCAGCGGGTGGTGCTGCTCACCCACCGCCGGAGCCTGGGCGCCGCCCTCGCCGCACAGCTGGGCCTGCCATGGGCCGATGAGGCTGCCCCTGGCAGTGACCTCCGCCAGACCGGCATTGCCCTTTGCATCGACAGCCTGCATGGCATCAGCCGATTGCGCTTTCGCGCCCGCGACTGGGCCGGTGCCGTCGTCGTCATTGATGAGGCCCGACAAGTTCTGCACCATGCCCTCAACAGCCAGACCGCCATTGCCGCCCGCCGGCCGGCCGTGCTGGCTGAGCTGGGCGAGCTCCTGCACCATGCCGCGCTGGTGCTGGCAGCTGACGCACAGCTCGACGACCCCACCCTCGCCGCCCTCGAGGCCTGTGTGGGTGAACCCGCCTACCTGATCGCCAGCCGCCATCGGCCGGCCGCCGGCCGTGAGCTGGTGGTGCATCCCGACCGCGAGAGCTGGCGCCAGGAGCTGCTAAGCCGCGTGCGCCGACTCGAGCCGGGAGAGCGCCTATGGATCGCCACCACCGCACAGAAACACGACCAGGCGAACAGCGCCCAGAGCGTCGCCGCCCTGGTGCTGCAGGAGCGCCCCGACCTCGAGGGCCGGGTGCTGGTGGTGGACAGCCAAACCGTGGCCGATCCCGACCACGACGCCCACCGCCTGGCCGCCGACCCTGACCACCTGCTCGAGAGCTACGCCGTGGTGGTGGCCACGCCCGCGGTGCAGGCCGGCCTGAGCGTGACAATCCCGTTCTCAGCCGTGCTCGGCATCGCTGGCGGCACCACGCCCCCATCCGGTGTGGCGCAAGCCATGGCACGGGTGCGCGGCGACTGCCCGCGCCACCTCTATGCACCTGTTCGCTCGCCTGGCCGAACCCTGCGGGTGGGCTGCGGTGGCTTCGAGGCGGGCGAGGTGATACGCCACCTAGACCGCGACTGTCAGGCCCTGGTGGGGCAGCTGGTGGCCGCTGGTGGTTGGACACCCACAAGCCCCACCACAGGCCCCTGGCTCGCCCTCTGGGCCCAACTGGCCGCACACCAGAACCGCGAGGCCGAGGGGTATTCCGCCACAGCCGTGGCACTGCTCGAGCGTGAGGGCTACAGCGTGGTCCGCCGCGACGCCCTCGACGCCCTGGCCGCCGCCGAGGCGAAGGTCACCACCGCCCGCCTGCGCGACATCACCACCGCCGCTCAGACCAAAGCCGATCAGGCAATCAGGGAGGCCCGCCTGCTCACCGATGCCGAGGCCACCGAGCTGCAGCGTCGTCGACGCATGAACCCCGCCGATCGCGCTGCACTGAGTCGCTGGCGCATCGCCAGAGCGTGGGGCCTGGGGGATGCACCCCCGCCCCAGCACCTGCTCGAAGCCGATCGGGATGGCCTGGGAGATCGTCTGCGCTGGCGCTGGCTGGCCACTGCCGCCGAAGCTGAGCAGCTGGTGCAGCATCACGACCTCGAGGTGGTGCACCAGCTGGCACCGGCTGGCATCGCCTGGGCGCCTGACCTGGCCGCCCGAACTCTCAGCACGAAACGCCAAGCACTGATCACCCTCGATGCCGCCGCCTGGCTGGCCCGATCGGAAGAGTTCAGCGCCGACGACCACAGACTCAACGACCTGCACAGCAGGCTCAGCGCCGTGGGCAACGATTGCCGTCAGATGCTCGGCATCAGTCCGGGGCGCAAGGCCAGCACCACCCTGCGACGCCTGCTGGCACTGGTGGGCGCCAAGCTCAGCAGCCGGCGTTGCAAGGAGCGCGGCGACGATCGGGACGTGATCTTCTACCGAGTCGAGCTCGAGGCCATGCCGGATGGCATCAGCGCCGAGCGACTGCTCGAGGCATGGGTCGATGGTCTCCGCCGACCAGGGAGGGCCTGACCGTGGGGCAGAAAAATCCCATACATACAAAGGGGCGATTTCCGCCCCATCTCCACCCGCAACAGCAGCCCGCCTGTTTCGGGTCCCTGTTGACCGATCCGGGGAGCGTGATCCTGAGGCCCGTTCTTTCACTAGCGGCAGCCTGAAAAGTCTCTTGACAAACAGAGCCAGCGGACAGACTCACCCCTACCCCGTCAGCCTTTTAAGCGCCACGTCAGAAGAGCTTAATTCAGCTGTCAGAAGCCGCTGATCGGTGGCCGGCACTGCTTGGGCCTGCAGCCTTTTGGGCCATTGCGGCGGGCCCCTCATGGATGACCTGAAAAAATGCAGAAAAGCTGGCCTGACAAAATTGGCCGGGGCACCCTGCAATTTGCTGCAGATTTAGGGGGGATGGCCTGGGTGCGATCAACGCCGCTGCCCGGATCGCTCGGCTCTGATTACCTATCAAGAATGTCTGTACATCTCACCGTCTCCCGCACGGGTCCGCCTGAGGTTGCCGTGGCCGTATAGTCAATAATCCCCCCTTTTTCTGTTGTTGCTATCCACTCTTTATAGCTACTCGGATCTTTCAGATTGAACATCACCATGCCTCTGCAATTATTTAGCTCTTTTTGTGTGATAGTCCGGCTTTTGGCCGCTTCTCTCTGAGCCTCTGCTGCCTGTCTCTGAGCTTCTGCTGCCCGTTTCTGAGCTTCTGCTGCCTGTCTCTGAGCCTCTCGCGATCTCCAATCCAGCCCGCCACCGAGGCAAGCTGTCTGGCCTTTGGCCCGGATGAATCCGACCGACTTGGGCCCGCACAGGATGTAGGTCTCATCCGCCCGGCTCGCCATCGGAGCAGCGGTGACGGCTACCCATAGGGCAATCACAAGCGCCCTGCTCATTCGCTGCCAACTACCCGCGCCCATTCTGCTGGCCCGG
>JBKDDA010000026.1:0-1759 GCA_046313055.1 Synechococcaceae cyanobacterium | reverse complement strand
TAGGTGGCCGTGCCGGGGGTGAGCAGCAGCGTGGCGCTGACAATGCGTTCCACCCCACCGACCCGGTTGACGGTGACCGCCACCACTGGCTGGCCATCCTCACGGACGGAGAAGGCGGCGGCGGCGAAGGTGAGGTTGCCGGCGGCGGAATCGGTGAGGTTGCCGAGGTTGATCGTGAAGGTCTGCTCCAGCGACAGGCCGGACTCGTCGGTGGCCTGCACCCGGATCTGGTGGAAGGTGGCCGCCTCGTAATCAAGGCGGGTACCATCGGCCACCACCAGGCTGTAGCCCGTGGTGGGCGAGCCGCTGAGGGCGAACCGGCCGGCCGCTGAATCCAGCAGCGTGAGCGTGTGACGGTCGTTGCTGTTGGGATCGCTGACGGTGAGGGCCCCCACCACGGTGCCGTTGGCACTGTTTTCGTTGATGAATGCAGCCGACAGGCCGATCGACTGGGGAACGGCGTTGAGCACCCGCAGGCTGAACACCGAACCCGGCTCAGACAGGGAGAGCGTGGGATCACCGGTGCCGATGGTGAACCCATTCCACGTTTCATCGATAGCGCTGGACCACGACAGGGACGCCAGAGGGCCCGTGAACCGGAGGAGACCATGGGGCTCGCCGCCCTGGGCCACCAGCTGGTAACGGGTGACACCACCAATCGTGACCTGCTGTTTGGCCGCCGTGCCGCTGCCCCAGTAGCCAGGACCGCCCACCGCATCCGACTGGCTGACGATCTCAAAATCGCGGTCAAAGGTGAGCGTGTTGCCGTTGATGCTCACATAGGCGAAATAGAGATTGCTGACGGACTGGCTCAGGGTGATGGTGCGCGATCCCGCCTGGATCAGGCCGATCATGTCGGGCGACGCCGGGGCCGACACACCGGGGGCCGTGTAGGGCCCGGCCGGGCTGAAATAGTTGGTGCCGCCCTCCAGCTGGGCGAAGTAGAGGGGGGCGTTGCCGCTGAGGCTGGCGGTGACCGACCGGTGCTCCGGGAAGGCGCCGGTGGCGGTGCCAAGCGAGGGATCCGCCCCGGTCCAGTCGAGCCAGTTGATCGGTGGGCCCTGGAGGCCAGCGGCGAGGCTGGTGAGGCCATCGGGGTCGGTGGCGACCACCTTGATGTCCAGGGTGACGTTGCCGATGGGGGGCGCGAAGCTGAAGCTGCGGCCGTTGAGGCTGATCCAGGCCGGCAGGGCACTGCCATCGGCCTGGGTGGCGCTGTAGCTCAGCGCCTGGCCGATGTCGGGATCGCGGAAGGTGTTGAGATCGAAGGTGTAGCCGTCGCTGCGGTTGCTGTAGATGCTGCGGCTCACCAGCGGCTGCTGCAGCCGGGGGGCATCGGCCACCGGCGTGATCGTGAGGGTCACCAGCGAGGCCTGGCTGGCGAAGCCGCCGCCATTGCTGCCGCTCCAATTGAAGGCGGCCGTGCCGTTGTAATCCGCATCAGGCACGAAGCTGAGCTGGGCGAGATCAGCGGCGGCAATCGTCTGATTGATGGTGCAGGCCAGACCGTTGAGCCGCAGCTGGCCGTTCAGGGGCAGGCTGAGGATGCGGATCGCCTGGAGCGTGCCGCCACCGCCGGCACCGTAAGGGGTGGCGAAATCACTGGCGGCGAAGGCCAGGGTGGTGTCTTCCGGCAGGGTGCGGCTCACCTCGATGCCCGTACCGCCCGCGCTCACCTGCACCCGCCAGAGCTCGCGGCCGTGGGTGCTGTCGGTGGCGGCGAAATACAGCTTGCCGTTGCTGAGGGTGAGGCCTGCGG
>JBKDDA010000025.1:0-18404 GCA_046313055.1 Synechococcaceae cyanobacterium | reverse complement strand
CCCTTGAACCGGCCGAGGGCGATCGTGATGTTCTGGCCGCCGAATCCGAAGCTGTTGTTCAGCGCGATATCGCAGCGAGTTTCGCGGGCCTGGTTGGGAATGTAGTCCAGGTCACAGGCCGGATCGGGCGTGGAGTAGTTGATCGGAGGCGGTATGAGGTTGTGGCCGATCGCTAGAACGGCCGCCACCGCTTCGATGCCGCCGCTGCCTCCCAGCAGGTGGCCCGTCATCGACTTGGTGGAACTCACCGGGATCCGGTAGGCGTGGTCGCCCAGGGCGGCCTTGATGGCGGCGGTTTCATTGCTGTCGTTGGCCTGGGTGCTGGTGCCGTGGGCATTCACATAGCTCACCTGCTCTGGGTCCAGGCGGGCGTCACGCAGGGCCAGGCGCATGGCTTGAGCGCCCCCCACCCCGCCGGGGGTCGGCGAGGTGATGTGATGGGCATCGCAGGTCATGCCGTAGCCCACGACCTCGGCCAGGATCGTGGCCCCACGCGCCTGGGCCAGCTCCAGGCTTTCGAGCACCAGCACGCCGGCGCCCTCGCCGATCACAAAGCCGTTGCGTTCGGCATCGAAGGGTCGGCTGGCGGTGGCGGGGTCATCGTTGCGGAAGGAGAGCGCCTTCGCGCTGGCGAAACCGGCCACCCCGAGCGGGGTGATCGCCGATTCGGCGCCGCCGCACACCATGGCGTCAGCCAGGCCGAGCTGGATCAGGCGAAAGGCATCGCCGATGGCATTGGAACCGGCCGCGCAGGCCGTGGCCACTGCGCTGCTGGGGCCCTGGGCCCCCAGGGCGATCGCCACCAGGCCGGTGGCCATGTTGGGGATCATCATGGGCACGCAGAACGGGCTGACCCGATCGGGGCCGCGGTCGTTCAGCACATGGGCCTGGGTCTCCATCATCAGCAGACCGCCCACACCCGAGCCGATCGCCACCCCCACCCGCTGACGGGTCGTGTCGCTGATCCCGAGCCCGGCATCGGCCACGGCCTGCTTGGAAGCCACCACGCCGAACTGGCAGAAACGATCCCAGCGCTTGGACTCCTTCGGCTCCAGCCAGCCGGCCGGATCGAAGCCCTTGACCTCCGCCGCGAAGCGGCAGGCATGGCGCCCGGCATCAAACAGGGTGATCGGCGCCACACCGTTACGGCCGGCCCGGAGGCCGTCCCAATAACTGGAAACGTCGTTGCCGATCGGCGTGACCGCGCCAAGCCCGGTGACGACGACGCGGCGGAGTCCCTCCACCATTGACTCTTCAGGCCTGTTTTTCTTGGATGTAGGTGACGGCATCACCAACGGTGGTGATGCCCTCGGCGGCCTCATCGGGAATCTCGATGTCGAAGGCCTCCTCAAGGGCCATCACCAGCTCCACCGTGTCGAGGGAGTCGGCGCCGAGATCGTTCTGGAAGTTGGACTCGGGCTTCACCTCGCCGGCGTCAACGCTGAGCTGCTCCGCAACGATCGAGCGCACTTTCTCGAAGATCGCTTCCTGGGACATGGCCGGTGTGTGAGAGGCCGCATCCTACGGGGGCGCCCTGCTCCCCCCTCGCCGGCGTATGAACAAGGGTGACGGCGGCCCGGCGTGCGGGTCGGCCTCCGCTCGGTCGTGGGTACCTTGGGGCTTCACGCCGTCCGCTTCCGGCTTCTGGCCCATGTCCCACGCCGTCAAGATCTACGACACCTGCATCGGCTGCACCCAGTGCGTGCGTGCCTGCCCGCTCGACGTTCTGGAAATGGTGCCCTGGGATGGCTGCAAGGCCGGCCAGATCGCCTCCTCCCCCCGGACAGAGGATTGTGTGGGCTGCAAGCGCTGTGAAACCGCCTGCCCAACCGACTTCCTGAGCATCCGTGTCTACCTGGGCGACGAGACCAGCCGCTCCATGGGCCTGGCCTACTGAGGCTGGTCGCTTTTGCCCATAAGCTCAGGCCCGGCCCCGCCGGGCTTTTTTGTTGTTCCAGCTCCATGTGCGGCATCGTTGCTCTGACCGGCTCCCGTGAGGCCGCTCCCCAGTTGCTGGAAGGCCTCCGCCAGCTGGAATACCGCGGCTACGACTCCGCTGGCATCGCCTCCGTGGCGGAGGGCCGGCTCCACTGCGTGAAGGCCCAGGGCAAGCTGGTGAACCTCACCGCCCGGGTGGAGCTGGAGGGGGCCCCCGGACAGTGCGGCATCGGCCACACCCGCTGGGCCACCCACGGCAAGCCCGAGGAGCGCAATGCCCACCCCCACCTCGATGGGGAGGGTCGCCTGGCGGTGGTGCAGAACGGCATCATTGAGAACCACCGCAGCCTGAGGGAGCAGCTGCAGTCCGAAGGGGTGATCTTCCGCTCCGACACCGACACCGAGGTGATTCCCCACCTTGTGGCCCGGCACCTGGCCGGCCTCTGTCGCCAGGGCGCCGCCACCGACGGCGCCACGCTCCTGCAGGCGGTGCAGGCGGTGCTGCCCCAGCTGCACGGCGCCTATGCCCTGGCGGTGATCTGGGCGGATGCCCCTGGTGCCCTGGTGGTGGCCCGCCGCCAGGCGCCGCTGCTGATCGGCCTGGGCGAAGGTGAATTTCTGTGTGCCAGCGACACCCCTGCCCTGGCCGGCTTCACCCGCACGATCCTGCCCATGGAAGACGGGGAGGTGGCGCTGCTCACGCCCCTGGGGATCGAGCTCTACGACGCCGGCGGCCAGCGGGTGCAACGCACCCCCACCCTGCTCAGCGGCACCGAGCACGTGGCCGACAAGCGCAGCTTTCGCCACTTCATGCTCAAGGAAATCCATGAGCAGCCCGAAACCGCCGCGCTCTGGCTGGCCCGCCACCTGCCCCAGTCCCCGGCCCCGGCGGCGGTCGCCGGGGGCTCCCTGGTGGCCCTGCCCCTCGATGAGTCGGTGTATGAGGGCGTGGAAGCCATCCAGATCCTGGCCTGCGGCACCAGCCGCCATGCGGCCCAGGTGGGCGCCCACCTGCTGGAGCAGCTGGCCGGAATCCCGACCAACGTGTTCTATGCCAGTGAGTTCCGCTATGCGCCGCCGCCGCCCCGGCCCCATACGCTCACGATCGGCGTCACCCAGTCCGGCGAAACGGCCGACACCCTTGCGGCCCTCGCCATGGAGCAGGACCGCAGGGCCCTGATCGCCGATCCGGCCTATGCCTCCAGGCTGCTGGGCATCACCAACCGTCCCGAAAGCTCCCTGGGCCGGCTGGTGCCCCACATTCTTGACATCGGCGCCGGTATCGAGGTAGGGGTGGCCGCCACCAAGACGTTCCTGGGCCAGCTGCTCGCCTTCTACGGCCTGGCCCTGGCCTTCGCTGAACGCCGGGGCCATGCCGCCGGTGCGCCGGAGCCCTCCCGGCTGCGGCAGCTGGTGGACCAGTTGCGTCTGGTGCCTGCCCTGCTGCAGAACCTGGTCAATGACCACGACCAGCGCTGTGCCGAACTGGCCCACCTGTTCGCCGATACCCAGGATGTGATTTTTCTGGGTCGTGGCATCAACTATCCGATCGCCATGGAGGGAGCCCTCAAGCTCAAGGAGATCAGCTACATCCATGCCGAGGGCTATCCGGCCGGTGAGATGAAGCATGGCCCGATCGCCCTGCTCGATGCCCGGGTGCCGGTGGTGTCGATCGCCGTGCCAGGCACCGTCTTTGACAAGGTTCTCTCCAATGCCCAGGAGGCCAAGGCCCGCGATGCAAAGTTGCTCGGAGTGGCTCCGGTCTGTGCGGACACGGAGCTGTTCGACCTGCTGCTGCCGATCCCCGAGGTGGATGAACTTCTGAGCCCACTGCTGACGGTCATTCCCATGCAGTTGCTCAGCTACCACATCGCTGCCCATCGGGGCCTGGATGTGGATCAACCCCGCAATCTGGCCAAGAGTGTCACGGTTGAGTGATGGGCTTTCCCCCAGGCGGGTTGCCGCAGATTCTGCTGTTTGTTCCGTTCTATACGCCTGCTGATCAGCAGCGACGGGAGGAGATTCTCCGGGCTCTCTCCCAGAACCTCTCGATCGCTGAATTCGCCCGGATCATTCTTCTTGTCGACGACGGCATTGAGCCACCCCAGCTCGCCGATCACGCCCAGGTGCTGGCTGTTGAGCACTTTCCCATGCGGCCCACCTTCGCCGACTGGATCCTGGCCGCCCGCCGCCATGCCCCCCCGGGGTCCCTCGTTCTCTGTGCCAATTCGGACATCAGTTTTCCGGCCGGTCTGGCGCTGAGCCTGGCCCGGGAGTTGCCCAGGGACTCAGGGGCGTTCCTGGCCTGCAGCCGCCATGAACTGCCCCAGCCGGGCGAGCAGGCGCCGAGGCTCCGGTCCATGTCCCATCGCAGTCAGGATGCCTGGGGGCTGTGGGCCGATGAGCTGGATCGGCTGGATTCCGCCCATCTGCGGGACCTGGCCATTCCCTTCGGGGAGCCCCGTTGCGATGGTCGTGTCTCCTTCATCTTCCACATCCGCGGATGGGATCTGTTCAATCCCTGCAGACGGCTGGTTCTCTGCCATCACCACAGCGCCGTTGAACGTTCCTACGACGGCTATGGAACCAACCTCCTCGGTGGTGTCTGCTATGTCCACCCCAACCGCAGGCCTGGCCAGCGCAGCGCCCTGGAGCTGGATCTCTACACCCTCTCACCCCGCCATCCACTGCTGCTGGGTTGCAACCGAATGCTGATCGGCCAGCGCCTGCCCTCGCGGGGGCGTCTCTGGGCCATCCGTCTGGAGCGACTCTGGCATCGCCTGCGGGGCCACGATCGCTGAACCTCCAGTCAGCCGGCGGTCATCGCTTCGATCCGGGTATCCCTGTGCTGGGCGGCGCGCCCATAACGATCCTCAAAGCGCACAATGTCGTCTTCACCGAGGTAGGGACCGCTCTGCACCTCGATCAGTTCCACCGGGATCTTGCCCGGGTTGGAGAGGCGGTGGCGTGAACCCAGCGGGATGTAGGTGCTCTGGTTCTCGCCCACCAGCTCCTCCACGCCGTCTTTCTCCACCACCGCCGTGCCCTGCACCACCACCCAGTGCTCGGCCCGGTGGTGGTGCATCTGCAGCGAGAGGCTTGCCCCGGGTTTCACCTGGATCTTCTTCACCTGCCAGCGCTCCCCTTCCACCACTCCGTCGTAGTGGCCCCAGGGGCGGTAGATGCGGCGGTGGGCCTTGCTTTCCGGCGCTCCATCGCGTTCCAGCCGGCCCACGATGCCCTTGATCTCCTGGGCCCGGTCCCGGTGGGCCACCAGCACCACGTCGTCGGTTTCCACCACCACCAGATCTTCCACGCCCAGTCCCACCACCAGGCGGTGCTCGCTGCGCAGGTAACAGTTGCGGCTGTCCTGGCTGATCACGCGGCCACGCACCACGTTGCCCTGCTGATCGCGATCCGCCGTCTCCCAGAGCGCACTCCAGCTGCCCACGTCACTCCAGCCGGCATTCAGGGGCAGCACGGCGCCACGGTCGGTCTTCTCCATCACCGCCACATCGATCGCCACGCTGGGGCAGTTGGCAAAGGCCTCCCGCTCCAGCCGCAGGAATTCAAGGTCGGCACTGTCGTGGTCCACGGCATTGCGGCAGGCGCTCACCACCTCCGGGGCCAGGCGCTCCAGCTCGGCCAGAATGGCGCTGGCCCGGAACAGAAACATGCCGCTGTTCCAGGTGAAGCGGCCCGTGGCCAGGAAGCCCTCCGCCGTCTGCCGGTCGGGTTTCTCCACAAAGCGGGCGATCGCCACCGGACCCTGCTGCCCCTGGCTGAGGGGTTCGGCGGCCTCGATGTAGCCGTAGCCGGTCTCCGGTGCCGTGGGCACGATGCCGAAGGTCACCAGCCGGCCGGCGCTGGCCGCCTCGATGCCCGCGGCCACGGTGGCCCGGAAGGCCTCCGGCCTGCGGATCACGTGGTCGGCGGCCAGCACCAGCAGCAGGGGATCCTCCCCGCGGCTGGTGGCCTGCAGGGCAGCCACCGCCACGGCGGGAGCGGTGTTGCGGCCCATGGGTTCCAGCAGAATGCCGGCGGGTTCCACATCGATCTGCCGCATCTGCTCGGCCACGATGAAGCGGTGGTCCTCGTTGCAGATCAGCAGTGGAGCGCCCAGGTCGGCCAGGCCCTCCAGCCGGCGGTAGGTCTGTTGCAGCAGGGTTTCATCGCCCTCGCCGGCCAGGGCCCAGTACTGCTTGGGGTAGCTGGCTCGGGAGAGGGGCCAGAGCCTGGTGCCCGTGCCGCCGCAGAGAATCACCGGTACCAGAGATGGGGCGGCCATGGCAGTGGGGGGGTCGACGGCCCGAGGCCGGCGGGGGGCCGGACCATTCAAGCTCAGAAAAGTTCACAGCTCCAGCAGTCCGGCCGGCGGAGTGAGCAGCAGCCAGCCCCGGTCCACTTCCACCCGGGGCACGATCGCCGCCACGAACGGCACCAGCACCCGCCGTGCGGGCCCCTGGGCCGAGGCATCCAGGGCGATGTCCAGCAGGTCGTTGCCGGCGTGGAGCAGGTCCACCACCCGGCCGATGGCCGGCCCGTCCGCGTCCAGCCGTGCTTCCAGCCCCACCAGATCCAGCAGGTGAAATTCCCCGGGGGCCAGGGGGGGGCGATCGTCGGCCCGCACCAGCAGGTCGGCCCCCACCAGGTTCTCGGCCGCAGTGCGGTCGTTGATCCCTGCGAAGCGCACCACGTAAAGCTCCTTGCCGGGCAGCCGCCGGCCGGCCAGCAACTGCACCGCCCTGGTTTCGCCCTGGCGGGCCCGGAGCCAGCGGTTGCCGGGCCGGGTGAAGCGCTCGGGGAAGTCGCTCTGGGGCAGCACCCGCAGTTCGCCCCCCAGGCCCTGGGCGCTCACGCAACGGCCCACCACCAGCAGGTCCGGCAGGGCGGTGGATTCAGCCACGGGCGCGCAGGGCAGGGGAACGGGGGCAGATCGAAACCTAGACCGTGCCCCCGACCGGGAGCTACACGGCAGCCTTGGCCCCGCTGCTGATTCGCCGGCGCAGCCGGCGGGAGTAGCTGAAGGCTGCGCCGGCGCCGAGCAGGGGCAGCGGTCCGGGCACGGCCTCCTGATTGCGATTGGCCAGCAGGAATGCTTCGCCGATCGTCCCCGATTCGTTCAGGCGTCCGTTGCCATCCACGGTACCGATCGCACTGGCCACGAGGATCGATTGCACGATGTCGCCGCTGACCAGACTGCTGCCGGATTCAATCGTGAAGCGGGTCAGCAGCGGGGCGCCGGCCACACTGGGTGAGAAGTCAAATGGGTTGGTGTAGACATAGCTGCCACCCACGGGAGACAGGTTGGTTGGTGTGAAATTGACCCACGTGGCCGAGGAGTCATCAAACCAGCTGATGCCCGTGATGTGCACATCTCCGAGCGCCGCATCCGTGCGGAACCCCATCTGGGCGTAGGGCGTTGCATTCAGGTCCGGGTCGTTGAAGCGGTTGGTGGCCTGCGAGTCGGAGCTGGGGTTGAACAGCTGGCAATCGGTGCCGTTGGCCACCAGGTCGCCGCTCAGGCACACGGCACTGGCGGGGGCGGGGGCGATGGCCACAGCGGCGCTGATGGCTGCTGCGCTGAACAAGCCGCCGAGCGGCAGTCTGCGGAGGAAGGAATGGCTCATGATGAGGATCAGCAGGTGATGAGCTGGTGCATCAGCAGCCTGGCCGTGAATCCGGGCCCGGTCGGCTGGTGATCCGCAGCGCATCAGTCGCCGGGTCGGCGATGGCTGCCGATATCGGCGCCGCAACGGCCGCGCTCCGCGCCTGGGGGCCGCATCCGGCTGCAGGGGATGCAGCGGCCTGGTGGCCCTGACGGCACCGGCGCCCCCCGGATTGCCATGATGGAAGCACCACCGTTGTTGAAGGCCCGGTATGGCCACCGTTCCGATCCTCCCCGGCGCCACCGTGGTGGTGCGCGACGATCGTTCCATCTACAACGGGTACCGCGGCTTCGTGCAGCGCATCAGCGGGTCCATGGCTGCCGTGCTATTCGAAGGTGGCAACTGGGACAAGCTCGTCACCCTGCCGTTGGCCACCCTTCAGCTCCCCTGATCTCCAGTTGGCGCCCCAGCCCCAGATGCCGAAGGGTCGCCGTCGAGCTGCCCAAGGGCCGCTCTGGCCGCCTGCTGCTCGGCCTCGCGGCGGGCTCCGCCCCAGCCCTCGCCGAGCAGCCGGTTCTGCACCAGCACGGTGCAGTGAAAGCGCCGCGGGTCGCCGTGGCGCCGGCTGATCTCCTCGCAGCGGTAGAGGGGCAGGCCGCGGCCGAGGCGCTGGCTCCATTCCTGCAGGGCTGATTTCCAGTTGTGGCGATGGGGATCGGCCAGCAGCTCCAGGGTGGTGCGGCGCCAGTGGGGATCGAGCCAGCGCCGCACCGCCGCCAGACCGCTGGCGCCGCCACCCCAGGCTTCGTAGATCCCACCCACCAGCGCCTCGCACAGTTCGGCCAGCACCGTTGCGCGGCCTGCCCGGTCACCGATCGCCATGGCCCCGATCCGCGCCACCCGCTCCAGATGGCAGAGGGCCCCCAGCTCCGCCAGCCAGCGGTCGCTCACCAGCTGGGCCCGCAGGCCCGACCACTGCCCCACCCCCAGTTGCGGATGGTTCTGGGTGAGGAATTCGGCGGCCGTGAGCCGCAGCACCGCATCGCCGAGAAACTCCAGCCGTTCATGGTTGTGCGGCGCCGCGGCCGAGGTGTGGCTCAGGGCTTCCTCGATCGCGTCCAGGTGTGGGGGCAGGTGGGGGCCGGGTCTCGCTTGCCGCTCGCCGCCGTTGCCGAGGCAGCCCAGCTCTGCCAGCAGATCGAGCAGTTGCTGCCTTCGGTCAGGTTCCATGGGGTGAAAGCAGGACGTAAGCCGGGTTCTGTTCACCGGCCCGGCGGACCGGGTCGGTGGGTGATCATCTGTCTGGGATCGCCGTCGCCGGCGACCTCGAGCGGCTCTTCGATGGCGGGACGGGGAAATGGCCAACCCTTGCCCCTTGGCCTTGCTCCCAGCCGGGGTTTACCGAGCCGGCACCTCTCGATGCCGCTGGTGCGCTCTTACCGCACCCTTGCACCCTTGCCTGATCCCGCTGGAGATCCATCGGGCCATCGGCGGTGTGTTTCTGTGGCACTGTCCTCACGGTCACCCGCACTGGGCGTTACCCAGCAAGCCTGGCCATTGGGGAGCCCGGACTTTCCTCAGGCCCGGGATACGGCAGAGCCGATGCCCGGGCCCGCGATCACCTCGCCTGCTTTCAAAGTCAGTTTACCCGGCTCACTCGCCGCCGTTCACTCACCATCCTTCTGCTGATCGTCATGCCCTTCGAACCACTCCGGAGCGACGGGCCGACCGCTGGAACCGGAAGGCCCGGCGGCTTGCCGACGCCCGAACAGGCCTCCCTTGCCGCCACGGGAAGACGGCTTGCGGCCCCCCTGTCGCCTGGCCGCATCGCGCCTGGCGGCATCACGCTTGGCGGCATCACGCTGGGCTGCCAGGCGCTTGGCTTCCTTCCAGCGTTCGAGCTGTTCGGCGGAATCCTTCCGGGCCGGACGGGCCGGGCGGGTGACTGCGGCAGCCCTGGCCCGCCGGTTGGCCAGGGTCTGGCGGATGCCGAGAACCCTGCTGAGCAGCGAGGGGCCCGCCGCTGTCGGGCCCGTGAGCGCCGCGAAGCCGATGGCCCAGAGCAGTGAGCAGAGGCCGAAACGGATCGAGCTCAGCACCACGCCGAACCAGCGCTCCCGGGCGAGCCTCACGTTGTTGGCCCGGCCGGTCTGAAGCTGTGGTCTCAGCAGATCCACCAGCTGGTCACGGCGGGTTTCAAAGGTGTCGCCAGCCAGCCGGGCCTCGGCTTCGCGCACGTTGGCCGGCATGCGGGCGAGCACGGTATCCATGGCGGCGCGGGAATCGGCACTGGCGAGGGCGTCCACATCACCCATGGCCTGGCTGATGGCCGCTGTCGCCTGATTGAGTGTGGCGCGGGTCGTGGTCACGCTGGCCACGATCTGCAGGGGCACCAGCAGGAGAAAGCCGATCGTCGCCACCAGCGCCAGCCGTCGGATGCCTCCCAGCAGCTTGTGGGGGCCGCTGCGCTCACTGAAGCGTGTCGAGAGAACGATCATCACCGCTCCCATCAGCGGCAGAGAGGCCCCATTCATCAGTAAATCGGCCATCCGCAACTGCCACAGTGGCTGGAGCAGGCCAAATGGATAGAGGCTCGTCAGGGTGGTCACCAGGAAGACCCCGATGAAGGCCAAACCGATCCACCGCAGCAGCTGGGGGATGTCTCCGCTGTCGGAAGCACCCTGGGAGATGGTCACGCTGAAGAATCAAGACAGGCTGGGCGTCAGCTTATGGCAGTCGCCCGCGCTTCTGGTCATCGGTTGGTCCCGGCAACTGGACCCGGTAAGGAGTCTGTGAGATAATCCAATCAGTGAATGCGTCCTCTGGGGATGCGCACCCCCGGGAGCGGCTGTCGGAGCAGGACCCGGGCATTGGGGCTGTAGCTCAGCCGGATAGAGCGACGGTTTCCTAAACCGTAGGTCGTGGGTTCGAGTCCCGCCAGCCCCGTTGGGCCGTTCCAGGCCACCCAGCTGCCACTCTGGCTGAGGGTGGTTCAGATCCCGGCCACTACAGATAGCGTGGTGAGAGCCCCAGTGAAGCGATGAGCCAGCTCCACGATCTGCGCCTGAGGCTTCTGGTCCAGCAGGAGGGCGAGCGCATTGCCGAAGCCCAGGCCGAAGACCTGGATCTCTCCCTGGTTCAGGCCCGCTGTCTCTGCTGGCTGGCCCTGTTGGCCGATGCCCATGAGGAGCAGGCCGGCGAAGCGGAGCGCCGGGGAGATGTGGAGCAGGCCATGGGTTGGTTCGCCGATTCCATGCGGCTTCGGGATGTGATCCAGGTGGTGGGATCCATCGAGATTCCCCTGCCTGCCGTGAGTGACGACGGCCGGGACCTCGGCAACGGCCGGGACTTCGGTCCGATGGCCGCCTGATGGCCTCTCGGGAGCGCGACCGGCGGTTCGGTGCCATGATGGGATTCGTCGATCCGATGGGAAGCGGTGCCTGAAGAGCCCTGCCAATGCCCTGATTGCCAGCGTTTCTATCGGGAGCATGACCGATTGATCCGTGAGAATCCTTCGCTGCGTCAGCAGCAGGAGCTGAGCTGGGCTGCCCTGCAGTCATTCCGCACCCTGGCTGGTCGGGTGCTTGAGGAGCTCCAGAAGCAGCATGGAGAGTCGGCCGATCCGGCAGTGCCCAGCGGCGGCGAGCCTCCCGGAGGTGCCGCGGTGGCCGAAGGCGATGCGATTCAGCAGGCCATGGCCGACCTGGAGAACATCAACGCTCACCTGTTCTCCATCGAAGCCTTGATGGAGCGCATCTTTGATGTGCGTGTGCCTGAAGATGTGGAGCAGAAATTCCGGGAGCTGGCTGGAGAGCTGGCCCCCGATCCTCTCAATGCCGATCGCCTGCGCCTGAACCGGCTGCTGCATCAGACCCCGGACCTGCCCGACCACCGGCCCTGAGCACCACTCCCCTGTTGTTCAGGGCGGCTGCTCAGGCTCGGATTGGTCTCAGCGCTGGAACTCCTCCATGTCGCAGGTAATGGTGACGGGGAATGGCTCAGCTTTCCAGATCCGGCTTGCATACTCGCGGATTGAGCGGTCAGACGAGAAGAAACCACTGCGCGCCGTGTTGAGAATGGACATTCGATTCCAGAGGGCACGGTTGTTCCATGCGGCACTCACTTCATCCTGAGAACGCAGGTAGTCGCAGAAGTCGGCAAGAACGAAGAATGGATCATTGCCCGTCAGATTCTGAAGCAGTGGGCGGAAGAGGTCGCCGTCACCATTGCTGAAGTGTCCCTGTTCCACCAGGCGCAGAATTTCGGTGAGTTCCGGAATCGAAGCAATCAGTTCCCATGGCCGGTAGTCTCGCCTCAGTTTGGCAACGGCTTCAGTCGTCATCCCGAACAGGAAGAAATTATCGGCGCCCACCAGGTCGCGGATTTCCACATTCGCGCCATCCAGGGTGCCAATGGTCAGCGCACCATTCATGGCAAACTTCATGTTGCCAGTGCCTGATGCTTCCTTGCCGGCCGTGGAGATCTGTTCTGAGAGGTCGGCTGCTGGATACACTTTTTCACCCAGCTTCACGTTGTAGTCGGCAAGAAAAACGACCCTCAGTCGACCCTCCATATCGGGATCGGAATTGACGACATCGGCGATGCCATTGATGAAGCGGATGATCAGCTTGGCCATGGCGTAACCCGGCGCGGCCTTGCCGCCAAAGATCACAGTGCGAGGTGCCATGCCATCGGCTTTGCCATTCTTGATGCGGAGATACTGGGCAATCACCTGCAGGGCGTTCAGGTGCTGTCGCTTGTATTCGTGAATCCGCTTCACCTGTACATCAAACATGGAAGCGGGATCCACCAGCACGCCTGACTGGCGATGGATGTAACTGGTGAGCTGGCGTTTGACCGCCAGCTTGGTGCTCTCCCAGCGCTCCTGGAAACCGCCGTCGTCGCAGAGACGCTCCAGGCCGCGCAGCTGATCCATGTCCTTGACCCAGCCATCACCCACCGCTTCGGTCAGCAGGCCTGACAGCAGTGGATTGGCCAGAGCCACCCAGCGCCGTGGCGTCACACCGTTGGTCACATTGGTGAACTTCTCAGGCCAGAGTTCGGCAAACTCCGGGAACAGATCGCTACGCACCAGCTGGCTGTGCAGGGCGGCAACGCCATTCACGTGGTGGGCGGCCACCGTGGCCAGATGGGCCATGCGCACTGACTTCTGACCGTCTTCGTCAATGATCGACAGCCGTCGCAGGATCTGTTCATCACCCGGATGGCGCAGCCGCACCTGCTGAAGGAAACGCCGGTTGATTTCGTAGATCAGCTCCAGATGGCGCGGCAGCAGGGAGCCGAACAGGCCCAGGCCCCATTTCTCCAGGGCTTCCGGCAGCAGGGTGTGGTTGGTGTAGGCCACCGATCGGGTGGTGATGTCCCAGGCCTGCTCCCAGGTCAGGTGTTTGTCGTCAATCAGCAGCCGCATCAGTTCGGCCACGCAGATCGCCGGGTGGGTGTCGTTGAGCTGAACTGCCCAGTGTTCCGGAAACTCCAGCACCGGAATCCCTCGCTGCTCCAGGCTGCGCAGCATGTCCTGCAGGGAGCAGCTCACGAAGAAGTGCTGCTGCTTCAGCCGCAGGCGTCGGCCCTCATCGGTGCCGTCGTTGGGGTAGAGCACCTTGGAGAGGGTCTCGCTGCCCACCTTCTCCTCCACGGCGCCGTAATAATCGCCGATGTTGAAGGCGTAGAAGTCGAAGCTCTCGGTGGCATCGGCCCGCCATAAGCGCAGCCGGTCGCAGGTGTTCACCCGATAGCCCAGCACCGGCACATCGTGGGGCACACCGATCGCATGTTCGGCCGGAATCCAGCGCACCCGGTAGGCGCCGTCGTCGTCGCGGTAGCTCTCGGTGCGACCGCCGAAGCCCACGAAACAGGCCTGGTCCGGATGGGGCAGTTCCCAGGGCCAGCCCGACCGCAGCCATTTATCGGTGATTTCCACCTGCCAGCCGTCGCGGATCAGCTGGTCGAAAATGCCGAATTCGTAGCGGATGCCGTAGCCCGTGGCCGGGATCTCCAGGGAGGCCAGGGATTCCAGGAAGCAGGCGGCCAGACGGCCGAGGCCGCCGTTGCCCAGCCCCGGTTCCTCCTCCACGTCGAGAATCTCATCGAGATCCTCGACGCCGAATCGCCTGAGGGCCTCAGCGGCCTCCTGCTGGATGCCGAGCATCAGCAGGTTGTTGCCCAGCTGGGGCCCGATCAGGAACTCGGCCGACAGGTAGGCCACCACCCGAGTGGGTGTGGTGCCGATCGCTTCGATGCCGGCCAGATAGCGCATCATCAGCCGGTCCCGTACGGCGTAGCTGAGCGCCATGTACAGGTCGTGGCGGCTCGCCGACGGCGCCAGTTTCCCGAGCGTGTAGAAGAGATGCTCGGTCATGCCATCGAACACGTCGTTGGCCGTGAGGCCGCTGCGGTCCGGGTCGGCGTAGCAGCCGGGGGTGGGCAGCCGCAGATTCCGGGGACGGGTCTCGGTCATGGTCCGCTGCGCAGGCACCTGCTTTCACCGTAGCCCCGGTAGCAATGCCTACTGCGGCTGTGTGCGGGCCCCAGCAACGGAGCGTGACTGCGGCTGGGGGCTCAGCTGCCGCTGCGGCGGGCCAGGCCCAGGAACAGGCCCCAGCCCGCAGCCATGGCGCCCAGGCTTGTGGCCCAGCCCGGGCCGAGGGCCAGGGCCATGGTCAGATCCGCCAGCAGACCCACCGCCAGGGCCAGGGCCAGGCTGCTCAGCACCAGCACCACCAGGCGGACTGTTTCGTCGAGGGCCGTTGCCTCCAGGGCCTTCTCCAGGGCCCCCAGTGGCCCGCTCAGGGGGATGTACAGGGCCAGGGCCCAGAGGGCTCCACCCGGCAGCAGCTCCCGCAGAGGGGAGATGGAATCAAGCACGCCGGGGATCGGGCTCGGCAAGGGGCAGCCGCGGTTGGACCTCCCTAGCATCCCGCCACCTGCGGCAGCCCATGGATCCCCACGCGCCAGATGCCTCGCCGGCGTGGTCGTTCCAGGGCCATGGCGTCCATGCCCTGCGGCGCGCCCCCGACCATCCCGAAGGGCCGGCCCTGCTGCTGGTGCACGGTTTCGGGGCCTCCACCGACCACTGGCGCCACAACATCCCGGTGCTGGCCGGTCGCCATGAGGTGCATGCCCTCGACCTGCTGGGTTTCGGCCGCAGCTCCAAGCCCGCGGGGCTGGCCTACGGCGGCTCCCTCTGGCGTGACCAGCTGGCGGCCTACGTGCGCGAGCGCATCGGTCGGCCCACGGTGCTGGTGGGCAACTCGCTGGGGGGCTTCGCCGCCCTGGCTGCCGGTGTGGCCCTCGGCGCCGATGCCGCGGGCGTGGTGCTGCTCAATGCCGCCGGTCCGTTTTCCGATGAACAGGCCGAACCGCTCGGGTGGGGGGCAATCGCCCGCCGCACCATCGGCGCTGCCCTGCTGCGCAGTCCGCTGCTGCAGCGGCTGCTCTTCGAGAATCTGCGCCGTCCGGCCACGATCCGCCGCACCCTGCGGCAGGTGTACATCGATCCCACCAATGTGGATGAGGAGCTGGTGGAGGCGATCCGGCGGCCATCGCTGGATCCCGGTGCATTCGGGGTGTTCCGCACCGTGTTCGACATCCCCCGGGGCCAGCCCCTCGATGGGCTGTTCAGCCAGCTCAGGGCGCCGCTGCTGCTCCTCTGGGGCATCCGCGATCCCTGGATCAACGCCGCCGGTCGGCGGGCGGCCTTTCTGCGCCATGCCCCCGCCGGCACCAGCGAGGTGGTGCTGGAGGCGGGCCACTGCCCCCACGATGAGGTGCCGGATCAGGTGAATGGCGCCCTGCTGGCGTGGCTGGCCAGCCTGGCCGATGGGGGGCAGGCTGACGGGGTGTCGCCACCGCCCCCATGCCCCTGATCCAGCAGCCCGCCAGCGACGACTGGCTGTTCGTTGCCGCCGGCTTGCCTGCCGATGACCCCTCCGCAGACACGCTGCGCCTGGTGCCGGGCCGGGGCGGCCTGCTGCGGGGCTGGCGCTGTGGCGGCCAGGAGCTGCTCTACATGGATGAGCAGCGGTTCGCCGACCCGGCCCTGTCGGTGCGGGGGGGCATGCCGGTGCTGTTTCCGATCTGCGGCGGCCTCAGCGGTGACCGACTCGATCTTGGTGATGGCCGCCAGGCCCGGCTTAGCCAGCACGGCTTCGCCCGTGACCAGCCGTGGACGATCGCCGCCCTGCCCGATGACCGTGGCGTGGTGATGGGCCTGACCGGCACGCCCGCCCTGCAGGAGCTGTGGCCCTTTGCCTTCGACCTGGAACTGGAGCTGCGGCCCCAGCCAGGCGCCCTGGCCATTGCGCTGGTGGTGAGCAACCGCAGCGAGCAGCCCATGCCCTTCAGCCTCGGCCTGCATCCCTATTTCCGTGTGGCCGACCTGGCCGGCGTGCGGCTGGAGGGTCTGCCGTCCCGCTGCCTCGACCAGGCGGCGATGGCCACGGCCGCCACGGCTGAGCGGCTGGAGGCCCTGGCCGCAGGGGTGGACCTGTTGTGCGAGCCGGCCGGGCCGGTGCGGCTCGTTGACCCGGCGGCGGGGCGGGCGATCGTGCTCGAAGCCGATCCGCCCCTTGATCTCACCGTGATCTGGACCGATCCTCCACGGCCCATGGTCTGCCTGGAGCCCTGGAGCGCGCCGCGCGGTGCCCTGATCAGCGGAGATCGCCGGCTGGAGCTGGCCCCGGGTGAGCAGCGGCGGCTGGCCTGCCGCTACCGGCTGGAGACGCTCTGACGATTCACCCCGGGCAGGCGGCCGGGGGACAGCTGGCCCAGGGGATCGAACTGGCGCTTGATCGCTTCGATCACGGGTCGGGAGGGGGCATCGTCCCAGGCGGCCAGGCCGGTGCCGGCGGGTTGGCGGAGCAGCGTCAGCCAGCCCCCCAGTTCGCGGCAGCGCCGACGGATCCCGGTCACCCGATCGGCGCTCAGGCCGGCGGCCCCGCTGCTCCAGGCCATGCCGAGCCCGTCGCCGGCGGCCACCTGCACGGGCAGGTCCGCCAGGGCCGCATCGTCCAGCAGGGCACCGACCCGGCTGGACGGCACACCGAGGCGCAGCAGCCAGCTGGGATCCTCGCCGCTGCCGTTGAGCAGCGCCACCAGCGGCCCCAGGGCCTCGGGCGCCAGCCGCTGCACGGTCAGCCCGGAGAGCCGGGCGATGCCATCGGCCTGCTCCTCCAGGCTGGCGGCATCAATGCTGGCCAGGCCGATCACCAGCGTGGGGGCGGTGGCCAGGCCTGCCGCCGCCGCCAGGGTGGGGCTGCAACGGTCCAGGCGTTCGGGCGTGAGGCTGGAGGCCAGCAGGGCCGCCGTGAGGTCGTTGAGCTGGCGGGCAGCGCCCTGCACCACCAGGCCCAGCCGCTGCGGTGGCAGGGGCAGGGTGCGCACGGTCAGCCTGGTGATCAGCCCGAGGGAGCCCCAGCTGCCGCAGAACAGCCGCATCAGGTCGTAGCCGGCCACGTTCTTCACCACCCGGCCCCCGGCGCGCGCGGCGGTGCCGTCGGCCCGCAGCAGGTGGATGCCGATCAGCTGGTCCCGCAGCCCCAGGTAGCGCTGGCGGTACCCGCCGGCCAGGCCCCGGGCCACCAGGCCTCCGAGGCTGCTGTCGCCGGCCCCCCAGGCCGGGTCGATGGCCAGCCACTGGCGGTGGGGGGCCAGTTCGGCCTGGAGCTCGGCCAGGGGGGTGCCGGCCTGCACGCTGATGGTGAAATCCCCGGGGCTGTGGTCCACCACCCCCCGCAGGGCGGCGGTGCTGATGGCGGGCAGATCGGTGGCCAGGGGCGGCCCCCAGCCCAGGCGGCTGCCCAGGCCCGCCGGTTGCCAGGCAGCAGCCTGCCGGTGCAGATCGCGCACCAGGTCGGGCAGCTCGTGGGCCTCGGGGGTGATCACGGCACGATGGTGCCATGGCGCAGCACCCTTGTCCCATCGTTGTCTTCGACGACGATCCCACCGGCTCCCAGACCGTGCGGGATTGCCCATTGCTGCTGCGCTGGCAGGCCGCCGACCTGGAGGAGGCCCTGGCGGGCCCGGCGCCGCTGCTGTTTCTGCTCACCAACAGCCGGGCCCTGGCTCCGGCCGCCGCCCGTCGCCGGCTGGCGGAGGCCTGTGGCGCCCTGCGCGCGGCGCTGCAGGCCACGGGCCGGCGACCCGCCTGGCTGGTGAGCCGCGGCGATTCCACCCTGCGGGGCCATTTCCCCCTGGAGATCGACGTGATCGACGCGACCCTGGGGCCCTTTGACCTGATCCTGCTGGTGCCGGCTTTTCTGGAGGGGGGGCGCACCACGGTGGACGGGGTGCATCTGCTCCAGGGCCGGCCGGTGCATGAGAGTGCCTTCGCCCGGGACGGGCTGTTCGGCTATCGCCACAGCCATCTGCCCCACTGGGTGGAGGAGAAGAGCGGCGGGCGTTGGCCGGCGGCGGCGGTTGGGCAGATCGGCCTTGCCGAGCTGGATGCGGCCGCTGCAGGGCCCGCCGGCCGGCGGGCCCTGGCGGCACGGCTCAGCAGCCTGCCCCGCGGCAGCCTGCTGGCGGTGGATGCGGAGCGGGCCGAGCAGCTGGCGGCCCTGACGGCGGTGCTGCGCGAGCTGGCCGAGCCGGCGGCCGGGCCGCCGCGGCGGGTGCTGTTTCAGAGCGCCGCCAGCCTGCTCAATGCCCTGGCCGATCTGCCCGCCGGCCTGCTGGCCGCCGGCCGGGCCGCGGCCCGGCGCCGCCGCGATGGGGCCGGTGCGCCGCTGCCGGGGCTGGTGCTGGTGGGCTCCCACGTACCCCTGGCCGATGCCCAGTTGGAGTACCTGCTGGCGGATCCCGCCTGTGGGGGCGTGCTGCTGCCGGTGGCCAAGG
>JBKDDA010000024.1:0-65224 GCA_046313055.1 Synechococcaceae cyanobacterium | reverse complement strand
GTAGTCGCGATCGGAGAGGGGCACGGGCAGGTACCACTCACTGGCATGGGCGTCGACCACCACTTCCTGGAGGGTGTGGGGGTGGGTGGAGCCGCCGGCCAGGCCGGTCACGTCGGCAACGCGCAGGGCCAGCTGGGTGGCACCGGCGGCGAGGGCCGCCTGGCGGTCGCTGTCGGAGATGTCCCAGAAGACATAGGCCCACTGGGGATCACGGGGCAGGAACACCACCCGGGTTTCAGCCGCGGGGCGGGGGGCCGGGCTGAGGCCGACCTCGATGCGTTCAGCGCCGATCGACCCTGCAGCCGGGCCATCAGGAGAAGGACCGACCGCTTCTGGGGAGCCGATGATCCGGCCCAGTCGATTCTTCGTGGCCTGAACGATGCGACTGAGGGGATTGGCCATGGCGGGGGTCACCTCTTTAGGTTTTGACAAGTTTTACGGCCTGTAACGCCTCTTTCCCCGTCCTGTCAGTGGATGGGCACAGGATCGGGCCCTGGATGGCGGTTGTCGGAGGCTGTTTTCAACGGCTGCTTTCAACGGTTGCATCAAAGCCAGAGGCTGTCGGCTCCGGGGGGCTGCTGATCCGCATCAAGTTCGGCCATGAGACTGAAATCCTCGAAGGCGAAACCCGGTCCCACAAGACAGTGCACCAGGCTCCAGGCGCCCAGGCTGCGGGCTGCCTGCCACCAGCCGGCCGGAACCACCTGCAGGGGGAACTGAGCGGGCTCATCGTTGTCGTAGGCCCCGAGCCGAAGGCTCTCCATGGACCCCCCCAGGGGGGGCAGGCGCAGCAGCTCCAGGGGATCGCCGTCCACGTGGTGCCAGACCTCGTCGGCTCCCAGCACCCGGTGCCAGCGGCTTGTGTCACCGGCTTGCAGCAGAAACACGATCACTGTCAGCCCGTTGCGCATCTGGCCATCGTTCTGTCGCTGCACCAGCAGGTCGGAACGGTGGATCTCGCGGTACCAACCGCCTTCTGGGTGGGGTTGCAGACCGTGCCTGGCGATCAGCCGCTCCGGATCCATCAGCCGGATTCGGCCGTGCTGCTGGGTAGGAGGCCACGGCGCCGCAGGTCGCGGTGGAAGGCGGCCGCCAGCGGATCAACCGGCGGTCCAGCGGATCCGACAACCAGTCTCTGCACCCGAAGGGCCAGGCTCAGCAGGCGCAGCACCACAAGGGAGGAACCCACCAGTTCCAGCACGGCCCGGGATCCCATCGGCGGTGGATCAGATGACCTCAATCTATTGGATTGGCCTTGCCCCAGCGCTCCCGGACAGCCGTCCGAGCCCCAGGCTGGCGGGCCTCAACACCACGTCGGTGTGGGAGCCGATCCGCATGATGGCCTGGTGGTGGGTTCCCAGGGCCGTCAGATCGCCAGGGGTGATGCCGATCAGTGAGTAGGCCTCAAGGGACTGGCCCGAAGGAACGGCGGCGGTCAGGATCAGACTTGAATAGGTCTTTTTTAAAATGCCTTGGGGATTGGGGCCAAGATCAATGGTGATCTGTTCCTGTTCGTTGTCTGGGCTGTTTGCTTCGCGAAAGAGTGCGCTGACTGAAATTGAGCAGATTGATGGTTTTTCGCTGCACATCACCATCAAGCTGGGATTGCCGCTGATTCTCGCCCTTGAACGGCTGATGAAGAGCGAGTCTGATGAGCTTGCACTGATGACCTCCACTCTGCTGCCGTCTGCTGAGTGCTGAACTTCAAATTCTGCACTCTGGCCAGAAGGCGGGCTGAGCAGCAGCATGCCGACACTGCAGATCGAAGCCGCTGCAGGCGCCGCTGGAAGTCTGATCATGATGCTCAGATGGTGGGCGGCAATTGCCTGAGCTTATCAGTTGTTCCTCGGGTCCACGGCATTTCTTGAATGCACAGGTGATGCTGATCTGCTGAGGGGAATTCGGTCGGAATCAGTGTGGCTGCTCTGGATGGGCTTCATGGCCATGCTCGGGATCATCGCTGTCAGCATCCCTGCCACCGTGTTGCAGCTCCTCTGTATCGCCGTGGGCCGCCAGCACCGCCCGGCAGCGCTGCAACCATTCCGCCCGCAGCGCCGCCGGCGCCTCGATGCGAATGCCGCTGCCGAAACCAAAAAGCCAGTTTCGCAGATCGATGTCGCCGGCCAGTGTCCAGCGCGGCAGATCCAGTTCGACCGGATAGGGGTGGCTGTCGCCGGCGGCCAGGGGCTCCAGCACATGGGGCGCCAGCCGGTGCCGCCACCAGCTGTCACCCGGCAGGGGCCGCGAGTAGCGGATCTGCTCACGGGGATAGCGGCCCATTCCCTCCCGCAGAAAGGCGAAGGCCCAGGGCGTGCAGCAGATCCGCAGGGTCTCCATCTGGCGGGCCCGTTGGCTGGCGTTGCCGTGGGCGAGGGCCAGCTGGGCGTCTGCGTCGCTGCCGAAATGGATGCCGCCGCAGTGGTGCAGCAGCCGCTCAAGCCGCTGCAGGGCCCGCCGGTGTTCATCGTCGCCGCGGTGAAGCCCATCGCAGCCGGCCCGCAGGCCCAGCCGATCCAGCCGTTCGCAGCGGATCAGGCCGGCGCTGCGGCCGATGGCGTCCTCCTCGGCGCAGAGATACCAGCCCACGTTGTGGAAGATCAGCTGCAGGGGCCAGACACGCCATTCACCCTGGGGGCTCCCCTTGTGGGTGCCGGCGGAGCTGAAGCGATCCAGCAACAGCCGCTGCCGTTGCAGGATCGCCCGCTCGATGGCCGCCGATCCCGGGGCTGTCGCCAGGGATCCGGGCCTGAGCAGAGCTGGATCCACGACCCCATGGCGGGCATAGAGCCGCAGGGGTGGCGGTCCATCCTTGCTGAAGCTGGCCCAGTCAAGCCGTTGGTTGAGTTCCGCCAGCAGTGGCCCGGCCGAAGGATCCGACAGCCTGGCTGCGGCCTGCTCCACGAGTGAGCGGATCTCCAGCAGCCGTGGGGCCGACAGGACGGCGGTGCCCAGGCAGTAGCCATGGCGCACCGAGGAGCCCGCCGGTCGGAAGCCATAGGGAGTCAGCAGGTTCTCGATGTCCTTGCGCAGGCTGGCGGTCTCGCCGGGCAGGTAGGCGCCGGGGATGGCTGCGGTGGCCGTGATCAGGTGCTGGTGGAGGTTCTCTCCGCTGCGGTCGCTGTGGTCGAAGGGGTGGTGCAGCAGATGGCGCAGCAGTGTCATCACGCGCACAAACACCGGTGCGTCACCCATGGATGGATGGCCGCCGTGGCCACGGGCCGGCCACCCGTCAGCCTCCGGTACCGGTGCCAGTTGAATCGGTGCGACGGTGCCGTCCTTGTTGCTGCCGTGGCAGAAGCCGTTGGCCTCCAGCCAGGCCAGATCCCTCCGGATGGCGTCGCCGTCGCCATAGCAGGCTCCGTGCAGGCGCTGGAGGCAGGCCGCCGCCCGGTCGGCCAGATCCCCATCGGGCAGCGGCGACACCATCGCTGCCAGCTGCTGGCGGCTGGTTCCATCGCTGGCCTCCAGGTCGGGCCAGCTGCTCAGCAGGCGGATCAGAAGCAGCAATCGTTCCAGATCCAGCAGCCGCGAATACCCATGCAGCCGGTGCTGGTTCTCCCGGGAGCGGGCGGCGCGGATGCGTCGGTCGAGGGCCGCCAGTTCGGCCTCCAGCATGGGGGTCAGCCGGTCGTGGTGCCCGGGCACCACCGAACAGATCGCCGCGAAGCCTTCGGCGCGGCACGGTCCGTGATGGCGGTCTGCGAGGGCAGCGGCCAGTTCCTGAATCACCGCCACCGGCACCTGGCGCTGCCGCGTGCGGTTCCACTCCAGACAGGTGGGCAGGGGTGTGAACAGCCACCAGCCGATCCACTCCACCGGTGCCGGCAGGGCCAGGGCCTGGGTGATCGCCAGGCGCCAGGACCGCCGCGCATGGGTGGCATCCACCAGCACGGGCCGACCGGCGGCCACGGCTTCGATGATGCGCCGATGGAGCAGGGCTTCGATGCTGGACCAGGGCCCCTGCACCGCCGCATCTCCGAACACTTCTGCCCGAATCTCGTCGGTGGAGAGCAGCAGGGCCTGGGGGGCGCCGGGCTGGGAGAGCAGGGGCACCAGGGCCCGGGCCAGGGTGGTTTTGCCGCTGGCCGGAGGACCGATCAGCAGGTGGCAACGCAGGGGAGTCTCCATGCCTCCAGTTTTTCGCACGTGGGCGGCCCCCTGACCGATCGGGGCACCGGAATCTGGTTGCAACGGACCCTGGAACCCCATGACGAGCCGCATTCCGATTCCCCTGGCCGATGTCTTCGTGGACCTGCGGGTGCTGGATTTCCTGGAGCTGACCGGATCCCAGGTTCGGGCGGCCGCTGCCCTCGCCATGCACCAGAGCACGGTGAGCCGCTGCCTGCAGCGGATCGGTGATCAGTTCGATCTGCACGAGGGTCCCGGCCGGGGGCCGGACCGGTACGGCACCAACGCCAGCCTCTGCCTGCTGCGACAGGCCTACCGCGCCCATCGGCTGATGCGAGGTCGGCTGCGGATCGGCACCGACCTGCTCCACCAACCCCTGCTCAATGGCCTGGCAGCCGTTGAACCGGTGCCCCCACGCTTCCGCAGCCAGCCCGAATGGAAACGCCTGATCGCCGACGGTCTGCTCGACGGCGCCGTGGTGGCCACCGGCCATCGGCCACCAGCCGAGACTGGGGATCAGGCCTGTCTGCCCCTGGGGTCGCTCGGCCTGCGGCTGGTGCGGGCCTCGGCCGGTCGGGCTTCGGCCGGCCAGCGCTGCGTGCTTGTGCCAGGCCGGTCCAAGGCCCCCGACCTGCATGCACAGCTTGTGCAGCGGGGCTGGCGGCTGGAGGTTCAACCGCACCAGTGTCTCGAAGCCGACGACTGGCTGCACCGCAGCCGGCAGCAGCAGCTGGCCCTGCCCCTGGTGCCCGCCCTGCTGGGAGCAGCCTGGCTGCGGCGCCAGGGTCTGCAGATGGTGGATGATCCGCCGCTGACTGAGCATCTCTGGCTGCTGCTCCCCGGCCCCCGCCCCGCCGGCCTTCACCCCCCCAGTGCCGCCGGGTTGCTGCTCAGCGCACTTCGGCAACGGCTGCAGGCACGCTGCGACCGGGAGGTGCTGGCCATGGCCCCGGTGGTTGCGCCATCCCGCACGCCCACGCCAGGCTGAGGACGTCTGCCAGGCAACGCTTGCCATGCCCACCCCCACCGCTGCCATGACAGCCAGCCGGACCATGGCGGTGGGCATGAATCTTGAGAACATCGTCGACTGGTCTCCGGCGTGGACCTTCATGGATCTGTTCCAGGCGTCGCGGCCGTGGATTTCCCAGGTGTTCAACAGCCAGACCTGGGCCACCAGCTGGGATGAGTCCACGGCGCCCTTGCTGGCGATGGATGCCGATGGCACCGTGCGCTCCCTGGCCAGCTGGAGCGTCGGCGGTGTGGAGATGCGCCAGCATGCCGGCACCCTGATGTTCCGCAGCATCGGCGGTGCCTATCCCGCCGGCCGCTACCGGGCCGAGTGGGATGGCAGCGGCACCGTGGCCTTCGGTTTCGATGCTGTGGTGACCGCCACCGGTGTCACCCCGGGCGGCCGCTCGTTCGCCGACCTGCAGGTGACCCCCAGCGATGCCGGCATCCACCTGCGCATCGAGGCCACCGATCCGGCGGATCCGGTGCGCAGCATCAACCTCTGGATGCCCGACCACAACGGCCGGAGCTTCGTGGGTCAGCGCTGGCAGCCCGGGGCGCCATTCTCACCTTTCCATCCCCTGTTCCTGGAGCGGCTTTCACCCTTTCGCACCCTGCGCTTCATGGGCATGCAGGAGACCAACAGTTCCGATCTCATCAGCTGGAGCCAGCGCCGAACCGCCACGGCCGTCCGGGCTGGCTCCGGGCCCGGCGGCACCCCCAGCGAGCCGCTGGTCAACGGCATGTCGCTGGAGCTGATGGTGCAGCTGGCGAATGATCTCGATGCCGACCCCTGGTTCAACATGCCCCACCAGGCCGACGATGATTTCGTTCGCCAGTTCGCCACCTATGTGCTCCAGAACCTGGAGCCGGGTCGCAAGGTGTATGTGGAGTGGGCCAATGAGGTCTGGAACTTCGCCTACGGCTTCGAAGCCTCCCGCTGGGTGGCGGATCGGGCCCTGGCCGCCGGACTTGATCCGGCCCTGGGCCAGTGGATCGTGGCCGGCCAGGAGGCCCGCCGTGATTTCGACATCTGGTCGCAGGTGTTCGCCGGCCAGGCCGATCGCCAGCTCGTGCGGGTGGCGGCTGGCTGGGCCGCCAATGACTGGGTCACCAATGCGATTGCCGGTTCCATGGATGGAGCCTTCGATGCGATCGCCATTGCTCCTTACCTCACCCCAACAGACGCCCAGCGGGCCAGCTACAGCGCTCTGACCAGCGTGGATCAGGTGCTGGCCGACACCCGCTCCAACATCCTCCAATCGGTGCAGTGGGTGGCCAGCCATCGCCAGCTGGCTGACGCCTGGGCAGCCAGTCTGGGCCGCCCGATCCAGCTGCTGGCCTACGAGGGGGGCCCCCATCTCGACGGTCGCAATGCCCCTTACCAGCCCGCTTTCCATGGGGCCACCAACGATCCACGCATGGGTGACATCCAGCGTGACTACCTGCGCGAGCTGGCGGCGGCCGGGCTCGATCTCCACATGGATTTTCAGTTCACAGGGGCGGCAGGTGCCACACCGTGGGGCGATTTCGGTCGGTTGCATCGCATGGATGAGCCCCTGGCCACTGCTTTCACCTACAGCGCCGTGCGTGAGGCGGCCGATGGCACCCTCTGGCTGCCACGCCTCACATTGACCGGCCCGGCGATGCCGGTGGTTGAAGGCCAGGGGGGCGTCCAGACACCGGTGGTGTTCAGCGTGAGCCGCTCACCGGCCGATGCGACCGCCGGCGCCAGTGTCAGCTGGACGGTGGGCGGGCACGGACAGAACCAGGCCCTGCCCGCTGACTTCGTGGGCGGCACCTATCCCAGCGGCAGCGTGGCGCTGGCCCCGGGCCAGTCCAGTGCGAGTTTCACGGTCTGGGTGCGGGGAGACAGGGGCCAGGAGCCCACTGAGGGTTTCCGGGTCACGCTCCATGGGGCCAGCGGCGCCAGCCTGGCCGGATCCTGGGCTGCCAGCTCCGTTCTCAACGATGATCTGACCGGCACGAGCGCGGCCAACGGCCTCAGCGGCGGGGCGCGATCGGAATTCATCGATGGTCGGGGTGGGCGCGACACGCTCACCGGTGGCGGCGGCACCGATCAATTCGGCTTCCGCCACGGTGAATCCTCCCTGCTGGCGCCTGACCGGATCCGTGACCTGGCGATCGGCAGTGAACGTCTGCTGCTGCTGGCTGCCAGCGGCAGCCCATTGGCCGCGCCCAGCGCCCTCAGCCGCGCCACCGACAACGGCAGCGCCACCAGCCTGGACCAGCTCAGCAGGGCCGTGTTCGCCGATGCCAATGGCGCCATCGCCGGCAGCCAGCCGCTGGCGGCTCGCCAGGCGGCCCTTGTGGTGGCCCTCCAGCCGGCGATCGCTGGCACCTATCTGCTTGTGAATGATTCTTCCCAGATTCGCAACACCGCCGCAGACCTGATGGTCAACATCAGCGGCTTCAGTGGTCCGCTGCCCCATCTGGGCCACAGTCCGGTGATGAATCTGTTCAGTGTGATCTGACAACCACCTGCCGCCGACCGGCCGCAGATCCGCTGGTCATCGTCGCAGGTCCCTCCACTCCAGAAGGGTCATGACTTGACTGTCTGCGTCAGGTCCATCTCTCGTCAGTAGGAGCGTTCGTCATGGTTCTTCCCATCGGCTCGGGCTGGGGCAACATTGGTGCAGAAGGGCCCCTGGAGACCATGTTCACCGGCCTGCATCTGCCGCCGGTCGTGAACGACCCGGATGCGCAGGCTGCCATTGACGTTGATTTTGCAGGTGATATGCAGATCATGGATCAGGCTGCTTTTGGTGGTGTGAATCAGGTGACTGTTGTTGATCAGGCTTCTCAATCCGCATTGGTGATTCATTTGCGGTCCACCGCCAGTGACCCAAATGGCGATGGAGTCATTGTTCGAGATGTTGTCCAGGACGTGAGCATTGGTGAGCCAGTTGCCAACGATTCGCCTCCCCTTCCATCCATTCCCGTGGTTCCCTCAGTTCCGGTCAAGGTTGGGGGGAATGATGATGTGTTGCTGGGTGGGCGTGGCAACGACGCCCTGCATGCGGGCTCAGGTGATGATCTGCTGATCGGCCGTCAAGGTGATGACAATCTCTGTGGTGGAGGCGGTCGGGATCTGATCCGTGCTGGTGCCGGCAACGACCACCTCGATGGTGGTCTGGATGTCGATGTGCTGATCGGTGGGGGTGGTCGCGATGTCTATCGGGTCGGTCTCAACACAGCTGCTGGCCCCAGCAGCACTGGCAGGGGCGCCGCTCCCGATCTCATTCGTGGTTTTGATGTCCGCCGGGATCGCCTGGCCCTGCCCGCCGGTCTCACGGGGGACATGATCAGGTTTTCCGGCAGTCTGGTGCTGCTGAAGCTGCCCGGGCGAACGCTCCCCCTCTGCGAGCTGGTGGGTCTGGATGCCGAGGCTCTGGCCAGTCAGATTCAGATCATGGTGTAGGCGCCGCAACCATCCATTGATCTCTCCACGCCAAGCAACGGAATCTGCCGGCCTTCGCGCCCTTCGCCAGCCGAAAGCCGCTGATGCCCCTGAACAGCAGTCAGGCGCCGATCCTGAAGGGCCGCGGCTGCCGGTGCTGCGATTACCCCTGTTTGGGGGCATCGCAGCAGGGTCTGAGGGAAGAGACTGAATCCATCATCCATACGTCACCCGGAGGCCCGGCATGTCGGAATCCATCCAGATCCCAGACGTCTGTGACTGCCTGGGCCGAACCTGCCTGAAGTGGAGCGCCGATGGCGAACTCACGGCGCTGGACTTCACCCTGGTGATGCAGCGGCTGGCTCAGGCTGACCCGGAAGTGACAGCCTTGCAGTCGGTCACGTCCGACCGTGAGACCAGTCCGGTGCTCAGCTGAGGCCCGCAGGTGCTGGAATCTGCTGTCCTTTGAAGGAGCGTCTCAGTCGAGCGCTTCCTCGGCATGGGTCTCGATGGTGCAGTCCGACGTGGGCAAGGCGACGCAGGTCAGCACGAAGCCAGCGGCGATCTGGTCTTCGTCGAGGAACGACTGATCGTCCTGGTTGACGCTGCCGCTGATCCGTTTGCCGGCACAGGAGGAACAGGAGCCGGCCCGGCACGATACCGGTAGATCAATATCCAGATCAGCTGCGGCATCAACGATGGTCTGGTCGTCGGCGCAGTCGATGGTCCGGTTGAGGCCCTCGCTGGTGTTGATGAGGGTGACCTCGTATGTGGCCATGGGAATGCGTCAGGCAGAGGGACGGCGCGAAGCAGCCTGCCTTGCTCCACCGGACCTGGTCCAGTCCCCATCCGGGGAGCGTTGACCCCGGCTGGGGGGCGCCGATGGTGGTTCCGCGGGTCGAGAGTGCACGTTCACCCGGATCACGGCCAAGCCGATGGAGACAACCTTGAGTGAAGTGACCCTGATGGTGGTGTTGCTGCTGGTCGTGCTCCTCTCGGCGAGGATCTGAGGGCGTGCTGCCGTCGCAGGATCAGTGGCACGGGCTGTTCGTTCTGCCGACCTCAGCGAACCAGATCCACTCGCACGATGGGGCGGTCCAGGGGCCATGGGCTGGCGCACCGGTTCGTTCATCATGTTCGATGGTAGAAAGCTGAGCTGGTTTCACCAGATTCCAGCACCAACTGCGGAGTCGGCCCTGGCGCCTACCCCCATCTGGAACCGCAGGCGTCACCAGATGGGGGTAGGCGCCAGTGAACCTGCGCCCCTAGTGTCATTGAGATCAAACGCTGCTCCCCATACTGGGGATGTGATGCATGGCGACGTTCGCAGAACAGCTCCAGAGTTATCGCTCAGCACTTGCAGAGGCTCAGGCTTCCGGTAGCCATGCCATCGCCCGCAAGATCGAGCAGCAGATCCAGGAACTGGAGGAGTTTCAGCAGCGCCACCCCGATGAGGCCGTGGCCCCTTCGGCACTTGAGGTGTTCTGCGACCTCAACCCTTCCAATATCCAATGCCGTGTTTACGACGATTGACCAATCAGGCCAGGCGTCACCTGCCCACGCGCCGTTAGGGTTGAGCAGCGATCACAGGGCCCAACCTGGCCCATCGAAGCATGGATCTCACTGCCTTCCTGGCCACAACCCAGAAGGGCACTCAGGAGGAGGGGCTGGAGTCGATCGATATTGCCGGTCGTGTCGCGGTGGCGGCCAAGGGACGCTTCATGCTGCGAGCGCTCTGCAGGACCTTTGGCGGTTACTCCCGCATCACATGCGCCGTCACGGATCAGGATGCCTGCCTCGACTACCTGGCTGCCGAGGCTGATGATCCATACCAGTTGTTGGTTTGTACCGATTATCTGGAAAGTGGCAATGGCTTTGATCTCGTCCAGCGCGCACGGGCGGCCCATCCCACCCTCCATGCGGTGATCCTCGCCCTTGGTGATGCGATCCCGGCTGAATGCATCGATTCACCCTGGCTGGAGGCCGTCGTTGCCGAGGCTGATTTCGTTGATGATCAGCAGCCGCTGCAGGCCGCCGTGATTGCCGTGCTCGGAGGCCATTCCTATCGCAGTCCTTCACTGCGCTCGGGTGTGCTTCCTTACTTGAGCTGTCCACGGTTGACACCTCGCGAGTACGAAGTGCTTGACCTGCTTGCCAGTGGCCTGAGTGATCGAGAGATCGCCAGTCGTTTGGTGGTCAGTGTTGAAACAGCTCATACCTACACCAAAAGACTGCTGCAGACGCTCAATGTGCATAATCGACTGCAAGCTGTCCTGAAGGGAATGCGCTGTGGCATGGTCAAGATTTGAATCGGCTGCAATGGGATCACTATCGACTGATCAATGAGCACAGAATCAATGTCTTCTCTGCATCTTCTCTGCATCTTCTCTGTCATTCTGATCTTTGGAATGCGAAAAGCCTTGGCGTCCTTCGCATTGTGCTCCCGTTCTCTATCTATTCTCGTTGAAGGATGCCGACTTGACCGCTCTGTTGTCGATCACTGCGTTCTTAGTCGGCATGCCAAAGGACATCGCTTCGCACTCAGGGAGGTGTGCCATAGGGGACCGCAATGGGGCCTCGAGTGGCCAATGCAAATCAGGTCAGATATTTTAGAACTCGTTCTAATCTTCGGGTAATCAACTAAGATCGGGTCGAGGAGGGGAAGCGCCCTGGCTTGGTGTCCATAATAGTGTTCGGAAATGTAGTGTTGGAGAATAAATCGGACTCGTCGAGTGCACAATCCTCTGGCCTTCCCCGCAACAGTGGTCGTATGGGTGCCCAAGTTCTGGATTCCCAAGGCTTGGAGCCAGGTTCGGAAGCCGTTGCCTCTTCGTTGATCAGGGAACGGAGGGGGTGGGATTCGAACCCACGGACCCTTGCGGGTCGCCGGTTTTCAAGACCGGAGCCATCAACCACTCGACCACCCCTCCAGATCGGTGTTCGGGTGAACCGTCCACCGTATGCCATTCTCCCATGCCCACCAGCTGCCGGCAGCTGGTGGCAGGCTGGTGGTGACCTGGCTAGGCTGGGATGTTGACTCCGTTTCCCGGCCCCAGAGCGATTGCAGAGCCCTCAGGTCCGAGGTTGTGTACCAAGGAGGCCGGGCGCGGTTGTTGTTGTACGACATGATCGTGTCGCCGGTGTCGAAAGCCTTGTCCCAGGGTCTGTTGTACGGATGGCTGAGGCCCAGAGTGTGGCCGATCTCATGGGCAATCACGGCCTGTTCCACCCAGTTCAATGATCGCCGATCATTCAGATCTTTCCATCTCACATCGTACCGAGTGGAGAGGCTCGTGGTGATGCCGATGGTGGTGGATTGGGGCCCGCCGATCCCCGGTACCTCGCGGATGGCAACAATCGCGCCCTTCATACCTGGCTGGCGACGAAAATCAAGGGCCAGATTCTGATCCAGCCAGCCCATCAGCCGCTCGATGAAGACCTGCGCTGCCCGAGATGTGGTTCCGATGCTGTATCGAACAACATCAGAACCAGCCAGGAAGAAGCGGAGACGGTTCGCCAGCCTGGGCTCGCTCAGCAGTCCCCTCACAGGGATTCCCATGGTCCGACAGCGGGCCTGAGGAAGCTTAGGTGCTGGCTATCCGCTCTGCAAACGATCAGGTCTCCGGTTTGGCCAGCGGCAGCAGGCACTTGTCCGAGTCACAGCCGGCGGGCCCTGCCTCCATCAGCTCACCACCGTCGTGGTGGCTGAGGGCTTCGAAGAAATCAGGCGTGCGCCGGCGCTGCTCCACCTGCTGCCGCAGCTGGTCGTAGGTCGACTTGTCGATCGGTTCGAATGGCAGTCGCGGAAATGTCGCATTGGCATCAAAGCGGGCGAGCAGGGCCGCTGAGATGTATCCATCGCCATTGTCGATGGCGCGATGGATCGCGTCGGCAAGGGGCTCGATTTCATGCTCGCGGAACTCGACCGTGGCCGATGTGTTGTGGGTCGTGTAATGGCGCTGAACCTGCATGTAGAAATCGAACTGGGCCAGGGCTGAGAAGTTGTTGATTTCAACAGCATCGGCACCGGGAACGTTGGCCCAGCTCACCTCTGTGGGGATCTCCACCAGCCATTCGCTGCAGCGGGGATCAAAGGGATCATCCAACAGGCGACCCTGGTCGTCCTTGTCGCTTTGGGATGGAACAATGGTGTATCCGTAATCCAGACAGGCCAAGGCGACCGGATCATTCTTGCGGAATGTGATCCGCCGGATGAACCTCTGGGCCTTGGGTGGGTGCCAGCCGGGTGATGCCCCGGTGAGCAGGCTCTTCGTGCCTGCCGGTTGCACTGTGGTGCAACGGTTGGGACGCCGGATTCCGTGGCGGTCGCAATAGTCCCACACCGCCTGATGAACGGTGTCACGCCAGCTGCTGAGGTAGCGGGCTTCGGCGGTGCGGAATGCCCGACCTTCTTCGCTGTCGGGTCTGCCGGCTTCCCACCATTGCAGCCAGGGGGTGCCGAAGGCGTGCACAAAGAAATCGAACAAACCTGTGAAGCTCACACCCACGATCGGATCCCACGCCCGACTCTGGCGGTAGCGCTCCACCTCAAAGCGGTGGTTGAGCAGGGCGGCCACGGCCAGACCACCTGCCCGGAAGGCCTCCTCCTGGGCCAGCTCATCAGCCGGGTCGATCCGGTTGAGGTGAATCTCGGCGAGATTGCAGTGGAAATCGGCACCGATGATTTCACCACAGGGGTTCAGGCCATAGCGTCCAAGGCGATGGTCCATTTCCGCCTCGCTGATGCCGCTGTGGTGCAGATGCAACCAGCGGGCAGCCTCCTCCCGGCCCTGATCGGCATAGATCCCCACGAATTCTTCGCGCAGCTCCTGGGTGGGTAGCAGGTCGGCATTGGCCCTGGCGATCGCCTCCGGAGCGAACTGAATCGCCCCTTCGCCACTCTGAAACTGCTTGGTCACCGCTTCCAGCACGGTCTCCCGGTCTGGCCGGGTGTGGAAGACCCGGGTGTGGTTCGCCATTCGCAACGAATCGCGCTCGGGATCAATCCGCCAGTTGCCTTGGCTGTCCTGCTGCCAGAGGTTGTCCTTGGCGGTGGCAGCGGCCTGGTCATCGGCGGCGAACTGGCGCATGCCGGCACTGCGACGGATGTTGCCCGCCACGATCGTGACCGCGGCCTCATCGATCAGCAGGCAGCATTCCACTGAGGTGAGCTGCCGCCCACGGGCCTTGTTGAGAATGCGGGCCACGCGGCCGTAGAGGTCTTTGAGTTTGACGGGATTGGCCATGCCGCCGAACCCCTTGAGTGTTTCACCCACAGGGCGCACATCGGCCAGGTTCACTGAGACATGGACATCGCCCGAGAAACGTTCATCGGAACTGAGTTCCAGCAGCTGCTGATAGCTGTCGACCCAGCCCCGGCGGGTGTCGCCCACGCGGATGGCCACCCGGTTGCCCTCAATGCTGTGGCTGGTCGCCTGCTGGCGCTGGCCAGCTGGCGTCACGCCGATGTCGCTGACCACATCGATCACCAGCCGGTTGCGAATCACCGGCAGCCGCTCGATCAACCTTGGTTCGATGATGGCCCCGGTGCCGCAGCCCATCATGGCCAGGTCCATCATCAGACCGAAGGCTTCCCAGTCCACCAGGTTGGTGGAGGTGCAGTTGTAAGCCCCTGAGAAGTTTTCAGGCCGCTCAATCCAGTCTGTGCCGCCGATCCACAACCATCGTCCGGAGGGCAGCGCCAATTGCCGCTGCTGCATGCGACGCAGCAGGTCCACTTCCCGGGGGTCGAGCTGGCCGAGCCGCTGCAGGCCGGCAAGGTTTCGTTCGGCAACCTCATGCCAGCTTTCGCGACCTCGCTCGCTGCGGCGTGAGTAGGTGCGGTAGAAGACCGGATTGGCTGCCGGCGCTGTCGCCGGAAAGTCGTCCACGGATCCGGAGGTGGCCGGGCGGGAGGGGGCGATGGTCAAGGCTGCTGTGGCTGGGGCGTTGGTGCACCCTAGGCTCTACAGGTGGTGGCTGCAAGGGAGCAGGCACTCCACGGGCAGTGCACCGATGGCCGAGCCGGCCACTCCGCTGGCCCCCGCAGCTCGGCCTGATTGTCAGACCGGTTGCCGAACCGGCCCGCCATTGCCAGTCTGTTGACGATCCCCTGGGGCATCACCCTCTCACCGATGCTCACTTTCCACTCCGCCAACGTCCGTTCGGTCAATGCCTTGCGGGCGGTGTCCGAAATGGTCGAGATGGCCTGGGCGGGGGAGTCCCCCAGGGCCGACCTGGTGTTGATCAATGCCACCGTGGGCCATGACCTGGCCAGCCTCTCCGCCGTGGTGCGCGAGCATTTTCCCCAGGCCCGGATCCTGGCCGCATCCTGTGCCGGGGTGGTCGGTCGGGAGGGACCGGGGGAGTCGCTCCACGACACCGCCCTGATGGCGCTCACCGGCGAGGGGTTCAGCGTGGCCCATGTCGATGGCCTGGTCGGATCGAGCAGCTATGCCAAGGGCGTCGAGCTGGCGCACCAGCTCTGTGGTTCACCGTTGCCGGTGCAGATGGTCTACCTGCTCGCGTCCGGGATCGACATCGCCAACGATCGCCTGATCGCGGGCATTGAATCGGTGCTCGGTGCCGATGTGGTGATCTTCGGCGCCACCTCCTCCGACCAGATGCGGGGTGTCGCCACCTTTCAGGCGGTGGATGGCGTCGCCTTTCAGCATGCCGCCTTCGCTGTCGGCATCTGGGATCCGGATCTGAGGGTCGAAACCATGGCCAGCCACGGGTTTGTGGCGGTGGGCGATCCGCGCACGGTGACGGCCGCCGAGGGCAACCGGATCGTGGAGCTCGACGGTGAACCGGCCTGGCCTGCCTACCTCGCCTGGCTCGGTCTGCCGGCGGATGCCAGCGAGGCAGACACCATCCCGATCGGTGCCCTGGCCGAAGAGCTGCCCGCCGATCTCCTGGCTGAATACGGCAACAGCCACATTCTGCGGGTGGTCACCAGCCACACGGCCCGCGATGAAATTGTGTACGCCACGGAGATTCCGGTGGGCCGGCAACTTTGGCTGACCAGGCGTGATGAGGAGCGGATCTTCGCCGACATGGATCGGATGATGGAGGAGATCACCGGTCGCCAGCCCGACCGACGGCCTGTGGCCGTGTTCCACGCCGATTGTCTGGCCAGAGGGCGACGCCTGTTCAACCGGGTCATGAAAGACGAACTGGTGCACCGCATGCAGGCACCCCTTGCCGACGACCTGGCCGTGCCACCACCCTGGCTCGGCATGTATGGCTTCGGCGAATATGCCCGACTTGGCGGCAGAAACTGTTACCACAATTATACAACCGCGCTCGCGGTGCTCTACCGTTAACCAATCGGTTTACGATCCGGTGGAGCTGCGGCGGTCGAGCTACCTGATGAGCGCTCACCTGGCAGAGGCATGGATGGCATGAGTGACTTTCCTGATCAGGCAGCTCCTTTCTATTCGCTTATGCAGCAACAATTGATTGCGCTTCAGGATCAGCGTGATCGTCAGATAGGCCAGCTGACACGCCTAAATCGTCTGTCCGATTCGTTGCTGGGCGATCTGCAGGCTCGTTCCATCGCCGACGTCTTTGCCGAAGCTGTGGTTGATGTGCTGGACGTGGGCATGGGTGCTGTCTGGTTGCTGCAGCAAACCCAGGATTCTCAGGACAGCTTTGCCACCTGCGGTGTGCCGGTCGATCCCCTCTGGGTCGATGCTGGATCCCAGCTGCTCAGCCGGTTGAAGGATCGCAGCCCGCGTCAGGCGATCCGAGTGCCATTCGACCTGCTGGCCTGGCTGCCCGGCCCTGAACTGGTGGATGGTCTCATTTGCAGCTGTACCGATGGCGAGGGCAGGACCGTGGCCGTTGTGCTGGCTGCCAACAGTTCAGCTGTCGCCGGACTCTGCCAGCCCCTGGGAGAGGAAACCCTTGAGGTGCTCAGCCTGTTGGCCGAGAAATTGGGGGTGTTGCTCGAACGGGAATCATCCCGTCGTCAGCTTTCCAGACAGTTGGATCAGCAGCGCCGCTCTGAACAACGGCTTGCTGCTGTTCTGAAGGGCACGAATGATGGCTGGTGGGATCTTGACCTGACCACAGGTGAATGCTATCTGTCATCGCGCTGGCTGGAAATGATGGGCATGCAATCGGAGAGTCAGACCTTTGATGGGTCGTTCTGGCGCCAGCGCATCCATCCCGCTGATCATGATCGTTTCGACTGGGTATTTGGCCAGGCAATGACCGGTGTCAGTGATGTGATTGACGTGGAAGTCCGGATGCTTCGTGATGATCAAGAGTACCTGCCTGTTTTGATCCGTGGCAGCATTTTTCGTGATGCACTGGGTGTGCCTGCGCGTTTTTCGGGATCAATGCAGGATCTTACGGAGCGCAAGCAGCAGGAAGCTCACATCAAGCGTCTGGCTTACTATGATGTTCTTACGAATCTGCCCAATCGGCGCCTTCTGCATGAAAGGACTGGCAGTCTGATCAAGAAGTCTCTGCGAGATGGACATTGTTTTGCTTTGATGTTATTGGATCTTGACAGGTTCAAGACCCTGAACGATACCCGTGGCCATGCCGCTGGTGACCGGTTGCTCTGCGGGGTCGCCGATCGGATCAGGGATTGTCTGAGGCCCGAAGACATGGTGGCTCGCCTCGGGGGTGATGAGTTTGTGGTTCTCGTTCAGGGCCTGGGATGCGAATTGCTGAATGCCCGGCAGCGGGCGCTGATCGTTGCTGAAAAAATCCGCTCTGCTGTTGCCCAGCCCCTCAATGTGGATTCGGGACTGGTTCATCAGACAGTCAGCATTGGCCTGACCCTCTTTGACTCTCCGGATCTGTCTGGAGAGACACTCATGCAGCGGGCCGATGTCGCCCTCTATGAGGCGAAGAGTCTTGGTCGCAACAGCATCACCCTGTTTCGTGCTGACATGCAACGCCGGATCAACAGAAGAGTCATGCTTGAGGATCGATTGCATGAGGCCTGCGAGCGGGGGGCTTTTCAGGTGGCGTATCAGATTCAGGTTGATGCGGATGGTCGAGGTGTCGGTGCCGAGGCGCTGTTAAGGATGTCAGATATGGATGGCGAGATGCTGCCTCCATCTGAATTCATACCCGTGGCAGAAGAATCAGGTTTGATGCTAGTGATGGGTGATTTCATCATCGATCATGTGGCCAAGGATCTGCACAAGTGGATCGATCAGCTGCCCATGGACTTTCGATTAGCTATTAATCTCGGCACCAGCGAATTCATGCATGACGACTTTGTGCGGCGGATTGGAGATCGTTTCTCGAGACTCCAGATACCCGGCGAGCGGCTGATGTTTGAAATCACAGAAGATGTTGTGCTTTCAGACGTCAGCCTGGCTGCATATCGAATGAATCAACTCAAGGAGATTGGCGTGGCCTTTTCGCTCGATGACTTTGGCACTGGGCATTCGTCCTTTAGTTATCTTCGCCATCTGCCAGTCTCTGAAATCAAGATCGATCGCAGTTTTGTCCGCCATTTCTTGTATGAGCCGCAGGATCATGCGATTGTTCGATCCATCATCTCGTTGGCCGACTCATTGGCATTGCGTGTTGTGGCTGAAGGCGTCGAAACCCAGTGTCAATATCAGCAACTCGCGGCATTGGGATGTCGGTTCTTTCAGGGTTTTTTGTTCGATCATCCGCTGACCGATGCCCAGAGTCCCCTGCTCATGCGTCTCCAGCGGGACCGCGTTCATCCCTGCCACACCTGATTTGACCATGGATTCCGAGGCTCCCTCCTCACTGCAGCGCTGCTGTGAGCCTGAACTGATGCTCGATTCCGCCCAGGTGGCGGCCTACGCCGACGCTGACTTCGCCGCCGGTGATGATGCCGTCGTGCAGCGGCTCGCTGCCAGATGGCAGCCTCCAGTTCCCGCCCGTCTGATTGATCTGGGCTGCGGCCCCGGCAACATCAGTTTTCGCCTGCGGGACCTCTGGCCAGACCGGGAGGTGATCGGCGTCGATGGTTCGGAGTCCATGCTCGCCGTCGCCGGCCAACGGCTGCTGGCCGATGGGGGATCGGGATTGCTGGCCTTCGTGGAGGCCCGGATGCCATTCAGTCGGGCCGCACTGGATCTGTTGGCTCCACCTTTTGATGCCGTGGTCAGCAACAGCCTCCTGCATCACCTGCATGACCCCATGGTCTTCTGGCGAGCGGTCGTGCAGCTGGCGGCTCCCGGCAGCTTCATTCAGATGACCGATCTGCGGCGTCCTGCCGATGAGCCCAGTCTCCAGCAGTTGCTGATGCAGCATGGTGCCTCCATGCCAGCGGTGCTCCGCCGGGATTACGGCCTCTCGCTGCGGGCCGCGTTCACTCCGGGGGAGATCGCGGGCCAGTTGCGCGATGCCGGCCTGACCGGTCTGCAGGTGACCTGCCCGGATGACCAGCACCTGGAGGTGTGGGGCCACCTGTAGCCTGCGCGCGGGCCGTAGCCTGGCATGCTGGGCCCATGAGCACCAGCCCCACCCCAGATCTGGATCCCTGCCGCACCGAGCTGGCCCGCGAGGTCGCCAGACGGCGCAATTTCGCGATCATCTCCCATCCTGATGCCGGCAAGACCACACTCACCGAGAAGCTGTTGCTCTATGGGGGTGCCATTCAACAGGCCGGAGCTGTCAAGGCCAAGGGTGAGCAACGCAAGGTTACATCAGACTGGATGGAGATTGAAAAGCAACGCGGTATCTCCATCACCTCGACTGTACTGCAGTTCGATTATTCCGGTAGCACCATCAACCTCCTGGATACCCCAGGACACCAGGACTTTTCAGAAGACACCTATCGTACCCTCGCTGCGGCGGATAACGCCGTCATGCTTGAGGATGCCGCCAAGGGTCTGGAGCCCCAGACGCGCAAGTTGTTTGAAGTCTGCCGACTGCGCCGGATTCCCATCTTCACGTTCATCAACAAGATGGACAGGCCCGGCCGTGAACCCCTGGCACTGATCGATGAAATCGAGCAGGAGCTTGGGCTGGCGTGCTGGCCCGTGAACTGGCCGATCGGTGGTGGGGACCGCTTCCGGGGTGTGATCGACCGCCGCAGTCGCAACCTGATTCTGTTCGAGCGGGCCGATCGGGGCCGTCAGGTCTCGGAGCGCTGTCTGTCCCTGGAGGAGGCCCGCAGCAGCCTGGCCGTCGAGCACCCGTTGCTGGACCAGGCCCTCGAGGAGCTTGAGCTGCTCGACGGCGCCGGAGCTGCCCTGGACCTGGCCCGGGTGCACGCCGGTGATCTCTCGCCTGTGTTCTTCGGATCCGCCATGACCAGTTTTGGCGTGAGGCCGTTTCTCGATGCCTTTCTCGACCTGGCCCAGGTGCCCACTGCCCGCTCCACAGGCAGGGGCCCGGTGGATCCCCTGCAGGCGGATTTCAGCGGTTTTGTTTTCAAGTTGCAGGCCAACATGGATCCCCGTCACCGTGATCGTGTGGCCTTTGTGAGGGTCTGCAGCGGCCGTTTCCAGAAAGACATGGCGGTTCAGCATGCACGCACCGGTCGCACCATTCGCCTGTCGCGCCCCCAGAAGCTCTTCGGCCAGGATCGTGAGGTGGTTGAAGATGCCTATCCTGGTGATGTGATCGGACTCAACAATCCCGGTATGTTTGCCATTGGTGACACGCTTTATGTGGGTCCTCGGGTTGAGTATGAAGGCATTCCATGTTTCAGCCCTGAAATCTTTTCCTGGCTCCGGAATCCCAATCCCTCGGCATTCAAGAGCTTTCGCAAGGGAGTCAATGAGCTGCGCGAGGAAGGCGCCGTGCAGATCCTCTACGACACCGATGCCAGCCGCCGTGATCCCATTCTGGCGGCCGTGGGCCAGTTGCAGCTCGAGGTCGTGCAGTACCGCCTCGAGCACGAATACGGCGTTGCCACGCGCCTCGAACCCCTTGATTTCAGCGTGGCCCGCTGGGTGAGTGGCGGCTGGCCAGCCCTGGAGCGGGTCGGTCGGATCTTCAACTGCAAAACGGTGCGCGACTGCTGGGACAGGCCGGTGCTGCTCTTCCGCAACGACTGGAACCTCAATCAGCTGCTGGAGGACCACCCCGAACTGGAGCTCAGCGCCGTGGCACCGGTGGTCAGCGGTGTGGAACCGATCGCCCTCTGACCGGTTCTCCGGTTCCCGGAGGAGCCACGGAGGGCGCTGCAGCAGGCCAGAATGCCCGCAATATTTCGCAACCTCCTGATGCCGGGTCCCCGGATCGCCATGGAGCTGCCCTCCTTGCCATCGATCTGGCTCGTACGTCCCCGTCCTGACGGGGGCAGCGACTATGTGAGCTTTCTGACCAGCCCCCAGGCCGGCGATGCTGTGGTTGAAGTGCGGGAAGGCAGCCACCTGCCACCCCAGATGCCCTTGCTCAAGCGCCGCCAGCATCTGCCCCGCGCCGAAGCCGACGCCTGCCGGCGCCGTTTGCAACAGGAAGCCGGATATCGCTTCAGCGAACCCCTTTTTTAGTCCCGTCTGGGTACGCTCCGCTCATGAACCAGGGCACTGACTCCTACCGCGATCCCTACACCCGTCTGGGGATTGAGCGCGATGCGGCTTTCGATGCCGTGCAGGCTGCCCGCAGCCGCTGCCTGCAGGAGGCCGGGGATGACCCCATGGCTCGCTCCGCCGTGGAGGCGGCTTACGACGCCGTTCTGATGGACCGGCTCAAGGAGCGTCAGCAGGGTCGCGTGAGCCATGCGGCCCGCAATGCGTCCCAGCGGGAGCTGGCCACGCCGCCCCCGCCCCGCCCCATGCTGCCGGTGTTGCCACGGCTACCGGCTGCCGGTGCTGCCCAGGGTCTCGCCAATGCGACCCGCTGGCCCAGCTTCTCCCTGGCCAGCGGTCGTGAGCGCTGGTTTCCCCTGGCAGCCCACGGCATGGTGCTGCTGTTGCTGTTGATCGCCCCGGCCGCATCACCGGAACTGTTGCTGGCGCTGGCCACCGGTGTCACGATCCTCAACCTGCAACGCCGCCATGGCCGCTTCCTGATGGCCGTGGTGGCGGGGTTCTCGCTCCTGGCCCTTGGCCTGATCCTGGGAGCACTGCTGATCGCCGTGCTGGATCAGCATCTGCCCCTGGGGCTGCCCCTCACGGTCATGCAGGTCCAGAGCCTGCCCGTGCTGCTGCTGCTGCTGCTGGGTGCCCTGCTGATCAGCTGAAGCTGTCGATCAGTTCCTGCAGCTGTTGGCGGTTGAGTTTGTACACCTCGTTGCAGAAATGACAGGTCAGCTCCGCCTGGCCATCCTCCTCAAGCATGCTCTTCAGCTCCCGGGCACCCAGGAGTCGCAGCGCCCCCAGGCTGCGCTTCCAGCTGCACGGACAGTGAAATCCCACCGGCGTTCGGGCTTCAGCGCCATCGAGCGGCAGCGGGTCCAGGTCCGGCAGGATGTCTTCGAGCAGGGTCTGCAGATGGCCGCTGCAGGCCGCCAGTCGCTCACTGAAACAGGTGATCTCCCGGCACCGTTCCTCCAGCAGGGCCACCAGGGCGGGCTCCCGCGCCGCCTTGGGCAACACCTGCACCAGCACCCCACCGGCGGAGCGGACGCCGCTGCTGTCGATCGTTTCGCCCACGAACACCGCTGACGGCGTCTGTTCCGAATGGAGCAGGTAGGAGGCCAGATCATCGCCGATGCCGCCACTCACCAGTTCCACGGTGCTGCTGAAGGGCTCCCCCTCGCCGATGTCCCGAACCACGTGCAGATAACCCGTGCCGGTTGCCTTGCGGAAGTCGAACCGATGGCCGCCATCGGCCTGGGCCAGCAGGTCAAGCTCCAGGGCCGGATCCCCCACGTATCCCCGCACCCGGCCATCGCGGCCGGCATCCACCATCAGGCCCCGCAATGGCCCATCCGACTGGATCCGCAGATTGACCCGGCCGTGGGCCACCTTCATGGAACTGGCCAGCAGCAGCCCGGCCGTCATGGCCCGGCCCAGCAGGGCCGTGGTCAAGAAGGAGAGCCCGTGGCGCCGGCGGGCCATGCGGAGCGTGGTGGTGGTGGTCACGGCCACCAGCCTGATTCCCCCACCGGCGGCGGTGGCCCTCAGCAGCTGGTCCTGCGCCATGGCGATGCCTACCCCCGTGCTGGCCCCATCGTGCCAGCCATGGCTCACCCCCGCGGCTGGGGCAGCAGCTGGCCATCGCTGAGCTGCCACTGCCTGGCTTCCATTCCGCTGAACAGCTCGGGTTCGTGGGTCACAACCAGCATGGCCCGCTCGCCGCGCAGGTCCTGGAGCAGGGCGAGCACATCGTCACGCACCTGCCAGTCCAGGCCCGCGGTGGGTTCATCCAGCAGCAGCACCCTGGGGTCGCGCAGCAGCTGCACCGCCAGGGCCAGCCGCCGCTGCTGGCCGCCGCTCAGCCGTTCCGGCTGCTGCTGCAGAGACACCCCCTCCAGACCCACCTGGGCCAGCACCGCCTCCAGTCGCTGGCCATCGAGCCGCCGCTGACCCAGACGCAGCTCCTGGCCCACCGTCAGACCCAGAAAGTGGCGTTCGGGAAACTGGAACACCAGGCCGCAGAGCCAGCGGCGCTGCCGTGCATCGGCGGGGGCACCGTTCCAGAGGATCCGCCCGGACTGGGGCTGGGCGAGGCCGCTGATCAGCTCCAGCAGGGTGGTCTTGCCACCGCCGCTGCGACCGGCCACCAGATGCAGTTCACCATCGCCCAGTTGCAGGCTCACATCCCTGAGGACCGGACGGTCGGCTGTGGCCGCCTGGTATCGGAGTGACTGCAGTTCAAGCATCACGCCAGCATGACGGCATCACCTGCCAGGCTGGGGTGTCAGGCAGCAGGGCGCGACGATGCAGGTGCGGTTCCGGGATGTGGATCCCTTCGGCTGCTGGCTCTGGCTGCGATTCCGCGATCCCCCCAGCCAGGGTGAACGCGGCTACGTGGAGGGTGTGCTCGACAGCTGGTTCGTGCTCGGCAAGCTGGGAGGTTTCAATGCCGGCAGCCTGCAGGTTCAGGACGCCGGCGGTGACCTGAGCTGGATCCCCTACAGCGAGGAGGAGGCCACCCAGTCCCTGCCAGCCCTGATGCATGCCATCTCCGGTCTGGACGTGCGGGGAGACTGGGCCCGCTGCTGGGTGGATCTCGGCACCAGCGATCCCCTGGCCCTGGATGTGCTCATCAACGCCCTGCGCCAGCTGGACCGCGATGTGGTGGAGATCGCTGAGCTCGTGGTCGGTGGCATCAACGACGACTGGCCCATCGATGCTGATCCCGACCACGAGCTCAGCTGGCGCGAGGACCCGGAGGGCGATGGCTGAACGGCGTCGCCTGTTGATCGATCCGGACCGACTTGCGGCGACCGTGACCCTGGAGCGCCATGAGGCCCACTATGTCTCCAGGGTTCTGCGGCTGCGGGCCGGAGACCTGCTCGATCTGGTGGATGGCCGGGGTCAGCTCTGGACGGGTCGCCTTGATCCTGACGGGGCACTCACCCTGGAGCAGCCGCCCGACCAACCCCTGCAGCGAGCATCGCCCCCGGCGCTGTTGATCGAGCTGGCGATGGCGGTGCCCCGTCAGGATGCCGATGCGGCCTGGCGCATGGCCTGTGAGCTGGGTGCCGACAGGCTTCAGCCGCTTGCCGCCCAGCGTCAGGCCATGGGAACCCGGGTCGCCCATCAGCGCTGGCACAGCATCATCCGCGAGGCCTGCGAGCAGTGCGAGCGCCTGTGGCTGCCGGAGTTGGCCCCTCTCTGCAACAGCGATGCCTGGCTGGCGGAGCACGCTGCCGATCTGCGTCTGTTCGCCACCACCCGCCGCCACCTGCCTCCGCTCGAGTCGCTGCTGCCCCACGCGGTAGCACCCCCGCGACTGCAGCCCTATCGCATCTGTCTGGCGGTGGGCCCTGAGGGGGGCTGGTGCGGCAACGAAGAGACAGTCGCCGAAGCCGCCGGCTGGCTGCCGGTCAGCCTCGGCGACACGATTCTGAGAACTTCCACGGCAGCGGTTGCGGGCCTGGCACGCCTGGTGGCCTGGCGTGCCCACGCCTCACTTGCCCATCATCGACTTGGCCATTGACCGGAATCCAGCCAGATTGGCGCCCCCCCGGCGCCGACGCACGGGCTGGCCACCGCCTGGCGTGAGGCATTCAGGAGCGAAGGTGGCCATGGAGGCCGGCGGACGGCTGGCTTCGGCGGCCGCCAGTTCGGCGGCGATGGCCTCGGCCGTGGTCAGGGAGGCTGCGGGCTGGTTGTCTGCAGCCCGGTTACCTGCAGGCTGGTTACCTGCAGGCAGTGGGGCCATTGCAGGCACGGTTGCCGAAGGGGCGTCCGGCTTCTGGGTCCCGGCCTGCGGTGTGGCCTGCTCCACGGGCGGGGCGATGGTGACGGTCGGTTGATCGCCCGGGGCGTCACCGCTGAGATCGAGGAAGAAGGACGCCTTGCGCTTGAACAGCATGGCTGGGCCGGGTCGCGGTCCAGCGATTATCCGTCGTCGACGTCGATGGCGCCGGCTGGCTTAGATCAGTGCAACACAGTTCAGTGCAACAGTGTTTCTGGCCATGGCATCCCTGCTGCCCACCGGCACCCTGACCACCGGCACCCTGACCACCTGGGGCCTGGCCCTGGTGCTCAATGCCCTGCTGATCGGCCTGGCGCAGCGGTTGCCCCTGCTCACCCCGGCCGGCTGGGTCCATGCCGGGATTCTGGGCACGCTGCTGTGGGGCTCGCTGGGCTGGCAGGGCTGGTTGGCGGTGGTGGCCTATCTCGCCCTGGGATCGCTGGTCACCCGCCTCGGCTTTGCCCGCAAACAGGCCATCGGTCTTGCCGAGAAGCGGGGTGGTCGCCGTGGACCGGAAAACGTCTGGGGTTCAGCGTTGACCGGCACCGTTCTGGCCCTGGCCACGATCGCGGCCGATGGCGGCCTCAGGACCCTGCTGCTGACCGGTTTTGCCGCTTCCTTTGCCGCCAAGCTGGCTGACACCTTCGGCAGTGAGATCGGCAAACGCTGGGGGCGCCATACGGTGCTGATCACCACTCTGCGACCGGTGCCCCCCGGCAGCGAAGGGGCCATCAGCCTGGAGGGCACCGCCGCCAGTCTGGCCGGGGCCGTGCTCATGGCCCTGGTGATGGCGGGGCTGGGGATCATCCAGGGCTGGGGTGCCCTGGGGCTGGTCAGCGGGGTGGCCCTGGTCGCCACCCTGGCGGAAAGCCTGATCGGTGCCACCCTGCAGCGCCGCTGGTCGTGGCTGAGCAATGAACTGGTCAATGGTCTGCAGACCACCCTGGCGGCGCTGCTGGCCATCGGCCTGCAGCTGCTTTTGCCTGCTGCCTAGCCCGGGTCCATGGCCTGGCGCCGCAGGTCAGCCACAAGCCTGGTGCCGAGCCTCTGGGCCCGTCGAGCCGTGATCCCCAGCTGGGTGCCGAGTTCCACCCAGCTGCAGCCGTGCAGGTGCCGGCCGATGAGCAGGCGCCCCTGTTCTGGGGGCAACAGTTCAATCAGGCGCCAGAGGGCGCTGGCCCTGGCACTCACCGCCTCGTTCCGCTGCTCCTCAGCGTCACCGAGGCTGCGGGGATCGGCCAGTCGCTCGAGCCTCGGTCCCCCATCCCCGTCGTGCCCGTCGCCGACGGCCGGCGCCGGCATGTCGAGGCTCAGGCAGCGGCAATGGGGCTGGGCGGCCAGAGCCTCCCGGATCCGCTCCGGCTGCTCGCCCAGCAGAGCGGCCACGGCTGAATCGGCCATGGGGCCCAGGCCCGCGGTCCGCCGCCGCTCCTGCAGCCGGTGCACCCGCTCCGCCAGATCCCAGAGCGTGCGCGGAATCCTGACCGTCTGGCCCCGATCGCGCCACTCCCGCCGCATGGCCCCCAGCACATAGGGCACGGCGTAGCTGCTGAAGCGGCAGCCGTGCTGGGGGCGGAAGCCCTCCAGCGCCCTGATCAGGCCCATGCAGCCGAGTTGCACCCGGTCCTCAAAGGGCAGGGCGATGGCTGCCCCCTGCCGGCTGGCCACCGCCCGCACCAGCGGCAGGTTCGCCATCACCAGCCGGTTGCGCAGCTCCAGCCGTTCCCCCTGCCGCCGGCAGACGGCATAGGCCTGGAGCAGCTCGTCGTTGCTCTTCTGATGGCCACAGGCGCCGGCCGCGCGGGGGCTGTGGCTGCGGCCCCTGGCCGGCGCCCGCCCTTCGCCGGTGGCGGGGCCGCGGGGTCGATGGGGCCGGCTGTTCGATGGCGGGAAGGCTGGAACCTGGGTCATGGACGAATGGTTGAGACCGTGATTTCACGGTCCCGCCCCGGGGGAGTTCCCCGCTTCCCCCATTCGGGGGAAACCCATCCCCCGAAGGGGGGATTTCAGATGCTGGCGTTCACCTGGGATCCCGGCTCCAGTTCGGCCCAGCGCAGCAGGGCCGGCCAGCCACGCACCCGCTCATAGATGCGGCGATGGCCCTCGGTGTTGAGGTGCAGGCCGTCACTGCAGAGGCAGTGGCCCCACGACCGGTCGGCCAGCAGGTGCTCGAGCAGGGGCAGAAACGGCACATCGGCCTCCATGCACACCTCCTCCAGCACCGCCTCATAGCGGTGCACATCGGCCAGGCTGTACCAGAGCGCAGCTGCGAAGGGCATTTCGCTCTCCAGCACCGGCGTCAGACCCAGCACCATCACGGGAGCCAGGGGCCGGGCCTGGCGGAGCAGCTGGCTGAAGCCGAACCGGAAGGCCTCGGCATCCAGCTGGTACCGGCCATCTGCCCGTCCCACCCTGGCGGTGTCGTTCAAGCCCACGGCCAGCAGGATTCCCTGGGGACGCTGGCGGCGCAGCTCCCCGCGGCAGCCCACCTCCAAGGGCAGCCGGGCCGCGACCCGCTCAAGGCCGTCGCCACGCACCCCCAGGTTGTACAGCACGGGGCCGCCGGGGAGATCCATCCAGTGGCGTCGCAGCCGTTCACACCAGCCGCCCTCCAGGGGATCACCCCAGCCGTAGGTGCCGCTGTCGCCCAGCACCACCAGCTTGCGGGGCACCGACAGAACCATCTACAGACCCGCGTGGAAACGCCGCAGCCGATCGAGACCGTCTTCCAGGGTGGCGGGGGAGGCGGCACACGACAGGCGGATGCACCGGTCATCGCCGAAGGCGATGCCGGGAACCACCGCCAGTCCCACCTCATCCAGCAGGCGGTTGCAGATCTCCATCGAGGAGATCCCCCAGGCGCTCAGATCAGGAAAGGCATAGAACGCTCCCTCCGGCTCGGCCAGGTTGACCCCCGGAATGGCGCGCAACCCCTGGCTCAGCAGGGTGCGCCGCCTGTTGAACTCCATGGCCATGCGCTGCACCTCCTGCCTGGATCCCTCGATCGCCGCCAGGGCCCCGAACTGCACAAAACTGCAGACATTGCTGGTGCTCTGGCTCTGCAATGCCGCTGCCGCCTTGATGACCCCCTTGTCACCCGCGAGCCAGCCCACCCGCCAGCCGGTCATGGCCCAGCCCTTGGCAAAGCCGTTGACCACAAAGATTCTGGAGGCCAGATCCGGAGCGACCGCCGCCAGGCTGAGGTGCTCCCGGCCGGGAGCCACCAGGAATTCGTAGATCTCGTCGCAGACCACGGCCACCCCAGGGTGCCGGCGCAGCACGCCGGCGATGGCTTCCAGGTCGTGACGCGACAGCACGGTGCCCGTGGGATTGCCAGGTGTATTGAGCACCAGCAGCCGACTGGCCGGGGTGATGGCTTCCTCAAGCTGGGAGGCGGAGAGTCGGAACCCCTCCTCCGCCATGGTGGGAATGGCGGTCACGGAGGCACCCGCGAGGCTGGCCATCTCCGGATAACTCAACCAGTAGGGGGCCGGCAGCAGCAGTTCATCCCCCGGTTGCAGCAGCACCTGGAACAGGTTGAACAGGGCCTGTTTCCCCCCGTTGGTCACCAGCACCTGGGCGGCGTCGGTGGCCACGCCGTTCTCGCCGGTCATCTTGGCGGCGATGGCCCGGCGCAGGGCGGGTTCGCCGGCCACGGGGCCATAGCGGGTCTGGCCGGCCTCCAGGGCCGCCGTCGCCGCCTCCCGGATGAACCGGGGGGTGTCGAAGTCCGGTTCTCCGGCACTCAGGCTGCAGATGTCGTGTCCATCGTCACGAAGCTGACGAGCCCGGGCGCTGATGGCCAGGGTGAGGGACGGTTGCAGCGCCATCCCGCGCGCGGAGAGTCTCAACGGGTCCGTCATTCAGGCAGCCGTCGTTCAGGCGGCGCGGTTGCGGCAGGATGGCCAATCCTGCCTCACGCCCGTCGGCGGCAGGGTTCGGGATGGCACTCTCGGGGCCCCCGATCCGGCGGGCCAACCCCTGAAGCGGCACTGTGACGATGGCCAGCGTTCACCAGAGCGACCTGTTCAGCGGCGGTGCCTCCCCCCTGCCGACTGGGGAGGGATCAAGCGACTCCCTGGCGGCCCTCGAGGCCCTGGCGGCCGACTGTGAGCGCTGTGAGCGCTGTGGGCTGGCGGCCACACGCCAGCGGGTGGTGGTGAGCCGCGGCAATCCCACGGCCCGGCTGATGGTGATCGGCGAAGGCCCCGGAGCCCAGGAAGACGCCAGCGGTCTTCCCTTTGTGGGCCGTGCCGGCCAGCTGCTCGACCAGATGCTGGCCAGTGTGGGGATCGATGCGGACCACGAGGCCTTCATCTGCAACATCGTGAAGTGCCGTCCCCCCGGCAATCGCAGGCCCACCCCTGCGGAGATGGCGGCCTGTCGGCCCTGGCTGGAGCGGCAGATCACCCTGGTGAATCCCCCGGTGATCCTGCTGGCGGGCGCCACCGCCATGGAGGGGGTGCTCGGGGTGAAGGGGGGCATCACCCGGCTGCGGGGCCAGTGGCGCCCCTGGCAGGGTCGCTGGCTGATGCCGATCCTGCATCCCTCCTATCTGCTGCGCAATCCCTCCCGCCAGGAGGGCAGCCCCAAGTGGCTCACCTGGCAGGACCTGCAGGACGTGCGGCGACGGCTGGATCAGGGGGCGTCGCCGCCGCCGGATGCGGCCCGGCTGTGACAGGCTTTGTCCAATGTTCCCGCCCTGTTCCGATGACCGGCACCGCGGTTCCCCTCACGCCGATGGCTCCACCCACACCCCCTGTCGGCGGCCCGGTCCGGGATGGGGTCGCTGCCCGCTACGACACCCAGATCCGGCGCCGCCCCACCCGCAGTGTGCGGGTGGGTGATGTCTGGATCGGCAGTCGCCATCCGGTGGTGGTGCAGTCGATGATCAACGAGGACACCCTCGACATCGACGGGGCCACCGCCGGGATCCGCAGACTGCATGAGGCGGGCTGCGAGATCGTGCGGGTCACAGTGCCGTCGCTGGGCCACGCCCGGGCCATGGGCGAGATCCGTGCTCGCCTGCAGGCCACCTACCAGCCGGTGCCCCTGGTGGCCGATGTGCACCACAACGGCATGAAGATCGCCCTGGAGGTGGCCCAGCACGTCGACAAGGTGCGCATCAACCCGGGGCTGTTCGTGTTCGACAAGCCCGACCCCAACCGCAGCGAGTTCTCCGACGCCGAGATCGCCGCCATCGGCGACCGCATCTGCGACACCTTCGAGCCCCTGGTGCGGCTGCTGAAGGAGCAGGACAAAGCCCTGCGGATCGGGGTCAACCACGGTTCACTGGCGGAGCGGATGTTGTTCCGCTTCGGCGACACCCCCCTTGGCATGGTCGAGAGCGCCATGGAATTCATTCGCATCTGCGACCGCCTCGACTTCCACAACATCGTGGTTTCGATGAAGGCCTCGCGGGCGCCGGTGATGATGGCTGCCTACCGGATGATGGCCGACCGCATGGACGCGGAAGGCTTCCCCTACCCCCTGCACCTGGGGGTGACCGAGGCGGGCGACGGCGACTACGGCCGGGTGAAGAGCACCGCCGGGATCGCGCCCCTGCTGGCCGAAGGCATCGGCGACACCATCCGCGTCTCACTGACCGAGGCCCCGGAGAAGGAGATCCCCGTCTGCTACTCGATCCTGCAGGCCCTCGGCCTGCGCAAGACGATGGTCGAGTACGTGGCCTGCCCCAGCTGCGGCCGCACCCTGTTCAACCTGGAGGAGGTGCTGCACAGGGTGCGCGCAGCCACGGCCCACCTCACCGGTCTCGACATCGCCGTGATGGGCTGCATCGTCAACGGTCCCGGCGAAATGGCTGATGCCGACTACGGCTATGTCGGCAAGACCCCGGGGGTGATCTCCCTCTACCGGGGGCGGGAGGAGATCCGTCGGGTGCCTGAGGCGGAGGGTGTCGAAGCGCTCATCGCCCTGATCCGGGAGGACGGCCGCTGGGTGGATCCCTGATCGGCGCTACCTTATTGACATGTTGTCGGGTGTCACCCATGGGTCGAGCTGCCACCATGCTCGTGCTGGTTGGGGTTGGGGCCTGTGCCGCCACGGCCGTTGTGGCCCGCGAGATGGCGGTGGGGCCCCGCGGTGGGGCCCTGATCAGCGATAGTCCCAAGGAGGTGATGGATCAGGCCTGGCAGATCGTTTTCCGCGACTATCTGGACACCAACGGTAAGTACACCTCCGACAAATGGCGCCAGCTGCGCCGCAGCGTGCTGGCCAAGAGCTACGCGACGCCCAAGGAGGCCTATGAGGCCATTCGCGGCATGCTGGCCACCCTCGATGATCCCTACACCCGTTTCCTGGACCCCCGTGAGTTCAAGGAGATGCAGATTGACACCTCCGGTGAGCTCTCCGGGGTGGGCATTCAGTTGTCGCTCGACAAGGACACCAAGGAGCTGGTGGTGGTCTCCCCCATCGACGGTTCACCGGCCTCACGGGCCGGTGTTCAGCCCAAGGACGTGATCACGGCAATCGATGGCCGCACCACCAAGGGCATGAGCACCGAAGATGCCGTGAAGCTGATTCGCGGCAGGGCGGGCACACCCGTGAAGCTGGTGCTCCGGCGCAAGGGCCAGCCTGTGGAGGTCACCCTGACCCGCGAGCTGATCGAACTGCATGCGGTGGATCACCAGATCAACACCGCTGCTGACGGCAGCCGCATCGGCTACATCAGGCTGAAACAGTTCAATGCCAACGCCACCAAGGACATGCGTGCTGCCCTGCGGAAGCTGGAGTCTGAGGGGGTGCAGGGTTACGTGCTGGACCTGCGCAGTAACCCAGGTGGTCTGCTGATGGCCAGTGTGGAGATCGCTCGCCAGTGGCTGAATGAAGGCATCATTGTTTCCACCAAGACCCGTGATGGCATTCAGGATGTGAAGCGGGCCACTGGCCGGGCCCTCACCACACGCCCGCTGGTGGTGTTGGTGAACGAAGGATCGGCCAGTGCCAGCGAGATTCTCTCGGGCGCCCTGCAGGACAACGAGCGAGCCGTGCTCGTGGGTCAGAAGACCTTCGGCAAGGGACTGGTGCAATCGGTGCGTGGGCTCTCCGATGGATCCGGCATGACGGTCACGATTGCCAAATACCTCACCCCTGATGGCCGTGACATCCACAAGCACGGGATCGATCCCGATGTACCGGCCAAGATGAGTGAACAAGAGGCCCAGCGGCTCACTCTTGAGGATCTGGGAACGCGCAAGGACAGCCAGTACCGGGCTGCGGAATCCACCTTGGTGCGCCAGATGCGCCTCAGCTCTTCCGTGCGCAAGGCCTACACCCCCGGATCCGCCAACCTTCCCTCAGCCCTTGGAACCGAAGCCATCTCCCCTGGCCGCTGACCCCTCCGGCGGCTTCTGGCACCACAAACCCTGGTGGTGCCAGCCCTGGTCGATCCTGCTGACCGGTGTTGTGCTGGTTGGACTCAGTTGGTGGTTGTTCTCACGCCTGTGGTTGACCCTGGCCGTGGCGACTGCCGTGGGGGGATGGTGGCTGCTGTTTCTGGTGGTGGTTCCGCGGGCCTACCGACTCGCCGACCCGCAATCCCTCAGGCCACCGGCTGCATGATTCCGCCACCGGGGCTGGAATCGTCGTCGTCGTTGCCGGAGCTGGTGTTCAGCAGGGCCATGAGCACGCATCCGGCTGCCCCGAACAGCCAGGGGAGCAGGGCCAGGGTGCCAGAGCTTGTTCCAGCCACGTCCAGAAACTCGCCCATGCCTGTGTTTGTTACAAAGCTCTCATCATCTTAACAAAGCTTTGCCGTCGTTGGCGCATCGGGCAGGGCTGATGCCATCTGCCGGAGCCACTCCATCAGCTGTTCCACCTGCTGGGCCGGTGCCAGGGTCCCCAGACCTCGGGCAATCACCCTGGAGCTGCTGCCGGCACCGGCCTGGTACACCAGCCGACCGTGCAGATGCTGGGGCAGGCCCTGGCGCAATCGACGGAACGCCGGCTCCTCCATCGGGGTCTCCAGCACCAGATTGGGCTTCTCCGGTCGAATCCGCGCAAAGCCGCACCGCCTGGCCAGCAGCTTCAGTTCCATCAGCGCCAGCAGGGTCTGCACCGGTGGCGGGATGGTGCCGTAACGATCGCTCCAGTCAGCGGCCAGCTGCACCAGGGCTTCGTTGCTGCCGCAGTCGGCGGCAGCCCGATAGGCCGCCATCTTCTCGTCCGGCTCAGCGATCCAGTCGGCCGGAATGAAGGCCGTCACCGTGAGATCCACCTGGGTGTCATCCACGGCCGGGATGTCCTGGCCCTGGAGCTCCGCCAGGCATTCCTGGAGCATCTCCATGTAGAGATCGAAGCCGATCGCCTCCATCTGGCCGCTCTGCTCCACCCCCAGCAGATTGCCCACACCGCGGATCTCCATGTCGCGCATGGCCAGCTGATAGCCGCTGCCCAGCTGGGCGAACTCCTGGATCGCCCGCAACCGCTGGCGGGCTGCCTCGCTCAGGGATGCATCGCCGGGGAAGAACAGCCAGGCGTGGGCCTGCACGCCACTGCGCCCCACCCGCCCCCGCAGCTGGTAAAGCTGGGCCAGGCCGAAGCGCTGGGCATCTTCCACCAGGATCGTGTTCACCCTGGGGATGTCGAGGCCGCTCTCGATGATGGTGGTGCAGAGCATCACATCGGCCTCGCCGGCATTGAAGGCCACCATGGCGCTCTCCAGCTCCCCCTCCGGCATCTGGCCGTGGGCCACCAGCAGCCGCAGGCCAGGCAGCATCTGCCGCAGCTGCTCGGCCACCTCCTCGATGCCCTCCACCCGGGGCACCACGTAGAACACCTGCCCACCCCGGTCGAGCTCCTGGCGGATTGCGCTGCGCACCGCTTCCTCGTCGCGGGGAGCCAGGTGGGTGCGGATCGGTCGGCGCAGGGGTGGTGGGGTGGTGATCAGGCTCATCTCCCGCACCCCTGAGAGGCTCATGTAAAGCGTGCGCGGGATCGGCGTGGCGCTGAGGGTGAGCACGTCCACGTCCTTGCGCAGGGCCTTGATCTTCTCCTTCTGATTCACACCGAAGCGCTGCTCCTCATCAACCACCAGCAGGCCCAGCTGCCGGAAGCCGGTGCCCTTGCCCAGCAGCTGGTGGGTGCCCACCACCACGTCGATGGTGCCGCCCGCCAGTCCTTCCTGGATCACCCGCCGCTCACCGGTGGTGCGGAAACGGTTCAGCAATGCCACCTTGATTGGATAGGGGGCGAAGCGTTCGCTGAGGGTGCGCCAGTGCTGCTGGGCCAGCACCGTGGTGGGGGCCAGCAGGGCGGCCTGGCGGCCCGCCGTCACCGCCTTGAAGATCGCCCGGATGGCCACTTCGGTCTTGCCGAACCCCACGTCACCGCAGACCAAGCGGTCCATCGGAGCCGGTTGTTCCATGTCGCGCTTCACCTCGGCGATCGCCCGGATCTGGTCTGGTGTGGGTTCGTAGGGGAAGGAATCCTCCAGTTCGCTCTGCCAGGGGCCATCCGCCGGAAAGGCGAATCCAGGGGCTTTGTGGCGCTCGGCATAGAGCTTGACCAGGTCCATGGCGACCCGGCGAATGGCCTTCTGGGCCCGCTCCTTGGCCCGCACCCAGGCCGTGCCGCCCATGCGGTTGAGTTCCGGCGGGCTTTCACCGGTGGCCCGGTAGCGGCCCAGGCTGCCCAGCTGGTCGGCAGCCACCCGCAGCAGCCCATCGGCGTACTGGACCACCAGGTAATCACGGGCTTCACCGGCGATCGCCAGGTTTTCCAGCCTCAGGAACCGGCCGATGCCATGGTTGCGGTGCACCACGAAATCGCCCTGCCGCATTTTGTTGGGATCCACGGTGCGGCTCGCAGCCCGGCGTCGGCGGCGCACGTAGCCACCGGCCACCAGGCTGTGCTGACCGAAGAATTCCCGGTCCGTCAGCAGCACCAGCCGCCAGGCCGGCAGCTGCAGCCCCTCCAGCTCGGCACTGCCCCTGGCCTTGAGAGCCACGGGCGTGTTCTGCTCCAGCAGGCGATCGATGGCGCTCCGATCACCCGGATTCGGCACGAAACGGGCGATGCAATCGTGCTCCTCCAGCAGGGCGACCGCCCGGGAGGGCTGGGCGGAAATCAGCCACACCCGGGTGCGGTCCCGCTGGTGCTCCTTGATCAGGCCCGCCAGTTTTCCGAAATTGTTGGGGTGGGCCGGCACCGGCCGACTGGCCAGATCAAAGCTGTTGGGGTGGTTGTCACTTTCGTGCAGCTCTGCCAGGTCGAAGCCGTTGAAGGCTTCGGCATCCGCCAGGGCTTCGGCGGGCGGACGATGCAGTGTCGGCGGCAGGGCCGCAGCGGACTCGGCATGGTGTTCCGTGGCGTGGTCGAACCACTGCTGCCCATGGGCCAGGCAATGGCGCCGTTCGTCGACGGCCACCACAGTGTCGGCTGCGAGATAATCGAGCAGACAGGCGGGTCTCTGCCAGGCCAGGCCCATCAGACGCCGCATGCCCTCCGGGGTTCCCCCCGCCAGCAGGGTGTCGAGAGACTCCGGTGTCAGCACCTGCTCCAGTTGGGCCGGCATCGCCTGGCGCAGGGCAGCGGCCACGAGGGGCCCCTGGCTGGTGGGCGTGAAGCGGGTGACGTCGATGGCATCCAGCGACCGCTGGTTGGCCGGGTCAAACTCCCGCAGCTTCTCCAGTTCATCCCCGAAGAACTCAAGCCGCACCGGCAGTTCGGCACTCACCGGAAACACGTCGACAATGTCTCCGCGTCGGCTCCAGCTTCCCTCCTGTTCGATCGTGGCCACCCTCCCGTAACCCAGGTCCGTGAGGGTGCGGGCCAGCTCCTCGAGGTCGACCCGATCCCCCTTGCGCAGGGTCAGGCAGCGCTCCTGCAGGCAGCTGGGTGGCGGCAGGTGCGGTTGCAGGGCGCGCTCGGTGGCCACCACCGCACCCCGGCCGCCATCCAGCAGTTCGCTGAGCACCTGCAGCTGCCCCCAGGTGATCTCGCTGGTGGGATCAAAGGGTTCATAGGGCGATCCCTCGCTCGTGGGGTAGAGCTGGGCGCTGGGCCAGCCCATCAGCTCCAGCAGGGCGGTCCAGCGCCCCGCCTCCTCCAGTGTCGGCACGATCACCAGCAGCGGCTGGCCGGCCGAGGTGGCCATGGCGCTGGCCACCAGGGCCCGACCAGCGCGGCTGGCGCCGCTCAGGCGCAGCCGTTCCAGGCGTGCCATGCGGCTGCGGAGCTCGCCGGTGAGCGTTGCTTCCTGCAGCTGGCGCACCATGGCATTGAGGGGCATGGCTGGAGTCGGCCGGGAAGGTCATGGAATCCTCGCAATGGGCGGTGCCATCCGTTGAGCCAATGGGCCTGTGGGTCCGGCATGCTGTGGCAGCCCGCTCCGCAGTTCGCTTGCGCTCCAGGCCGTGTCCCCACTGTCGCCATCCCCTGGTCTGGCCGGGTCCGGGGTCCCATCCCGCCACCTGCAGCTGTTGCGGCCAGCCCGTGTCTGAGGGCCGGGAGCCGATGCCCTGGCTGGGCCTGCTCGCTGCCCTCGGTCTGGGCTTCTGGGGCGCGGCCCTGGCTCTCGACGGTCTGCCGGCCATGGGCAACCGGATCGCCTCACTGGCGTCGATGGCGGCTGACTCAGGCCCGATCCCACGCCTGATGGAGCATTTCGACCCGCCCGTGGCGGACCAGCCGGCGGAACAGCCCCAGCAACTGCTGGCGGAGGCGGTGCTCGAGCGGCTCGCCCGGGCCGACGAGCAGTGGCTGCCCCGCACCGAGATGCTCCCCGACGGCCGCACCCGCTATGTCTACCGACGGCGCATGGGCGAACGCCCGTTGTCGATTCCGCAACTGCGGGCCCTGATGCAGGATCCGCCCAGCCATGAGCAGGAGCGCCAGGCGATCATCGGCCTGGTGGACGCCCTGCAGATGGCCGGCGTACGGCTGGTGCTGGCGGCCCCCCGCAAAGCGGGGGCCGCCGCCGAATGGGATCACGTGAATCGCACCCTGCGGATGCGCAGCGAGGTTCTCGACAAGGGCACGGTTGAATTCGCCCGGGTGCTCAACCACGAGGCGATCCACGTGGCCCAGAGCTGCCGGGCCGGCCACCTGCGGGCTGCCCCCCGCAGCCTGGGCCTGCCGCGCCTGCTGCCGGCCGAACTGCGGCAGCAGCTGCGAGAGCCCCTCTATGCCGGTGTGTCCAACCGGGAGCGCCACCTGGAGGAGGAGGCCTATGCCAACCAGCATCGGCTGGGTCTGGGCCCACGACTGCTGGACCAGCACTGCCAGGCGTTGCGCTGAATCAGCCTTGGTGGTGAGCCATGTGGCGCATCAGATCAAGGCACTTGCAGGAATAACCCCATTCATTGTCATACCAGGCCACGAGCTTCATGAAGGTGTCGCTGAGGGCGATGCCTGCGCCCGCGTCGAAGACACTGGTGCAGGTTTCACCCAGAAAATCACTGGACACCACGTTGTCTTCTGTGTAGCCGAGAATGCCGGCCAGCTCGCCGCTGGCTGCAGCCTTCATGGCGTTCTTCACCTGGTCGTAGCTGGTGGGAGTCTCCAGGTTGACGGTGAGATCCACCACCGACACATCGGGGGTGGGAACGCGGAATGCCATGCCGGTGAGCCGGCCGGCCAGCTCGGGGATCACCCGGCCCACAGCCTTGGCGGCCCCGGTGGAGGAGGGGATGATGTTCTGGGCCGCTCCGCGGCCACCCCGCCAGTCTTTGACAGAGGGACCGTCCACCGTTTTCTGGGTGGCCGTCGTGGCATGGACGGTGGTCATCAGCCCGTTGCGGATGCCGAAGTTGTCGTGCAGCACCTTGGCCAGGGGCGCCAGGCAGTTGGTGGTGCAGGAGGCATTGGACACAATGGCCTGACCGGCATAGCTCCGATGGTTCACACCCATCACGAACATCGGGGTCCCATCGTTGGAGGGGGCTGACATCACCACCCGCCTGGCGCCGGCCTTCAGGTGGGCCTGGGCCTTGTCTTCCGTGAGGAACAGGCCGGTGGACTCAAGAACGGTGTCAGCGCCCACGTCGCCCCAGGCCAGAGCCGCGGGGTCCCGTTCGGCGCTGATGCGGATTCGCCGGCCATTCACCACCAGCTGCCCATCGGCCACGTGCACGTCGCCGTCGAAACGGCCGTGGGTGGAGTCATAACGAAGCATGTAGGCGATGTAGTCGACGTCCAGCAGGTCGTTGATGCCCACAATCTCCACATCGGCGCTGGCGACTGCGCGCCGGAAGAACAGGCGACCGATGCGGCCGAAGCCGTTGATGCCGATCCGTAGGGTGGGGGTGCTGCTGGTCATGGAAATGCCGTCCGTGCTGATTGCGAGTCAATCACACGATCTGCCACCATCCCGCAGCAGTTCTCCCTCCAGAAGCAGGTTGAAGGCCAGCAGCTCCGGGTCGTTGAGCTGTCGGCGGCTCTGGACTCCGAAGTGGTTCTCCAGCAGCTCCCGGCCCCGTTCGGTCGGCCAGCCGAGACTGGCCAGCATGGCCTCACCCTGTGCGATCAGATCGTTGCGCCGCAGGGGCACGGGCGCATCGCCGGGATCCGCCCCTTCCGGGAGGTTGCGCAGGCTGGTCTGATAGGCCAGCAGGTCGGCGTAGGTGGTGATCCGGCTTCGACTGGCATGGCCGAAGCAGCGCTGCAGGTAAGTGCCCTCCTGGGCCCGGTCCCAGCTGAGTCGGCGGAGTTCGGCATCGATGGCGGCCAGCTCCTCACTCCAGTCCTCGGGATCTGGGGGCGGCTCCAGGGGGGGCACCGGCGGAGGTGCCTGTTGCTCTGCCGGTGCCGGCTGCTCTGGCGTTGCAGGCTGGCCTGCCGTTGCCGGCTCGCTTGGGGGGGAGCCGCTTTGCCGGCGCCCGGAGTGGGCCCCACCCGTCAATGGCGGCGCCTCAGCAGCCAGCCGCCGTAGCAGGCGCACCAGGGCCTGCTCCTCGGCGACCTCCACCGTGCTGGCCTCTGCCAGGGCACTCCCCAGGCTGGCGCCATCGACCCCCACCCCCGACACCTGCACCACCCGGCAGCCCGGCTCGCTGTGGACCAACCGGGCATGGAACCTCGGGCGTGGTTGGGGTGCCGGCTCGCTCACCTGATTTTCCTAGAGTGGTTCATTGTCGATGCCGCCCGGCAGGTCACCAAGCTTGGAAGCGGAGTCGGTGCAGTCGATCAGCCCCCTGGTGCAGGCCGCTGATCAATGGGGCGATGTGCTCCTGCTGATGCCCCTGCTGCTGGTTCTTGAGGCCGTGCTGTCCGCCGATAATGCCATCGCTCTGGCGGTGATCGCCCGCCGGTTGCCCGACCCACAGCGCCAGCGGCAGGCGTTGAACGTGGGGCTGGCGCTGGCGCTGGTGCTGCGGTTGGTGCTGATCGCCGGGGCCCGCTGGGTGCTGCAGTTCCGGTTTCTGCAGGTCCTGGCGGCTGGCTATCTGCTCTGGATCTGCATCAGCCAGCTTCTGGCCCGCGGCGAGAGCAGCCCATCTTCCCTGGTGGCTGGGGAGCCCGCGGCAGGATCCCTCAGCGAGTCGGGCAGCACCGGCCTGGCGCCGGTCGTGGCAACCCTCGCCATCACCGACCTGGCCTTCTCCCTCGACAGCGTGGCCGCCGCTGTGGCGGTCAGTGACAGGCTTGTTCTCGTGATGCTCGGTGGTGTGATCGGTGTGGTGGCCCTGCGGTTCACAGCCGGTCTGTTCATCCGCTGGCTCGAACAGTTCCGCCGCCTGGAAACGGCGGGCTATGTCGCCGTGGGGCTTGTCGGTCTGCGGTTGTTGCTGCGGGTCCTGGTCCCGGCGATTGCGGTGCCCGAATGGTCGGTGCTGGCGGTGATCGTGCTGCTGTTTCTCTGGGGTTTCTCGGTGCGCAATCCCCTGGAGGCCGGCACGGGAGACGGTTGATGCAGGTGGAACTGAGGCTGATCGGCAGCGACCGGTTGCTGGAGCGACTGGATCTCGACGGGCTGGCCGCGGTGCCCCACCCGGGCCGCTGGCTGGAGCTGGCCAGCGGCTCCTACCTGGTGCTGCAGCGACGTCATCGCTATCAGCTGCGCAATGGTCGCTATGAACTGGCCAGCGTGGCACTGGAGGTGCGCCCGCAGCAGCGCCCCCCCGATGCCCGCCTCTGGCATGGTGCCTGGGTGATCGGCGACCCCAGCTGCCGTTTCAATGCCCGTTCGCCTCTGATCCGTTGCGCCGTGCTTCCGGATGGGCCCTGTGAACGGTGTGTGCACCACAGCCCCCGCACCTAGGCTGCAGATTCCCCTTCCGGATCTCCGATCAGCTCTTCCTCCCCATCTGCCGCCGGGGCAGGCCGCTCCCGTCGTGGTCGCCGGCCGGCCGCCCAGCGGCTCGACACCCGCCCGCTGCCCACAGCCGGCGTCGCTCCGGCCGGCCCAGCTCCGGCCGGCCCCGGCCAGTCCTTGCCACTCCATCCGCCCCTGGCGGCGCTGGCAGCCGATTTTGAACCTCTCGGCCTGTCCGAGCCCCTGCTCAAGGCGGTGGCTGCCTGTGGCTACAGCAGCCCGTCGCCCATCCAGCGCCAGTGCATCCCCGCCGTGCTGGCCGGTCAGGATGTGATGGCTGCTGCCCAGACCGGTACTGGCAAAACGGCGGGTTTCGTGCTGCCGATTCTGGAACGGCTGCGCCATGGGCCCCATGCCCGTTCTGGCGTGGTGAGGGCCCTGATCCTCGCCCCCACCAGGGAACTGGCGGCCCAGGTGGCCGAAAGCACCCGCGCCTACGGCCGTTTTCTCGACCTGCGCAGCGATGTGATCTTCGGTGGGGTGAGCCCCAATCCCCAGATCACGCGCCTGCGGGGCGGCACCGATGTGCTGGTGGCCACTCCCGGCAGGTTGATGGACCTGCACCAGCAGGGGGCCCTGCGCCTCGACCGGGTGGAGGTGCTGGTGCTCGATGAGGCCGACCGGATGCTCGACATGGGCTTCATCCGGGACATTCGCCGGATCCTGGCCCTGCTGCCGGACCGTCGTCAGAGTCTGCTGTTCTCGGCCACGTTCTCCGGTGAGATCCGGCGTCTGGCCACCGGCCTGCTCCATCAACCGGTGATGTTGCAGGCCACCACGGAGAACAGCACAGCCCCCACGGTGGAGCAGCGCATCCATCCATGCGACATGGTCCGAAAGCCCGATCTGCTGGTGCATCTGATCCGCAGCAACGGCTGGAACCAGGTGCTGGTGTTCGCCCGCACCAAGCACGGAGCCAACCGTCTGGCGGACCGTCTGACCCAGGAGGGGCTCAATGCGGCCGCCATCCATGGCAACAAGAGTCAGGGTGCCCGCACCCGTGCTTTGGCGGGCTTCAAGGCCGGCGAGGTGCGGGTGCTGGTGGCCACCGACATCGCCGCCCGCGGCATCGACATCCATCAGCTCCCCCATGTGGTGAATCTGGATCTGCCCAACGTGGCGGAGGACTATGTGCATCGAATCGGGCGCACGGGCCGTGCCGGCCAGAACGGCCATGCCATCTCGCTGGTTGCGGCGGAGGAGCATCAGTTGCTGCGGGCCATTGAGCGGCTGATCGGCGAGGAGCTGCCCAGGGAGGAGGTGCCCGGTTTCGCCCCCACCGTGTTGTCGGCGCCGCCCCTGGATCTCAGCGGTGGCCGCAACCGCTCCACGGCTGCGGCTGGCCGTGGGCGCCGCCCGGCTCGACCAAGACGGTAGCCATCATCACCACAGCCACCCGACACTTGCGGTCGACTGAACATGCCCCAGTGACCCCCATGCCCTACGAACCTGGCTCCACCGAATGCCGCGTGCTCATCGATTGCAAGGAGCAGATTGAAAGCATGCTGCTGGCTCTGGCCCGGATCGACCGCAGTGAACCCATCCGCGAGCAGCTGATCTCGGTGCACCAGCAGCTGGAAACCCTGCACAATCAGCACCGTCGCCAGCCCGCGCCTGGGTTTCCAGCCCCTCAGCCCAGCTGAGAACCCCCGCTGGCAGCCAGCTGCTGGATGAGGGCAGAGCCGCCCTGGGGGCCCCGGCCCTCCAGCTGGGCCCGACGGATCAACAGGGGGCAGCCTCCCGTGGCCACCACCAATCCCACGCCGGGTTCACGATGGAGCACATCGCCCGGGTTGCCGGCCCAGGAACCGTCCAGCAGCTGGCGGGCCTCCTCGCTCAGCTGATCCGCCAGACGGTGCACCAGCGGTTCCGTGGCCAGCAGCTTGAGCCGCTTGTCGTGCCATTGGGCATAGGCTCCCGGGTAGAGGCCCATCACCTGTCGGTGCAGGCCCAGGGCCTGCCGCCTCCAGTCGATCCGGAAGTCCTCCTTCAGCAGCAACCTGGCGTAGGTCACCTGGGCCCCATCCTGGTTGCGCACCGCCAGCCGGCCCAGTCGCTGCTCGGGAGAGCCGGGGCCGGCTGCTTCGATCCTGGGCAGGGCCTCCACCAGCAGCTCTGCCGTGAGCCTGGACAGGCGGTCGCCGAGCTGTTCCGCATTGTCGAGCAGTCCGATCGGCAGTGATCGCTCCAGCAGCACCGGACCGGTGTCGAGCCCAGCCTCCATGGCCATGATGCCCACGCCCGTCTGCGGATCACCCTCCAGCAGACTCCACTGGATCGGTGCCGCCCCGCGCCAGCGGGGCAGCAGGGAGCCGTGGCCGTTCCAGCAGCCGAGGGGTGGTTGGGCGAGCACCTCAGGCGGCAGAATCTGGCCGAAGGCCACCACCACGTGCACATCGGCCTGCAGGGCGCCGATGCGGTCCTGGAGATCGGGATCGCGCCGGATCCGTTCCGGTGTGAGCACCGGCAGCCCCAGTTCCGTGGCCCGGATGCTGACGGCGGATGGCTGGGCCCGGCTTCCCCGACCCCGGCGTCGATCCGGCTGGGTCACCACGGCTGCCACGCGGTGCCCCGCCCGCTGCAGGGCATCGAGGCTGGGCACCGCGTAGGCGGGAGTGCCCCAGAAAACGATCCTCATCGCGATTTCCCCTCAGGGCTGGCCCATGGTTTCGGCCCCTAGGCCTCGCCGGTGATCGAGAGACCTTCGACCCATACCAGCGGGCAGAGACCGTCGGGCGTGACGCTGGCTTCGCCTTCGAACCCCACGATGGTGTTCAGCACCTGGCGGATGTCACCGGCCACGGTGGCCGCCTCGATTGATCGGCGCTCACCGCCCTGGATCAACCACCCGTCGAAGGGCAGGGAAAAACTGCCCTGGCTGGCCTTCACGCCGGCATGGAGGGCCGAGAGCGAATCGATCAGCACAATCCCCGGGGATTCGCCACCAGCTGCGGCAGCCCGATGGTCGAGGCCGCTCTGGCCCGCCTGCCCGGAAGAGCCGGGACCGATCTCCAGCCAGCTGGCTCCCACCGACACCTTGGATCCCATGCCGGCATGGCCGGTGGGATCCACACCGAAGGCCCGTGCCGTGGCTTCGGAATGGAGCAGATTGCGCAAAATGCCGTTTTCCACGAGCGCCAGTCGTCGGGTGGGTGTGCCTTCTCCGTCAAAGGCTGACGCTCCCACATGCTGGGGATGCAAGCCGTTGTCGTGGATCGACAGAAACGGCACCGCCAGGGGCTGCCCGACCGCGTCGCGCTGGCTGAGACTCACTCCATCGAGGATGGCGCGGGCATTGAACAGGCTGGAGAACGCTCCCACGAGATCAAGGAATGCCTCCGGGGTGAAGACGCAGAGGTAGCGGCCAGTGCTGATCGGCGCGTAGTCCAGGTGGGCCACCGTGCGCTCGGCGGCTTCGCGCACGCAGCCCGCCACATCGAGTCCATCCACACCATGGGCGAGTCGCACGGCACCGGCGCTGCGGGGTTTGCGGCCCGTTTCCTCCGCCCGGGCATAGAGGTAAAGGCTGGCGGTGGTGAGGGCCTGGTGACGGCAGGCCCCATCGCTGTTGAGATAGATGCGTTCGCTGGCCCGCTGGGCCAGGCCGTTGTACGGAACCGTGCCGATGGCGGGGTGGCGACCCAGCAGCTCGGCTTCAGCCGCACGCAGCCGCGCCAGCAGCTCGAGGATCGGCAACTGCGGTTGTCGCTGGTCGCCCATGGCCGGCAGCGGTGCCGTGGCCAGGGGCGAGAATCCGGGGGTGTCGTCGGGATTGCCGTAGGCGCTGGCATCACGGGCGCCAGCGAGGGCCTTCTCCAGGCCCTCATCCGACAGGTCGGAGGTGCTGGTGACCCCCACAAGACCATCGCCGTTCCACACGCGCACGGTGATGCCGCTGCGCTGTGCCCCTTTCATCTGCTTGGCCTCGCCGCGATCCACCTGCACGGAGGTGTCGGTGCTGCAGCTGGCACCCAGATCCCAGCGGCTGATCCCCTGGCTGCGGGCCAGCCGCTCCAGGCTGGCCCGCAAGGCCATGGCATCCAGACCCGTGGCTGGGGCCTCCGGTGTGCTGAGTGTGTCCATCTCAGCGGCCTCCCACGGTGATGCTGTCCACCTTGATGTGGGGCTGGCCGACGGTGACGAAGATGCTGCCGCTGACGGAGCCGCAGAATCCAGCTGCCAGATCCAGGTCATCGGCACACATGGAGATGCGTGGCATCACCTCCTTGGCCTCACCGATCAGGGTGGCACCCTTCACGGCGGGGCCCAGGTTGCCGTTCTCGATGCGATAGGCCTCCTCCACAGCGAAGTTGAACTGGCCGGTGGGGCCCACACTGCCTCCGCCCATGGTTTTGCAGTACAGGCCCCGGTCGATGGAGGCGATCAGGTCTGAGGGGCTGTGGGGCCCGGCGGCGATGTAGGTGTTGCGCATGCGGCTTGCCGCGGGGAAGGCGTGGCTCTGGCGACGGCCGCTGCCGGTGCGCGGGTGGCCCGTGCGACGTTCACCGGCCCGGTCGGAGAGAAAGCGGCGCAGAACGCCGTTCTCAATCAGCACGGTGCGCTCGGCGGGCATGCCTTCGTCGTCGATGGCCAGGGATCCGAATGCCCCGGGGCTGAGGCCTTCGTCGATGGCGGTCACGGCCCCATGGGCAATCGTGTCGCCGATCCGATCGGCGAAGGGGGTGGTGCCCCGCTCCACCTGGGTGGTTTCCAGCAGGTGTCCGCAGGCTTCGTGAAAGATCACCCCACCGAAGCGGTTGGCCAGCACCACAGGCACCTGCCCGGCCTCCACGTAGTCGGCATAGAGCATGGAGCCGGCGCTTTCGCAGACATCCGCTGCCGATGCCTCGGCATCCCACTCGCGCAGGTCATCGGGTCGATCGCTGCTGCCGTAGCGCCGACCGATCGAGGCCCGGTGGTCGCCGTCGGCCGCCAGCACGTTCAGTCCCGCCGACTGGTGCAGTCGGATGTCGCGGGCGAAGGTGCCGTCACTGGCGGCCACAAGCACCTCCTGCCAGTCGCGGGCGTAGCTCGCACGCCGCACCTGGATGTGGCTCCCGAGCCGCTGCAGGCGGGCTGTGCCGTCGAGCAGCCGGGCCGTGGCTTCGGCCAGATCGGGACAGCGCTGCAGCCAGTCCAGCTTGGTGGCAGCCAGATCCACCAGGTCAGGCAGACCCTGGAAGGCCGAGGGTCTGACTCCAGCCACCGGCTCCAGACCGAGCATGCCGAGGGCCTGCTCCAGGGCCGCCAGGAGACCCCTGTCGCTGAGGTCGTTGGTGGATACGAATCCGTCGCGGTCACCGAGAAAGACCCGGATTCCGGCTCCGGTTGCAAAGGAAGGACTGACGCTGGTGATCAGATCGTGCTCGGCGAGCACCCCGAGATGGTCGGTTCGCTCCAGGAACACCTCCACCAGATCGGCACCGGCCCGCCGACCGGCGGCGAGCAGGGATTCCAGCCGGGAGGTCCAGTTCTGACTGAGGCCCCTGCCGTCGGCGGCGGAGCGGGTGGTGGCGATGGTCAAGGAAAGGTGCTCAGCGGATGGCGGGCTGGAAGCGGTCGCTGGGGATCGGTGCCATCAGGAACAGGCGGGCCATCTCCAGGGCATTGCCGGCCCAGAGGGGCAGCTTGCGCAGGGCCTTCAGGGGAGCGGGACCAGGCCCCTGATCGACGGAGTTCAGGGAGGCATTGCGCTCCACCAGCCGCTCCAGGCCGTCCCAGAAGGCGGGATGGCTGACATTGAGCACCACCGGGAAGATGCGAGCGGAGGTCTCGTTGGTCTTGATGATCACCTCCTTGTCGTAGTCGCGGGCATCAAGGCCAAGGGCTTCATAGAACTCCTTGCGGGCCACGTCGCGCACATACATGGTGGCGAAGACGGCCAGCAGGAAGAAGCGGCACCAGAGTCGTGCGATCGGTCCACGCACGGTGTCGGGCTGGGCCTTCATCAGGGCATCAAAGAAGTCGCCGTGCCGATTTTCGTCCTGGCACCAGTTCTCGAAGAAGTTGAAAATTGGGAAGATCTTGCTTTCGGGGTGCTGTTCGAGGTGGCGGAATATCGTGATATATCGCCAGTAACCAATCTTTTCAGAGAGGTAGGTGGCGTAAAAGATGAATTTGGGCTTGAAGTGGGTGTAGGCCTTGTTGGCGGTGAGGAAGCCCAGGTCCAGCTGGAGACCGAAATCGGTCATGGCCTTGTTGAGGAAGCCGGCATGGCGGGCCTCATCACGGGCCATGTGGGCGAAGCACTCGGCCAGCAGCGGATTGCGGTCCTTGATCCGGCGGCTCAGTTCCTTGTAAAGAAGGAAACCGGAGAATTCCGACGTGCAGCTCTGCTCCAGAAACTCAACGAAGACCTTGCGGGTTTCAGGGTCGAGCTTGTCGGCGGCGCCATCAAATTCTTCGTTGCGGACGAAGTGATGGCGGTTGTAGTCCTTGCGGAATTCCTCGCAGATGGCTTCCAGTTCGGCTTCGTTGGGCCTCAGGTCCATGGCCGCCATGGCCTCGAAGTCGGTGGTGTAGAACCTGGGCGTGAGGATGGTGTCCCTGACGGGCTGCTTGGTCGCGGGCTGGGACGGTGTCCCGGCGACCTGGTTCAGTTCGGAGGAGGCTGTGGCGGTGGGAGGCACCATCGCGCGGCTGCACAGGCGATCAGTTGTGCATCGTAAGCGTCTTCCGGTGTCGGGCGCCGGACCGGGTCCGTCAGTTGGCGCCCAGCCACTTCTGGCCATTGAGCCGTTGCACCAGCCGCGAGACCAGCAGGGCCAGGGTGGTTTTCTTCTCGTCGATCAGGAACGACTCGAGGAGGCTGGGCTCACTGCCTCCCTCGCTGAGGGCGATGGTCTTGGGGCCGGAGATCTCCTCCGCTGCGAAGCAGAGCCAGAACCGCCGCGGACCGGGCAGTTCGCCGCGCACATACCAGCATTCGCCCCCGACGACCGGCATGGGTCCCTGCTCAAAGCTCAGCTTGCAGTCGGAGCCTCCGTAGCTCTGGATCTCGCGGCTCAATGCCGGCAGCAGCAGGTCGGGAATGAAGCGAGCGAAGGGCTGGTCTTCCGGGGCCGGTGGCCGAACCTTCTCGGCCGCGGTTCCGGAGGCCGCTGCCGCGGCCTGGGGCTTGTCCTGGGGTGTGGCTGGAGTCACCGCGTCCCATCCGGCGGAAGTCTGATGGTGACTTTAGGCAGATCCCTGTCACCAGTTGTCGAGCGTGGCATCACCCCAGTCATCACCCACAGCGATGGGCGCTGCCTGAGGCTCTGGTTCACCCCGGAACGGCTGCTGCTCGCTAGACCTGGCATGGCCCGACGGACGCCGGATCACCCGGAATGGAACCGTGACGGTGGGGGAGGGTTCGCCGGCCCGGCGGCTGGGCATGGCCGTGGCACGGTTGCTGTCAGGCGCGCCGTCCGTTTCCCGTTCCGAGGGGCGTCGGCGCCGGTGTTGCCCATCCTCAACGCGGAATGGCTCGCCGCTGAAGGACGGACGCCGGCCCCGGGCGCCGGCGATGGCCAGGGCACTGGCGCCGGCCCCCAGCGAGAGGCCTCCGGCAGCACCGATGGCCAGCCAGGTCCCCAGCGGCAACGTTGGCGACCGCCAGGTGAGCAGCCGCAGGGAGAGGTCCGGCCTGGGGTTGGCTGCGGCCAGCACCAGCACCATGAGCACGGGTGTCAGCAGGGGCAGAACCAGCAGCTTTCGCAGCAACGTCACGGCGATGGCCTCAGGGGTCCTGCACCAGGGGGTCGACCGGACCCTGCCAGCGCCGCAGGGGGCCGATCTCCATGCCGAGCACGTCAAAGATGCGGATCACCAGGAAATCCACCATGTCCTCCAGGCTGGTGGGCCGGTGATACCACGCCGGCACCGGGGGCGCGATCCGGGCCCCTGCCTCCGCCAGGGCCGTGAGGTTGCGCAGATGCACCAGGTTCCAGGGGGTTTCCCGCGGGGCGATCACCAGGGGGCGCCCCTCCTTCAGGTGCACGTCGGCGGCCCGTTCCACCAGATCCAGGGCCACTCCCGAAGCGATCCGGCCCACGGTCCCCATGCTGGCCGGCAGAATCACCATGCCGCGGGTGCGGAAACTGCCGCTGGCAATGGCGGCAGACTGGTCGTTCCAGCGGTGGCAGACCAGGTGACCGGAGCCCGTGGCCGTGCGTTCGCGCCAGAACCGTTCCTGCCGGTCGGGTTCGCTGGGAACCCGCACGCCAAGCTCGGCTTGCCACACACCGATCGCTCCCCGGCTGGTGACCATGTGCACCGTCTCGCCCGCCTGCAGCAACAGTTGCAGGGCCCTCTCGGCCAGCGGTTGGGCCGAGGCCCCGGAAACGGCCAGCACCAGAGGTGCATCGGCACCGTTGCGCTCCTGGGGCATCAATCCGAATCGTCCTGATCATCGGATTCCTGGTCCTCAGGCTGATCATCGGCAGGGTGCTCCCCGGATTCAGGATCTTCCGGATCGCCATCGATCTCGGGCGCGATCACGGCCAGATCAATCTGGTGTCGCAGGGCATCCACCTTCAGGATCTCCACCTCCACCGGGTCCCCCAGTCGGTAGGAGCGCCGGTTCTTGCGGCCCACAAGCCGGTTCTGGCGTGAGCGGTATTCGTACCAGTCGTCCTTCAGGGAACTGACATGCACCAGGCCCTCCAACTGGGAGGGGGGAACTTCCACAAAAAAGCCGTAGCTCTGCACACCGCTGATGACTCCCGGCAACACCTGCCCCACCAGGGCCTGTCCCTGGCGCGCCTGGGCCATGGCCAGCGCATCCTGGGCCAGGTCCCGGCTGAAGCGCCAGCGGTCATTGAGGCGCTGATGCATGCCCCGGTCCAGGCCCTCCTGGTATGGAGCCAGCTGGCCCGGGGTCAGCAGGGCCCAGTCGACAGCGCCATGGCAGGCGTCGCTGGTGAGATCGATCGACACCTTGTGGCGCACGCTCGGACGATCCTTGCCGTCGCACAGCAGGCTGACCAGCAGGTGCTGATTCCAGATCGAGGCGTAATGGATGGCGGGGCTGGTCCATGGCGCCAGGGCTTCCTCCTCGCCGGCCAGGCGATGGGCGGCGGGGCTGGCCCCCAGCTGGATGGCCGGCAGCACGTCACGCACCTGCTGGTGCAGGGCCCGGCAGCGATCGGTGCCGGCGAAGGCGGCCACCATCTCAGGGGCGCTCGCGTTGCCTTCCTCACTGAGTTCCAGGGGGATCTCGAGGGCCGTGGCGGTCCGGGCGAGTTCGTTGAGGTCCGCCTGCTCCGGCTCGGGGTTGCTGGCGTAGAGACCTGGCAGGTCGAGGGCAGCGAAATGGCGACCGAGGGCACGGTCCGCCAGCAGCAGCGCCTCCCGCAGCAGGGCACTGGGGTGGGCTACCGGCAGGGTCACCAGCCAGCCTTCCGGTCCCGCATCAGGGCGTGGGCAAGCAAGATCGGCCAGGCCTGGGATCTCCGGCATGGCCAGGGCAAGCTCCAGGGCCCCTGCCCGCTGGCGATGGTCGTGCAGCCTGGTGGTGAGCTCCACCAGCCCCTCGAGCAGCAGCAGATGGTCCTTGAGGGGCTTGAGGGCCGCGGGCAGGGTGCGTGCTTTGGGCTTGCGATCAGCCAGGGCCGCCAGCGCAGCAGCGTTGACCAGCGCATCGGGGCGGATGCGGCTGCGTCTGAAGCGGTGATGCAGCAGCTCGCCATCCGGGCCGATCTCCAGGGCGACCGACAGGGCATCCTGCTCGCTGCCCACGCTGAACCGGGCTGCCCGGGCCAGGGCCGGCGGTAGCAGGGGCAGCCAGCGGGAGCCGAGGCAGAGGGCATCACCACAGTCCCGCATCCACAGGTCGAGGCTGCCGCCGATGGTCACCCGTTCGGCAATGGTGGGCGCATGGACCCAGAGCTGCAGGCCCCCGTTCTCCAGGGTTTCCAGCGACAGGGCCGCCAGCGGCGGCGCCTCGCCCCCATTCCAGACCTCCAGCAGGAGCGTGGGCATGGCGCTGAGATCCTCACGACCGGCTTCCGAGGGTGTCTTCAGGCTCGTCCTGGGTGCGGCCGGCCGCTGGTGCAGGTGGTGCTTGGTCAGCAGCAGATCGATGTCGCTGTCAGCTCCCCCCTGCACGGGCAGGCTGCGGGCCACATGCCCCGCCGCCGGAAACTGGGCCACCGGGAAACGGTCCACGGCCACCTCGACCACCGCTTCGGCGGACCGTTCGAGATGGTCCGCGTCGGCAGGGGGCAGGGCGATCGCACTGAGCAAACGGTCGTCGAGTGGAACCGCCACCAGCTCCCCGTCCCGCTGTTCCACCTGGGCCAGCAGGCTGCTGGTCTGGCGGGCAAGGATGCAGCAGACCGCCCCCTCCGGCGAGCGGCGCCGGCCCCCTTCACGCTGCACCTGCACCAGCACCCTGTCGCCGTTCCAGGCGTGGTTGAGCTGATGGTCCCGGATGTAGATGTCGTCGCCGCCGTCGTCCCGCAGGGCGAAACAGAACCCCTTGCTGGAGCACCGAAGCCTGGCGGCGATCAGTTCGGGCTGCTCGATGCGCCGCACCCCCTCCTCGTCGGACGCCAGCAGGCCGAGGCGGGCCAGACCATCAAGGCCAATCTGGAGCTGTTCGCGGTCATCGCTTTCGCTGATGCCAAGCGACCGCTCAAGCTTGGCCAGGGGCAGCGACTCCTCGGTGGACAGCTGGTCGAGCAGATCGGCGACCGTGAACTTCATCGGCGGACTGGGGTCGCTGCGACAGCAGCGGAACAGGTGGAATGGGTCATCCGCCGGTCACGGCACTCAGGACCCATTCACCGACTCTAGGGACTGGTCGGATCGTCGTCCCGCGCGGCGGTCGAGCGCAGGATCAGCCGGCAACCGATGAGCAGAAATCCGACCGATGCACCCAGCTGCAGGGCATTGGTGGGAATCAGGGCCGAGAGCGAACCGCCTGCGGCCGCCCCCACCAGGCTGGCCAGCACCAGGGCAGCGGCACTGCCGGCGAACACGGCCACCGGGCGGTTGCTGGTGCCGCTGATGCTCACGATGGCCAGCTGGGTCTTGTCGCCCAGTTCCGCGAGAAAGACCGTGGCGAATGTGGAAGCGAGCAGGGCAAGGGTCACGGCATCACAGGGCGAACGGCGGCGGCTGAGGGGCCAGGGGCTCAGGGCGACAGACCGGCTGGGACGTACTGCAGAACGGCCTGGCGGCCCAGCCAGAGGCCCAGGCTGACCATCAGGATCCCCGCGGCCCGTTCCAGCTGATGGGGTTCCATCAGCGTTGACAGCCAGCGACCCAGCAGCACACCCACCAGGCTTGAGCAGATCAGGGCCAGGGACGCACCGATGAAGACCACGACCGGTCGTCCGGATTCGGCTGAGAGCAGCAGGGCCGCCAGCTGGGTCTTGTCACCCAGCTCGGCGAGAAACACCGTGGTGGCGGTGCTGAAAAACACCGACAGCCAGCCTGCCCTGCCCCCATCGGCGGAGCCATCAGCTGGAGTGGGCGTTGGCGAAGCCGGCGTTGCGGAATCAGGGTCGCTCATCGTCAGCGCTCCAGCCAGGGGGCTTGCCAGGGGTCAGGGATCCGGCGGATCGCCCGCAGAAATCGTTTCATCACCCTGCCACGGCCGCCCGTCTCGCTGCGGATCTGTTGCCTGCAGCAGCTGATCGCCAGGGCATCGGCATCGGTTCCCTCCGCGCCGAAGAGTGCCATCAGCGAACCCACCCTGCAGAAGTCGGGCCGGTCGTCGTAGATGCGGCAGCGCTGGCCGCCCGTGTCGTAATGAATGCACCAGCCATCGGAACCCACCATCGACAGGTAGCGGAGCCGCTGGCTGGAGTCGAGAGCCGCCAGGGCTTCGGCCCGCAGGTCCGGATCGAGACGGCAGCAGGCCCCGCAATGGCGGATGCACTGCCAGGTCTCAGACTTTGCCATCACGCGAGGGTGTGGGTCGACGTTGCCATCACTCTGCCGTCAACGGTGGGCCGGGTGGGTGCTCTGAGCCAGTCTCCAGCCCCGGGGTGCCGGCTGTGACAAGCCGTCACAGACACCCACCCCGTTTCGGGGCCCGATGGAGCAGGACCTAAGCTGCCGATCGCCAGATCTGCTCCGAACGCTGCACCATGGGCATCGACATCAACCTGATCGCCAACTTTGCGGCCCTGGCCCTGATCACTCTGGCCGGCCCCGCTGTGATCTTCATCCTCTTCTTCCGCCGCGGTGCTCTCTGAGCACCAGCGGTTTGCCAATGGTCCCCGTGCTCTGCCCAGGTCCCGATGGTCAGACCGTGAGCCCCAGGGCCGAACGGGCATGGGCCTCGAGTTCCAGCAGGTAGGGGTGGAGTTCACCGTGATCCGTCATGGCGTTCACCACGGTGCCCGCAACGGCTGCTGAGGAGGCGTTGCCCAGGCCCAGCCTCAGTTCACGGTTGCGGTCGTTGCGGATCAGCAGGTGGTCCAGCTCCACCGAACAGCGGTAGCGGCGGCCCCGCTGCTGGATCAGCACAGCCTCGTCCGGATTCGCACGCAGGGCGGCCAGGTCCAGCTGCAGGCGTTCCTGCCCCTGCCAGTGGTCCAGCCTGAGCCGGTAGGCCACGTCCACATGGCTGGCCTCGGGCACCCCTTCTGACCAGCGCCAGGCCATCGCGCGCCTCTGCTCGCCCGCCTGTTCCAGCATCAGCTGCAGGTGGCCTCCTCGCAGCAGGCGGGCTTCGGCGACACGGCAGCGACGGGTCCAGAAGAGGGGGGCTGGATGGCCCATGCCGAAGGGTGCGAGGCGCTGCAGCTGCAGCCAGAAATCCCGGTCGATCCGATCGAAGCCGAGGTGGGCTTCGGGGGCCACCTCGGTGATCGGTCCTCCACCATCCAGCCAGGCCTGGGCCAGATCCTCCAGCTGCTGCTGCAGCTGCGGAAGCCGGTCTGCCCGCACCGTGAAGCCGCCGGCAGCCGGATGGCCACCATGGCGTTCGAGAAGTGCCGCGCAGGCGTTGAGGGCATGGTCCACGGCAAAGCCCAGCGGAGCCCGCACCGATGCCCGCAGCCGGCCCTGGCCCTCATCGGCGAGCAGGGCCACCGGCCGCCTGTAGCGCTCCACCAGCCTGGCGGCCACGATGCCGATCACCCCATGGTGCCAGTGGTTCTGGGCCAGCAGCAGGAAGGCTGGTGTTTCCGGTCCGTCCGCATCCACCAGGGCCGTGGCCTCCGCCTCGATGGCCTGGCAGAGCTCCCTCCGCTGGCGGTTCAGCTCCTCACAGCGGCGTGCGTGCCTGCGGGCGGTTTCACCATCGGTTGTGGTGAGCAGATCCACCACCAGTCCAGGGTCCCCCAGGCGCCCCACCGCATTGATCCGGGGGGCGATCTGAAACGCCACCATCTCGGCATCCATGGCACGGGCTTCCAGGCCAGCCACCTGCTGCAATGCCCGCAACCCCACCAGTCGGCTGTGGGCCATGCCGGCCAGTCCGTCGATCAGCCAGCGACGGTTCACACCGGTGAGCGGCGCCATATCAGCCACCGTGCCGATGCTGAACAGGTGCAGCGCCGTTTCCAGTCCCTCGCGATGGTTGCAGCGCCGGCAGAGGGCTGCGGCCAGCACGTAGGCCAGTCCCACTCCCGCCAGGGTGCGGTACGGAGAATCGGCCGGAGTGCGCGCCGGATGCAGCAGGGCCAGACACGGGGGCAGTTCGGCTGGCAGGGTGTGGTGGTCGGTGAGGATCACATCGACCCCCAGATCGCGGGCCGTGTTGAGGGCCTCTCGGGCCGCCACACCGTTGTCCACCGTGACCAGCAGCCCCACATCACTGCCGGCCAGCCGTTCCACCATGGCCCGGTTGAGTCCGTAACCCTCCTCCTGCCGGCTGGGAATGGCGGCCAGTGGTCGGGCACCCAGCTGGTTGAGCACCCCCACCAACAGGGCGGTGCTGGTCATGCCGTCGGCGTCGTAGTCGCCGCAGATCGCCACCGACTCACCGGAGGTGCAGGCCTGCTGCAACCGGCTCACGGCCGCCTCAAGATCGGCGAAGTGGTGGCTGGCTTCCGGTGGCTGGGGCGGCTCGAGCAGGCCCGCCACCGTGGCCTGGTCGCTCAGGCCACGGCGGCTCAGCACGGCCATCAGCTCCTGCGGCAGTCCCCATCGGGCAGCATCGGCCTCCAGGCCGGACGGCAGCCGGGTTGGCAGCCGCCATGGAGCCGGCGGTGGGCTGCCTGCCTCTCGTTCCATGGGTGCCAAGGTTCCGACCTTATTGTGCGGCCCAGGCTGAGCGCGATGGCCAAGGAGCATGACCATGCCCCCTCCGTTGGCCCTGCTCTGGGATGTGGACGGCACTCTGGCGGAAACCGAGATGGAGGGCCACCGTCCGGCCTTCAATGCGGCCTTCGCAGCCGCGGGCCTCCCCTGGCGCTGGACTGTCGGCACCTACCGCCGTTTGCTGGCGGTGGCCGGTGGGCGGGAACGGATGGCCACTTACCTGGGGCGGATGGAAGGTCGGCCGGTGTCGCCGCAGCGGCTGGATGATCTGCAGGCGGTCAAGCAGCAGGCCTATGCCGATCTGGTGGCCGGCGGCAGCATCGGCCCGCGGGCGGGTGTTGCCCGCCTGATGGAGGAAGCGGCCAGGGCAGGGCTCATCCAGGGGGTGGTGACGACCAGTTCCCGCACCGCCGTGGCGGCCCTGGCCCGTCGCTGCCTGCCCCATCTCGAGAGCTGCTGTGCGTTCTGGATCTGCGGCGAGGATGTGAACGCCAAAAAGCCTGCACCTGATGCCTATCAGCTGGCCCTGGCACGGCTGCAGGCCATGGGGCTCGGGCATGGCAACGACATCGGCTCCCGGGTGCTGGCGATCGAAGACTCGGCCAATGGCCTGCTGGCGGCCCATGGCGCCGGCATCGGCACCCTGGTCACCCGCAGTGCCTCATCGGCCCATGAATCGCTCGCCGGGTTCGCCGCTGCCCTCGCCATCTGCGACGGGCTGGGCGACGGGCATCTGCCGGCCCGGGTCCACCGGGGAACTGCTTGCCCCGACGGCCGGATCACGCTGTCGTGGCTGAGGACCCTGGCCCGCGGCGCCAACATCAGATCCTGACGACCGATGAGCCGCCCGCCTCTCCAACACACACGCCTCAATGGTCTCCAGAGCCAGCTGGGCCGGCTGCTGCTGGGTTCACTGAACAAGAGCTGGCGGTCCGTGAGCCTGACCCTGCTGGCCCTGCTGCTGGGCTTTTACGTCGGTCAGAACCTACCGCCCTATCTGATGACGATGGTTCCGGGCGGGCGGCCCGCCCTGGTGCTGGGCCTGGTGCTGATGGTCGAGGTGGTTGTCAGGCTCAGGAGCCGATTGGTGAGTGGGCCACCGGGTCTGGCCTGGCTGCTGATCGACAATGCGCGGCTCGGGGCCGTGTATGCAGTCGTCCTTGAAGCCTTCAAGCTGGGGAGTTGACGATTCCCCGGCGCTCAGCCGGGGATCGCCCTGAAGGTCAATCTTCGGTATCGGCTTCGTCGTCGCGGATCGGATAGACAAAGCCCTGGGCGCGCCCGCTCAGCACGGCCTTGCCCAGTGACATGGCTTTTTCGGCTGCAACACCGGCCTTGGCTTTCCAGTGGGCATGGCGCTGATTGCGCTTGCCCTTGGATGTTTTCTTCTTGGGAACGGCCATGCCAGCGTTGAAGCAGAACACCAATCTTCCGCTGTCAGCTCCCCCTTCGTCAAATCGCTAAGCTCGGGTCAGACGGCAGTCACCGTGAGCAGCAGTCGTTCCAAGGACAAGGACGGGGCCCCTGCTGCCGCCGAACCCTTTCCGCTGCAGACCAGCAAGCCAGGCCAGCCCACCTACAGCGACCTGCTGCGTGACCTGGCCGCCGGCAGGGTCCGGGAACTGGAGCTCCTGCCCCAGCAGCAACAGGTGAGGGTTCAGTTCCGTGACGGTCGCCAGAGCACCGTCAACGTGTTCAGCAACGACACCCTCCTGTTGCGCACCGCTGAACAGGCCCGGGTTCCCCTCAGCGTGCGTGACGAACGCCAGCAGCAGGCCGTTGCCGGGCTGGTCTCCAACCTGCTGCTGGTGGTGCTCCTGCTGGCGGGCCTGTCCCTGCTGATCCGCCGCTCCAGCCAGGTGGCCAACAGGGCCCTGGGCTTCGGCCGCAGCCAACCGCGGATCCAGGCCGAGGGAGAGCCCGGGGTGCGCTTTGAGGACATCGCCGGCATTGATGAGGCCAAGGAGGAATTGCAGGAGGTGGTCAACTTTCTGCGCTCTCCCGAACGGTTCACCTCCGTGGGCGCCCGGATTCCCAAGGGGGTTCTGCTGGTCGGGCCTCCCGGCACCGGCAAAACGCTGCTGGCCCGGGCCATCGCCGGTGAGGCCGGGGTTCCGTTCTTCTCGATGGCGGCCTCCGAATTTGTGGAGCTGTTCGTGGGCGTGGGCGCCAGCAGGGTTCGTGACCTGTTCCGCCAGGCCAAGGCCAAGGCCCCGTGCATCATCTTCATCGATGAGATTGATGCGGTTGGTCGCCAGCGCGGGGCTGGCATCGGCGGCGGCAACGACGAACGGGAGCAGACCCTCAACCAGCTGCTGACCGAGATGGATGGCTTCGAGGACAACTCCGGCGTCATCCTGCTGGCGGCCACCAACCGACCCGATGTGCTCGACGCCGCCCTGATGCGTCCCGGTCGTTTCGACCGCCGGATCACCGTTGACCTGCCTGACCGGCGGGGCCGTGAATCGATCCTGTCCGTCCACGCCCGCAGCAGGCCGTTGGCGCCTGAGGTGTCTCTGGCCGACTGGGCGCGCCGCACCCCTGGCTTCTCCGGTGCTGATCTGGCCAACCTGCTGAACGAAGCAGCCATTCTCACGGCCCGTCGCCAGCAGGCCACGGTCAATGACCAGGCGATTCATGATGCGCTCGAACGCATCACCATGGGTCTGAGTGCGGCTCCGCTCCAGGATTCGGCCAAAAAGCGGCTGATTGCTTATCACGAGATCGGCCATGCCCTGATCACCTGTCTCGAACCGCATGCCGATCGGCTCGACAAGGTGACCCTGCTGCCCCGGGCCGGTGGAGTGGGTGGCTTCGCCCGAACTCTGCCCGATGAAGACATTCTCGACTCCGGTCTGATCAGCCGTGCCTATCTCCGGGCCCGACTGGTGGTGGCGTTGGGTGGGCGGGCCGCTGAGCTGGTGATCTTCGGGCCCAGCGAGGTGACCCAGGGGGCCGCCGGTGATCTGGAGATGGTGAGTCGCATCTGCCGCGAAATGGTGACCCGCTACGGGTTTTCCAGCCTCGGCCCTGTGGCACTGGAATCCAATGGAGCCGAGGTGTTCCTCGGTCGCGACTGGATCCGTTCCGAAGCCCACTACTCGGCACGCACCGGCACCCTGATCGACATCCAGGTGCGGCGCCTGGCCAGTGAAGCCCTGGATCGGGCTCTGGCATGGCTTCAGCCCAGGCGCTCCCTGATCGACCTGCTGGTGGATCGGCTGATCCAGGAGGAAACCCTCGATGGCGACACCTTCCGGCGTCTGGTGTCCGACTGGGATGCCTCAGTCGGACACCACCTGCCCCCCCGCGAACCGGATGTCGAGGCTGCGCAGGTACGTGTGTAGTCCCGCATCCTGAATCGGCATCAGCCGAGCCTCGCGGGCACTGCTGTTGCCGTGGGAGTGCCAGTAACCCGGCGGGGTGAGGAACACACCACCCGGTTCCCAGTCGATCCGTTGGGGATCACGGATCGAGCCATCCCCGTTGAGCTCCCTGCCCACCAGGGTGTAACAGCCTGGGTCGCAGTCCAGGATCAGGTCAATGGCCACCGACTGATGGCGATGGGGCGGCTGGATTGCGCCCGCCGGCACCAGCCCCAGCATGGCCCAGAGGGTGTGGGTCACGGTACGACTGCTGGCGAAGTGACGGTTGCCCAGCAGCAGGCTGAGTCTGTTGGCCCGGGCAGCACCCGGGTCGGCGACCAGCCGATCCAGTTCGAGCTGCAGGGTCGCTGCCGGGTAGTGGGTGGGGGCGAAGCGGGGGCTGAGCGACTCCACCCCCAGATGGGCCAGCAGGGGGCCATCGTGCACCCAGAAGAAGCCACTCTCGGTGGTGGCCCGCAGCAGGGCACCCGGCCCGGCCGGCAGCACGATGACATCGCCCGGATTCCAGGCCAGTTCCAGGTCCCGGTCGCCTGATGGGTCAGGTTGACGCAGAACCCCCCGACCGCGGAGCACCACGAACAGGGAGCTGGTGGCCATGGCATGCGCCTCCAGATTCTCCCCCGGCAGGATCCGCAGCAGATGGGCAGCGAGAGCCGGACTGGTGGCAGGTTGCTGGCATCCGAGCTCGGCGCTCAGGTCAAGTGCATGCACCGCCGTGGGTCCATGCTGGTGCAGCAGTGGCGACCACTGGCGCACGGGGATGGGTTCGGTCAGCCCGGGACGCACCGGGTTGGCCGCCTGGCGGTAGTCATGCACTTCAGCGTCCGCCGTCCAGTCGTGCATGGGCGACGTTGCCTCAGATGGGTCTGTGGTGAACCGGGTTGTGCTCATGGGTGCCCCCCCGGATGGGCAAAGATGCTGGAACTGTATGCAGCATCCGGCCCTGTCCGACGAATCGGCTCAGCCTCCGGCAACGGCAGGCACGATGCTCACCTCATCGCCATCTTTGAGGGGAGTGGCCTGATTGTCGAGGAATCGGATGTCTTCGCTGTTCACATACACATTGAGAAACCGGCGTAACTTGCCACTTTCATCGCACAAGCGGCCAAGGATCCCTGGATACCGCCCTTCCATGGCCTCCAGCAGCTGATCAACAGTGCTTGCCTCAAGGGCCACCTGGGACTCCTGATTGGTGAATTTCTGAAGGGGGGTCGGGATCAGAACCTGAATGGCCATGGGAGGTCAGATGAAAACTGGATTGGGGGGGACTGCAACGTGCCGGTCAGGTCACCGCATCCCAGGTGGCCCGGTGCAGGGACTGGGCCCTCTGCCAGGCACTGTCGAAACTTGAGAGATCGGCGTCAATTGTGAACGGTTCACCGATCGTGGCCGTGACGGCTTCGGTGGTTTTGAGGCCATTGCCGGTGATATAAGCCACGGTGGTTTCAGCAGGGTCAATACGACCCTGCTCCACCAGTTTGCGCAGCACGGCAATGGTGGTGCCGCCGGCTGTTTCGGTGAAGATTCCCTCTGTTTCCGCCAGAAGATGGATGCCCGCAATGATCTCGTTGTCGCTGACAGAGGCAATGCTGCCACCAGTCGAACGGGCCAGATCGATGGCGTAGGGTCCATCGGCAGGGTTGCCGATTGCAATGGATTTGGCGATGGTGTTTGGCTTCACCGGTGTGATGAAATCACGGCCCTCGGCGAACGCCTGAGCGATCGGTGAACATCCCTCAGCCTGAGCGCCACTGAACCGGACCCGTTTTTGATCCACTAGGCCAACTTTGACAAACTCTTGAAATCCCTTGTGGATCTTCGTAAACAAGGAACCGGAGGCCAGCGGTGCCACAATGTGGTCGGGCAGCTGCCAGCCCAGCTGTTCAATCACTTCATAGCCGAGAGTCTTGGATCCCTCGGAATAATAGGGACGAAGATTGATGTTCACGAAGCCCCAGCCATGGGTGTTCGCCACTTCGGAGCACAGCCGGTTCACCTGGTCATAGTTACCCCGTACTGCCATCAGCGTGGGGTTGTAGATCAGGGTTCCAAGTACCTTGCCCAGCTCCAGGTCACTGGGAATGAACACGCAGCATTCGAGGCCTGCATGGGCAGCAATCGCGGCGGTGGAATTGGCGAGATTGCCCGTGCTGGCGCAACTCACGGTTCCGAATCCCAGCTCACGGGCCCGTGTGAGGGCCACGCTCACCACCCTGTCCTTGAATGAAAGGGTGGGCATGTTCACACCATCATTCTTGATGTAAAGCCGACTCAGGCCCAGGCGTCTGGCCAGCCGATCAGCCCGCAGCAGGGGGGTGAAACCCGTGCCCACATCAATGGGATCCCCCTCGACCGGCAGAAACTCCCGGTAGCGCCAGATCGAGGCCGGACCAGCCTCGATCGTGGCGCGGCTGACCCGACGACGGATTGCCTCGTAGTCGTAGACGACCTCGAGCGGGCCGAAGCAGACATCTTCACAGACATGCTGGGCCGTGGCCCCATAGGGCTGGCCGCACTCCTTGCATTTCAGACCTGTGAAGGTGGCGCCTGAGAGGGTGGCGGTCATGGGAAGCCGCAGATATGCCATGACCCTAACAGCGGCGCACCGGCAGCCCTTCCATACCCGATCTTTCCGGTCGGGTATGGATTTTCCAGGTGCTGCCTAGTCTTCCGGCAGTGATCCTGTCCCGTTGGGGTGGTTCCAGGTAGTGGTGATGCGTTCCCCAGGAAGCCGGCCAGCCGGGCTCCTCATCTGGCCGTCCGTCCTGTTGCTGCTGGCGACCGGTCTGGTCATGGCAGCCAGGCTCACCATTGAATGGCACTGGTTTGCCCAGTTCGGATTCGAGGCGGTGCTCCTGCGCCGGCAGTTGCTGCAGCTGCTCGCCTTTGTGGTGGTCTTCGGCCTGGGGTCCTTCCTGCAGCTGCGCCAGCTGCAACGTTGCTGGCGGCTGCGGGACCAGCCCCGGGGCACACCACCACCCTCGCCCCTGCTGGCGATGGACAGCCGGTGTCTGGTGGCCGTTCTGCTGCTGCTGCTCCTGACCCTCGCCACCGGTCTCTGCTTTCTCTGGGTTCAGGCCCGGGAGCTGATCGGCGACCCGTTCAATGCTCAGCTCGTGGCGGGCTTGAGCGTGGTGGGACGGGTTCAGCCGGCGGTGGTGCTGCTGCTGTCGGCATTGCTGATCCTGCCCCTCTGGCGTTGGCCGCTCACCGGTCTGCGTCTGATCCTGGGGGCCGCCCTGGCGGCCTCCGCCACAGCTCTGGCGAGGGGATGGAGCCTCTGGTTGCCGGCGTTGCTGGCTGCACCCTTCGGTGAGGTCGATCCCCTGACCGGCCTGGACCTCTCCTTCACCGTGCTGAGGATTCCGGCCCTGCGGCTGTTCCTCAGCGTGCTTCTGGTGCAGGCCCTGGTGGGTGCGGCCGCCTGCCTGTTGATCACCCTGTCCGCTGGCACCGCCCTGACCGACCTGCGGTTCCCCGGCCTCAGCCGGGATCAGCAGCGGGTGTTGCAGCCCCAGTTTTCGCTGCTGGCCCTGATCAGCAGCGTTCGACTGGCACTCGCCCCCTTCGACCTGATGGTGGAGGGAACCGGCGTGGCCTCGGGTGCGGGCTTCGTGGACCTGCATTTGCGCCTTCCTCTGCGCCTGCTGCTGGCCCTGTTGCTGCTGCTGGTGGCCATGGCCATGGCCCTGCCCCTGCGCCGACAGAGGCTGCGGCGGGGACTGGTGATCGGCCTGGGTGCGGCAGGCCTGCTGGTGCCCCTGCTGGAAGCAGTGCTGACGCCGATTGCCCAGCGCCTGCTGGTCCAGCCCCGGGAGCTGGCCGTTGAGTTTCCCTATCTGACACGCACGATTGCCGCCACCCGCCGGGCCTTTGGTCTCGAACGGGTGCGCACCGTGACCCTGGCCCCTCGCCAGCAGATCACGGCGGCTGACCTGGCTACGGGGCCGGGCACCATTGCCAACATCCGCCTCTGGGACAGCCAACCGCTGCTGGCGACCAATCGGCAGCTGCAGCAGCTGCGTCTGTACTACACATTTTCCTCGGCAGCGGTGGATCGCTATCCACTCCATCGTGATGGCGAAGCCGGTGTCCGCCAGCAGGTGCTGATTGCAGCCCGCGAAATGGACACCGGTGCCCTGCAGTCAGGCTCGCGCACCTGGCTGAACCGACACCTGGTCTTCACCAATGGCCATGGATTCACCGTGTCACCGGTGAACACCGCAGGACCTGATGGTCTGCCCATTTTCCTCGTGCGTGATCTGGGCAGGAGTCGCAAGGTGCGGGGCAGCCCGGCCATTGGCGTCAGCGATGCCCAGGCGGCCCAGGCGCTGCCCATCGGCAATCCCAGCCTTTACTTCACCTCAGGTCCGGCGCCCTACGTGATCGCCCCCACCCGGGTTGAGGAGTTCGCCTACCCGGAGGGAGAACTCAACATCTACACCCATTACACCGGTCGCCGGGAGATCAGTCTGGCGAATCCCTGGCTGAAGCTGGCCGCTGCTGTCTACCTGAACGAACCCCGAGTTCTGTTTTCCGGTGCCCTCACGGACCAGTCCAGACTGCTGCTGCGCCGCCAGGTGAACCGCAGGCTTGAGGCGCTGGCGCCATTTCTGCGGTTCGAGGGCCAGCCCTATCTGGTGACTGTGCGCCTGCCTGAGCGGGACGGTTACCGCAGCAGCCAGCACCAGTACTGGCTGCTCGATGGTTTCACCACCAGCCGCTCCTACCCCTATAGCGATCCGAATCCTGCTGGAATCCGCTGGTTTCGCAACCCCGTCAAGGCCGTGGTCGACGCCCACGACGGCAGACTCTGGATTTATGTGAGCGATCGCAGTGATCCGGTTCTGAAGACCTGGCAGAGAGCATTTCCAGAGCTCTTTCAGTCTCTGGATCGCATGCCCCGACCTCTGCAGGATCACATTCGCGTTCCCCAGAGCCAGTTCAGCATTCAGGCTGAACGATTACTGCGGTATCACGTGACAGATACCCGCACATTTTACAACGGTGATGATGTCTGGAGCATTCCGGTAGAGATTTACGGCAACAAGCAGGTTCCTGTCAGTCCTTACCATGTGACCATGCAGCTGCCTGGCAAGAACCAGGCTGAGTTTGTCCTGCTGTTGCCCTTCACTCCCCTGCGGCGCCCGAACCTGGTCGGCTGGCTTGCTGCCCGCAACGATCAGCCCCACTACGGTGAACTGGTCCTGGTCCGTTTTCCCCAGCAGCGCCTGCTGTTGGGACCCCAGCAGATTTCCTCATTGACCGATCAGGATCCCCAGATCAGTTTCCAGTTCGGGCTCTGGAACCGGTTTGGTTCGCGCCTCTTCAGGGGCAACATGCTGGTGCTCCCGATCGGCAATGGTTTGCTCTACGTGGAGCCGATCTATCTGCAATCAGAAGGCAATAGCCTGCCCACTCTGGTGCGGGTGGTGGTCAGTGATGGACGGCGATTTGTGATGGAGAAAGACCTCAGTGAGGCCCTCAAGCAGCTGGTGCGCCCCCGCACCGCAGCCGCACCGGCCGGGCTGCCGGCTGCTCTGCAGCCCTGAAGCACGAATCCCGGCTGGGCAGCCCCCGATGGCCACAAAAAAGGGGGCCCGAACGGCCCCCTCAGATCTGTAGCCGCAGCTGACTCAGGCAGCAACAGCGGTCTTCGGATCCAGTTCGCCCTTGGCGTACAGGCCGGCGTAGAAGTTGATGTCCCGCTGCTTGATCTTGCTGGCATTGCCAGCGCACCAGAACTGCTGGTAACGATCAAGGCAGACCTGCTTCATGTAGGCCCGGGCAGGCTTGTTGAAGTGACGGGGATCGAAATTGGCGGGATCCTTGGCGGCCGCTTCCCGCACGGCTGCCGTGAAGGCCAGGCGGTTGTCGGTGTCAATGTTGACCTTGCGAACGCCGTTGCGAATGCCCTCCTGGATCTCTTCGACCGGCACACCATAGGTTTCGGGGATGGCGCCGCCGAACTTGTTGATCATGTCAAGCCACTCCTGGGGCACCGAGGAGGATCCGTGCATCACCAGGTGGGTGTTGGGGATGGCTTTGTGGATCTCAGCGATGCGGCTGATGGCCAGCACCTCACCAGTCGGCTTGCGGGTGAACTTATAGGCCCCATGGCTGGTGCCGATCGCAATGGCGAGGGCATCAACCTTGGTCTTGGCCACGAAGTCAGCCGCTTCGGCCGGGTCGGTGAGCAGCTGGCTGTGGTCGAGCTTGCCCTCGAAACCATGGCCGTCCTCCGCTTCACCCATGCCGGTTTCCAGGGAGCCGAGGCAGCCGAGCTCCCCTTCCACGCTGACGCCGATGGCGTGGGCCACATCCACCACTTCCTTGGTCACAGCCACGTTGTATTCGTAGCTGGCGGGGGTCTTGGCGTCGGCCATCAGCGACCCGTCCATCATCACGGAGGTGAAGCCGTTGGCGGCTGCGCCGAAGCAGGTGGCAGGGCTGTTGCCGTGATCCTGGTGCATCACCACCGGAATGTCGGGGTAGGTTTCCACCGCAGCCAGGATCAGGTGCCGCAGGAAGTTCTCGCCGGCGTACTGACGGGCGCCGCGGGAGGCCTGCAGAATCACAGGAGAGTCGGTTTCGTGGGCCGCCTCCATGATCGACTGCACCTGCTCCAGGTTGTTCACGTTGAAGGCAGGGATGCCGTAGCCGTTCTCGGCGGCATGGTCGAGCAGCAGCCGAAGCGGAACGAGCGCCAGGGGAAAACCTCGCGGAGGGGTGGGGACGGGGGCCTCGACCGGGGTCGAGGGGTCGACGGGCGACCGGGTGACGGGCCGTGGCGACCCGGACTGGGGGCGACTTTAGGCGATGCCCGGGCACGAAAAAGGCCCCGCCGGGGGCGGGGCGTTCGCAGGGCGCTGAGCCCTGGCGTGGGGGCGTGCTCAGTCGATCAGGTGCTGGCGACGCAGGGCCTGGACGCAGAAGGCGTCCTGGCGGGCGGCCCGACGGGCCTCTTCGGCCTGGCGGGCCATCTGCTTGGCCATGGTGATGGTCATCGGTGCCTCCGGTCGGGACTCCCGGGCCTGGAAGGGCCGCGGGGTGGATGGCGCGTTGCTTCGGGGGATCCCCTACTTCCACCGAGGCAGGGCGGACCCTCCCTCGACCAACGATTATCCAAATGGTAGCGATCGCTACTGAAGTGCAATGTTCGCAGTGATACGGGATCCCGATCAGCGCGCTACCAAGCCCCCGCCTTCCCTTGCCAGGTCGCAGCAGCGCTGGCTCGCCACCGCTTCCGAAAGCCCCGGCACCATCGGGCGCCCCTCGCGGATCGCCGCCGCCCATTCCTCGATCAGTCGCCGCACCGGCGCGATCCGCCCGTCCTCCCAGGTGCGGGCGAAGGCCAGAGCGGGATCCGCCGGCACAGGCCGCCGGGGTTCGCCCGCCGGCGCGATCCACAGCTGGAAGCCGTGCACATAGTCGGCCTGGTTGGAGGAGCCCAGCACCAGGGTGGCCGCGCTGCCGTACAGCTCGATCCAGCAGCCCCTGCCCTGACGTGTCACCGAGGCCAGGCTCACCTGGGCCGGC
>JBKDDA010000023.1:0-1800 GCA_046313055.1 Synechococcaceae cyanobacterium | reverse complement strand
GCTCAGGCTTCAGCTGCCGCTGCCAACGCTCCGCTGCCGGCGGCGCCCAGTCCGCCACCGTGCGCCACTGGGCCTGGGTGATGGGCGTGCGCCCCAGCAGAAACTCGCCCAGCTCCACCCGGTGCTGGGGGCCTTCGCTCTCCTGGCGCTCCGGCTCCTCCGGCGGCGAACCCATCACAAACGACCCCGCCGGAATCCGCACCATCGCCAGCTCCAGCCCGTCGAGCCGCTCGTGGAACACCTCGGTGCGGCTGCGCCAGCGCAGCAACTGCAGCCTTGGCGGCAGGGTAGCGGCCATCAGGCCCATGCCTCGCCGCCCGCGGCCACCTCACCACCGCTGGCTGCATGCCCGGCCCGTGGTGTCATCTCCCAACCAGCCTGAGAAATGCACAGCCTGGAGCTGCTGCTGGCCCTACCGCAACACGCCGACGTGAGCGACGAGACCCAGCGCGGCCCTGAACGCGATCGTCATCAACCACGCCCGCCGGGACCCCGAGGGCGATGCCCGGGCCGGCCGGCTTGTGGAATGGTTGGATCAGTGGAACGGCGGGCGCTTCCGCAGCAAAGGCCACAGCCATGGTTTGCAGGCCGGCGACGACTGGTGCAACGCAGTTTAGGCCGAGCAGGCTGACGCCAGGGCGATGGGGTGCCTGTGCAGCAAGCAATACGACACCTCAGTCGCCCACCCCTGCACCAGTCGCGCTGAGGTGTTGGCGGTGCTGCGCGAGCACTTCGTAGGCCTGGCGGCTGAGTTCAAGCTCAGCAGCCTGCAGCTGTTTGGCTCGTTTGCCACGGATGAGGCCACCGCCAGCAGCCGTTTGCCTTGACGGATCAGCCAGATCTGCTGGTGAGCTTCGCCGAGCCGGTCGGTTTCGGCTTCATCCACCTGGCCGATCGCCTGGAAGCGCTGCTCGGCCGCAAGGTGGATCCGGTGGCCGCCGACGGGATCAGGGAGAACCGCCGTCCCTTCATTCTCAGCAGCCTGGCCCATGTCGCGCCGTGACTACAATGTGATCACGCGATGAGGGGCGCCATGCGGGCCAGGTTGGTGAAAATTGGCAATTCCAGGGGGTTGCGCCTGGCCAAGCCGCTGCTGGAGCAGGCTGGCCTCAGCGAGGAGGTCGACATCCAGGTCGCTCCCGGCCTGCTCACGATCCGGCCGGTGACCAGGCCTCGGGAAGGTTGGGCAGATGCGGCTGCTGCAGCGCCGCCACAGGGTCTGCTGGACGCTCCCAGCGCCACCCGCTTCGACGACGAGGAGTGGTCCTGGTGAGCGAAGCGTCTGTTTCGCGCGGGGATGTGTTTCTGGTGGCTCTGAACCCCACCCGCGGCCAGGAGATTCAGAAAACCAGGCCGTGTGTGGTGGTCTCACCGGATGAACTCAATGCCCACATGGGCACCTTCATCGTGGCTCCACTCACCACTGGGGGCCATCGCTATCCGTTCCGAATCCCCTGCAGCTTTGACGGGAAGGATGGGCATGTGGTGCCCGATCAACTGCGCACGGTGGATCGGGAACGGTTGGTGAAGCGCCTCGGGGTGCTGCCTGAGGCCACCCTGCTGCAGGTGCTTGGTGTGCTGCAGGAGATGTTTGCCCCGTCGTGAGCGTTCTGCCGCCGTCCAATGCCACGGTGATCGGCATCGACGTCGGCGGTAGCCGCAAGGGTTTCCACGCGGTTGCGCTCGCCGATGGCGCCTACACCGCCCAGCTCCACAGCCGTGACGTGCAGGACATCGTGCACTGGTGCCGGGAGCGGATCGGCGCCAGCGTGATCGCCCTCGATACGCCCTGCCGCTGGA
>JBKDDA010000022.1:0-3536 GCA_046313055.1 Synechococcaceae cyanobacterium | reverse complement strand
GGGCGCGCTGGTGCTCATGGTGTGGCCGCGCACAGGCTTTCCACCTGGGCCAGCCACTGCCCACGCTGCTGGGGCTGGTGGTGGGCCTTGCTGAGCAGGTCATGCAGCCGGGCGCAGAGCAGGGCGAGCGGTTCGAGCTGGGCGGCGGGGCGGCCGAGGGGGCCGGCCAGCAGGGCCAGATCCGCCGCCACCGCCACCGCCGCCGGCGCCGGGCCCGGGCCACCCTCCAGTCGCCGGCCCAGGTCGATCAGGCGGTCGATCGTTCCGAAGCCATCGGTTTTCCAACCCAGCTGGGGGGCATAGTCGACCAGGCCCAGGCGGTCGGCGCAGCGGGCCCAGGTGGCGGCATTGTGCGGTGCCAGGTGGTAAGCCGCCTTCTGATACCCAGTGAAGCCCCCCACCGCATTGATCAGCAGTTCCTTGCCCTGCCGCCCGGCGGTGAATGGCGCCAGGTCGGCCGGCGGGTGAAACAGCGCGGCGGCGCCGTAGGCCACGTTGATGTAATCGGCCAGCCGGGTCCAGGGGGGCTGGAGCAGGGGCGCCAGCGCCGCCGGCCGGGGCAGGCGCCGATCGAGATGGGGCAGCACGGCCTGCAGCACGTGCACGGGGTCATCGCCACCTTGATCGATCCCCAGCCGGCCGGCCATGCCGCGCACATGGCGCCAGCTCCACAGGGCCGTGGCCAGCACCACCGCCTGGAGCGGCACCGCAGCAGTGCTGACGATCAGGTCGTTTTCGATCGCCACGGTCTGGTGGGCGCAGAAGCCCCCCGGGCCGGCGTCGGCGGCCTGGGGCAGGCACGGCAGCCGGCCGGCCACATCTCCGAGATCGCCGTAGGCCCCGGGCAACCAGGCCAGCGCGAGCAGCCGCAGCAGGTCGGAGGCCAGGCAGAGCAGCCCATGGCTCGCCCATCGGGTGCGGGCATGGTCGATCAAGGTCTGCAGGTAGGCCAGCAGCGTTGATGGCTGCAGCAGCGCCGCGCTGGCGGGATCACCCCAGGCCAGCTCCTGCTCCATGCCGGCGAGCGCATCGATGGCCGGCTGCAGGTTGCTCCAGGGGCGGGCCAGCTCGCCGCCCAGGGGCTCCAGCAGCAGCACCGGCAGGTGCCGGGGGCCGCCGGGTTGCTCCAGCTGCAGCCATTGCCCGGGCAGCGGGCGCGGGCCGAACAGGGCGGCCGTGGCCTGGCGCAGCGGCATGGGGATCTGCTCCGGGCCGCAGGCGTGCAGGGGCAGCGGCGCCTGCCGGCGCAGCGCCCGCCAGGCGGTCCCATCCAGCCAGAGCACGGGCCCGGCGGTATCCGGCGGGGTGAGGGCCAGCAGCCGGGCCAGATGCTCCAGCGCCCGCAGCGGCGGGCAGCCCCCCAGCCAGATGGTGTGGAACGCCAGTGGCATCGGCGCTCAGGGCTCCGCCGCCAGCAGCCGGCCGCCGTCGCCGGCGCAGTGGTGGCGCCACACCCGCCGCAGCAGGGCCTGCACATCGGCGGCGTAGCGGTCGAGATCGGAGAGGCCGCAGCCGGCCATGCGCTGCCGCAGGGCCGCCCGCCCCCGGCGCAGGGCGGGCAGATCGGCCGCCAGCCGGCGCACGATGGCCCGGTAGCTGTCGTCGTCGTCGGCGATCCAGTCGGGCTGGCCCAGGGTGGTGAGGAAGCTGGCACCCATGCGGCCCACGAAGTTGCCGCCCCGCCGGCTCACCACCGGTACCCCCATCCACAGGGCCTGCAGGGTGGTGGTGCCGCCGGTGTAGGGGGTGGGATCGAGGGCGATGTCCATCGCCCCGTAGCGCTGCATCATCTGCCCCAGCTCCTGGGGCCCCTCCAGGAGCAGTCGCTCAGCGCCGATGCCCTCGGCCGCGAACAGGCCCGTGAAGCGTGCGGCCACCGAGGGGTCGCCCAGCGATGGGGCCTTGAGCAGCAGCCGGGCCTGGGGCAGGTCGTGCAGCACCGCCGCCCACAGGCGGATCGTGCGCGGCGAGACCTTCATGATGTTGTTGAACGAGCCCAGCACCAGCGGTGCCCCGGCCGGCCTAGCCGGCGGCAGGGGGTAGGAATCGACCGGGCACCAGCAGAACACGCTGCCGGGCAGCTGGGCGATCCCCTCGCTGAACAGATGGCTGTGGTCCGCCGGACTCACCTGAGGATCGCCGATCAGCCAGTCGATCCGCTCCATGCCCGTGGAGTGGGGATAACCCAGAAAGGTGAGCTGCACCGGCGCCGCCCGCAGGGCAAACACCCCCAGCCGGTGCGTGCTGGTGTGGCCGGCCAGGTCGATCAGCAGGTCGATGTCATCGGCCATGATCCGCTGCTGCAGCGCCCGGTCGTCGATCCGGCCCGCCTCGATCCAGCGGCTTGCCGCCGCCTGGGCCCGGCTGGTGTACTGGTCGTGCATGGTGCCGGTGTGATAGATCGTCACCGGGAACCACCGGGGATCCAGCCGTTCCAGCAGCGGCAGCATGAACAGGTTCACCGGGTGCTGGCGGTGAAAGTCGCCCGACACCATGCCGAGCCGCAGGGGCCGGTCGCCATCGCGGTCGTGGGCGAAGGTCGGTGTTGTGGCCACGGCCGCCTCGATCGGTGCGCACACCTGCCGATGCAGCGCCGCCACCTGCTCGGCCGTGCGGTCGTCCACATACAGCGCAGCCATGGCGATGCTGGAGGCCAGCCGCGAGCCCGGATCGCCCAGTTCGCGGTAGTGGGCCTCCACGGCGGCCAGGTGGGCGCGGGCATCGCCGCGGCGGCCGGGCAGGGCATTGAGCAGGTAGGGCACCTCGATGTTGGCCGGATCGAGCGCCAGCACCTGCCGGCAGAGCGCCTCGGCCTCGCTCAGCTGATACACCTCCCAGTGCAGCCGCGCCAGGGCGGCGAGGGTGCTGAGGTCGTCCGGCGCCAGGCTGCGGGCCCGCTCCAGCACGGCGATCGCCTCCTGCCAGTAGTTGTGCTCATACACCCGCTGGGCCAGCAGCCGCAGGAAGCCCGGGTTGCTGGAGGCCGATGCGCGGCTGAAGGCCGCTTCCGCCGCAGCGTGGTTGCCGAGGCGCACCAGCGCCAGCCCCAGCTGCAGCAGGGAGCCGTGCCGCTGGGGCTGGCGGTCGACCAGGGGCGCCAGGGCGGCCACCGCCCCTTCGGCATCGCCGCCGTTGAGGCGCCAGAGGCCCAGCCAGTGGCGCGATTCGCCGGCGATCGGTTCGAGGGCTTCGGCGCGGACCAGGGACTGCTCGGCGGGCCGGCCATCCATGAGGCGGCTGCCGTAGAGCCAGCTCAGCCAGTCGCCGGGGCAGGTGGCCAGCCAGTCATTCAGCTGCCGCGCCCAGAGCTGGGCATCGGGGCTGCTGGGGTGCTGCAACCAGCTGTCTGCCTGGGCTGCGCTCGGGCCGGGCGGTGTGCCGGCGGGCTGCGTGCTGGCGGGCGTTGGCGCCGGCGGCTCGACCGCCCCGCCGGCCAACCGTTGCCACTGGCCGGCGGCATAGGCGCCATGGGGGGTGAACCCCAGGCTGGTGTAGGCCTCGGCCAGGCCCCGCCAGGAGCCGCGGGCGAGGGGATC
>JBKDDA010000021.1:0-69174 GCA_046313055.1 Synechococcaceae cyanobacterium | reverse complement strand
TGGGCATCACGATCGCCCGGCCGCACTGGCGAGCCGTGGCCGGGGCGACGGCCTGCAGCATCGCGCCATCACGCAGATGCACGTGCCAGTCATCGGGCTGACGAATCGTGAGCCGGCTCGGGAGGGCAGACATCAGAGTTTCCGGCCCTGGCCAGCGCCTTCGGTGCCCAGATGGCCGGTGACCAGGAAGCCGCTCAGTGCCAGCAGCAGCAAGCTCAGGCAGAAGAAGGCCAGGGAGGGCCCATCGGTGATCGGGAGGGTGAGCATCGCCTTGAAGGCCGACACGATCAGGGCCACCACCAGCACCTTCACCAGCTTCTCCTTGAGCTGGTCGAGGTCGCGGATGTCGAGCAGACCGCTGCCACCGCCGCTGTCGCGGGCCGCCTCGATCGGCGAGATCAGCAGTTCATACACGCCGTAGCCGAAGATCAGCAGGGCGATGCCGATCAGATACAGGTCGATGCCCGACACCACGCCGCCCAGCAGGCTGGCGATCAGGTCCTTGCGGCTGCTGCCGCTGCTCAGGATCAGGATCGCCTTGCCGATCTCCATGGTCCCGAGCACAAAGGTGATCACCGTGCTGGTGAGGCTCATGATCACCGGCAGAATGGCGATCAGGCGCAGGCGCCAGAGGATCCGTTCAAAGCGTTGCTCGAAGCGTTTCCTGGAAAATCGCCGGCCGGTCATGGGGGATCGCGCTCAAGCTGGTTATAGCCGTCGGCCTGTGGCCGCCGGCCAGCGGTTCAGCCCGGTTCCAGCACCGCCCAGTCGGCGGCATTGAGGTCCGGGAACAGGCCATCGTCCCGCTCCACCGCCTCCAGCCAGCCGGCCGGCAGGGGCGTGCCGTTCTCAATGGCGTCCATCAGCCGCCAGAAGCGGTCGAGGTGGCGGTGAATGCGATCCCGGGCCAGGCCGGTGGTGGTGCCGGCCCGGAGAATGAAGCTCCAGTCGGAACTCTGGGCCAGCAGCAGCTCCCGACCGGCCTGGGTGAGCAGCCGCCGCTGCTCGAGGCTGCCCACGCCACGGCCCACGCGCCGCACCATGGCCCGCGAGGCCCGCTGCCATTCCGGCACCACCCAGGCATTGGCGTCGTTGAGCCAGTAGTTGTGGTAGCCGCCCTGGCCCCAGCTGGAGGGTGAGGGGTGGCACACCTGCAGCGGGGCACCCTGGGCCAGCACCTCCCGCAGGTGGGTGAAGGTGACCCCGGCTGCTGGCGCCTGCCGGAACAGCTCCGCCAGAAAGGCGGGACCCTCGAACCACCAGTGGCCGAACAGTTCGGCGTCGAAGGGGGCCACCAGCAGCGGCGGCCGCTCGATGGTGGCCGCCAGCCGCTGCAGCTGGGCGGCCCGGCCGGCCAGGTAATCGGCGGCGTGGGCCACCACCCGGCCTGCGGCCACGGCCGGCTGGTAGGGCTGCTTGGCCTCGAGGGGCAGATCGAGGCCGCTGACCCGGTGCAGCTTCAGCCCCAGGGGCCGGCGGCTGCCGATGCCGGCGCTGGCCAGCAGCCCATCGGGCAGGTCCCAGCCCAGGTCGCGGTGGAATTCGCGGTAGGCCGGATCACCGGGGTAGCCGTCGCGGGCACTCCAGACCGGCAGGGTGGAGGCACTGTCGCGGGCGAAGAAGGCCACCCCCGCCGGCGAGCAGATGGGGGCGTAGATGCCGTAGCGGGGCCTGGGCAGGGCGTGCAGCAGGCCGTGGCCGTCGAGCAGCGAGTAGCGCAGCCCGCAACCGGCCATCAGCCGGTCGAGACCTTCGAAATAGGCGCACTCGGGCAGCCAGATGCCCAGGGGCCGCTCGCCCAGCAGGCGGCGGTGCTCGCGCACGGCATTGACCAGCTGGGCCCGCACCGCCTCGGGCGTGTCGCGCAGCAGGGGCAGGTAGCCGTGGGTGGCGGCGCAGCTGATCAGATCCAGCACCCCCTGCTGCTGCAGCCGGCGGAAACGGGACAGCAGGTCGCCGTTGCAGGCCTGCCACTGGAGCAGCACCTGCTGCAACCGCTGGCCCAGGTCGGCGGCGGCGGCGGCGTGGTCAGCGGCGGCGTGGGCCAGCAGCTCGATGCGCAGCTGCAGCCAGCCGCTGAAGCGGGCATTGAGACTGCGGTCGCACAGCAGCGACAGCAGGGTGGGCGAAAGCCCCAGGGTGAGCCGCGGTCGCTGGGCCGGATCGGCGGCGGCGGCCTCCAGCATCGCCAGCAGGGGCAGATAGCACTCCTGCAGGGCCTGGAAGTACCAGTCTTCCTCGAGCGAGCCCGATTCCCCTGAGCGCACGTAGGGGAGATGGGCGTGGAGAACGATGGCGATGGCGCCGGTCACACTGGAATCACGGCCCTGATCGGGGTTGGCCGGATCGCCAGCAGCCATGGGGGAGCCTCGCTGCGGAAACTCTAAGGTCTGCCGGCCGCCGGCCCGGCGATTAGAGTGGCTCAACTCATACTCAATCCGCATAGGCACAGGCCATGGCCCGCGACCCCGGCAGGGTGCTGATCTTCGACACCACACTGCGCGATGGCGAGCAGTCGCCGGGCGCCAGCCTCAATCTCGAGGAGAAGCTGGCGATCGCCCAGCAGCTGGCCCGCCTCGGTGTCGACATCATTGAGGCCGGCTTTCCCTTCGCCAGCGGCGGTGATTTCGAGGCGGTGCAGCGCATCGCCGCCGCCGGGGGCGCCCCCGACGGTGGCGTGTGCTGCGGCCTGGCCCGGGCCGCCGCCGGCGACATCAAGGCCTGCGCCGAGGCCGTGGGCCCCGCCGCCCGGCGCCGCATCCACACCTTCATCGCCACCAGCGACATTCATCTGGAGCACAAGCTGCGCAAGAGCCGTGCCGAGGTGCTGGCGATCACCGCCGAAATGGTGGCCTACGCCTGCTCCCTGGTCGACGACGTGGAATTCTCCTGCGAAGACGCCGGCCGCAGCGATCCCGATTTCATGCACCAGGTGATCGAGGCCGCGATCGCTGCCGGCGCCACCACGATCAACATTCCTGACACGGTGGGCTATGCCACACCGGCGGAGTTCGGCGCCCTGATCGCCGGCATCAACGCCGCCGTGCCCAACATCGACCAGGCGGTGATCTCGGTGCACGGCCACAACGATCTGGGCCTGGCGGTAGCCAATTTCCTGGAGGCCGTGAAGAACGGCGCCCGCCAGCTCGAGTGCACGATCAACGGCATCGGCGAACGGGCCGGCAACGCCTCGCTGGAGGAGCTGGTGATGGCCCTGCACGTGCGCCGCAGCTACTTCAACCCCTTCTTCGGCCGGCCGGCTGACAGCAGCGAGCCGCTCACCGGCGTGCGCACCGAAGAGATCACCAAGACTTCACGGCTGGTGAGCAACCTCACCGGCATGCTCGTGCAACCCAACAAGGCGATCGTGGGCGCCAATGCCTTCGCCCATGAAAGCGGCATCCACCAGGACGGGGTGCTCAAGAACCGACTCACCTACGAGATCATCGACGCCCGCACCGTGGGCCTGGCCGACAACCGCATCTCCCTGGGCAAGCTCTCCGGCCGCAGCGCGTTCCGCGCCAGGCTGCAGGAACTGGGCTATTCCCTGGAGGGAGAAGACCTCAACGACGCCTTTGTGCGCTTCAAGGAACTGGCCGACCGCAAGCGGGAGATCACCGACCGGGACCTGGAGGCGATCGTGAGCGAACAGGTGCAGCAGCAGGGCGATGCCCGCTTCCAGCTGCGCTCGGTGCAGGTGAGCTGCGGCACCGGCATGCACCCCACCGCCACCGTGACCCTGCAGACGGCGGAGGGGGAGGAGCGCAGCGAGGCCGCCATCGGCACCGGCCCGGTGGATGCGGTCTGCCAGGCGCTCAACCACCTGGCCGGCGTGCCCAACGAACTGGTGGAGTTCTCGGTGAAATCGGTGACGGAAGGGATCGACGCCATGGGGGAGGTCACGATCCGCCTGCGGGCCGACGGGGTGCTCTACTCCGGCCATGCCGCCGACACCGACATCGTGGTGGCGGCGGCCCAGGCCTTTGTGAACGCCCTCAATCGCCTGGTGGCTGGCCGCCACCGCCAGCCGCTGCACCCCCAGAAAGCACCGCTGCCGGTGCCTGAGATCCCCCGGCTCTAGCGCGATGGGCCGCGGCCGCAGGCCAGCTCAGCCGCGAGGGTAAGGTGCAGCCAATTCGTGCTGCAATCAACCATGGCTCAGCGTTCTCGGGCCTGGTGTCCGCTTGCAGCTGGTCTTGCGGCTGGCTTGCTGGCCATGACGGTCCAACCGGCGGCGGCGCGCCTGAGTTCGCTGGAGAAGCTCTTCGTTTTCGGAGACAGCCTCGCCGATACAGGTCAGAGCTGGGCCCTGACAAACAACACCTTTCCCCCCTCTCCTGCCTACTACCAAGGCCGTGCCTCCAACGGCCCGGTCTCGCCTGAATATCTCTGGCAATCCTTCAATCCAGGCACCACTGGCCCGGCGCCATCGAGCTCCGGCGGCACCAATTACGCGATGAATGGGGCCAGCACCGGCCTGGTCAACTTCAACTACTTCAGAGACACCACGCTCTATGCCCCCTTCCTGAATCAAGGTGCTGCCCCCCAGCTCAGCTCCTTTCTCAGCACCAACCCAGGCTTCAATCCGAGCACAAGCCTCTTCATGGTCTGGCTCTTCCCCAACGACGTGCTCTCCTGGCTGAGCACCGGCCAGAATGCCGGCACGGTCACGGGCGGTGCCCCCAGCACCACAGATGCGGCAGGTCTGATCTCGAACGGCATCACCAACATCGCCACCATCGTCACGGCTCTGGCCGGCAAAGGTGCCACCCAGTTCCTGGTGCCCAACATGCCCAACCTGGGTCAGACGCCGTTGTTTCGGAACAACCCGGGCGCATCCACCCTGCTGTCAGCCCTGACGGCGGCGTTCAACAGCAATCTCGATCCGGCGCTGCAGAACCTCGAGGCCAGCCTGCCGGGGGTGGAGATCAGCCGCTTCCAGACCGATGACCTGTTTGCCGAGGTGATTGCCGATCCGGGCAAATTCGGCTTCACCAACGTGACCAATGCCTGCATGACCCCCGATCCCTACAGCGTCTGCGCCAATCCCGACGACCACCTGTTCTGGGACGACTTCCATCCGACCACCGCCGGGCAGCGCCTGATCGCCGAGAACTTCTTCCTCGCTGTGGGACCTGTCAATGCCCCTGGCCCGCTGCCCCTGGCCGGCGCCGCAGCCGCCCTGGCCTGGAGCCGGCGGCTGCGGCGGCGCCTCATGGCCAAGGCTTCGCGGACGGGTCGTCAGGGCTGCGATACCCGGCTGCAGTAACCGGCTGCGATACCCGAGCGCACAGACCACGCAGCGTCTGCAGTGGCTGGCCAGGCGCCCTGCACGGCTAGCCTGAAACGTGACCCAGGGAGCGACCCGCCAGCCCCATGTCCCTCTCCTCCAGCGGCCCCCGGCGGCCCCCCGTGGCCCCGATGGGCCAGCTGGTTCAGCTGGTGCTGCTGCTGCTGCTGGCCCTGCTGATGCTGCTGCCGCTTCTGTGGCTGCTGAGCACCTCCCTCAAGGGGCCCGCCGAAGACATCTTCACCAGTCCACCGGGCCTGCTGCCCGCCCAGCCGTCGCTGGAGGCCTACGGGCGGGTGTTCGCCACGGTGCCCCTCGGCCGCTACCTGCTCAACAGCACCCTGGTGAGCGGCATCTCGGTGCTGGCCAACCTGCTCTTCTGTTCTCTGGCGGCCTATCCCCTGGCACGCCTGCGCTTCGCCGGCCGCGGCCTGGTGCTGGCGCTGGTGGTGGCCACGATCCTCATCCCCTTCCAGGTGGTGATGATCCCCCTCTACCTGCTGATGGTGCAGCTGGGCCTACGCAACAGCCTGCTGGCCGTGATCCTGCCCCAGGCCGCCACCGCCTTCGGCATCTACCTGCTGCGCCAGAGCTTTCAGGGCATTCCGGTGGAGCTGGAGGAGGCCGCCCGTTGCGACGGCTGCAGCCCCCTGGGTGAATGGTGGAACGTGATGATCCCCTCGACCCGGGCCGACCTGATCACCCTGGCGATCTTCGTGTTCATCGGCACCTGGAGCGATTTTCTCTGGCCCCTGGTGATCCTGGATGACCCCTCCCTCTACACCCTGCCCCTGGGTCTGCAGCAGCTGGCCAGCAGCTTCTCGCTCGACTGGCGCCTGGTGGCGGCCGGCTCGGTGATCTCGATCCTGCCGGTGCTGCTGCTGTTCCTGCTGCTGCAGCGCTTCATTCTCCCCTCCGCCCGCGGCGACGCCGTCAAGGGCTGACGCCACCGCCCGGTGGCCGCAGCACGCCGGCCCCACCGGCACCCCGCGAGGGCGGGCGCAGGGGCAGGCCCGGCAGGGGCCCGCCGTTGCTGCCGCGGCCGCTGCGGGGTGGCGGCAGCTCCAGGGGAGCCGGGGCCGGATCGCCGGCGGCGGGCCCGGGGCCCAGGGGCATCGGGCTCGGCAGCAGCGGATCCCCCTCCGCCGGCGAGGGCACCAGGGGCTCCCCGGGGTCCAGCCGGTTCGCCAGGTCCTCCAGCCGCCGCAGCCGCTCCCCCAGCTGGCGCAGCTGGCCGTCTTGCAGCCCCCGGCCATTGGCGCCACCCCCCCGCTCCAGGGTCTCCAGCCGCCGGTGCAGGGCGTCGATCGCGCGGCCCTGCTGGATGCCCCGCACGATCACCACACCCAGCAGCACCAGCGAGCCGCTGGTGAGACCGATCAGGGTGAGAAGGGGCCAGTCGCGTTGGGTGCTCATGGGGTGGAAGGGCAGCTCGGCATGGCGTGGGCCGGGGTCACCAGCGCGATCGTTGCAGGGCACCCTCCAGGAGGGCCGAGCGGGTGCGCTCATACACCCGCTCGGCATCCACGCCGGATGTGCCCACACAGGTCATACCCAGCTTGCCGTGCTCCGACAGGCAGCCCAGCAGATGGAACACACTGCCCTCCAGCCGGGCAGGGTCGTAGTGCAGCCCTGCAGCGGCCACGATGTCGATCAGATCAGCGGGCAGCAGGCCCCGCAGGCGCGGATCGATCAGGTTGTCGGTGGCCATGTAGTGCAGGGGGCTGCCCGTGGGTGAGAGAAAACGGCCGCTGTCGGGGTCGAGGCAGCCGGTGGTGATCGCCCGCAGCGCCATGGTCGGGTGGGTGGTGCCCCCCTTGCGCAGATTCACCTCGATCGCCTGCAGGTCCCAGCGTTGGCCGAAGCGCCGGGCCAGAAAATCCACCGAAAACCGTTCCAGGGCCCCCTCGGCCGCCAGTGCCTCGCCGATGGCACGCCCATGGCGGATCAGCTCCATGCGGTAGGGATCCTCCGCCGGAAAGCGGCAACCCAGATAGGTCTGGCCGCTGACACCCCCCAGGATCTGCTCATGGGTGGAGAGCACCTCCACCGCACCGCCCGGCAGGATCGTGGCCTGCACGCTGGGCGAGCGCAGCTCATCGCCGCCCTCGAGCCAGGCCTCCACCAGGGCCCCCTGCTGCCGGAGACTGGCCTGCCAGTCGGGCGCCGGCATGGCCAGCTCCTCCAGGGCCTGCCGCAGCCGCCGGCGCCGCTCCCGGGCCGAGAGGGCCGCCAGCTGCAGGGGGGCCAGCGGCAGGGGCGCATTGCCCTCGCCGCTGAACCCCTCGTTGAGCTTCACCACCGAGCGGGCCAGCTGCGGCTGCTGTTCCCACAGCAGGGCGGCCGCCTCCGCCAGGTCGTCGAGGTCGTGGGCCAGGGCGCTGCCGGGGGGATGGGGAACGCCGCACCGGGCGAACAGGGCGCGGCTGCCCGCCTTGCTGCCCCAGTGGCCCAGGGCCGGATCGGTGCCCAGCAGCGGCACCTGCAGCCGTTCGGAGAGCTGTTTCTCCAGCTCCGTCACCACGTAGCACTCGATGAAGCTGCGGCCCGGCCGCAGCAAGCCGGCGATGCGCCGCAGCAACGCCGGTCGTTCCAGCAGCTTGCTGGTCAGGGGCCGGGCCGAGGCATCGTCGGTGTCGAACAGGTGCAAGCGCTGGCGGGCATGGCCGGTGGGCACCCCCGGCAGCAACTCCAGCACCGAATCCACCACCAGATCGGGCAGCAGCTTGCTGGTGGCCACCACCATGCGCATGTCGGGCTGGCGCAGGCGGGTCAACGCAAACAGCTGGCGCTCCTCGTAGTGGTGGTGGCCACTGACCAGTTCGATCTGCCGCTGGTCCAGGCTGAGGGAGGGCACCATCAGCAGATCGCAGCCGCCCTCACCTTCAGCCAGGCCGGCAGCCGGCCCGGCACCAGGGCCACCGCCGCTGGGCTGCTCCTGGCCCCATTCCGGCCGCAGCTCCGCCTGCAGCTCCCGGAACGTGCGGTTCATGGGCGAATCGCGCGACAGAGTCCATGCTGGGTCATCACCGCCGCCGCAACGCCTGCCCCTCAGGCCGGGTAGCCGCGGCCGGCCGGGATCGGGTAAGGGATGCGCCGGTGCCGCATGCGCTTCCAGACCCGCACGAAGGCCCGGATCACCAGATCCAGCTCGGCCCGGCCCAGGCCGCTGTGGGCCAGCTGGCCGTCGAGGCGGCGGGCATCCACGATCCGGCGCACCACCTCCATGGCCTGCGGGCCATCGCAGTCGGAGGGCAGGGCCCTCAGGGCCGCTTCACAGCCGTCGGCCAGCATCAGGATCGCCGTTTCCCGGCTGCGGGGAATGGGGCCCCGGTAGCGGAAGCGCTCCTCCGGAACGGCCGGATCCCGCTGGCGGGCCTGGTGCAGGAAATAGCCCATCCGCAGGGTGCCCTGGTGTTCGGGGATGAAATCGGCCAGGGGCCGGGGCAGGCGGTGGCGCCGGGCCAGCTTCAGACCCTCATCCACATGGGCCTGAAGAATGGCGGCACTGGCGACCGGGTCATTGAGCCGGTCGTGGGGATTCTCGCCCCCCTCCTGGTTCTCGATGAACCAGGTGGGGGCATGCAGCTTGCCCACATCGTGGTAGAGCGCACCGGTGCGGATCAGGTCCACATCGGCGTGGATCGCCCGCGCGCCCTCCTGGGCCAGGCCGGCGATCATCAGCGTGTGCTCGAAGGTGCCCGGGGCCTCCTGCGACAGGCGCCGCAGCAGCGGCAGCTCCAGATCGGCCAGTTCCCGCAGGCGGGTGGGGGGCAGCAGCCCGAAGAAGCTCTCCACCAGGGGGGCCAGCAGCAACCCTGCCAGCAGCAGGGCCCCCACCAGCACCGTTTCCGCCAGGGGGTCGGCGACGGCGGGCGGCGGCACCGTGAGGGGCGGGAGACCGGCCAGCTGCTGGGTCAGCCAGGTGATGGCCAGCACGGCGAGCGTGAGCAGCAGGGCCAGCGTCAGCAGGTCGCCCCGGTTGCGCTGACGCCCCCCCAGCACGGCAGCCACACCCGCCACCGCGGCGGCCAGCAGCAGGCGGCCCGCCAGCGACGGATCCGGGGGGTGGGGCCAGAGCAGCGCCGCGGCGGCCAGCCAGGCCAGCCCCGGCACCGTGCCCAGCCCCTGGGCCAGCAGCAGGGTGGGCGGCACCAGCAGGGCCATGGGGCTCACCAGCGGCCCGAGGCTGAGCTTCACGGCCTGCACCACCAGCAGCATCAGCAGGGCCAGCAGGGCCTGGCGCGGTTCCAGGCTGGCCCGCCATCGGCGCATCAGCAGCACCATCACCCCGCAGGCCGCCAGTCCCTCCAGCAGGTGCGCCAGCCAGGCCAGGGGCCGCGGCCGGCGGTTCACCAGGCCGAACGAATCGAGCACATCGAAGGCCTGGGGCGAGATCGGCTCCCCCTGGAGGGTGATCAGGTCGCCCTGACGCACCGGGATCGTGGGGATCCCCTGCTGGCGGATCAGCTGCTCCAGCCGCCGCTGGCTGAGGATCGGATCCTGGCGCAGGTTGGTGGCGCCGTGGAGGCTGGAGGCCAGCAGGCGGGAGCCCAGTTGGCGACCCGGCAGCGGCAGCGCCTCCAGCTGCAGGCTCGCCGCCTGCAGCAGCTGGCCCTCCGCCACCTCCGCCACCACCCCCTGGCTGAGCATGCGGAGCTGGGCCTGGCGCAGTTCCCGCTGCCAGCGGCCGAGCTCGTCGGCACTGAGGCTGCGCAACCAGTCGAGTTCGGTGTCGGTGAGGTGCAGCGGATCGATCTGGCGCTGGGACGCGGCCAGGGTCTGATCCAACTGGGCCAGCAGGCGATCCAGCTGGCGGCGCAACGCCAGGCTGGCCTGCTCATCGACCACCCGCACCGGCACCCCCTGCCCGTGCTGCCGCAGGCGCCGCTCCAGGGCGCTGCTGTCGACCACGGTGGCATCGCGGGGTGCCCGCACCGTGAACGGCGCCGGCAGCGACGGCCTGAGGCTGGGTTCCACCAGCCAGGGCCAGCTGCCCAGCAGGGCCACCAGCAGGGACAGCCCCACCACCGCCGCCGTGCCCGTACCCCGCCAGCGGGCCAGGGCCTGCCGGGGCCGCTCCTGCCTCAGCAGCCGCCGCCACAGGATCCGCAACCGGCGCAGGGGCGGCGTCATCGCTCAGAAAGCTGGGCCAACGCTAGCGGTGGCCACCCGCTGGCAGCGCGCCATCGCGGCGGCAAGCTGGGGGAAGTGCATCCGTGGCAGCCGATGGCCCGCATTCTCGACGGTCGTGCCCTGGCCGCCCGGCTGGAGGAGCGGCTCACCGCCGTGGTGGCCCGCCAGCGGGTGGCCATCGGCCGACCGCCGGGGCTGGCGGTGCTGCGGGTGGGCAACGATCCGGCCAGTGGCGTTTACGTGGCCAACAAGGAAAAGGCCTGCACCCGGGTGGGCATCACCAACCTCGGCGCCCATCTCGATGGGACCACCCCCGCCACCGAGGTGCTGGCCCGGATCGAAGCCCTCAATGCCGATCCGGCAGTGGATGGCATTCTGCTGCAGCTGCCCCTGCCCGCGGGCCTGGAGGAACGGCCCCTGCTGGAGGCGATCGATCCCCGAAAGGACGCCGATGGACTCCACACCCTCAATCTGGGGCGGCTGCTGAAGGGAGAACCGGGCCCGCGCAGCTGCACGCCCGCCGGGGTGATGGCCCTGCTGGCCGATGCCGGCGTGGCCCTGGCCGGTCGGCGGGCGGTGGTGGTGGGCCGCAGCATTCTGGTGGGCCAGCCGATGGCCCTGATGCTGCAGGCCGCCGATGCCACCGTGACCGTGGCCCATTCACGCACCGCCGACCTGGCGGCGGTGACCCGGCAGGCGGACGTGCTGGTGGTGGCGGCCGGGCGGCCGGAGCTGATCGGCGCCGCCCACGTGAGCCCCGGCACCGTGGTGGTGGATGTGGGCATCCACCGGCGGCCCGAAGGGGGCCTGTGCGGCGATGTGAGGGCCGCCGAGGTGGAGCCGATCGCCGCCGCCCTCTCGCCGGTGCCGGGTGGGGTGGGGCCGATGACGGTGGCCATGCTGCTGGTGAACACCGTGGTGGCCTGGTGCCACGCCCATGACGTTGCCCACGGTCTTGATGACCTGGTGCCCTGATGGGCATCGGGAGGATGGGACAATCGCCATCAGACAGCACCAGCTCCATGACCGCGGCGCCGAGCACGGCCACCGATGCGCCCGAGGGGGCTGACCAGCCCGCGGCCGTTCCGCCGTCGCCCTTCGATCTGGCGGCCTATCTCGACCGCCGCCGCAGCCAGGTGGAGGCCGCCCTCGATGGGGCCCTGGGCCCCGAACGGCCCGAATCGCTGCGGGAGGCGATGCGCTACTCCCTGCTGGCGGGCGGCAAGCGGCTGCGGCCGATTCTCTGCCTGGCGGCCTGCGAGCTGGCCGGCGGCGACAGCGCCCTGGCCATGCCCACCGCCGTGGCCCTGGAGATGATCCACACCATGTCGCTGATCCACGACGATCTGCCCGCCATGGACAACGACGACCTGCGCCGCGGCCGGCCCACCAACCACAAGGTCTTCGGTGAGGCGAACGCCATTCTGGCCGGCGATGCCCTGCTCACCCGGGCCTTTGAGATGGTCGCCCTGCGCAGCCCGGGTGTGCCGGCCGAGCGGCTGCTGGCGGTGGTGGGCGAGCTCAGCCTGGCCTCCGGCGCCCCGGGTCTGGTGGGCGGCCAGGTGGTGGACCTGGAGAGCGAGGGGCAGGCGGTGGACCTGGAGACCCTGGAGTACATCCACCTGCACAAGACCGGGGCCCTGCTGCGGGCCTGCGTGATCAGCGGCGCCCTGGTGGCCGGCGCCGACAGCGCCCTGCTCACCGCCCTGGCCACCTATGCCCGTGGCATCGGACTGGCCTTTCAGATCATCGATGACATTCTCGATGTGACGGCGAGCAGCGAGGTGCTGGGCAAGACCGCCGGCAAGGATCTCACCGCCGACAAGACCACCTATCCCAAGCTCCTGGGGCTGGAGGAATCCCGCAGCCGGGCCGAGGTGCTGGTGGCCGAAGCCAAGGCGGCCCTCGATCCCTGGCCGGTGAACCGCACCGCACCCCTGCTGGGTCTGGCCGATTTCATCACGGGTCGCGACCGATGAGCACGCCCGTTGCCGCCGATTCCGGCCATCTGCTGCTGATGGCCCGTGATCTCCTCGACAATGGGGTGCTGTGGTGGGGCCTGGCCGCCTGCGGTGTGGCCCAGCTCTCCAAGCTGCTGGTGGAACTGGTGGTGCACCGCCGCTGGAATCCGCGGGTGCTGGTGGAGACCGGCGGCATGCCCTCCAGCCACTCCGCCCTGATGACCGGCACCAGCGCGGCCCTGGGCTGGCAGATGGGGTTTGCCGATCCGCTCTTCGCCCTGGCGGCGGTGCTCTCGTTCATCATCCTGTACGACGCCAGCGGCGTGCGCCGGGCTGCCGGCCTGACCGCCGTGCGCGTGAACGGCCTGCCCGAGCAGCTCTGGCCCGATGGGGGCCTGCTGCGGCCGCTCAAGGAAAACCTGGGCCACACCAAGCCCGAGGTGCTGATCGGCAGCCTGATCGGCCCCCTGGTGGCCCTGCCCGGCCTGGTGCTGGTGGGCTCCCCCCTGGATCTGCTGCGGCACTGGGGCCTGCCGGGGCTGGGATGAAGGGGCGGTGGCGGTGGCCCCGCTCAGCCCAGCCCACCGGCATCCGCACCGCCGGCCAGGCTGGCCATGGCCCGATCGGTGGCCAGCAGGCCCTGATCCGGCCGGGGAAACGGATCCGGCCAGCCCACCGGTGCCGGCGACAGCGGCTGGTCGCGACGTCCGGGGTCCGCAGCCAAACGGCGCTGGGGCCCTTCACCGGCGCGGGCCTGGCTGCCGCCGGCTCCGCCGCCGATCAACGGGTCGGCCAGCAGCCGCAGCTCCAGGGGGCGTTCCAGCTGGCCGGTTTCAGCGGCATAGGGCCGCAGCCGGGCCGCAGCCCGGTGCCGGTCACCGCGCAGCCAGCCACCCTGGGAGACCCGCAGCTTGAAACCTTCCTTGCGGATGGCGTTGAAGAAGAAGTTGCCTTCCGGTGTCACCGACCCCAGCACGCTGAAGTCACCCCTGGCAACGCGGCCGGCCCCCTGCCCCCAGAAGTACCCGTTGTGGTAACCGCTGATCGTGAAGCGGCCACGGGGGCCCTTGCCGCCCAGGGCTGCATCGCGCGGCCGCAGGGCCCAGCGGGTGCCCAGCAGCCAGCGGTGGCTGCCGGAGCGGTAGGCGCGCTGCTGCCCATCGATCGCCGCCGGATCCGGGGGCGTGCTGCCCGCCTTCAGCCGCAGCATGTAGGCCCAGTGGGTGGTGAAGGTCCCGGCGGCGCCGGTGATCATCTGCATCTCCACGGCCGGCCCACCATTCACCCGGCGCAGCTGGCCAATGCCGGTGATCGTGCTGCCCAGCGGCGTGGTGAAGCTGATCCGCGCCTGACCCCGGGGGGTCACCACCCCATCCATCGCCGCCAGCGACGTCGTCTCTGCACCGGTGGCATCCACGATCCGGACCAGCGATTGGCCGCTGAAGCGCCCGTTGTCGGCCTCGCCGATCGCCCAGAGGGTCTGGTCGGAGGCGGGGATCGGGTCATCCGGGCTGTCGGAATCGAGCTTGTAGGCCAGCAGATTGGCCGCCGGCACATACCAGTTGCTGTCGCTCAGGAGGGCATCCCAGCGGTCGGTGGCCATGGCTGCGCCAAGAGAACGGTTCAGCGGAACCGTAGAAACGGTGCCGCGGTTTGAGCAGCACCTCGCCCCTGGATCCGGCTTGCCTCACGGCCGACCAGCGCTCGGCCGCAGAGGCCTTCGCCAGCTGGCTGGCCGCCGGGCCGCCGGGCCAGCCCTTTGTGCTCAGCGGCTATGCCGGCACCGGCAAGACGTTCCTGTCGATGAAGTTTCTGGCCCTGGCGGAGGCCGCCGGCCTGTGCTGGACCGTGGTGGCCCCCACCCACAAGGCGGTGGGGGTGCTGCGCCACCACCTGCTGCTGGCGGGCCTGCGGCCCACCTGGTTTCCCTCCACCATCCACCGGCTGCTGCGCCTCAAGCTCAAGCGCCAGGGCGATCTGGAGCGCTGCGAGGAAACCTCCCAGACCGCGGCCGCCCTCGAGCACCTGGGGCTGGTGCTGATCGATGAGGCCTCCATGGTCGACAGCGACCTGCTGGACATCACCCTGCGCTGCGCCCATCCCTTCGCCACCCGGCTGGTGTTCGTGGGCGACCCGGCCCAGCTGCCACCGGTGGGCGAAGCCCGCGGCCCGGTGTTCGAGCTGGAGCGCTGCCAGCGGGCGGCCCTCACCCATGTGGTGCGGCACCAGGGACCGGTGCTGAGGCTGGCCAGCGGCATCCGCTCCGGGGCGCTGCCCTGCCGGCGGCCGCCGCCGCTGGCACCGCTGCGCACCGCCGAGGGCATGGTGGCGGCCCTCGATCGCCAGGCGTGGCTGGAGGCGGCCCAGCAGGCCCTCAGCCGCAGCTCCGGCAGTGACAACCCAGACCTGGTGCGCCTGCTCTGCTACACCAACCGCTCCCTGGAGCGGTTGGTGCCGATCGCCCGCCGCGCCCTGCATGGGGAGATGGCCGACCAGCTGCCGGTGCTGCCGGGCGAGGTGCTGATCACCCGGGCGGCGGTGATGGCACCGGCCTGCCGGGAAGGGGCCGAAGCGGCGGAGGAGCCCGACATGGTGCTGGGCAGCAACCGGGAGGTGGTGGTGCGCGACATCAGTTCCGAACGCTGTGATCTGGCGGGCTTCGGCATCACGGCCGAGGCGGGGGTGGCCCCACCCCAGATCGACACCCTCAGCGCCAGCGTGGACACCGGCGAGGCCGTGCTCACCCTGCGGCTGCTGCCGCCGCTCGGCAGCGCCGCCCGCGGTCGGCTGGACCAGGTGCTGCAGCGGCTGCGGGGCCAGGCCAGGGAGGCCGGTCGCCAGGAGGGTCGCAGCCTCTGGCGCCGCTTCTTTCTGCTGCGCGACGCCTTTGCGTCACTGGGCCCGGCCGCCGTGCTGAGCGTGCACCGCAGCCAGGGCAGCAGCTTCGGAGAGGTGTTCGTGGATGCCGATGTGTTCTGGCCCGATGATCCGGAGCTGCGGCGCCAGTTGGTGTACGTGGCGGTGAGCCGGGCCCGGGAGGCGGTCACGCTGGTGGCCGGCGCCGGCGGCCCGCAGGAGCAGCGGCTCTGGCACGGCTGGCTGGAGGGTGAGGGCTGAGCAACGGCCCGGCCGATGCCGGCCTGGGGCCAGCCGGGCCCTCAGCGCCGGATCTCGAACCAGTCCACCCCGCAGGCCGGCAGGGGCGACACGCTGACACTGCGCACGACGGCCATGGCCGGGCCGCGCTCACACCACAGCCGCAGCTCCTCCAGCCGTTCAGGCGGACCTTCGGCTTCCACCTCCACCTGCCCATCGCTGCGGTTGCGCACCCAGCCACCGAGCGCCAGGTCGATGGCCCGGCGATGGCAGGCATCGCGGTAGCCCACCCCCTGCACCCGACCGCTCACCAGAATCTGCCAGCGTTCGGGGCTGGCGCCCGTGCGCTGGTCAGGGCCGGTGGGATGGCGCTGGACCATGAAGCGGCGGCTGGCCGCCGGGGCCACCAGGCTGTCGCCCGGCATCCAGCCGAGGGGCCGGGCCCTGATGCGGCGGGCCCGGCCATCGTCGCGGTCAGCGCGGTCAGCGCGGCCTGTGTCGGTCATCGATCCGGTGCCTCCCGGTCCTCTTGCTCACGCTGGCACAGCATCGCCGCGGCGGCCAGCCGGCGCACCAGGGCCGGCTGGCCGCTCCAGTGCAGGTGCAGCCAGCTGGCATGCAGGGTGGGCCCACCCCAGCCCTCGGGGCGGGTCGGCACCCCCCAACCCTCCAGCTGCCAGAGGCGGCCGGCAGCCGGCCCCTCGATCTGCCAGCGGTGAAATTCATGGCCCCAGAGGGGTTGCCGGCGGCGCACCAGCAGGCCATCGGCCAGGGGCATGGCCTGGCGGTAGCCGAGGCTGAGGCTGCCCGGGGCGGCCTGCAGGGGCAGCACGCCGGCCAGGGCATGGTCGCGGCCGTCGCTGTCCCGCAGGCTGCGGCCAAGCAGCAGGAGGCCGCCGCATTCGGCCACGATCGGCACACCCCGGCCGGCGGCATCCCGCAGATCCGCCAGGCTGCGGCGGGCGGCCGCCAGGGCCGCGCCATGGAGTTCCGGGTAACCGCCCGGCAGCAGCACCGCGGCCGTGCCGGGCGGCAGGGGCTGATCCGCCAGGGGGCTCCAGGCCACGGGGCGCAGGCCGGCCGCCGCCAGCAGCTCCCGCGCTTCCGGATAGCGGAAGTGAAAGGCGGCATCGCTGGCGATCGCCACCGTGGGCGGACGATCAGCGGTGGGCGGACGATCAGCGCTGGGCGGAGGCTGAGCCGTGGACGGGCCCAGGCACCAGCGGATCGGATCCTGGCCGTCGCCGGCGGCGACCGGCGGCTCCAGCAGCGGCCAGAGCCGCTCCAGATCCAGATGGCGTTCCGCCAGGGCGGCCCAGCGCTGGCGCCGCTCGACCAGATCGTGGATCTCCCCCGGCGTGTGCAGGCCCAGGTGGCGGCTGGGCAGGGCCAGGGCAGGATCCACGGGCAGCACCCCGAGCACGGGCATGCCGATCGCCGCCAGGGCATGGCGCAGCAGCTGTTCGTGGCGCTCGCCCGCCACGCGGTTGAGCACCACCCCGGCCAGGCGCACCCGGGGTGGACCGTGGTCGCGGAAGCCCCGCACCAGCGCCGCCAGGGAACCGGCCTGGCGCGAGGCCTCCACCACCAGCACCACCGGCAGGTCCAGCAGTGAGGCCACCTCGGCGGAGCTGGCCTCACTGCCGGGACCGCGACCGTCGAACAGGCCCATCACCCCCTCCACCAGCACCCTGTCGGCACGGCCGCCATACCAGGCGTGGCTGCGGCGCACCCAGGCGCTGCCGCAGAGCAGGGTGTCGAGGTTGCGGCAGGGTCGGTCGGCCACCGCCGTGAGCAGCTGGGGGTCGAGGTAGTCGGGCCCCACCTTGAAGGTCTGGATGCCTGCACCACGCTGGCGGGCCAGGGCGGTGAGGCAGAGGCTGAGCAGGGTCTTGCCGCTGCCGCTGCAGGGGGCGGCGATCAGAACGCTCAAGGAGGCGACATCAGTCGGGAAGAATCCTCGCCGCCAGCGGCGCCGAGGCCGCCAGCAGGGGGTTGGTGGTGTCGTGGCCACCGCCGAGCAGGCGGGAGAGTTCCATCTCCTCACTTTCGACAGGCAGGGGCACCACCTCCTCCACCAGCTGCATGGCCGCCATGCCCCCGGATTCCAGCCGCATGCACCCGCCCGATTCTGAGCAGAGAATCACGCAGATGGCGGGCTTGCCCACGGGCTGGCAGATCATCCGCAGGCCCACCAGGGCGCCTGGGTGGACCTTGGGGGCCCCCACGGGCACCGGCATCAGCCGGAAGCGCACCGTTTCGCCGTCGTTGCGCTGGAATTCGGCCTCAATGCCCCGGCCATAGCCATCACCGTCGATGGCGAAGCTGCTCACCAGGTGCCAGCCGAGGCGGTCCGCCAGCCAGCCGGCCAGCAGCAGACCCTTCACCGGGTGGTCACCCTCCACGTCGATGTCCAGCTGCACCACGGCAGCCAGGGCATCACGCCGCGACGGCGGGTCGAAGAGCATCGCCAGCGATTCGCGCCAGGTGCGCAGCCGCAGCCAGTTGAGATCATTGAGGGCCTGGCCGCTCTGGATCCGGCGCACCAGCAGGTCCAGGCAACCGCGCGGGCTGCCGAGGGAACTGTCGACCACGAGGCGCCGCTGGCTGGGCGCCAGGGCCTCCAGCAGCTCCGGCGATTCGTCAAGGCTGCTGTTCCACCACACCCAGCAGGGCAGGTCATCGTCGACCAGGGGCTGCACCAGGTGCAGGTTGTCCTGCAGGGCGCGGAAGCTGCCGCGCAGCACCACCACATCGCCGCAGGCGGCGCCCACGCCGCCCTCATCCGGCAGGGGGCAGTAGGCGGCCACCAGGGTTTCCAGAGGTTGGCGGTCATCGAGGGTGGCCGCCAGGGTGACCATGCGGCGGGGCATCAGCACGCTGATGGCGCTGTCGACCCCCCGACCGCGCAGGTCGCTGGCCTGGCGATCTCCGGCCAGGCGACCGAGGGCCCAGGCCAGCCGCGGATCCATGGGCGCGGTGCTGGGGGGCAGGTCGGTGTCGGCCACGGCGGCACGGCCCGCCTCCAGCAGTTCCACACCGAGCAGGCCGGTGATCGGACCCTCGATGCGCCCCAGCCGGATCAGGTGCTGCTCCAGCCAGGCCGGATCCCAGATCAGCAACGTGAAGGTGGTGGCACCGCTGGAGCTGGCGAGGTCCTCCTGCCAGAGGCGATCGAGGTAGGAGCTCACCTCAGCCGGAGGAATGGCAAGGGGGGCCTGCAGGGTGAGCTGGGCAGACATGGCGGTGGGGGGGTGGGAAGAACGGAAAGCGCCGAGGGTTCAGGGTCGGCGCCACACCAGGCCGTCATCGGCCAGGAGGTTGTCGGCGGCGGCGGGCCCCCAGGTGCGGGCCTCGTAGGGATGGACCGGCAGCTGCCAGGGGGACTCCTCCAGCAGCTGCAGCATCGGCGTGTAGAGGCGCCAGGCGGCCTCCACCTCATCGCTGCGGGTGAAGAGGGTGGGATCACCGAGCATGGCGTCGGCCAGGAGGCGCACATACCCCTCATCGGAGGGTTCACCGAAGCTCTCGTCGTAGGAGAAGGCCATGTCCACCGGGCGGCTGCGCATGCCGGAGCCGGGGGCCTTCACATCAAAAATGATATCGGCGCCTTCGTCGGGCTGGATGCGCAGGATCAACTGGTTGGCGGTGGGGGCACCACCGGCGGCATCGAACAGATGCACGGGCGCCTCCCGGAAGGTGAGCACCACCTCGCTCAGGCGCTTGGGCAGCCGTTTGCCGGTGCGGATGAAGAAGGGCACCCCCTGCCAGCGCCAGTTGTTCACGAACAGCTTCATCGCCACATAGGTTTCGGTGGTGCTGTTGGGGTCCACACCCGGCTCCTGGCGGTAGCCGGGCAGGGGCGAGCGCTGGCTGCCGCCGGGGCCGTACTGGCCACGCACGCAGCACTTCCACGGTTCGTTCTCATCGGCCAGGTGGGCCGCCTGGAGCACCTTGGCCTTTTCATTGCGGATCGCCTCCGGATCAAAGCGCCCGGGGGGCTCCATGGCGGTGAGGGCCAGGATCTGGGTGAGGTGGTTCTGCACCATGTCGCGCAGGGCACCGGAGCTCTCGTAGTAGCCGGCCCTTTCTTCCACACCCACCGTTTCAGCGGCGGTGATCTGCACGCTGGCGATGTAGTTGCGATTCCAGATGGGCTCAAAGATGGTGTTGGCGAATCGCAGCACCAGGATGTTCTGGACCGTCTCCTTGCCGAGATAGTGGTCGATCCGGAAGATCTGGTTCTCCTTGGCGCAGGCCTGCACCACCCGGTTGAGGGCCTGGGCGCTGCCGTAGTCGCGGCCGAAGGGTTTTTCGATCACCACCCGGCTGCGTTCGGTGTCGGCCAGCAGGCCGGCACCGGCCAGGGCCCGGCAGCCGCTGGCATAGAACTCCGGCGACACCGACAGGTAGAACGTGCGGTTGCCGCGGGTGGCCCGCAACCGATCGATCGTTTCGAGACGCTGGCCCAGGCGCACCAGGTGTTCGCTCTGCTGCAGGTCCACAGGCTCGTAGAACAACCCCTGGCTGAAGGCCTCCCAGGCGGTGCGGTGCTCCTCGATCTCGGCGGCCATGGCCTGGGCCATGCGGTTGCGGAACTCCTCATCGCTCCAGGGCCGGCGGGCGCAACCGAGCACGGCGAACTCACTGGGCAGGCGCCGCTGGCGAAACAGCTCGAACAGCGCGGGCACCAGCTTGCGGTGGGTGAGGTCACCACTGGCACCGAAGATGACCAGGCACTGGGGGGAGATGACCCGTTCCTGGCGCAGGCCCACCCGCAGGGGGTTGGTGAGAATGGCGGTCATGGCTGCGCGGGGCTGGTCCCGGTTGAACGGCGCCGGAACTGATCTCAGCCTGGCAAGGGCAGGCAACGACCGCCATGAGTGTGTTCGACCAGAAAAAAAGCCCGCCGGCGGCGGGCCTGGGTCTGGTGGCCAGCAGGATCGGCAGGCCTGGACTCAGTAGGTCTCCACGTGCCAGCGCTCGGCCTTCTTGAGCTGGGGCCGCAGTTCGGACCAGTCGAGGCCCTTGGCGGCGGCGGCGGCGGTCATCGCCTCGTCGATGCCGGGCTCCATGCCCCGCAGACCGCACATGTACACGTGGGTCTTGGGGTTCTCGATCAGCGAGAAGATCTCATCGGCATGTTCCAGCACCCGGTCCTGGATGTACATGCGGCCGCCCCGGGCATTCTCCTGTTCGCGGCTGATGGCCGTGGTGTAACGGAAATTGTCGGGGTGCTGGGCCTGGTAGGCCTTGAAGTCGTCGTCGTAGAGGAGGTTGGGGGTCTTGGGGGCGCCCATGAACAGCCAGGCCAGGCCCCGGAACTGGTACTCAGGGTTCTTGGCCCGCTCGGCCGGATCAAACATGCGGCGCAGGTAGGTGCGCATGGGGGCGATGCCGGTGCCCGTGGCCAGCATGATCACGGTGGCGTCTTCATCGGGGGGGAGGAGCATCTCCTTGCCCACCGGACCGGTGATCTTCACCTTGGTGCCGGGTTCGATGTCGCAGAGGTAGGTGGAGCAGACCCCGTTGATCACCTCGCCATCCTTTTCGTACTGGAGCTGACGCACGCAGAGCGACACGGTGTTGCCCTCCAGGTTGTCGCCGTGGCGGGTGCTGGCGATGGAATAGAGGCGCAGCTTGTGGGGCTTGCCGTTGGCGTCGGCGCCCTCGGGAATGATGCCGATGCTCTGGCCTTCCACGTAGCGCAGCTGGGGATCGCCCTCGCTGAGATCGAAGGTGATGTGGTTCACCCGGCCGATGGCACCTTCACCCACCAGGCTGTAGTTGTCGGTGACGGTGCCGATGCAGGGATTCTTGGGCTTGTAGGTGTTGACCGGGATGTCGGCGTGGGACACGGGTGTGGGTCTGGCGGGGGGCTGGGCGGCGGGCTCCGGCGCGGCGGCGGCGGCCTGGGTTTCCACGGGGGCGGCGGTCAGTGACTGCTCACCGTTGCCGCTCACCGAGCGGATGCGACCGCCGTTGAGGGCCACGCTCTGCATGAGGGCCTGCAGGCGCGAGAAGGGCACGGTGATCGAGCGCTCGGCCTGCCGTTGCCGGCCGATGCCGAAGCTCTCGACCACAACGGTGATCATGCGGTTGTCTGACTGGGTGGCACGACCGGTGGAAACACGCATACAAGGACAACCCGTTCAAGCGCGCTGATCATAGGGAACAAACCACGCACCCCCATCGGGACTCTTCACCACGCGAATGCCGCTAGCGTGACCGGCGACACCCGCCCGGTGGGGCCCAAGGCACCACGCTGGCGCCCCCTCCCGGCCACGGGACTCGCCACTTGACCCAGCTCCTGGTTACCTCTTCCTCGCCAGCACCGCTCTCCGGGTCCACCTTCGCGGGCCCCGTGGGCGAGGAGTGCTGCTCGCTCGACACCATTCAGCAGGTGATGGAGCGCCGGGCCGGGGGGCTGCGCCGCCTGGCGGTGCAGCTGAGGATGGGCCTGGATCCCACCTGGATCTGGGGCGTGCTCACGGATTACGACAACCTGCACCGCTACATCCCCAACCTGGCCAGTTCGCGCCAGCTGTGGCGGCGGGCCAACCGGGTGGCCCTGGAACAGGTGGGCACCCAGCAGTTCTGCGGCCTGCGCTTCAGTGCCCGGGTGGAGCTGGAACTGGAGGAGGATCTGGCCGGCGGCCGGCTCAGCTTCCAGATGCTCAGCGGCGATTTCCGGCGGTTCGAAGGCCACTGGCAGGTGAGCCAAGACACCGGCGGCAGCACCCTGCTGTATGACCTCACGGTGCAGGGCCGCCCGGGCATGCCCATCGCCCTGATCGAGCAGCGCCTGCAGGACGATCTGGCCAGCAACATCCGGGGCGTGCAGCAGGAGGCCCAGCGCCGCGCCGGCCGCATGGGTTCAACCGATCTCTGAAGGACCGCCCGGCCTGACCATCTTCAGCGGGGCAGCCGGCAGGCGCTCGGTTGATCGAATCACCTGGTCGGCATGGCAACGGCGTTGAGGCGACACGAGCGCCCGACCGTATCGATGGGCTGCTCGATGCAATCCGTCGAAGCGCCACTTCAATGAAGCCGCTCAGTTGAACCGCGCGGAAAAACGGATGAGATACCCCCAAGGGGATTCGAACCCCTGTCGCCTCCGTGAAAGGGAGGTGTCCTAGGCCTCTAGACGATGGGGGCGAGGCCGCCGGCCTGTTTGGACTCCGGGAGCCAGTCCCGGCCTTCCGTCGCCGACGAAATGAACGTACGGGGCGGAGGTCCCCTTCGTCAAGGCGGCGGCGAGCCCGCCTCAGGCCCGCTCTGGCCTTGCCACACCGGCACGGTGAAATGAAAACAGGCACCCTCCCCCGGTTCCGACACCACCCAGATGCGACCGCCGTGCACCTCGGCGATGCGGCGGCACACCGACAAGCCCACCCCGAAGCCCGAGGTGGTGGCCGACGTCTGGGGCAGGCGCACCCGGTCCTGAAAGATCCGTTGCTGTTCCTCCCGAGGAATGCCCGGGCCGCTGTCACACACGCTCACCTGCACCCACTGGCTGGTGCGGTGCAGCAGAGTGAGGCTCACCCGGCCCGCGTCGCCGGTGTACTTGAAGGCGTTCTCGAGCAGGTTGAGCAGCACCTGGCGCATGCGGCGCTGATCGGCGTAGACATCGGGCAGGTCGCCGGGAATGTCGGTGATCAGGTCCAGATTGCGGCCCACCCAGAGCTTCTCCAGCTCCAGAATCGCCTCGGCCGCCACCTGGGCCAGGCTGAGACGCTGGGGGTTGAACAGCGCTTCCCAGCGGGTGGTGCCCACCTCCAGCAGGTCCCGTGACAGGGCTTCGATGTCGTCGAGGCGGCGGCTGAGCACGTCGCGGAAGCGGGCCTCATCGATCTGGCCGAGGCCATGGGTCTGCAGCGCCAGCTTGGCGGCCGTGAGCGGGGTGCGCAGCTCGTGGGCCACCATCCGCAGCAGCCGTTCCTGCACCCCCAGCCGCTCAATCAGTGTTTCATTTTCCTGACGCAGCACCAGCAGCTGGTCCTCCAGCTGCACCTCCCGCTGGGTGCGGCTGCCGTCGGGCTCAGCCGGCCGCAGGCTCACCCCCAGGCTGCTCACCACCTCCATCTGCTTCCAGCGTGGCAACCAGGACCGCAGCTGCAGCAGCAGGGTGTTGCCGGCGAACACCTGCTTGGGTGGGGGTTCCAGCTTGACCAGGGCCGGGGTGGCCACGAGGCGATGCAGCTCCAGCAGTTCGGGATGGCGGGCCGGATCCGTGAGTTCCAGACTCACCTCAAAGCCACAGTCGTCCCGCTTGAGGAAAGCCAGCAGATTGCGCAGATCCGGCGTGGCCAGGTGGTGGTTGGCCGCCACCAGCAACAGCCGCAGGGGGGGCCGTTCCGCCTCGCCAGGGGGGGCCAGCGCCGTGGTCTCGGGCACGACCGGTGCCTGGGGCCGCGGGTCGGGTCGTCTCGGTGATCCTCCCCTGGCCAACGACAAATGCGGCGTGCTGCCTGCCCACGTTATGGACTTTCCAGCGATCGGCACGGACAGAGCGCTGCGGAGTGGCTAAGACAGGGGGACTCCACGCGGGTGTTCCGCATCCCGCCATGCCCCCTGCCACCGGCCCAGGAGAGAACGATTCAGACCCGGGGTCCCAGCCCGGCGGTGCGGCAGCCCAGACCCTGGTGGCCCGGGTGCCGGTGATCGTGCCCCCGGCCGCCACGGTCCGGGACCGCAGCCGCATCCAGCTCGACAGCACCCTGCGGCGCTGGTTCAACCGCAACCTGGGCCTGTGGCGCTCTCGCCGGCTCTATTTCTTCGCCGGCGAAGACGAGCCCATGCGGGTCGACATGCTCCTGCGGGTCGAGAGTTTCAGCGAACCGGTGGAGGGGGAGGCGGCATATCGCTTCACCTGGTGGCCCGAAAAGGAATACGGCTTCTTCGAACGCAATCCGCGCTACGTGCGCGAAGGCACCATGGAGGCCTATCTCTGCGGCCACCAGCTGCGCCGCAGCCGGGCCTACCTGTGCGGCTCCCCCACCCGCAGCCAGATCCGCCAGGTCGACGAACACGAGCTGATCTTCGAGTCCCACTACCAGGAGTGGGACATCCTCGAGCACATCCGCCTGGTGGACCAGGACCGCTACCGGGCCCGCTCCATCTACTCCTGGCAGGACGGCACCCTGGCCCTGACGGAGACCCACCACGAGATTCGCCTGGAGGGCGCCGGCGCCGGGATTGGCTGAGGGGAGGCCGCCGGATCAGTGCGATGCGACAGCATGGGAATCCGGATCGCAATCTCGTCCCTTGGCCCTCCCGCCCGTTCGCCGACTCCTGCCGCGGCCCCTGCTGGTGTCCCTGCTGACCCTGCCGCTGCTGGGCGGGCTGCCGGCCCAGGCCGCACCGGCCACCGTTCAGGAGATGGAGCTCTACGGCCGCATTTCGGCGGTCAATGTCTGCATTTCCCGCTCGGCGGGGGTGGAGTTCGAGAAGGCCGCCGGCATCGCCGGTGAAACGATCACCCAGCTGATCATGGGCCTGCACGACGGCGCCATTCAGCAGGCGGGCCCCAAGCCGCTCACGATCGAGCAGGTGCGGCGTGGTTCGGCCAACACCGCCGTGATCGGCGCAGCCGAGATCTGCCCCAAGGCGGTGCCGGCCGATGTGCTCAAGAAGGTGGAGGCGGCCCTCAAGCAACAGGGAGGCGCCCGGAAGAACTGAGGCCCACCTGCCTAGGGTGGGTGCCACCGCACGCAGGCGCCTTGGCCGCACAACTGTCTGTGGGTGATCGGGCCCCCCTGATCGCCCTTGTCGATGCTGAGGGCGTGGAGCGATGCAGCGACCAGCTGGGGGGCCGCGCCCTGGTGCTGTTCTTCTACCCCAAGGACGACACCCCGGGGTGCACCGCCGAAGCGTGTGCCTTTCGCGACTCCTACGCCGACCTGCAGGCCCTGGGGGCGGAGGTGTGGGGAGTGAGCGGCGACGACGCCAGCAGCCATCAGCGCTTCGCGGCACGGCACCGGTTGCCGTTTCCGCTGCTGGTGGACCGGGGCAACGGCCTGCGCCAGGCCTTCGGCGTGCCGGCGGTGCTGGGGCTTCTGCCTGGGCGTGTGACCTATGTGATTGATGGCGATGGGGTGATCCGCCACGTGTTCAACAACCTGCTCGACGGGGCTGCCCATCGCCGCGAGGCCATGGCTGCCCTGCAGCAGCTCGCCCGCTGAGATGGCGCACTGGCGGCAACAGGGCCCGCTGTGGTGTCTGGATCCGGCCGGTGGCGGCAGCCGGCGGCTGGAGTTCATCGGCGGCAGCTACCTGGCCGCCACGCCCCAGATCAGCTACCGGCGCCTGCTGGAGGCCCTGGCCGATCGCGGCTGGGCGGTGCGGGCGTGGAGCTACGTGCCTGGCTTTGATCACCAGAACCAGGCCAATGAGGCCTGGCGTGCCTTCCGCGCTGACCGGGCCGAGCAGCCTGCCGACCAGGCCGGGCGACCGCTGCGGCTCGGCCACAGCCTGGGCTGCAAGCTGCACCTGCTGGCGCCCGATGGCGGCCGCGGTGCCAGCGGCCTGGTGGCCCTCAGCTTCAACAATTTCTCGGCGGAACGGTCGGTGCCCCTATTGGCCGACATGGGGCAGCAGTTCGGCTTCCGCAGTGAGTTCAGCCCATCGCCGGCGGAAACCCTGCGGCTCGTGGGGCTGAGCTATCGCCAGCCCCGCAATCTGCTGGTGCGCTTTCAGCGCGATGGGCTCGACCAGAGCCGGCGCCTGCTGGCGGTGCTGCAGGAGCGGCCCAACGACGCCACCAGCCTGCAGGAACTGCCCGGGGATCACCTGACCCCGGCCAGCGCAGGCCTGCGCCGCAACCTGCTCGGCGACTGGGCCGATGACCCGGGCCGCCAGCGGCAGATGGGGCGGCTGGCGGACCTGGTGACCGGCTGGGCCTGAGCGCCGGGCTCAGGCCGAGGCCGTCGCCAGCTCGGGCAGGGCCGGTGTGGCCGCCTGCTTGCGGATCACCACCTGCTTGCTGTCGTCGACATCGACAACCGCCGCATCACCATCACCCAGGCGACCGGAGAGGAATTCCTCAGCCAGGGAATCCTCCAGCAGGCGCATCACCGCCCGCCGCAGCGGCCGGGCTCCGTAGGAGGGGTTGTAGCCCTCCTCCACCAACCGCTCCTTGAAGCTGTCGGTCACGGAGAGGTGAATGCCCTTCTCCTGCATGCGGCCAAACACCTCCTTGAGCATGATCTCGGCGATCTCCTTCACCTCATCACGGCTGAGCTGACGGAAGACGATGATTTCATCGAGGCGGTTGAGGAACTCGGGGCGGAAGTACTGCTTCAGCTCCTCGTTCACCAGCGAGCGGATGCGGTTGTACTGGGTTTCTTCGGCGGCACCACCGGAGAATTCAAAGCCCAGGCCACCACCACCCTTCTCGATGACCTTCGATCCGATGTTGGAGGTCATGATGATGAGGGTGTTCTTGAAGTCCACTGTGCGGCCCTTGGAGTCGGTCAGGCGGCCGTCTTCCAGGAGCTGAAGCAGCAGGTTGAACACATCGGGGTGGGCCTTTTCGATCTCATCGAAGAGCACCACGGTGTAAGGCCGACGGCGCACGGCCTCGGTGAGCTGGCCGCCCTCGTTGAAGCCCACGTAGCCGGGAGGCGAACCGATCAGCTTGCTGACCGTGTGGCGCTCCATGAACTCCGACATGTCGAGGCGGATCATGGCCTCCTCGCTGCCGAAGAAATAGGCGGCCAGGGCCTTGGTGAGCTCGGTCTTGCCCACGCCGGTGGGGCCGGAGAAGATGAAGCTGGCGATCGGCCGGTTGGGGTTCTTGAGACCCACCCGGGCGCGGCGGATGGCACGGGACACGGCCTTGACGGCCTCGTCCTGGCCGATGAGGCGCTGGTGCAGCGTCTCTTCCATGTTGAGCAGCTTCACCGATTCGCTCTCGGTGAGCTTCTGCACCGGCACGCCGGTCCAGGAGGCCACGATCTGGGCGATGTCCTCCTCGGTGACCACCGGCAGCCGGCCGGTTTCCTCGGAGGCGGGGCTGGTGCCGATCATCGACGCACCGCTGTCTGCGGTGACAGGGGATTCAGCCTCGGCCTCAGCCGGCTCTTCGCTGCGGCGGGCCTGCAGGATCGAGCGGATCTGCTCGCGCAGTTCCACTTCCTTGTCGCGCAGTTCACCGGCCTTGCTGAAGTCCTGCTGGCGCACGGCGTCTTCCTTGTCCTTCTGCACGGCGCGCAGCTGCTTGTCGACCTCCTTGGCCGCCGGGGGCAGCTTGGAGTTCATCAGCCGCACGCGGCTGCCGGCCTCGTCGACCAGGTCGATGGCCTTGTCGGGCAGGAAGCGGTCGGAGATGTAGCGGTCGCCGAGGGTGGCGGCAGCCACCAGGGCCTCATCGGCGATGCGCAGGCGGTGGTGCTGCTCGTAGCGCTCCCGCAGGCCCCGCAGGATCTCGATCGTGTCGTCGACCGAGGGCTCGCCCACCATCACCGGCTGGAAGCGGCGCTCGAGGGCCGCATCGCGCTCGATGTGCTTGCGGTATTCATCGAGGGTGGTGGCGCCGATGCACTGGAGCTCGCCGCGGGCCAGGGCCGGCTTGAGGATGTTGGCCGCATCGATGGCCCCCTCGGCCGCACCGGCACCGATCAGGGTGTGGACTTCGTCGATCACCAGGATCACGTTGCCCGCCCCCCGGATCTCCTCCATGATCTTCTTGAGTCGCTCCTCGAACTCACCGCGGTACTTGGTGCCGGCCACCAGCAGGCCGATGTCGAGGGTGAGCACCCGCTTGTCTTCGAGGATGTCGGGGATATCGCCCTGGGTGATGCGCTGGGCCAGGCCTTCGGCGATGGCGGTCTTGCCCACGCCGGGCTCGCCGATCAGCACCGGGTTGTTCTTGGTGCGACGGCCGAGGATCTGGATCACCCGGTCGATCTCGTTGTGGCGGCCCACCACGGGATCCAGCTTGGATTCGGCGGCCAGCTGGGTGAGGTTGCTGCCGAACTCGTCGAGGGTGGGGGTCTTGGTGGAGCCCTTGCCACCACCGCCACCGGCGGCCACCTCGGCGGTTTCGCCCAGCATGCGGATCACCTGGGTGCGCACCTTGGCCAGGTCCACGCCGAGGTTCTCCAGCACCCGGGCCGCCACCCCCTCGCCCTCACGGATCAGACCGAGCAGCAGGTGCTCGGTGCCGATGTAGTTGTGGCCGAGCTGGCGGGCTTCCTCCAGCGACAGCTCCAGAACCCGCTTGGCCCTGGGGGTGAAGGGAATCTCAACCGCCACGAAGCCGGAGCCACGGCCGATGATCTTCTCCACCTCAACCCGGGCATCCTTGAGGTTGACCCCCATCGACTTGAGCACCTTGGCGGCGACGCCGGTGCCCTCGCCGATCAGACCGAGCAGGATCTGCTCGGTGCCGACAAAGTTGTGACCCAGCCGGCGGGCCTCTTCCTGGGCCAGCATGATGACCTTGATGGCCTTCTCGGTGAACCGCTCGAACATGGGGCGGAGCCTGCTGCGTCTGACACCAACCTATCAGGGTTGAACGGGATGCCGTGGACCCTGGCCAGGGAGCACCAGAAGCCCAGTGACTGCAGGCAGCTGCGGCCATGTGGATATAAACCGGAAGCACGAAATATGCGGTTCGCACCACATCAATTGGGGGTTTTCCGCACCCCCTCCGGCACCAGCCGACACCATTGGATCAGGGCATCTTCGCCGCTGCGGTAGTAACCGCGACGGCGGCCGGCTTCCCGGAACCCCAGCTGCCGGTACAGGGCCAGGGCAGCACCGTTGCCGGCGGCCACTTCCAGCGTGGCGTGGCGGGCCCCATCGACCACCGCAGACCGCATGAGCGCCAGCAGCAGCCGGCGGGCCAGACCGCGCCGGCGCCAGGCCGGATCGGTGGCCACAAGAATGATGTGCAGCTCATCGAGCACCAGCCAGCCGCAGGCCATCGCCCGCAGCTCCTGCTCCAGCCACAGCCCCAGGCCCGGCCGGCCCGGGTCGCCCAGCTCCCCGCTCCACTGGGCCTCGCTCCAGAACCCCCCGAGGGCCCGCCGGTCAAGGGCCGCGCAGGCCGGCAGATCGCCGGCGGCCAGCGGCCGCAGATCGCCGGCGGCAGGCGCCGTCGACGGCGGCAGTTCGGGCCCGGGGGCCGGCGGGGGGATCGGAACCATCGGGCCACTCTTTACCATCAGCTCACCTGCCCGCCGCTCGCAGCGTCCGCCCCCGCATGACCGCTCCTGTCGCCTCCGCCGGGGTGCCCGATGCAGCCGGTGTTCCCGACCCAGCCGATCTCCCCTACGAGGCCGGTGTGGACAACGCCAGCCCGAACCGCAACCTCACCCCGCTGACCACCCGGGTCGACGCCACCGGGCGGCTGCTGGTGGGAGGATGCCTGCTGAGCGATCTGGCCCGCACCTACGGCACCCCGCTCTACGTGCTCGACGAGGCCACCCTGCGGGCCACCTGCCGGGCCTACCGCCAGGCCATGGAGCGCCACTATCCCGGGCCGGCGCTGGTGGTCTACGCCTCCAAGGCCAACAGCAGCCTGGCCCTCTCGGCCCTGGTGGCCGCCGAGGGCCTGGGGCTCGATGCGGTCTCCGCCGGCGAGCTGCTCACCGCCCTGCAGGGGGGCATGCCCGCCGAGCGGATCGTGCTGCATGGCAACAACAAGTCACGCCAGGAGCTGGAGCTGGCCGTGGAGCACGGCGTGACCGTGGTGGCCGACAACTGGCACGACCTGGAGCTGCTGGCGGCCCTGATGGCCGGTCGCACCGACCGGGTGCGGCTGCTGCTGCGCTTCACCCCCGGCATCGAATGCCACACCCACGAGTACATCCGCACCGGCCACATCGACAGCAAGTTCGGCTTCGATCCCGTTGAGCTCGAAACCGTGCTGCGCCACCTGGCCGGTTGTGGCTGGGCCCTGCTCGACGGCCTGCACGCCCACATCGGCTCCCAGATCTTCGAGCTGCAGCCCCACCACGACCTGGCCGCCGTGATGGCCGACGCCCTGGCCCTGGCCCGTTCCCTGGGTCACCCCTGCGCCGATCTCAACGTGGGCGGCGGCCTGGGCATCCGCTACGTGGCGAGCGATGACCCGCCCAGCATCGATGCCTGGGTGGCGGAGGTGGCCACCGCCGTGGTGGCCGCGTGCCGCCAGCGCGAGCTGGCCCTGCCGCGGCTGCTCTGCGAACCGGGCCGCTCGCTGGTGGCCACCGCCGGCGTCACCCTTTACACGGTGGGCAGCCGCAAAGCCATCCCGTCGATCCGCACCTACGTGTCGGTCGACGGCGGCATGAGCGACAATCCGCGGCCGATCACCTACCAGTCGCGCTACACGGCCGCCCTGGCCGACCGGGCGGTGGCGGCCGCCGGCACGGCCGATCCCGACCTGGAGGTGGTCCCCGACCTGGAGGTGGTCACGGTGGCGGGCAAGCACTGCGAATCCGGAGATGTGCTGCTGGCCGATGTCAGCCTGCCGCCGAGCCGGGCGGGCGACATCCTGGCGGTGTTCGCCACCGGCGCCTACAACACCTCCATGGCTTCGAACTACAACCGGATTCCCCGGCCGGCCACCGTGCTGGTGCACGACGGCGTGGCCGATCTGGTGCAGCGGCGCGAGCAGCCCGAGGATCTGCTGCGCCTGGATCTGGTGCCGCCCCGCCTGCTGAGTTGATCCGCCTCCATTGCCCTTCGACCTTCGCCTGCTGATCGACCTGTTCTGCGCCGTGGCCCTCGGCGTGGTGCTGCTGGCGCGGGTGAGCGAAGCGCGGTCCCTCTGGCTGCTGCGCGGCTACCTGCTGCTGGTGGCCCTGGCCTGGTTCGTGCAGCGCACCGCCAACCTGCCGCTCACCAGCACCCTGGTGGATGCCCTGGTGCTGGCCTGCAGCCTGGCCCTGGCGATCCTCTGGCAGGGGGAACTGCGGCGGCTGATGGAACTGCTGGGCACCGGCCGGCTGGGAGTGCTGTTCGCCGACCGCAGCCGCGACGGCCTCAGCTCCGGCACCGTGAGCATGCTCACCGAGGCCGCCGGCCGCCTCTCCCAGGCCCGCCGCGGCGCCCTGATGGTGATCGATCACGGCAGCGACCTGCGGCCCGAGGACTTTCTCAGCCCTGGCATCGCCATCGATGGACTGCTGAGCGTGGACCTGCTGCTGAACCTCTTCACCACCGACACCCCCCTGCACGACGGGGCCGTGCTGATCCGCGGCAAGCGGATCGTGTCGGCCGGGGTGATCCTGCCCCTCTCCCGCCAGGGGCTGAACCGCTACGGCACCCGCCATCTGGCGGCCCTGGGGCTCACCGAGCGGCACGACCACTGCCTCTGCATCGTGGTGTCCGAGGAAACCGGCACCCTCTCGCTGGCCAACCAGGGACGGCTGGAACGGCCGATCACCAGCAGCCGCCTGCACGATCTGCTCGCAACGGCCCTGGCGCGGTCCCCGGCAGGGCGTACCGTGTCAAAGGACACGCCGGATTCCCGCGGATGAGTCGCGCCCTGGCGACCACTCCCTCCAGCCAGCCCCTCACCAGCCCGCACCTGTTGCCGGCGGGGCTCGATCCCGATCGCCTGCCCGCCCACGTGGCCGTGATCATGGATGGCAACGGCCGCTGGGCCCGGCAGCGGGGCCTGCCACGGGTGATGGGCCACCGGGCCGGCGTGGAAGCCCTCAAGCGCACCCTGCGGCTCTGCTCCGACTGGGGCATCGGCGCCCTCACCGCCTACGCCTTCTCCACCGAGAACTGGAACCGGCCCGGCGAGGAGGTCACCTTTCTCATGACCCTGTTCGAGCGGGTGCTGGCCCGGGAGCTGGAAGCCCTGGAGCGGGAGCAGGTGCGCATCCGCTTCCTCGGTGATCTGGAGCCCCTCCCCGCCGGCCTGCAGACCCTGATCGCCGATGCCACGGCCCGCACCGCGGCCAACACCGGCATTCACTTCAACGTGTGCACCAATTACGGCGGCCGCGCCGAGCTGGTGCGGGCGGCCCGCCGGCTGGCGGAGGCGGCCGTGAGCGGCAGTCTCGATCCGGCGGCGATCAACGAGGAGCGCTTCGCCGCCGAACTGCACACCGCCGGCGAACCCGACCCCGACCTGTTGATCCGCACCAGCGGGGAGCGGCGCATCAGCAACTTTCTGCTCTGGCAGCTGGCCTACGCCGAGCTGCACATCACCGATGTGCTCTGGCCCGACTTCGATCGGGAGGCCCTTGAAGCGGCCCTGGCCGACTACCAGAGCCGCCAGCGCCGCTTCGGTGGCATCGACGCCCGCCCTTCAAGCCAGAGCCGATGATCATTCGCCACGACTGGAGCCGCGCCGAGATCCTGGCGCTGCTGGAACGGCCGCTCATGGACCTGCTCTGGCAGGCCCAGCAGGTGCACCGGGCCGCCAACCCCGGCTATCGGGTCCAGCTGGCCTCGCTGCTGAGCGTGAAGACCGGCGGCTGCGAGGAGGACTGCGCCTATTGCCCCCAGTCACTGCACCACAGCAGCGATGTGACCGGCCGGCCGGAGCTCGATGTGGAGGCGGTGCTGGAACGGGCCCGCAGCGCCCGCGATGCCGGCGCCGATCGCTTCTGCATGGGCTGGGCCTGGCGGGAGATCCGTGAGGGGGCGCCCTTCGAGGCCATGCTGCAGATGGTGCGCGGCGTGCGCCAGCTGGGGCTTGAGGCCTGCGTGACCGCCGGCATGCTCAGCGACAGCCAGGCGCAACGGCTGGCGGCCGCCGGCCTCACCGCCTACAACCACAACCTCGACACCAGCCCGGAGCACTACGGCTCGATCATCAGCACCCGCACCTACCAGGAACGGCTGGAGACCCTGGCCCGGGTGCGGCAGGCCGGGGTGACCCTGTGCTGCGGCGGCATCATCGGCATGGGCGAAGACAGCAGCGACCGGGCGGGCCTGCTGCAGGTGCTCTCCAGCCTTGACCCCCACCCCGAGAGCGTGCCGATCAATGCCCTGGTGGCGGTGGAGGGCACCCCGCTGCAGGACCAGCCGCCCCTGGATCCGCTCGAGCTGGTGCGCATGGTGGCGGCGGCCCGCATTCTCATGCCCCACAGCCGGGTGCGGCTCAGCGCCGGCCGGGAGCAGATGACCCGCGAAGCCCAGATCCTCTGCCTGCTGGCCGGCGCCGATTCGATCTTCTACGGCGACACCCTGCTCACCACCGGCAACCCGGCGGTGGAGGCCGACCGGGAGCTGCTGGCCGCCGCCGGGGTGCAGGCCTGGGAAGACACCCGCTCGACCGTGCCCTGCTGAACACCGTGCCGTCGCCGCCCCGATGCCCCGGCCCTCTGGTGGTGGCCAGCTTCTACCGCTTCGCCGCCCTGGCGGATCTGGCCGATCACCAACGGCAACTCAGGGCCGTGGCCGCCGCCGCCGATGTGCGCGGCACGATCCTGCTGGCCGGCGAAGGCATCAACGGCACCATCTGCGGAGCGGCGGCGGCGGTCGACACCGTGCTGGCGCAGCTGCGCACCATTCCAGGCATGGCAGCCCTGGAGGCCCGGCACAGCCATGCGCCGCAGCAGGTGTTCGCCCGGCTGAAGGTGCGGCTGCGGCGCGAGATCGTGACCTTCGGCGTGCCCGGGCTACACCCTTACCTGGAGGCCCCGGTGGGCACCCTGGTGCCACCCGACCAGTGGGATGGCCTGATTGCCGACCCCCACACCCTGGTGATCGACACACGCAACCGCTACGAGGTGGCGATCGGCAGCTTCGAGGGGGCGATCGATCCGGACACCGCCAGCTTCCGGGACTTTCCAGCCTGGGCCGAACGGGAACTGCGCCCCCTGGTGGAACGCAGCCAGCCCCGGGCCCTGGCCCTGTTCTGCACCGGGGGCATCCGCTGCGAGAAGGCCACCGCCTGGCTGCGGCAGGAGGGCTTCAGCGGCGTGCACCACCTGCAGGGGGGCATTCTCCGCTACCTGGCCGAACGGCCCGGGGCCGGCGGCCGCTGGCGGGGTGACTGCTACGTGTTCGATGGCCGGGTGGCCCTCGGCCCCGGCCTGCGGCCGGGTGATCACAGCCTCTGCCACGCCTGCGGCCTGCCGCTGTCGGCCGGGGACCGGGCCCGGCCCGGCTACGAGGAAGGGGTGAGCTGCCACCAGTGCATCGACCGCTACAGCGATGCCGACCGGGCCCGCTTTGCCGAACGCCAGCGCCAGCTCAGGGGCAGGCGCTGATGGCTGACGCCGGGCCCCCGATTCTTTACAGCTTCCGCCGCTGCCCCTACGCCATCCGCGCCCGCCTTGCCCTGGCGCGCTCCGGCTGGCGGCCGGGCCGGGATCTGGAGGTGAGGGAGGTGCATCTGGCCGCCCGGCCGCCGGAACTGCTGGCGGCCAATCCAGCGGCCACCGTGCCGGTGCTGGTGCGGCCCGACCGGGGGCCGCACAGGACCCTGGTCGACAGCCTGGCGATCATGGAAGCAGCCGGCGGCGCCATGGCCTCCGGCCTGGCCCGGGCCGCGGCCCGGGCGCTGATCGCCGAGAACGACGGCCCCTTCAAACACCACCTCGACCGCTGGAAGTATCCCGAGCGCCATGCCGGCGCGGCCATGGGCGGCCTGGCAGCGGCCGACCACCGCCAGGCCGCCCTGGCGATCCTGCGGCGCTGGAACGGTCTGCTGGAGGGTGGTGAGTCGCCCCTGGCCGAGGCCGGCGATGCCGGCATGGATCCGGCCGCCATGGCCCTGCTGCCCTTCGTGCGCCAGTTCGCCCAGGTGGACCCGGCCGGCTGGAGCGCCGAACCCGGCATCGGGGCGCTGCGGGCCTGGCTGGCACGGGGCCTGGCGGATCCGCTGCTGGCCGCGGTGCTGGCCCCCCCCTGGGCCCAGCGGCGACCCTGGCTCAGCCCACGCTGGATCTACCACCTGGCCCTGGCCCCGGAGTGGCAGCAGGCCCGGCAGCAAGGGCTCTACGAGCGCTCCACCCGCGGTCTCTCCCTGGCCGAGGTGGGATTCGTGCACGCCAGCTACGCCCACCAGGTGGCCGCCACCTTCGAGCGGTTCTACGCCGATGCCGGGCCGGTGCGGCTGCTCTGCATCGATCCCGCCGCCCTGGGGACAGCACTGCGGCCGGAACCGGCCCCGGACAGTGGTGAACTGTTTCCCCACCTGCACGGGCCCCTGCCCCTCCAGGCGGTGGTGGCGGTGCTGCCCTGGCGGCATGGCGATGGCTGACCTGCCCACGCTGGCGGAGCTGGAGGCCGGCGGCCGCCGGCGGGGCCTGCTGCTGCGCCTGCGGGTGGGGCGACCGGCCGGGCTGGCCTGGAGCCTGCGGGTGGCGGTGGCTCGCTCCGGCGATGGCAACTCCGGCGATGGCAACCCCGGCGCCCCCCTGCTGCTGCTGGGGGAGCTGAAAGGCTGGGCCCTGCCCACCCCCGCCGGCCTGCGACTGGACACGATGCGCGTTCAGGCGCAGGGCTGCCGCGATGTGGGCCCCCTGATCTGGGCGGCCACCTTTGCCTGGGCCCTTGAGGCCACCCCCTGCCGCCGGGCCAGGCTGCTGGCCATCCGCGATGACGATGCCCAGCATCGGCGGCTGGTGCGCTACTTCCGCCGGCTGGGATTCGAGCCCCTGAAGGAGCTGGGCGGTGGGGCGGGGGATCTGGCCCCCCGACTGCTGTGGGGCGGCGCCGGTCTGCTGATGGAGGGCGACTGCCGCGAAGGTCTGCGGCGCAGTTCCCTTACGCTCGGGAGCGAGCTGTGGTGAACGACCGGTGACCTCCCAGCCGCCGAGGGGGCCCCAGCCGCTGGCCCCGGGTGATCCATTCCCATGGTTCGTGGCCCCCTCGAACACGAACCAGCGGTTTCACTTCGAGACCCTGGCCGGCCGCTACGTGGTGCTCTGCTTCGTGGGCAGTGGTGCCCGTGAGGCCGGCTCAGCCACGCTGCAGGCCTTCGAGCGCCACGGGGCCTGCTTCGACAATGAACGGGCCTGCTTCTTCGCCGTGAGCGTCGACCCGGCCGACGCCACGGTGGGCGAGGAACGGCAACGGCCCCAGGGGCGCTGGCTGCACTGGTTCTACGACACGGATCAGCGCATCAGTCGCGCCAGTGGCTGCCTGCAGGACAACCGTTTCCGACCCCAGACCCTGGTGCTCGATGAACGGTTGCGGGTGTTCGCGGTGGTGCCGGTGGGCGCCGATGCCGAAGCCCACGCGGCAACGGTGGCCCGGCTGGTGCAGGCAGCGCCCGCCCCCGGCAGCCGCTGCAGCAACCACGCCCCGGTGCTGATCATTCCCGATGTGTTCGAGCCCAGCCTGTGCCAGCAGCTGATGGCCTACTACGACGCCGGTGGCGCCGGCGACTCGGGCTTCATGCAGGACCGGGATGGTCAGACGGTGGGGGTGTACGACTACCGGCACAAGCGGCGCAGCGACAAGATGATCGCCGACCCGGCACTGCAGGATCTGTGCCGGACGCGGATCAACCGGCGGGTGGTGCCGGAGGTGGCGAGGGCGTTCCAGTTCCGGGCCACCCGGCTGGAGCGGCACCTGGTGGCCTGCTACGACGGTGACACCGGCGGCCATTTCGGTCCCCACCGCGACAACACCACCCACGGCACGGCCCATCGCCGCATCGCCGTGTCGGTGGTGCTCAACAGCGGCGCCTTCGAGGGGGGGGAACTGCGGTTTCCGGAATACGGCCAGAACACCTATGCGCCACCGGCAGGGGGGGCGGTGGTGTTTTCCTGCTCGGTGCAGCACCAGGCCACGCCGGTCACCCGCGGGCGCCGCTTCTGCTATCTGCCGTTTCTGTATGACGAGGAGGCCGAAGCGATCCGCCAGCGCAACAGGCACCGGCTGGGCGGTGATGTGGCACCGCCGCCCGACGCAGCAGCAGGCTCAGGACCTGGGCAGCCACGACCTCAGCCCTCGCCGGCGTGATAGCTGCTGCGCACCAGGGGGCCACTGCGCACCTGGGCGAAACCCATGGCCCGGGCCAGGCTCCCCAGCTGCTCGAATTCCTCCGGCCGCCAGTAGCGCGCCACGGGAATGTGGGCCAGGGAAGGGCGCAGGTACTGGCCGAGGGTGAGGCGCTGACAGCCGGCGGCCCGCAGATCCTCCAGGGTGGCGACCACCTCCGGGCGGGTTTCGCCCAGGCCGAGCATCAGCCCGCTCTTGGTCGGAATCTCCGGCGCCAGCTCCCGCGCCAACGCCAGCAGAGCCAGGGAACGGCGGTAGGTGGCGCCCCGCCGCACCTCCCCCTGCAACCTCTCCACGGTTTCCAGGTTGTGGTTGAAGCACACCGGCCGGGCCGCCAGCACGGTGGCGAGCCGCTGGTGCTGGGCCCGCTGGCCCTCGTCGTCGCTGCGGTGACCGCCCCAGAAATCGGGGGTGAGCACCTCGATGGCGATGGCCGGATCCCGCCGCCGGATCGCCACCATCGTGGCGGTGAACAGGCCGGCGCCATGGTCGGCCAGGTCGTCGCGGGCCACGGCGGTGAGCACCACGTAGCGCAGACCGAGGGTGGCCACGGCAGCCGCCACCCGCTCCGCCTCACCCGGATCCAGGGGTACCGGCGCCTGGCCCTTCTCCACCTGGCAGAAGGCACAGCTGCGGGTGCAGACCGGCCCCCCCAGCAAAAAGGTGGCGGTGCCGGCGGCGTAGCACTCGGCCCGGTTGGGACAGCGCCCTTCTTCGCAGATGGTGTGCAGCCGCTGCTGGCGAACCACCGCCTGCACCATCTCCAGATCAGAGGCGGCACCCACCGGGGAGCGGATCCAGTCGGGCAGGCGTTCGGCCGGCGGGATGGCGCTGTAGCGGCTGGTGGGGCGCATCGGGGTGGGCGAAGGCAGGGGGAAAAGAGGGCAGGGTGTCAGTCGAGGCGACGGCGACCCTCGAGGGCCCGCGCCAGGGTCACCTCGTCGGCATATTCCAGCTCGCTGCCCACGGGCAGGCCGTAGGCGATGCGGCTCACCATCGTGAAGGGCCGGAGCAACCGGGCCAGATAGAGGCTGGTGGTGTCCCCTTCCACGCTGGGGGTGAGGGCCAGGATCACCTCGCTGACGCCGTCGCGGTCGACCCGCTCCACCAGGCTCTGGATCTGCAGCAGCTCCGGCCCGATGCCCTCCATCGGGGAGATCAACCCCCCCAGCACGTGATAGCCGCCCCGGTATTCACGGGTGCGCTCCAGGGCCAGCAGATCCCGGGAATCGGCCACCACGCAGACCAGCTCGCGCACCCGGGCGGGGTCACGGCAGATCTCGCAGTGAGGTTCGGCGGAGAGGTGGAAACAGCGGCGGCACTGGCCCACCTGGGTGCGGGCGGTGAGCAGGGCATCGGCGAAGGCCCGGCTCTGCTCCTCCGGCTGCCGCAGCAGGTGCAGGGCCAGCCGCTGGGCCGTGCGGGGGCCGATGCCGGGCAGCCGCTCGAACTGCTCGATCAGCCGGGCCAGGGGTCGGGTGTAGCCGCTCAGGGTGGGGTGGCGCTTGCTGGCGAATCTAGGGGCCCGCGGCCGCAGTCGCCGTCGAGGCGGGCACCCTCCAGGCGGGCACCTTCCAGCCTGGCGCCATCGAGCCGGCAGCCCTGCAGATCCGCACCCCGCAGATCCGCCTGCCGCAGATCAGCCTGCCGAAGGTCGGCCTGCTGCAGGTCCGCCAGTCGGAAGTCGGCACCCGTGAGATCGGATCCTCGGAAGCACACCCCCCGCCAGCGGCCCCGGGCCCCCACCAGACCCGACAGGCAGATGCCGCTCAGATCCTGGCCGTCGAGCCAGAGGCCATCGCGGCAGAGGCTCTCGAGGGCATCAATCCGGCCCAGGCTGACCACATCGCCCCGGGCCCGCGACGAGGCCACCAGGTCGGCCAGCCGCTGGTGCTCAGCCTGGCGACGGCGACGGCCATCGAGCAGGTACAGCATCGCGGCGGTGACGATGCTGAAGCTCTCCACGTTGGCGATGCTGATCACATCGGCCGCGTTGGACGACAGGCAGTCATCGGAGTAATGGTTGCGATGGCAGTTCTCAAAGCGGTTCACCAGCCCGAGCACACTGGCCGCGGCCAGGGCGGCCAGCAGCAGCCGGAAGCGCCCGCACCCCTGGAACAGGCCCCTCAGCCTGGACTGGCGACGGGCCTGCATGCGCTCGTACCAGCTGAGGCGACGGCCCATGGCGGTCGGCGGTTGAGAATGGCTGCAGACCGCCATCGTGCCCCATGGGTGACTCCACTCCACCGCTGCGCCGCCTGCTGGCCCCCGTGCTGCCGTTGCTGCTGCCGTTGCTGCTGGCCGTGGTGCTGGTGGGCTGCAGCGCCACCGCAGCCGGCCTCAACTCCTTTCAGAGCCCCGATGGGCGCTATGCCTTTCTCTACCCCACCGGCTGGAGCCGGGTGGCGGTCACCAACGGCCCCCAGGTGGTGTTCCACGATCTGATCAACGGGGATGAAACCCTGTCGCTGGTGGTCAGCGAACTCGCCACCGACACCGATCTGAGCGACCTCGGCAGCGCCGTGGCGGTGGGGGAGCGGCTGGGCCGGCGGGTGATCGCCCCGGAGGGCAGCGGCCGCAGTGCCGAGCTGGTGGAGGCCTCGGAGCGCCCGCAGGATGGCCGCACCTTCTACGACCTGGAATACAGGGTGCATCTGCAGGACCGGGACCGGCATGAACTGGTGACGGCCGTGGCCGATCGCGGTCGCATCTACACCTTCGCCGCCAGCACCAACGAGGTGCGCTGGCCGAAGGTGAACGAGCTGTTCCATCGGGTGATCACCTCCTTCACCCTGCGGATCTGAGCGTGGGCAGCGCCGCAGAGGGCACTGCGGATGTGGCGGTGGTGGGGGCCGGACTGGCCGGTGGGCTGCTGGCCCTGGCCCTGGCCCGCCTGGGCCGCCGGGTGACCCTGGTGGCCCCCGCTGCAGCAACCGATGGGGAGCTGGCCACGGCCCTGAGCTATGGCGGCGTGCTGGGCCGCCGAGGAGCCCGGCAGTGGCGGCGGCTGGAGGCAGCGCACGGCCCCCTGGGCTGGCGCCGTTGCGGCCTGCGGCTCCATGGCGGGCCATGGCCCCTGAGCCAGGTGGCCTGGCCCTTCAGCCGGGTCGATACGCCGACCCTGATGGCGGCCCTGCCGGCGGCCTGGGCGGCGGCAGGCGTGCGGCGGCTGGAGGCCAGGGTGACAACGCTGTTGACCGGGGAGGGGCCGGGGCGGCCGCGGTGGCGGCTGGGCCTGGCGACCGGAGTGGCGGAGCTGGGGGCCCACCAGGTGGTGCTGGCCGCCGGTGCCGCCAGCGGCGGCCTCTGGCCTGCGCTGGCGGAGCGGCTGCGGATCAGCTGGGCCGGCGTGCTGACCCTGCCGCGACCCCTGGGCCCGAGCCCCTGGCTGGCGGAGGTGGCCCGGGGCCGGCTGGTGCTGCCCCACCGGTTCCGGCGGGGCGGCCTGGAGCGGGACCCGCAACCGGGGCACTGGTGCGTGGATGCGGGGTTGGCCCCCTGGGGTGCGGGAGCCGTGCTGGGGCAGATCAGCTGGCTGCCGGCCGCCGACGGGGCCGCCCCACCCCCATGGCTGGAACATCGGTTGCGGCAGGGCCTGGCGAGCCTTGATCCGGCCCTCGGCAAGGTCGCAGCCCCGTTTCGCCAGGTTCCGGTGGCGTTCTGCCGCGATGGCCAGCCCTGGCTCGGGCCGGTGCCCGGTGCGGCGGGGCTTTGGGCCTGCTGCGGCTTCAGCGGACCGTTCGGCAGCCTGCCCGGCGCGGTGGCTCAGCTGGCGGTCAATATGGGGCGGTCCCTCTGATCCGCCGCCATGGCCGTGTCGCTCACCCCGGATCTGGAGGCGGTGCTGCGGATGGGGCTGGCGGTGCTGTGCGGCATGGCGGTGGGCTTCAACCGCGCCCATCACGGCGGCAGCCTCCGTCCGAGCCGGCTGCGGGTGCACGTGCTGGTGGGTCTGAGTGCCTGTCTGATGGTGCTGTCCGCCGGCGTCGATGCCAATGCCCGCAGTCGGGCGATCCAGGGGGTGGCCACGGGCGTGGGCTTCCTGGGGGCCGGTGAGATTCTGGTGGTTTCACAGGAACCCAGCCAGGGCCGCCCGGAGGTCCATGGCCTCACCAGTGCCGCCTCGGTGTGGTTCACCGCGGCCCTCGGCGTGACGGTGGCAACGGCACCGCCCGTGCTGGCGGGCGTGGCGCTGGTGCTCGCCCTGATCACCCTGTCTGACAGACGCAATGACCGGCCGGGACCACCGGCGAACCACTGACCTCAGAACAGAAAGGGAAGCACGCGCTGGCGACCGGTGCTGGTCTCAACGGCCTCCTCGGGCTCGCTGGGCCATTCCGCCTGCCAGTAGCTGATGCCATTGCGCATGAAGGGGCGACCACCCAGGTGACTGGTTTCGAGGGTGGTGTGGCTGAGGGAGGTCACCAGACCACCGAGTTCCATCGGCCCGAGATCGGTCTGGATGTTGCGGCCGGCGGCCACCAGCAGCGCCGGCAGCCTCACCAGGTTCTGGGGGCTGCTGAGTTTGCGGAACAATCCCTGGAGGGCCAGCTGCTGCCGTTCGAGGCGGCCGATGTCACCCATTTCGTCGTGGCGGAAGCGCAGGAAACCCTCCAGCTCCTGACCTCGCAGGGTCTGGCGACCGGGATGGAGATCAATGCGCAGGCCCTGGCTGTTGTCGATGTAGTACATGCGCTTGGGCACATCGACCTCGATGCCACCGAGCATGTCGCCCAGGGTGCGGATGGCCGCCAGGTTGACCACCACGTGGTGATCGATGGGCCGGCCGAGCCGGGCCGCCAGTTCGCGCTTGATGGCGTCGCTGCCCCCCACGGCATAGAGGGCATTGATCTTGAGGGGGCCGTACTGGTCGGCTTCGATGTAGGTATCACGGGGGATCTGGGTGATCCTGGTGGTGCCGCCCTCACTGCGCACGGTGGCGATCACATCGGTGTTGCCACCGCCCACATCGGTGCCGAGGATCAGCACATCCTTCTGTCCCAGGGCCGCCCAGGCCGCGAAGGGATTGGTGCTGGCACCGGCCTGAAGCCCCACACGGCCGCTGATCAGATCGGCGAGGGGCGCCGAGAGCAGCAGACCGCTGCCCAGACCGACGGCCACCGCCATCAGCACGGGCAATGGCGAGCGCCCTCGGGTTGCTGACGCGGAGGCAGAACGGCGGGGCACAAACTTCTTAAATGAATGTGATCATTGTCTCACCATTGGAACGCCGGGCCGGCGCGATCGGCCATGGACGGCTGCCCAAGTGGTCAGGCCGTGAGGGTCTCCCCGGCCCGCAGGCCGGCCTGCACCCGCCAGAGGCCGGCGTAGGCCCCCTGGCGGTTGATCAGCTCGTCGTGGCGACCGCTCTCCACGATCTGCCCGTGGTCGATGACCACGATGCGGTCGGCATGGCGCACGGTGCTGAGCCGGTGGGCGATCACCAGGGTGGTGCGGTCGGCGGTGATGCGCTCCAGGGAGCGCTGGATGGCGGCCTCGGTCTCGTTGTCGACGGCGGATGTGGCCTCGTCGAGCACCAGCACGGGTGGATCCCGGAGGATGGCGCGGGCCAGGGCGATCCGTTGCCGCTGGCCGCCGGAGAGGCGCTGGCCCCGCTCACCCACCACGGTGTCGTAGCCCATGGGCAGGGCCTCGATGAATGGGGCCGCTTCCGCCCGGGCCGCCGCCCGGGCGATGCGGGCCCGGTCCGCATCGGCGCTGCCGTAGGCGATGTTCTCGGCCACGGTGCCGTGGAACAGGAACACGTCCTGACTGACCAGACCGATGCAGCGCCGCAGATCAGCAAGCCGCAGGCTGTCGATCGGCAGACCGTCGAGCAGGATGCGACCGGCCTGGGGGTCGTAGAGGCGCAGCAGCAGCTTGACGAGGGTGCTTTTGCCGGAGCCGGTGGCCCCCACGATCCCGAGGGTGTGACCGGCGGGAACGGTGAGATCCAGGCCCTGGAGCAGGGGCTCCCGGCCCCGGTAGGCAAAGGTCACGGCCTCGAAGCGGATCTCGCCCCGCACCCGGTCCACGGCCAGCAGCCGGTCGCCGCCGGCGATGGTGACCGGGGTGTCAAGCAGGTCGAGCACCCGGCCGGTGGAGGCCATCGCCCGCTGGTAATCGTCGAGGGTGCGGCCCAGGGTGGTGAGGGGCCAGAGCAGCCGCTGGGTGATGAACACCAGAACGCTGTAGGTGCCCACGGCGATGGTGCCGCGCCAGGCCTGCAGGCCACCGATCAGCAGGATCGCCAGGAAGGCGAACAGGATCGCGAAGCGGATCAGGGGAATGAAGGCGGCCGAGAGGCGGATGGCACGGGCGTTGCTGACCCGGTAGGCCTGGCTGGCCCGCTCGAGACGGGCCAGTTCGCGGTCTTCGGCGGTGAAGCTCTTGATGGTGAGCATGCCGCCGATGTTGTTGGCCAGCTGGCTGGCCAGATCCCCTGCACGCTCGCGCACGTCCTGATAGAGGGGAGCCAGCCGGCGCTGGAACCGCAGGGAGCCCCAGAGGATGAGGGGAATGGGCAGAAAGGAGACCCCCGCCACGGTGGGGGAGATCAGCACCATGGCCGCACCGATCGCCAGCACGGTGGTGATCAGCTGCAGGATCTCGTTGGCACCGTGGTCGAGAAACCGCTCCAGCTGGTTGATGTCGTCGTTGAGGATCGCCATCAGGCGGCCACTGCTGCGTTCGTCGAAGAACGCCATCGGCAGGTGCTGCAGGTGGTCGTAGGCGGCGATCCTCAGCTCGTGCTGCACCGTCTGGGCGAGGTTGCGCCAGAGCAGGGCGTGCAGATATTCAAAGAGGGATTCGGCGCTCCAGATCGCGAAGGAGAGCAGGGCCAGTGCCGTGAGCTGGCCTGGCACGGTCGCGATGCCGAACCTGCCGAGCCAGGAGGCCTGTTGCTGCACGACCACATCAACGGCCAGACCGATCAGCACCGGTGGGGCCAGATCGAACAGCTTGTTGAGCACCGAGCAGACGGAGGCCAGCAGCACCAGGCGCCGATGGGGCCGCAGGCTGCTGAGCAGCCTGGCCAGGACCCAGCGGGGCGGTGGTGCCACCGGCCCCGGGCTCACCAGCGGTTGCCGCCGCCGCCGCCGTAACCGCCGCCGCCACCGCCCTGACGGCCGGGGCCACGACCGCCGCCGCCGCCGCCACCACCGCCGCCTTCACGGGGGGTGGCCTTGTTGACGCGGATCATGCGACCCATCCACTCCACATCCTGGAGATCGTCGATCGCTTTCTGTTCTGAGGCCTCATCGGCCAGCTCGACGAAGGCGAAGCCACGCTTGCGGCCGGTTTCGCGGTCGAGGGGGAGGCTGCACTGGCGCACTTCTCCATACTGGCCGAAGAGATGGACCAGATCCTCACGTTCAGCCTGAAACGAGAGGTTGCCGACGTAAATGGTCATTCAAAAGGAACACAACCTGAACTGATTCGCCCGATGCCTGGTTCCTTGGGATGGACAGTGGAAGACCGTGGTGGTCGAAAACCCTCTGGGAAGGTTTGAGCCTGACGCTTCTGCTGATCGAGCCGAAGGGAGCCTGAACGCCCGATGAATCAGCTGAATCTTACAGGGGAGGGGGACGGGCTCCCGACGGAGGGGGCCGCCATGGCGCGCAGGCGCCGCGACCATGGAGAAGCTTGAAGCGGATCGAAAGCAAATCGGGAAGAGGGCCCCGCCATCCGGCAACATGGCCCATTGTCAGCAAACCCTGATAACGCTGATCCCGTGAGCACCCCCCTTTCCTGTGGTCCATCCCCCGGCTGTGCAGCGGTTCCCTGGGCGCTGGCCTGGGGAGAAGATGGCGAGCTGGCCGCCCAGGACCGTTTTGACGTGCTGCAGGCCCTGATCGCCACGGAGTCGTCCGTGGTGCAGGTGGCCCTGGTGCGGTCGGTGGAGCAGCTGACAAGCCACAACCTGGCCGTGGTGGCCAGCACCGAGGTGAGCGGGCTGTGCGCCTGACGGCCCGCTGTCAGATCGGATAGCGCCGCGCCGTGGCATCACGGCAGCGGCTGCGGGCATCGGTGATGCTGCTGCCCGCCTCCAGCTTCTCGGCCACACAACCGCAGGCAAAGCTGGCCATGCCCGGGGGCGGGGTCTTGCCGGCCCGGGCCATCTCAGCCTGAAAGGCCGAGAGGCAGAACGATCGGACCATGGAGGCCATGGTGGCGCTGGCCAGGGCAGGCCGGCCCGGCCCGGCCACGCTGGCGGTGGCGGCGAGGGCCAGGAGCAGGGTCCGCAGGCGCGGCAGCAGGATCGGTGGGGTCACACGGCTACAGGGGTGGGAAGGGCCACGGGCCGATCGTCACCGGCATCGGCCAGGCGGGAAATGCGCAGCTCCCGGTTCATCACCCGCAGCCGCTTGAGGTCGTTGAACACATCGTCGGGCATGCCCTTGGGCAGATCCACGGTGCTGTGGGTGTCGTAGATGCGGATCCGGCCGATCATGCGACCGGCGAGGCCGGCTTCGTTGGCGATGGCGCCCACGATGTTGCCGGGCTTGATCCGATCACGCCAGCCCACCTCGATGCGGAAGCGCTCCATGTTCTCCTCGGGAGGACCGTCGTCGTTGCGACCCTGGCGCCGCTCGGGAAAGCGTTCAGCGCCGCGCTGGTCGCCCGGCCGCTCAGCCCGGCGGCGGTCCGCCCCAGCGGCGGCAACGGCACCGATCGGCAGGTCGGGCCCCTGCACCAGCAGCGGCCGACCGGCCAGGCTCAGGCGCAGGGCCGCCAGGGCCAGCTGCTCGGGAGCGCAGCCGTGGTCGAGGCCCACCCGCTGCAGGATCTCGCTGAGCAGGGCCCGCTCCTCGGCACCGTCGCCCTCCTCGGCCAGCGCCGCACTCAGGCGGGCCCGCAGCCGGTCCAGCCGGTGCTGATTGATGGTGGCATTGGTGGGAATCTCCATGGACTCGATCGGCTGGCCCACCGCCCGCTCCAGGCCGCCAAGGAAGCGCCGCTCCCGGGGGGTGAGAAACAGGATGGCCTCGCCGGAGCGGCCGGCGCGGCCGGTGCGGCCGATCCGGTGCACATAGGCCTCGCCATCAAAGGGAATGTCGTAGTTGATGACCAGCGCGATCCGCTCCACATCGAGGCCACGGGCAGCCACATCGGTGGCGACCAGCACATCGACCCGGCCATCCCGCAGGCGCTCGATCGTGCGTTCGCGCTGGGCCTGGGGCACATCACCGTTGAGCACGGCCACGTCGTAACCGTGCTGTTCGAGCGACTCAGCCACGGTGATCGTGACGGCCTTGGTGCGGGCGAAGATGATCACCCCCTCGCTGCGCTCGGCCTCCAGCACCCGCTCCAGGGCAGCGAGTTTCTGCTGGGGCTGCACCACCAGATGGCGCTGGCGGATGCGGCCCCGGTCGGCGGCCTTGGTGCGGATCGTGACCTCGGCCGGATCGGTGAGATAGCGGGCCGAGATGCGACGGATCTCCGGCGGCATGGTGGCCGAGAAGAGCACCACCTGGCGCTGCTGGGGCAGCTGCTCGAGCACCCACTCCACATCGTCGATGAAGCCCATGCGCAGCATCTCGTCGGCTTCGTCGAGCACCAGGCTGCGCAGGCCGGACAGATCCAGGGTGCCCTGGCGCATGTGGTCCATCACCCGGCCGGGGGTGCCCACCACCACCTGAACCCCGCGGCGCAGCTGCTGGATCTGGTCGCGGAAATCGGCGCCGCCATAGATGGCCAGCACCTTCACGCCGTCCATGGTGGCGGCGTAGCTGCTGATGGCTTCAGCCACCTGCAGGGCCAGCTCCCGGGTCGGAGTGAGCACCAGCACCTGGGGGCCGCGCTGCTGCAGATCGAGGCGGGCCAGCAGGGGCAGGCCGAAGGCGGCGGTCTTGCCGGTGCCGGTCTGGGCCTGGCCCACCAGGTCGCGGCCGAGCATCAGCTCGGGGATGGCCGCGCTCTGGATCGGTGAGGGGGTTTCAAAGCCGATGGCCGCCACGGCCGCCAGCAGCTCGGCCGGAAAGCCGAAGCCACTGAAGCCACCACCGCAGGGGGAAGCCGCCTCCTCAGCCACGGGGGTATCCAGACAAGGGATCGCCTTGTCGGCAAGAGTGTTGTCAGTCACGAACAGAAAAAGGCCTGAACCAGAGCCGGCCGTCGAATCCTTCAATTCAGGCTGCAATTCAGGCCGGACGTATGGGCCTGGACAACCAGACCCCGTGAACACGGGCAACACGGAACGGTCACCAGCGCTTGCAACAGACCGATATCCCCGGAGGTGATTCGGAACCGGAACCGCCTGCCTCGATCAAAGGCTGTCGTCACAACTTAACACCCGCCCGAAATCGTCCTGCAGCCGTTCAATGTCGTCTTCGCGCAGCACGGGGCCACGCTGCACCTCCACGATCAGCAGACCGGCCGGACCGGCGCTGGCCCGGTGCAGCGCCTGGCAGGGAATGGTGAGCATGCTGCCGGCCGCCACGGGCTGCTCCAGGCGATCCAGGGTCACCATGCCCGAGCCGGCGGCAACCACCCAGTGCTCGCAGCGGTGCTGATGGCGCTGCAGGCTGATGCGGCAGCCGGGCTCGATCCACAGCCGCTTCACCAGATGGTCGGCCTCCACGCTGAGGGTCTCGAACCAGCCCCAGGGGCGCTGCTCCCGGCCGGCCGCCGGCGACTGGGATGGCGGTTGGGATGGCGGTGGGGATTGGCTGGTCATGGGGACTCCTGATTGGCGGGGGTGATCAGCAGGGCCTGGCAACGGGCCCGGGTGAGGGCTGTGTAGAGCAGGCGGGGATCGGGCTGGCGATCGGGATCCAGCAGCACCACCACGGCATCGGCCTCGCTGCCCTGGGCCTTATGCACGGTGAGGGCCAGGGCCGGTTCCGCCGCACCCGCCAGCTGGGCGGGGTGCAGCCACAGCAGCTCCTCGGCACCGGCATCGCCGAACAGCAACCGCCGCCCCCCCAGGGGACCCTGCCGCTCCACCACCACCCCCACATCGCCGTTGGCGAGACCCAGATCCGGCAGGTTGCGCACGCACAGCACCGGCGTGCCCAGGGGCCAGCCCGCCGGCCCGGCCGCCAGGCTGGCACCCAGCAGCCGGCGATGGATCGCCTCGATCCCCCAGCGGCCGCCGCGCACCGGCGTGAGCACCAGCAGGCGGTCGCGCTGGCGCAGCAGCTCGGCGCAGGCGGCCCCCTCACCGCTGCCGCAGGCACCGGCCAGCCGGGCCAGGGCACGCCGCTGATCCTCGAGCCTCTCCAGCAGAACGGGCGGCAGCTGACGCGGCGGGGCCGCCTGCCACTGCAGATTGGCCTGGGGTGGCAGGGCTTCCAGCAGGCGGCCCAGATCCTCCGCCGCGGCGGCGGGCTGCTCAATCCGCCGGCGCAGGCAGGCGGCGGCATCGGCGATGGCACCGTCGTTGCGCCAGGTGCGCTCCAGGCGGGTGACTGCCGGCCCCAGCTGCTGCCGCACATCGGGATGCTGCAGGGCATCCAGCAGGGGGCCGGGGGCGATCGGCGGCAGCTGGGCAGGATCGCCCACCAGCACCAGGCGGCAGCGCTCCGGCAGGGCATCCAGCAGGGCCTGCATCAGCGAGATGTCCACCATCGACACTTCATCCACCACCAGCAGATCCAGGTCGAGCGGCCGGTGACGGGTGCGACCGAAGCCACCGCCATGGCTCTCCAGCAGGCGGTGCAGGGTGGTGCAGCCATGGCGCTGGCCACTGGCGCTGCGCAGCCGGGCGGCGGCCTTGCCGGTGGGGGCCGCCAGCTGAACCCTGGCATCGGGCCGCTGGCGCAGCAGCAGCGCCACCATGGCGGCCACCGTGCTGGTCTTGCCGGTGCCCGGCCCCCCCTCCAGCAGCACCAGCCCGTGGCGCAGCACGGCACGGGCCGCCCGCTGCTGCAGCGGATCGAGGCCCTGCAACAGATCGTCGTCGGCCAGGCCCGGTTCCGGGGTGCCGTCGGGCAGGTCGGGGCGCGCTGCGGCCCGGCGCACCAGGTTCTCCACCACCCGCTGCCGCTGCTGCTGCCAGCGGCGCCACTGCAGGCGGCCGCCGGCCAGCACCAGGGGGCCAGCGGGCTCCGCCAGCAGGGGGGACCCCTCCAGGCCGCTGGGGCCAGCGAGGGGCAGCTCCAGTTCTCCCCGGGCCAGGGCCGCCATCAGCGCCACCAGCAGCTGGTGCTGCTCCGGCGGCTGGTCTGGCTGCTGCTCCGGCTGCGGGTCGTGATCAGCGGCGGAGCCATAGAGCCGCGGCAGGGCCTCGGCCAGGGCGGCGGCCACCACCGGCAGCCAGGCGGGAGGCTCCCGCAGACCGGTCCGGCTCATGGCCCCACCTCCAGGCGACCCAGGGCCCGGTCCAGGGCCAGCAGGCGTTCGAGGGGCGGCTGTTCCACCACCATGCCCGGCACCACGCCCGGCAGGGCCCGCTGGCCCTGCTCACCGGGCGTGCCGCGCAGAAACACATAGGCGTAGCCGCCCAGGTGCCGCTCGGGCGCGTAGCCGGGCAGGCGCCAGTGGAGATAACGGTGCAGCGCCACCAGGTACAGATGGGCCTGCAGGGGGTAGTGGTGGCTGGCCATCAGCGACCGCAGGGCCCGCTGCCCGTAGTGGCAGGGCCCGCAGGCGGCGGGCCGTTCGCCGTCGGCCGCGTCCCCGAGCCAGTTGCTCTTCCAGTCGAGCACCCACCAGCGGCCGTCGTCGTCGCTTCGGGTCCGGAACACCAGATCGATCGAACCGGTGAGAAAACCGCGGCTGGCGATCGGCAGTGCCGCCAGCCGCGCGGGGTAATCGGGTTCCAGGTCATCGCCGCCATGGTCGGCGAAGGCGGCGGCGATCGTGGCCGCCTTCGCCTCCGCCAGGCTGAGGTCGAAACCCATCTCGTTGAGCCGCTCCGCCGGGGCCAGATCGGCGGGCCGCAGGCCGCCCAGGGCGCCACCGAAGGGGGTGAGGCGCATCTGCTCCAGGCCGGTGAGCACCGCCGGCAGCTGGTCGGCCGGCAGGGCCGCCCGGGCCAGTTCATCCGCCACCACCGCCGCCGCCGCGGGGCCGCTGACGGGTTCGTGGTAAGGCAGGCGTTCGAGAATGCGGTGCAGACAGTCGCCGGCGGCCGCCCCCCGCGGAAAGCCGCCGAGGGGACCATCGGCGGCCCAGCCGCTGGTGCCCCCCCCGGAGAGCGCCAGCGGATCCGCCAGGCCGTCGGGCGGGGCCGGGTCGGCGGTGTCGCGGCCGTCGTCGCGGAGCGGCGCCGCCGGGGCGCCGTGGCCGGCCTGCACCCAGGCGCTGTAGCTCGCCCGGCCCCAGCCATCGCGCAGGCTGCGGCGGGGCACCGGACCGCAGCTCAGGTCAGCGGAGCCGGCGGCGGGCGGTTGCCAGGGGGGCCTGGGCTGGCGGGGGGCATCCAGCAGGTCCATGGGCAGACCCCGATCGGCGATGGCCGCCTGCAACCGCTGCCGCCAGTCGCTGTCGGCAGCGGCCCTGAGGCTGGCCTCGTCAACCGGGGGCTGGTCGTGGGCACCGAACAGCCAGTCGGTGAGCGGCGCCTCCGCCTGGCCCGCCACCGGCCCCCAGGCCAGCACCAGACGGTGGGCCGCCCGGGTGACGGCCACGTAGGCCAGCCGCTCCTGCTCCGCGGCGGCCGCCTGCTGCCCCTGCCAGCTGGCCTGATGACCCTCACCCCAGTGGGGATTGAGGTGGAGATCCAGCTGCCGTTCGCCGCCGACCGGCTGCCAGAGGCGGCCGGGCTCGGTGCCGCCGGCGCCGGTCTTCCAGAGATAGGGACAGATCACCACCGGAAATTCCAGACCCTTGCTGGCATGCACGGTCATCAGGGTCACGGCGTCGTCGGCCCGCTCGCTGTGGGCCCGCTGGTCGTCGCTCACCGTGCGATCGGGGTCAAGCCGCAGCCGCCGCAGCCACTCGGCAGCGGTGGCGGCATGGAGCCGCTCACCATGGAGCCGCTCCTGGAGCAACTGGGCCACCTGCTGCAGATCCGCCAGCAGCCGGCCGCCCCGGGCCAGCCGGGCCAGGCCCTCGGCCTGCAGCAGCCGCACGAGCGCCCCCATCAGGCCGAGGCGGGGCAGGTCATCGGCCAGCTGCTGGATCTGGCCCGCCAGGGCACTCCAGCGGGCGGGATCGGCGGTGGCCAGGGTGGCCCCATCCCAGGCCAGCAGCGGCGAAGCGGCCAGCAGGCGCAGCCGGTTGGCATCGGCGGGATCGGCGAGGGCATCGAGCAGCCGCTGCAGGGCGGTGGCGGCAGGGCTGGCCAGCACATCGGCCTGACTCACCAGGCGGCTGGGAATCCCCTGCTGTTCAAGCGCCAGGCGCAGGGCCTCCGCCTGGCGGTGCCGGGTCACCAGCAGGCACACATCTGCGGCCCGCAGGGGTCGGCTGCCATCGCCCGGATCGATCTCCAGCCCTTCCTCCAGCAGCTGCTGCACGTGCAGGGCAACGGCGCCGGGGAGCCAGTCCTCGAGGCTGGTGGCGGAGGGGAGCGGGTCGCCCGCCGTCCGGTCTCCCCCCAGCCAGAGCAGCTGCAGGGGCGCCCCTGCAGGACCGCAGCGGCTCGAACGGGCCTGCACCGGCGGCACCAGCAGCCCGGAGCGGCGCAGGCCGGTGGGACTGAGCAGACGGTTGAGGCCATCGATCAGTGCAACGCTGCTGCGCCGGTTCTCGGTGAGGTCAAAGCGTTCGCCGGCGCTGGCGGCCGCGGCGAGATAGGTGCCCAGGTCGCCGCCGCGGAAGCGGTAGATGGCCTGCTTGGGGTCACCCACCATCAGCAGCCGGTGCCCGCCACCGGCGAAGGCATGCCGCAGGATGCGCCACTGCACCGGATCGGTGTCCTGAAATTCGTCGATCAGGGCCACCTGGTGCTCGGCGGCCAGCAGCTGCAGCAGGGGAGTGGGACCCACGGCCGCCGGGCCCGGATCCAGGGCCGCCAGCAGCTGGCCGTAGCCGCAGCGCCCCTGGCGGGCCCGGCGCCGTTGCAGCTCCTGACGGCCCCAGTGGGCGCCGTGGCGCAGCAGGCGCTCCCCACTGCCGTCCACCAGATCGGCGATGGCCTCCAGCAGGGGCCGCTGGGGCAGGGAGGGCTGGCCGTCGGTCGCTTCCGCCTGCCGGGCTGCCCGGCTGATGGTGCCGGGGTGGAAATAGCCGCGCAGGTGCTCCACGGCCTGGATCCGTTCTTCGTCGAGCTGCTCCGCGGGCAGGGCCAGCAGGGCATCCACCGGCTCGCCGCGACGCTTTCGCACCGTGAGCGGGTATTTGCTCTGGGGGCAGCCCATGGCCTTCCACTGGGCGGCCATGGCCAGCAGGTCGGCCTCGAGGGCCGGGCCCCGGGCGGCCCAGAGGTCGCGGAAGCGCTGCAGCCGCCCCTGCCAGGCCGCCTGCCACTGCTGCGGCAGGGGCCGGTCGAGATCCAGGTCCGGCGGCGGTGGGGCCAGCTCCAGGGCCGGGTCGTCGTCGAGCTGCCTGAGCACCCGGGCCAGCAGGGCCGGCAGGATGCGGCGCTGGGCGAGACCGGCCAGCACGGCTGGCCCGAGGGGCAGCACCTGCTGCTGCCAGTAATCGTGCACCACCTGCTCGATCAGGGCCGTGCTGTCGGGGTCGATCTGCAGATCCGGGGGCTGGCCGGCCTCCAGGGGCCGGCGCCTCAGGCAACGGCTGGCGTAGCCGTGGATCGTGGTGATATCGGCGGTGTCGAGCTCATCGAGGGCCAGCAGCAGCCGGCCCCGCAGGGTCCGGATGGCGGCGGCCCCATCGCGGCGGCGCCGGGCCAGCCAGGCCCGCAGCACGGGATCGGCGCGGTCATCAACGCCGCTGTCGAGGGCGGCATCGGCCGCCTGCAGGCGCCGGCCGATGCGATCGCGCAGTTCAGCCGCGGCCGCATTGGTGAAGGTCACCACCAGCAGCTGGCGCAGGCCCAGCCCGGTTTCGCCCACCAGCCGCAGCACCAGATGGGCCAGGGCGAAGGTCTTGCCGGTGCCGGCACTGGCCTCCAGCAGCCGCACCCCCGGCTCGAGGGGGATGGCGTTGAGATCGAGGGGCGTCATCGGCAGGCCTCCAGCAGCGGGCCGTAGAGCTCCGCGGCCCGCTCCGCCAGACCGGCGGCCAGCAGCTCCTCCACGCTGCAGCGGCTGCCGAAGCAGATCACCATCTCCGCCCGCTCCCGTTCGCCCACCCCCTGCCAGGTGCCCTCCCAGGTTTCGCTGGCCTTGCGGCGGCCGGAGCCGGGCCGGCTCCGTTCGGCCTCCAGCCAGCTCCAGGCGGTGGCGGGGGGAGCGGGCCAGCAGCGATGGCGCCAGTGCTCCTCCAGCAGGGCCAGCCGCTCCAGTTCCAGCCGGGCCTCGGGCGGCGCCGGCGCCGCCAGGGTGCAGAGGGGGGCGAAGCGGTCGTTGTCGCGGCCGATCAGCACCCCCCGGGCGGGGGCCCGGTCGGCGGCGCCGGCCACCAGCAGCTGCAACCAGAGCTGCAGGCGCGGGCCCAGGTCCGGCCGGCCCGGATGCAGCAGCACCACGGCATCGCCACGCCGCTGCATCTCCAGATGCCAGGGCCCCCAGGCCGCTTCAACGGCCTCGGCGGGACCCAGCTGCTCCAGGCTGGCGACCAGACTGGTCCAGCGTTCCGCCAGCCGGCGCCCCTCCCATTCACCGGCGGCCAGGGGCGGCAGCTGGCCACGGCCGCGACAGAGGGCCAGCCAGCCCTCGGCCTGCTCAAGCGGGTCGGCGCCGTGGCCATCGGGCCACTGGGCCAGGCCTTCGCGCAGCAGGGCGCTGCGCAGCCGCTCGTCGCCCTCCAGGGCTTCGAGGTCGGCCAGGCGCCGCTCCTGTTCCCGCGGCCTCATGCCCAGCTGCCGCAGCCACTGCCGCTGGGGAGCCCGCAGCCACTCCAGCAGCCGGTCGGCCGGCGGGCTGCCGGGGTCGGCGGGACCAGCGGCGGCCATGGCGGCAGCGGGTGGCATGGCGCTGGCATACAACCCGGCCATCGGGGGCTCGGCGGGTCCATCGAGCCGGCGGCGGGCCTCGAGCAGCCGCCGGTCGCAGCTGAGGGGCGGCCGGCCGGGCCCGGCCCTGAAGTTGGCCCGGTCCAGCGGGCTGGCCGGGCTGGCCAGGGTGAGACGGGCTGCCGCCCCCGGCAGGCGACCCTCCAGCCAGTCGAGCCACTGGCGCACCGGGCCGGCGGGCTGCAGCTCCTCACCGCTGCGTTCGGCCCGGCAGCTCCAGCTGATCAGCAGGTTGTCGCGGGTCGACAGCAGGGCCTCCAGCAGCACGTAGCGGTCCTGGTCGGCGGTGTGGGGATCTCCCAGGCGGCGCTGCCGCTCCATGCGGTGAAAGGCCGGGCGGTGGCTCTGGCGCGGAAAGCCATCGGCATCGAGACCGAGCAGCACGATCACCCGGTGGGGAATGGCCCGCATGGGCTCCAGGGCACTGATGGTGAGGGCGCCGCTGCGGTGACCGAAACGGCCGCTGTCGACCGCCAGCCGCTCATCGAGCACGGCCGCGACCACGGGGGCGTCGAGGGTGAGCTCACAGCCCGCGGCATCGGCCTGCCAGCCATGGATCGCCGCCAGGATCGGCGGCAGCTCCCAGCTGGCCTCACCACCGTCAGCGAACAGGTCCTGGAGCAGGTCCTGGAGCAGCGCGGCCCAGGCCTGGCACGGGCGGGGCCGGCCCAGCCGCTGCAGCCAGTGCCGCAGCCGGATCAGCAGATGCAACCAGCGGCCGCAGAGGTCGAGGTCGGCCATGACCAGCGGTGCGGTGTCGGCGGGTGCCAGCCCCGGCTCCGCCGGCAGCACCAGACCCAGCAGCAGGCGATCGATGATCCAGCCGAGGCTGTGGCTGGCCAGCCCGCCGCGGTCGGGCCCATCGAGCCCCCAGCGGAAGCCCCCCAGCTCCAGAACCCGCTGCAGCTCCAGCAGCTCGTGGGCGCTGAGGCCGAACCGCTGCTGGAGCGGAGGACTGGTGAGCAGGCTGTCGAGGCCGCTGGCGGTGAGGCGTTCACCGCCGAGCCGCAGCAGCTGCAGCAGGGTGCTGGCGATGCCGGCCTCACTCTGCTGGCTGCGGTCGGTGAGCCGCCAGGGCAGATCCACGCCGGTGGCCGCCCCGTCGCCGAACACGGCCGGCAGCAGGGGGGCGAAGCGGTCGACCTGGGGGGTCATCACCAGGATGTCGCGGGGCTGGAGGGTGTCATCGGCGGCCAGCAGCTGCAGCAGCCGGTCACGCACCACCTCCAGCTGGCGCAGGGCACCGGCACAGGGCAGAAACTGGAGAGACAGGTCGTCGTCGGCCAGGGCGAGCGGCCCCTCGCCGGTCACGAGTTCTTCCTGCAGCTGGCTGAGCAGCGGCGGGGTGCGGGCGGGCTGCTGCCGCCGGGCAATGGTGGCGGGCAACAGAAACAGGTCGCTGTCGCGGCTGGCGCCGAGCTGGGCCTCGCCGCAGCCTTCGAGCAGCTGGTGGAATTCACCCCCCAGCCGGCCGAAACGGGCCTCCAGGCCCGGTGCCGCCAGCAGCCAGTCGGCGGCGAGTGGTTCCGCCAGGGCCCGGGCGGCACTCAGCTGCTCGCGCCGCTCCTGCACCCGCTGCCAGAGGTCGGGACAGGGGGTGAGCACGAGCAGATCCACCGGCAGATGGCCGCTCAGGGCCTGCAACAGGCGCACCTGCACCGGCGCCATGCTGCTGAGACCGAACAGGCGCAGCCGTGCCGGCAGGCGACCGGCCGGGGGGGGCCCCTGCCGCAGCCGGTCGATCACCGCCTCCACCCGCAGGCCGAACGGCTCCACCCCCAGGCGGGCGTGCAGGGCCCGCAGCAGGGCGGGCTGCCAGCACTGGCCGGCATCCAGGGGCTTGCCGTCGCCGTCGATGTCGTTGCCCGCCAGCCAGGCGCCCAGCAGATCGGGGCGGTAGAGGCCGTAGTCGTCGAAGGCGTCGGCGATCGAACGGGCCAGCTGCCAGCCCGCCAGATCCAGGTGCCGGGGCTGGGCTGCGGCGCTGCGGAGCTCCTGCCAGCGCCGCAGCGGTTCGCCGATGGTGCTGTCGCGGATCGCCGGCAGTTCGGCCAGCAGAGGCCAGACCAGCCGGCCGGCACGCCAGGGGTCGGCCGCCGCCGCCGGGGCGGGCTCGTCGCCATCGGCCAGCAGGGTGTCCACCAGCTGGCGGAGATAGGCGCCGGGAAAGGGAAAGCGCAGGTTGGCCATCACGCCGCCCAGGTGAATCGCCAGCTGCTCCCCCAGCCAGCGGCTGGTGGGCCAGGTGTTCACCAGCACGGCCGGGGTGCTGAAGGGATCGGGGGGATCCAGCTGCAGCTGCCGGGCCAGCAGCTGGGCCAGCAGGTCGATCCGGTTGCTGCGGTAGAGGGTGAGCACGCCGCCTCAGAGCGGCAGCAGATCCCGCCGATCCGCCAGGGGGGCTGCGATGCCGGCCGGGGCACCGGGCACCTGGAGCGTGGCACCGGTTTCGGGGCAGTAGGCGGTGAGCTGGCCGCCGTAGCAGGCACCGGTGTCGATCAGGCGGATGCCATTGATGTGGCGCACCTCGGGACCGGGCGTGTGGCCCACGATCACCTCGCCGTAGCGGCCGTCGTAGCGCTGCCAGAAGGCCATGCGGATCTCCAGGCTCGGCTCCCAGGTGATCGGATCGAAGCCGGCGTGGGTCGCCACCCACCCCGCGCCCCAGTGCACCAGGGGCAGGCAGCGCAGGCGCCGGCCCCAGATGCGGGCGCGGTGGTCACCGAGGAGGCGGTAGGTGTCAGCGGCGGCGAGCCGCCGCCGCGAGATCCAGTCGTCGCGCTCGAGCAGCTGCACCAGATCGCGCTCGTGGTTGCCCATCAGCCACACGGCCCGGCCCTGCTCCACCAGGCGCCAGACCGTTTCCATGCAGGTCTCGATCTCCGGGCCGCGGTTGATCACGTCGCCGCAGAAGATCAGCCGATGGCCGGGGGGAATCCGGGCCAGCAGCAGGGTGAGGGAGGCAGCGCAGCCGTGGAGATCACCGATCACCCAGTGGCGGGTCCCGTGCCGAGCCGCGGGCTGGGCCCCGTGATGGGGGGTGGGGGAGGGCGCCATGGGGCGCTGCGACTGGTCACAGTCTGCCCGGACCGGGGCCCTTCTGTCGCCCCCCGCCCAATGGATCCTGATACCGTTCCGCCACCGTGGGAGTGGCGATGGGAGATCAGGCGGAGCGGCAGCAGGATCTGAAGCGCCTGCCCACCGGCCAGCGGATTCAGTTGCTGGTGAAGGCTCTGGCCGGGGCCCGGCGCACCAACGAGGCCCTGGCCCGCTGCAGCGACGGCGAGGCCATGCTCGACGTGCTGGTCGATGCCTCCTCGCGGCTGGGTCTGGGCCTGAGCCGCGAGGAGCTGCGCGACACCCCGCCCATCCGCGACTGGATCTGGTGGAAGAACAAGGAAGCGGTGATCACCGTGGGCGACAACAGGCCCCGTTACCAGCAGGACGGCGGCCAGGGGCGGGCGGCCGCCGACCCCGGGGAAGGGCCCCGACGCCGCTTTCTGGGGCTGTTCTAGGCGGCCCCGGCCAGGGGATCGGGAATGGTGGCCGTGGGTGCCTCGAAGCTGCCGCGCGCCACGAACTCAAGCCGCAGCTTCAGAAAGGTGATGAAGGTCTCGTCGGTGGAGATCACGGCCGCCGCGGGCCGGGGCACCGCCGCAGCGGTGGCGCCGAGTTCGGCGGCATCCAGAAAGGCGGGGCGGCGCACCAGCCAGAAATCGATCGGGCGACCCTGCTCGCCGTAGTGCCGCACCCGCTCCCGCAGCACCTCCTCGAGCGGCTCCTCCTCGGTGAGAAACGCCTCGCTGGCAGCGACGAAGTGGTAGGTGCTCATGGATGCAGGCTGCCGAACAGGGGGTCGCGGCGTGGATTCTGAATCAACGCCTTCATCTGCCGCACCGCCTGCTCCAGCCCCACGGCCAGGGCCCGGGCCACGATCGTGTGGCCGATGTTCAGTTCCTCCATGCCGTCGATCGCCGCCACGGGCTCCACGTTCTGATAGGTGAGGCCATGGCCGGCATTGACCCGCAGGCCCAGGTCGCGGGCGATGGCCGTGGCCTCCACCAGGCGCTGGAGCTGGGCTGGCTGCTGCTGCCAGCCGGCTTCGGCATAGGCGCCCGTGTGCAGCTCCACCCAGCGGGCCGTGCTGGCGGCGGCGGCCCGCAGCTGCAGCGGATCGGGATCCACGAACAGACTCACGCCGATGCCGGCCCCCTGCAGGCGCTCCACCAGGGCGGTGATGGCGGGCAGGCAGCCGGCCAGATCCAGGCCCCCCTCGGTGGTCACCTCCTCGCGCCGCTCCGGCACCAGGGTCACCATGTCGGGGCGGATCCGCAGGGCGATGGCCTCCATCTCGACCGTGGCGGCCATCTCCAGGTTGAGCCGGCTGCGCACCAGCTGACGCAGCAGCTCCACATCGCGGTCCTGGATGTGGCGCCGATCCTCCCTGAGGTGCACGGTGATGCCGTCGGCGCCACCCAGCTCCGCCAGCAGGGCATGGCTCACCGGATCCGGCTCCACCGTGCGGCGGGCCTGGCGCACATTGGCGATGTGGTCGATGTTGACGCCGAGGCTGGCCATGGCGCGGGGCTGGGGGCGGCTGATCCGACGCTATCGGTCGGCCGGGGCGGCCGCAGACCCAACTGCCACCACCCCGGTGCCGTGGCCGTTCCCTGCCCCTAGGGTCACGGCGGTTGTCATCACAGGCAGTGTTGGCCTCTCCCACGGCCCTGGCCATTCCTCCGTCACGGGAGCGGACGGTGTGCAACGGCATCAGTCCCTGGCTCTCGCCGCTGGCCATGGCGGTGACCCAGGATCTGGCGTTGCCCGGCTACTTCGGACCGATCCGCGTGCTCCACCCAGAGCGGCTGCCCCGGCAGGGGGCCGTGCTGCTGGCCCCCACCCACCGGGCCCGCTGGGATGCGCTGCTGCTGCCCCATGCCGCCGGCCGCCGGGTGAGCGGCCGCGACTGCCGCTTCATGGTCACCATCGACGAGATGAAGGGGCTGCAGGGCTGGTTTCTGCAGCGGCTCGGCTGTTTTGCGGTGGACCAGGGCCGGCCGACCCTGTCGAGCCTGCGCTATGCGGTCGACCTGCTGCGGGCCGGTGAGCAGCTGGTGGTGTTCCCCGAGGGGATGATCTGCCGCGACGACGGCCCCATCAACCTGCAGCAGGGCCTGGCCCGGCTGGCCCTGCTGGCGATCGGCCAGGGGGTGTCGGTGCCGGTGGTGCCGGTCGGCATCGCCTACGGCCATCCCCGGCCCATTCCCGGCGACGCCGCGGCCCTCTGTTTCGGCGAACCGCTGCAGGTGCGGGGCGAGGGGCGGGAGGCGGCGCGGGCGTTCACGAGCGACCTGGCCGAGGCGATGCTGTCGGCTGAACGGCTGGCCCGCGGGGCGGTGGGTCGACCCCTGGGGCCCGCCTAGAGTTCGGCCCTCCCCCACCGGCTCTCCGTGATCAGGCTGACCTCCCTGCACCACCGCCCCGCAGGCCGCCTGCGGCGACGGGCGGCCGCCGTGCTGCTCTCGGCCCTGGCCGTGGGCTCGGCGGCTCCGCTGTGGGCCGGTGGTGCGCCGGTGCGGGCCCAGGAGAGCGTTGCTGACGCCGGCGGTGCCTTCAGCCTGGCTTCGGTGCAGGCGCTGGTGGCCCGGGGTGATGGGGCGGTGGCGGCCGGCAACCTGGCCGAGGCACGCCGTTATTACGACCAGGCGCGGGAAGCCTGCAAGCGGCTGCTGGGCTTCTACCGCGACCTGAGCGGCGCCTTCCGCGGTCTCGATGCCCGCATTCCGCGGGAGATGGATCAGCGGGGTCGTCAGACCCTGGATCTGCTGGCCGAGGTGAACCTGAGGCTGGCCGCCCTGTTCCGCCGCCAGAACCAACCGGAGGTGGCCGTGCCCCTGCTGGTGGATGTGGTGCGCACGATGACACCCTCCACCGACCCGGGTCGCCGCGCGTACCAGCAACTGGTGGAGATCGGTTTCGTGGTCACGCCTTACAGCGCCGGGGGTGGGGCCGCCGCCGGTGGTGGCTGACCTCTAGATTCCCAGCTCGGTTCCCCCGTCCGTTCCGCCCATGGTTCATGCCGACCAGGTCAGGGCCGCCATCGTGAGTGCCCTGCCCGATGCCGCCGTTGAGGTCGAGGACCTGACCGGCGGTGGCGACCATCTGCAGGTCACGGTGGTGTCCACGGCCTTCGCCGGCATCAGCCGCGTGCGCCAGCATCAGCTGGTGTACGGCGCCCTGCGGGGCGAACTCGCCAGCGAGGCGATCCACGCCCTGGCCCTCAAGACCTCCACTCCGTCCTGACTCACCATGGATCCAGCCCTGCAGCAGCGGCTCGAGGCCCTGATCGCCTCCAGCCCGGTGTTCGTGTTCATGAAGGGCAGCAAGCTGATGCCCCAGTGCGGCTTCTCCAACAACGTGGTGCAGATCCTGCACTCCCTCGGCGTGCCGTTTGAAACCTTCGACGTGCTCTCCGACATGGAGATCCGGCAGGGGATCAAGGAATTCTCTGAGTGGCCCACGATCCCGCAGGTCTACGTGAAGGGTGAATTCCTCGGCGGTTCCGACATCCTGATCGAGATGTACAACTCAGGCGAGCTGCGCGAGAAGCTGGCGATCGCCCTGGCGTCCTGAGTTCAGCGGTGCTCGGATTCGAACAGCCGGCGTGGGTCCCCATCGGGGCCCACGAAGGAGGATGGATCCATGATCCAGCGTTCGATCAGCTCCTCCAGCCGCCGCTGCGACTGGTGGTCAAGCAGGGAACTGCGCCGCAGGGCATGCAGGTATCCATCGGCATAGAGGCGCAGCTCTGATGGGCTGTGGTGACGAAGGGCCAGTTCCTGGCAGGCGTCGCACAGCGACTGGAAATGACGGATGGCGTCGGGATGCTGGAGAGCGGTCATGGGGATGGGTCCCGTGGCGCCATTCTGGCGACTGGCGCGCCCTTCTGCCGCCGGCGGGGGTTGGGACAGATGAAAAGGCATCGCCTGATACGGGGTTTGGCCTGCAAAGCCGTTTAGCCTGAACCAGCCCTGGCTCTGGGGCTGTCATCGCCACGGTCGAGCGTCCGGATGGTCGAACCGCGTCAGCCACAGCCCAGCCCAGCCCAGTCCGTATCTGCCCCCCGGCGGGTGCTGGTGGTGGATCCCCACGCCACGCTGCGCACCGTGCTGGCCCAGCGCCTGCGGCAGGACGGTCACCTGGCCGCGGCCGTGGGCTCGGCCCGGGAGGCCATTGAGCTCTGCCACGACCAGTCTCCGGATCTGCTGGTGAGCGCCGAACTGCTGGAGGAGACCTCCGCCCTGCGGCTCGCCGCCCAGCTGCACTGCCCGGTGATGGTGCTCACGGCCCGCACGGGCTCCGAACCGATGGTGGCCCTGCTGGATGGCGGCGCCGACGACGTGCTGCGCAAACCCTTTGGTCTGGAGGAGCTGGCCGCCCGCTGCCGCACCCTGCTGCGGCGCAGCGGCAGCGGCCTGCAGGAGCGGGTGTGCGTGGGCCCGCTGGAGGTGCACGTGCTGCTGCGCCAGGTGATGCTGCGCGACCAACCGGTGGAACTGAGCCCGCGGGAATTCGCCCTGCTCTGCGCCCTGCTGATGCCGCCGGGTGTGGTGCGCAGCCGCCAGGAGCTGCTGCGCATGGCATGGCCGCCCTTCAGCGGCGGCCCCCGGTCGGTGGACACCCAGGTGCTCACCCTGCGCCGCAAGCTCGAACAGGCGGGGCTGGGCGAGGGCGGAGGTGTGGAAACCGTGCGCCAGCAGGGCTACCGCTTCAGCCTCGACACGCTGCCGGATCCAGCCGCCGATGTGGTGGAAGCCGCCGCCATCGGCCGCTCCAGCGCATCGGAGCTGGGCAGCCTGATCTGAGCCGGGCAGGCGGATCGGCTCAGGCCGGGCGCAGCAGCACGATCGCCGCCAGTTCGCCCGCGAGCATCAGGCCAGCGAGCAGGGCAAGCAGCTGGTAGGTCCAGGGTGGGCTGATGCGACCCACCTCGGCGGTGCCGATGCCGGTGGCGGCTTCAAAGCGCTCCAGAAAGCGGGGGAAACGGGCCACCCGCTGGGGCAGCAGGTAGGCGCCCCCGGTCCGGCTGCGCACATAGAACACCCGGCCGCCCTGGCTGGTGGCCACCGGTGTGAGGCCCTGCACGTCGGACCAGGAGAGCTGCCAGCCGCGCCGCAGCAGCGGCTGGCACCAGGGCGCCAGGCCCACCGCCAGGCCGTCGGCATCGAGCCGCACCCGTTCACTGGTGATCGCCAGCACCAGCACCAGCCCGGCCACCAGCGCCAGGGCCAGGAGCGGCCGGGCGGCCGCGGGAGCCAGCAGGGGCAGGGGCAGCACCAGGGCGAGATACAGGCTCACCAGGGTGCCGCGGATCAGGGGCGCCATGGGAAACAGGTCCGCCCCGGCGAGCTGGTCAGTGGCTCGATGGTCAGGCGCTCGCTGGTCAGTGGCAGTCATCGGTCGTCGGCGGAGCCCGGCAGGGGTTCGATCACCTGCGACGGGCTGTAGCGGCCGCCGAACACCTCCGCCTCGCGGCCCTTCCAGAACTCACCCAGGCGCATCAGGTCGGCGTGGGCATCCTGCAGCCGCTGGAGGTATTCATTGGGATCCATCGAATCCTTCTCCTCCCGCAGCCGGGCGAGGCGCAGCAGGTTCCACATCCAGGGTTTGCCCAGCTCGCCGCGGGCCTCGAGGTAGCGGGCCAGGTCGGCCGAGCTGGGCAGGGGGGCGCTGCTCATGGGGGGAGGGATCGCCCGCAGAGCCTATGGGGCCCGGACTCCGGCCGTGGCTTCAGGCGGGCAGGGCCCAGGGGTTGAGGCCCAGGTCGGCGCCGATGCGGTGGGCGCAGGCGAAACCGCTGAAGGCCACCGCATTGAGCCCCTGGCCGGGGAAGCACGAATCACCCACGCAGTAGAGGTGGCGCAGACCGGTGCGGTTGAAGGGCATCGGCAGCAGGCCCGGCAGGCGCAGGGCCGGGATCGGCCCGTAGCTGCCACCCATGCGGCCGAGGAAACGGCGATGGCTGCGGGGGGTGCCCACCTCCCGGTGGCGGATGGCGCCCGCCAGACCGGGGAGGATCGCCTCCAGGCGGGCGATCAGCCGGTCGGCATCGGCCTGCTTTTTGGCCCGGTAGTCGGCGGGGGAGAGGTGGCGCCAGGCCTCGATGCTGCTGGGGGTGAAGGTGTGCAGGATGTGGCAGCCGGCCGGCGCCAGGGCGGGATCCAGCAGGGTGGGCATCGACACGAACACCACCCCCTGCTCCGCCTCCATCTCCTGCCAGCGCTCCAGCAGCAGGTGGTGGCAGTGGAACCCCTGCGGCACCACGGCGGCATCGATGCCCAGGTGCAGGGAGAGAAAGGAGGCGGAAGGGGTGTAGCGGCGGCGCCAGGTGCGCTCCGCGGCGGGGGTGTGGGCCGCGTCCACCAGCGGCCGGGTCACGCTGCCGCTGCTGCCGGGCTCACCGGCGAAGGTGTCCCAGCGGGTGGCATTGCTGACCACACGCCGGGCATGGATCTGCTCACCGCCGGCGAGTCGCACGCCCACGGCGCTGCCGTTCTCGATCAGCACCTCGGTCACGCGGGCCTTGTAGCGAATGGCGCCGCCATGGGCCTCCAGGCCCGCCACCAGCTTCTCGGCGATCACACCCACGCCGCCCCGGGGGTAGTTGATGCCACCGGCGTGGCGGTCGGAGAAGACCATGCCGGCATTGATCATCGGCGTGCGGTCGGCCGGCATCACGCTCCAGCAGAAGCACTCCATGTCGATGAACCTGAGCAGCTGCTCATCGCGGATGTGGGCGCGGGCCACGTCGCCCACATTGAAGGGCAGCCAGCGGGCCAGGCCCAGGCAGGCCAGGGGCGCCCGCAGGAACACCTTGGCCAGGTAGGCCGGATCCTCGAGCGACAGCAACGGCATGGCATCGAGGCAGTTGAACACCTGCCAGCAGGTGTCGTAGAAGGCGCGGATGCCTTTCGCCTCGTGGGGAAAGCGGCTGGTGAGGTCGGCGATGAAGCGCCCGTAGTCGCGGTCGACCGCCACGGTGAGGCCATCGGGCAGGTGGTACTGCAGCTGGGCGGGATCGGGGATGGTGGCGCAGTGCTGGCCCACATCGGCCAGGGCGCGGGTGAGCAGGTTGGTGTGGCCCTTCTCGCCGAAGCCGAAGATCATCGAGGCGCCCACGTCGAAGGTGTAGCCCTCACGCCGGAAGCTGCCGCCGCTGCCGCCCGGGATCAGGTAGCGCTCGAGCACCAGGGTGCGGGCCCCCTTGGCCGCCAGCTGACTGGCGGTGACCAGGCCGCCGATGCCGGCGCCGATCACGATCACGTCCCAGGCGGGGGCGGAGGGGGATGTCACCGGGGCGGCGGGGCTGCTGGGGTGACCCTAAGGGGGCGGTGTCATGGGGCACGGGGCCGCGAACGGGGCCTGGCGGGTGAGCAGCAGCTCGCAGCGCAGGGGCCCGAGCGCTTCGCCGCAGCTGGCCTCGATGCGGCGGCGCAGGCCGTCCATCCAGGCGCCGTCCACGGGCCGGGCCGGATCCAGCCAGGCCACCAGAAAGGTGGTGCGCCCCAGCTTCTGCAGGCTGAAATCGAGCAGGGTGACCGGGGTGGTGCCGCCGGCTTCGCTGAGCAGGCGCTGCACCTGGGTCCGGCTGGCGGCGATCAGCTGCGGATCGCAGGCGGCACCGGCCGTCTGGCGGATGGCCTCCAGAAAATGCTGCACCGGCTCGACCATCACCACCAGGGCGATCAGGATCACCAGCAGTGGATCGGCAAGCGGCGCCAGCGCCTCCAGGCGGGTGCCGGCCAGCAGCGGGGCGCAGAGCAGGGCCGCACCGGCCCCGGCGGTGATGGCGGCGTCGAGGGCGGCGGCGCGGGATTCGAGCAGCAGCAGCTCACTGCAGCGGCCACTGGCCTGCCAGGCCCGCTGCTGGGCCCAGGCCAGCAGCAGGCAGAGGGCCACGGTGAGGGCGGTGTAGACGCCCACCGGGCCGAGATGCACCCCCGGCGGCAGGTCGCCACCGCCGAGCCAGGTCACGATCTCACGCACCGCCGCCACCACCGCCACGCTGAGCATGCCGATCAGGGCGAGGGAGCGGAACAGCACGAACAGGGCCTCCTGGCCGCCGAAGCCGAAGGGCCAGCCCCGCTCCGGCGGCCGCTGCACCACGGCGCCGATGCGGGCGGCCACCAGGCTCGTGAGGGCCATCACGCCGGCATAGAGGCCATCGAGCAGCAGGGCATCGGAGGCGGAGAGGGCGTAGGCCACCACACCGGCCACGGCGATCGCCAGGCTGGCCCACACGCCCAGGCGCAGGGCCCGCTGCTCGATCGCCACCGGATCGGTGCCGGCAGGGGCCAGGGCTGGTGCGGCGGGATCGGGCGACAGGGGCACGACCTTGGACCGGCTGGTCTGCAGGCTAGACGGAGACCATGGCGCGGGCCGGCGCTGCGGCCGCCAGATCCGCCAGGGCACGGTCGCGGTAGGCGCCGTAGCGGCGGCGCTTGTCGCGGATGCGCTCGGCCAGCTCCGGCAGCAGGCCGAAATTGGGGGGCATGGGCTGGAACTGCCCCCGCCTGCCCTCGCCGCCGCAGGGGGCCTCGGCGATGAAGTGGCTGAGGGCGCCGATCATGGTGGTGCGCGGCAGGGTGAGGGCCGGCAGACCGCGGGCCAGGCGGGCGGCGTTGGTGCCGGCCAGCCAGCCGCCGGCCACCGCCGCCGCATAGCCCTCGGTGCCGGTGATCTGACCGGCGGCCAGCAGGCTGGGGCGGCCGCGGAACTGCAGGGTGGGGTCCAGCAGCCGGGGCGATTCGAGAAAGGTGTTGCGGTGCATCACGCCGAAGCGCACGAACTCGGCGTTCTCCAGGCCGGGGATCAACCGCAGCACGCGCTTCTGCTCGCCCCATCTGAGGTTGGTCTGAAAACCCACCAGGTTCCAGAGGCGGCCATCGCGGTCTTCCTGGCGCAGCTGCACCACGGCGTAGGCGCGCCTGGCCCGGCGCACATCGCGGTCGTTCACATCGCCCCAGCGGGAATCCCAGAGGCCGATGGGCTTGAGCGGCCCGTAGCGCATGGTGTCTTCGCCGCGGCGGGCCAGCTCCTCGATCGGCAGGCAGCCCTCGAAGAAGGTGGCGCTCTCCTGCTCGAAATCCTTGAGTTCGGCCTGCTCGGCCGCCAGCAGCTCGGCGCGGAAGGCCAGGTATTGGTCGCGGTCCAGCGGGCAGTTGATGTAATCGGCATCGCCCTTGTCGTAGCGGCTGGCGCGAAAGGCGACCGCCAGGTCGATGGTGTCGCCGTCAACGATCGGGCTGGCGGCATCGAAGAAGTGGCAGTCGCTGCGGCCGGTGAAGGCGCGCAGCTGCTCGGCCAGGGGTTCGCTGGTGAGCGGGCCGGTGGCCAGCACCGCGATTTCGCCGTCGCCGGGCAGCTCGGTCTGCTCGCGCCGCTCCACGGTCACCAGCGGATGGGCCTCGAGGGCGGTGGTGAGGGCGGCGCCGTAGCGGCCCCGATCCACGGCCAGGGCACCGCCGGCGGGCACGGCGTGGGCATCGGCGGTGGCGATCACGAGGGAACCCAGGTGGCGCAGCTCGGCCTGCAGCAGGCCGGCGGCCCGGTCGGCGCTGAGGGCCCCGAAGCTGTTGCTGCACACCAGCTCGCCGAACTCAGCGCTGTGGTGGGCCGGGGAGCGGCGCACGGGCCGCATTTCGATCAGCCGCACCGGCAGACCGGCGCGGGCGATCTGCCAGGCGGCCTCGCTGCCGGCCAGGCCGGCACCGATCACGGTGAGGGGTGGAGGTGTCGTGGCAGATGGCCCGGGGGAGGGGATCAGGCGCCGGAACGCTTGATGAAGAGCTGCAGCTGGCCCACGGCCGCACGGCCGATGTGGAACACGGCCCAACTGGCGGCCAGCACGATCGGAGCAGCAACCAGCACGAGCCGGAGATCCATGGCGGAAGAGGGCAGGGTGCGGCGATCTTACGGAGAGAACCGCGACAACGCTTCAGCCGGGGGCCGTGTTGATCGATTTCGCAGCACTTGCAGCGTGGCCCATGGCCAGCTGCACGTAGCGGCGGGCGTGTTGCCGCTGGTCGGCGATCGCCTCAGGGCTGAGCTGGCGCTTCACCTGGGCGGGCGCCCCCATCACCAGGGCGCCGGCGGGCACATCGCGGGTGACCACGGATCCGGCCGCCACCAGGGCGCCGGCCCCCACGGTCACACCGTTGAGCACGATGGCGCCGATGCCGATCAGGCAGCCGTCTTGCAGGGTGGCGCCATGGATCACGGCCCGGTGGCCGATGGTCACGTCGGCACCGATCGTGACCGGCTGACCGGGATCACCGTGCAGCACGGCCCCGTCCTGCACATTGCTGCCGGGGCCGATGCGGATCGGGCAGACATCGCCGCGGGCCACGGCGGTGGGCCAGAGGCTGGCGCCGGCATCGAGGTGCACATCACCGATCAGCACAGCCGATTCGGCCACCCAGGCCTGGACATGCACGCGGGGCTCGGGCCAGGGGGGAGCGGGCCAGTCGGCGGTGCAGGCGGCGGTCATGGAGGCGGCACAGGGGCCGCCATTGTGGGCGGGGGGCGGAGTGATACGTTCTTGACAGCCCGACAAGGGCTGCTGCCGGGTTCATCCGGGGGCGGGTCGCTAGCTCAGCGGTAGAGCACTCGGCTTTTAACCGATTGGTCCTGAGTTCGAATCTCAGGCGACCCATTCCAATCGCAGCCTTGATTCAGGTCAGATCCCAGGCCGGGCGCCCAGTTTCCATCGTCTGCCCAGCTCAGCGGATCGGTGGCCACAGGCAGCTGACCAACCATCGGGCGGTGGGCCCGGCGGGAGAGCCATGGAGGAGAAGCAGGTGCGATCGCGCTGCTGAAACCGCGGCACAGCTACCAGGGGATTGGGGTGGCTGCTCACCTGGCTGGGGCTCACCCGATCGGGTGATGGCTTGCTCCCCTGATCGGGGGAGGCGCTCCAGAGAGTCCCTTCTGCCTTGCGGCGGCGCCGGAGGCCGGCTTCGCTGGGGCCGCCGTGGTTCACGTAGGGCATCAAGGCGGCGGCTTTTGCGGCAGCGTGCCGGGCAGTGCAGAGAAGCCGCAGGGTGCCGCCCTCCTCCAGGGCCTGGGGCTCATGGGCCAGCAGCTGCTCCGGCACCGCCAGCAACCAGGCCCGGTGGTGCGGCAGCTCGGGATCGAAGTGCTCAACGTCCCCGGCCGGGCGGGAGTGCCGGTTGGTTGGGTGCCACGGCGGTCCGCATGCCGGAGGGGAAGAACAGGGCGAGAGCCGGGCTGCCCGACCGGCAGGCATTCACCTGGCGGGGCGCCTGGATCCAGTTCGGCAGCTCACAGGCGCCAACAAAGGCCGTGGAGAAGACGATCTGCCCAGCGAGCAGACCGTTTGACGCGGCCGCTCCCAGCAACCGCAGCAGGGGGTTCATGGAGCCAGAGGGCGGAGGGACCGGAGGTGGTGGTGGCGGAGGGGAAACGGGTGGCAGACCGACGCGCCCTGCCACCGGGCTGGTCTGGCCGCGGGGGATCTGAGCCCGGCATCCAAGAGCCCATGGGCCCTGGAGTTTCAGCTGGCTGCCGATATCGTCGTCACCACCACCGCCTTCAACCAGAACCTGATCCAGCTGGATGTCATCGCTGTGATCCGCACCTCCATTACGTCTTCCTGGGCCGCGAAGACGAACTGGAGATGACGTTCGAGGAGGCCCAGCTCCAGCGGCGTTGGCAATGTTCCACCACCATGACCCTTTCTGCCTAGATGGCGAACCTCACCAACGAACTGGCCAAGGAGCGCAACCGGGCCG
>JBKDDA010000020.1:0-24134 GCA_046313055.1 Synechococcaceae cyanobacterium | reverse complement strand
TCAAGCCGAAGCTCGGCCTGAGCGGTAAGAACTACGGCCGTGTGGTGTATGAGTGCCTCCGCGGCGGTCTCGACTTCACCAAGGACGACGAGAACATCAACTCGCAGCCCTTCCAGCGCTGGCAGAACCGTTTCGAGTTCGTGGCCGAAGCTGTGAAGCTGGCCGAGCAGGAAACCGGCGAGAAGAAGGGTCACTACCTCAACTGCACGGCAGCGACCCCCGAGGAGATGTATGAGCGCGCCGAGTTCGCTAAGGAACTGGGCCAGCCCATCATCATGCACGACTACATCACCGGTGGCTTCACCGCCAACACCGGTCTGGCGAAGTGGTGCCGCAAGAACGGCATGCTGCTGCACATCCACCGTGCCATGCACGCGGTGATCGACCGCCACCCCAAGCACGGCATCCACTTCCGGGTGCTGGCCAAGTGCCTGCGTCTCTCCGGTGGTGACCAGCTCCACACCGGCACCGTGGTGGGCAAGCTCGAAGGCGACCGCCAGTCTACCCTCGGCTACATCGACCAGCTGCGCGAATCGTTCGTGCCCGAAGACCGCAGCCGCGGCAACTTCTTCGACCAGGACTGGGGTTCCATGGGCGGCGTGTTCGCCGTGGCCTCCGGCGGTATCCACGTCTGGCACATGCCAGCCCTGGTTGCCATCTTCGGCGATGACTCCGTGCTCCAGTTCGGCGGTGGCACCCATGGCCACCCCTGGGGTTCCGCTGCCGGTGCAGCCGCCAACCGTGTGGCTCTCGAGGCCTGCGTGAAGGCCCGCAATGCCGGTCGGGAAATCGAGCGCGAAGGCCGCGACATCCTCACGGAAGCTGCCAAGCACAGCCCTGAGCTGGCGATCGCTCTCGAGACCTGGAAGGAAATCAAGTTCGAGTTCGACACCGTCGACAAGCTCGACGTCAACTGATCCGTCGGCGAACAGGGTCCGGGGGGGAAATCGACCTCCCTCCCACGGTCCGGTTCATTCATTCCATCCACCTCAAGGAACCCATGCCTTTCAAGAGCACCGTGGGTGACTATCAAACAGTCGCCACCCTGGAGACCTTCGGCTTCCTCCCGCCGATGACCCAGGACGAGATCTACGACCAGATCGCCTACATCATTGCCCAGGGTTGGAGTCCCCTGATCGAGCACGTTCACCCCAGCCGCTCCATGGCGACCTACTGGTCGTTCTGGAAGCTGCCCTTCTTCGGTGAGAAGGATCTGGGTGTGATCGTGAGCGAGCTGGAGGCTTGCCATCGGGCTTACCCCGATCACCATGTGCGCCTCGTGGGCTACGACGCCTACACCCAGAGCCAGGGCGCCTGCTTCGTGGTCTTCGAGGGTCGCTGAGTTCAGCTCTCCCGGTCCCGGCCTTGCCGGGACCAACCACTCTTCCCCAATTTCCTCCGATTCCGTCGTGACCGGACTCTGCTGCCGTCAGCGTTGATGGCCTGTGTTCGGTCTGTCGGTTGATCGGTATCCACAGACGTTCCATTCGCCGGGCGGACATGGCCAGAGCATCCAGCAGCACCTCCAGTCGTGAAGCGGCCCTTGAGCGCCGCAAGGCCCTTGCCAGTGGCGGCAAAAAGGCCGCCGGCCGCTTCACCTCCGGTCCCGCCCGCGTTCGCTCCTCGGCCGATGCCCGGCCCAGCCGCACCCAGGCGGCCCCGGCTGCCGCTCCCGCCGCTGCCGCCCCGGTGAGCCCGCCGCCTGCCCCATCCACGGCGCCCCCGGGCCGTGCCCGTGCTCCCCAGCTGAGTGGTCTCAGCGGCAGCGGCTCGGCGAACCGCCAGCGCCAGCCCATCAGCAATCCCAGCCGCGACCTGGTGCTGGCCCGCCGCGAGGCGTTGGCCCGGCGCGGCAAACGGGCAGACACCTCCCGGGATCGCACCCGCACGGAGGGCAGCCGCCCCACCGCCACCGGCGCCGGCGCTCCGGCTGCAGCACCGGTCAGGCCCGCGGGTGATCGCCCCTGCGATTGCAAAGGCCGCCAGACGACCCCGTCGGAACCTTCGCCGGCCTCCAGCCCGTCTCTGACTTCGGGACTTGCCGGCCGTTCCGGCGGTGGCAGCAGCAAGGGCAATGGCCGCACCCCCCGCCGGACTGCCCAGCACAACCCAAGCCGTGCCCTGGTGCTGGCCCGGCGTGAGGCCCTCGCAAAGCGCGGCAAATCTGCCGCTGCTCCCACCAGCAGCACCGCCGCCGCCGTGGCCCGCCAGTCCAATCCCGATCTGACCAGCCGGGAACTGGCCCAGAAGGTCCGTGAACTCAAAAGCAAGGTGGGCTCGGCCGGCAGCAGCCGCGGCAGCGGCTGCAGGCCCACCGGCCCCAACCGCCATGGCTCCCGCGACAGCGCTGCGGCCGATGCCCACTGGAAGGTGGGCACCAGCGAGACCAGCCGTGGCCAGACCGTGACGGGTACCCAGGCCAACCGCTCACCGCGCACCACCGGCAACGAGGCCAGCACCTGCCGCGCCATCACCGGCACTGAATACCTCGGAGCCGAGGTTTTCCAGACCTTCTGCCAGAGCGAGCCACTCACCCGCCAACCCGCCAAGGTGCGGGAGACCGCCACCACCCATGGCAACCGGGTCACCGGCAATGAGGTCGGTCGATCCAGCAAGGTCACCGGCGACGAGCCCGGCACCTGCAAGATCGTCACGGGCACTGAATATGTGTCTGCCAACCAGTCGAGCGCCTACTGCGGTGGCACCAACCCCTCGCCCCGCAAGGTGGGCCATGCGGTGACCGTGGCCGGACGCCCCATCTCAGGAGTGATGGTGGGTCGCTCTGAAAAGGTCACCGGCGATGAGCCCGGGTCCGGCCGCCAGCTCACCGGCGATCAATACGTCACCGAAGCTTCCCAGGCTCCGGGCCGGGCGCCGGCCAAGGTGGCCACCCTCCAGACCCTGCGGGGCACTGGCATCACCGGCACCCATGTGGGCCGCTCCGAAAAGGTCACCGGCGATGAGCCGGGCAGCTGCCGCAACATCACCGGTGATGAATACATCGGTCCCCAGCAGTACCAGTCCTTCTGTGGCACCAAGCCCGCCCCCGAAGCCCCCAAGGTGGGCTTCAGTGTGACCAACCGGGCCCTGGTGGTCAGCGGCACCCGCACCGGCCGTTCCGAGAAAGTCACCGGCGATGAACCCGGCACCTGCAAGGTGGTCACCGGCACCCCCTACGCCGGACTGGAGGAAGCCGGCAACTGGTGCTCCACCAAGCAGGTGGACAGCATCCGTCAGCGGACCCCCGTGCGCATGGGCACCGTGATGAGTGGTATTCAGCCCGGCATTGGTGGAGTCATGACAGGTGCCGAGCGCGGTGCCTGCGAGCCGGTCACCGGTACCCCCTATGTGGGGCCCGACCAGATCAACCAGGCCTGCGGTGCCGCCGTCGACGGCGATGCCGATTTCCCCCAATCCCTGGATCAGCAGCCCTGGGAGCGGTTCTCCGTGCAGTCCCCTGCCCGGGTCGCCCAGAGTTCCCGTGAACGACCTTCCGGTGTCACCGGCACCGGCTACGAGAAAGGGAGCCGCATCACCGGCCCTTTTGACATGGCCGGTGGCAAGGTCACCGGCACCGAGCAGTTCCGCTTTGATCGCCGCGGCAGCCAGAGCGCCCGCGGTCCCGTGGTCGCCGCGCCGCAGCCCACCGCTGTGGAGAGCGAATCCGGGGAGGCAGATGACCAGCGCCCCCGCTCCCGGGTCACCGGTGAAGGCATCTCCGCCGGCCTGAAAATCACCGGTGATGACTGGGATCGGGGCGAGCGGGTCACCGGCACCGAAGGGGTCTCGGCCCGGCGCCGCAACCCCAGCCGTCCCGGCGTCATGACCGCCATGCCCGGCTTCCAGTCCAAGCGCAACGAAGCCATCCCCGAACCCGTGAGCCGGGTCACCGGATCCAGCGGCAACACCAGTGCCGGTTCCCTGATCACCGTTTCCGGCGGCGCCCGGGGCTGAGGTTCACCATGCCTCGCCCCGACTTCCGATCCACCCCCAGGCCCCTGGCCCCCACCGCCCCTCGGCGGCGGGTTCCAGCGGCCGACAACGGGCCATCACCAGCCCTGGCTCCGGCGGCAGATGGGTCGGCAACCCTGCCGCTGCGTGGGACGGCCGCCCGTCGCCTGCGCCTGCAGGTCACCCGCCCAGGGGCCTCCCTGCCCCTGCGCACTCCCGCTCCCGATCGGCCCCATCCGCTCACCGATCAGGCTGCCAATGAGGCTCTGCACGCCTACGACGAGCAGGTCAAGCAGTCCTTTGACCGGATTGTGCCCGTGCTCAAGAGCCTCTCGGCCCTGCAGCATGAGCCCGATTTCGTGGCCCAGGCCCAGGCCATGGCCCGCGAGCAGCTGGGTCATGAGTTGCCCCTGCCGATCCTCGAGACCGCCTGGGTCACCCAGCTCGACATGCGCACCCTCTTCGCCTGGTGCGTGTTTGAGGCCTACGAGCAGACCAGTGCCGCTTTCTTCGAGCTCGACCCCCTCGCCGGGCAGGCCGGCAGCACGGCGGCGGAATCCTTCGACAGTTTTCTGCTCTCGTGTGGCTTCCACCTGCTCGACATCACGCCCTGTGCCGATGGCCGGCTCGCCCATGCCATCGCCTACGGGCTGCGGCTGCCCTTCAGCTCGGTGCGCCGCAGGCCCCATGCCGGTGCCCTGTTTGATGTGGAGAACACGGTGAACCGCTGGGTGAAGACCGAGCATCGCCGTTATCGCGAAGGGCTGCCCAACCCCGCCCATGAGCCCACCCGCTACCTGAAGGTGGTGCTCTACCACTTCAGTTCCAGCGATCCCCAGCATGAAGGCTGCGCAGCTCACGGCAGCAACGATGCCGCCGCCGCCGGCTGCGGTCTGGAGCGCCTGCAGGATTTCAGGACCGCGGTGGAAAACAGCTTCTGCTGCGGGGCTTCGGTCGACCTGCTGCTGATGGGCATCGACACCGACACCGATGCCATCCGCGTGCATGTGCCGGGTCTCGATGGTTCCACCCATCTCGACCGCTGGCTCGATGCCCGCGAGGTCTTCGCCGCCACCGCTGCCCTTGGAGCCGAGGCTGGCCGGGCACGCATTCTCCAGATGGTGGAGCAGGCCGCTGCCAGCACCCCCGATCCCGGCATGGTGCGCCTGATTGCCGCCCTGCTGGAGCGCAACCTCTCGCAGATCGACTATGTCCGCCATTACCACGCTGGTCAGTATGCCGACGCTGGCCACGCCGAGCGGTTCATCGGCGTGGGCATTGGCTTCAAGGAGATCCACCTCCGCAATCTCACCTATTTCGCCTACATGGACACGGTTGAGGAGGGTGCTGCCGATCTCGATGTGGGCGTGAAGATCTTCAGCGGTCTCAATGTCTCGCGGGGTCTGCCCATACCGGTGGTCCTGCGCTTCGACTACCACGGCCAGGTGCCGGGTGCCCGGGATCGGGCGGTGCGCCATGCCCAGCGCGTGCAGGATGCCATCGCTCGCCGGTATCGCGATCTGGTTGATCGGGGTCTGCTGCATGTGCTGCTCACCGTGCGGGATCAGGACCGGCATATTCCCGCCGAGGCGGTAGGGTCCACGATCACCTTCGCCAGCGTGGGAGGGCACTGAGATGCTGATCTGCAAGGTCGTCAAACCCCTGGTGTCCACCAACCGGATTCCGGACTTCGAGCACAAGCACCTGCTGGTGGTGCTTGATGGCAGCACCCAGAAGGTGGCCGTTGATGCCGTGGGCTGTGTGCCGGGTGACTGGGTGATCTGCGTGGGTAGTTCGGCCGCCCGTGAGGCGGCGGGCAGCAAGTCCTACCCCAGTGATCTCACGATCGTGGGCATCATTGACCACTGGGATCCCGATGCCGCCAAGGCTGCCGCGGCAGGGGGCAAGTGACATGGAGATCATGCAGGTCGCCGGTTCGCTTGTCTGCACCCAACGGGTGGCGGGTCTGGATCACTGCCACCTGCGGATCCTGCGCAACACCAAGGGCAAGCTCAGCGTGGCCGTGGATCCGGTGGGTGCATCCACGGGCAACTGGGTGTTCACCACCAGCGGATCCGCCGCCCGACTGGCCTGTCCCAGACCCACCGTGTTCACCGACCTGACGATCGGCGGCATCATCGATTTCTGGGAACCGGATGGCTGAGGCACTCTCCTCCCCCTCCCCCGACCCCAGACCCTCGCCCGCCATGGCCAGCCGAACCACCCGCACCCGCAGCTCCGCCGGCGCCACCGCCGGAACCACTCCGCCCCCCACCCCTTCCCCCGTTCCTGCAGCCGTGCCCGACTCCCCTACCCCCCCCGCCGCTGCACCGGAGCCGGCCCCGACTCCGGTCGTGCAGGCCGAGCCGGTTTCCCAGGCACCGGCCCCCCAGGCGCTGCCAGCCGCCAGCGGCCGCCCCACGGCCAAGCGCCAGCCCCCCGCCAGCCGCTCACAGGCCAGCCGGCCCCAGGCGGCCCGTCAGGCCGCCGCCGCCTCCCGACCTGCCGCCAGCCGCCCAGCCCAGACCCGTGCCACCGCATCCAGCGGCAGCCGCGGCAGCCGTGGCAGCAGCAACGCCGGCGCGCGCGGCGGGGCGATTTCGCCCCCGGCCCGTTCCTCCGGACGCGGCGCCCTGGCTCCGGCCTCCCCGCCGGTGCGGGGCATCGCTCTGGGTCTGATTGAAACCCGGGGTCTGGTGCCCGCCATTGAGGCTGCCGATGCCATGACCAAGGCCGCAGAGGTCACGCTGATCGCCCGTGAATTCGTGGGTGGCGGTTACGTCACCGTGATGGTGCGCGGTGAAACCGGTGCCGTGAACGCCGCTGTGCGGGCCGGTGCCGATGCCTGCGAACGGGTGGGCGACGGCCTGGTGGCGGCCCACATCATTGCCCGTCCCCACAATGAAGTGGAGCCGGCCCTGATCCATTCCGGCGCCACGCGACGCAGCTGACCGCCATGAGCCGCGCCCATCCACGGGTGCTGGGCTATCTGGGCCGAGCACTCAGCCTGGAACTCACCGCTGTGCAGCAGTACATGACCCAGGCCTCCCTGGCGGAGCTCTGGGGCGAGGCCCATGCCGCTGACCGTTTCCGGCGAGAGACGGTGGAGGAAATGCAGCATGCCGAGCGGATCGTGCGGCGGCTGCTGAGCCTGGGGGCCGCTCCGGCCGCCTCCCAGCTCCAGCCCGTGCGCCATGGGTCCGACCTGGTGGCCCTGCTCCGCGGCGATGCCCTGCTGGAAGACCAGCTGATCCGCCACTACGAGGAGGCGGCCCAGTTCTGCGACTGGATCGGCAACGGCGACGATGGGGCCTTTTTCCGCGACCTCTGGAATGACGAACAGCATCACGCCCAGGAACTGAACACGTGGCTCCGCGAACTGGGGGGCCACAATGGCGCCGCCCCAGAGCGCGCCACGTTCTGACGCGAGCCCGAACCCTTTGGATGCTGCCCTTCCCCTGACCACCCTGCCACTGATCGTCCGGAGCGTCTGGCTGGTGCCGCTCTACGGGTTCAGCGGCATGCTGCTGTCTCTGCCCTGGGCCTCCGGCTGGATCCGCCGCAACGGTCCACGACCCGCCGCCTACCTCAACCTGCTGGTGACGCTGCTGGCGGTGGTGCATGGCTCCCTGCTGCTGCTCCATGTGCTGACCACCGGTCCGGTCCACCTGGAGATTCCCTGGTTCTCCGCCGCTGACCTCAACCTGGTGATCGGTTTCGACCTGTCGCTCACCAACCTGGCGGCGCTCGAATTCGTGACCGGCATGAGCCTGATCGGTCAGGTGTTCGCCCTCGGTTACCTTGACAAGGAATGGGCGCTGGCCCGCTTCTACGCCCTGCTGGGTTTCTTTGAGGGCGCCATGGCGGGTGTGGTGCTCAGCAGCAATCTCTTCATGAGTTATTTCCTGCTGGAAATGCTCACCCTTTCCACCTATCTCCTGGTGGGATTCTGGTATGCCCAGCCGCTGGTGGTCACCGCCGCCCGCGACGCCTTTCTCACCAAACGGGTGGGTGATGTGCTGCTGCTCATGTCGGTGGTGGCGCTGGCTGCCCTGGCCGGCTCCACGACCTTCACCGACCTCTACGCCTGGGCCGCCGGCCAGCCCCTGGGCCCCCTGGCGGCCAACCTGCTCGGCCTGGGCCTGATCGCCGGCCCCATGGGCAAATGCGCCCAGTTCCCCATGCACCTCTGGCTTGATGAGGCCATGGAGGGCCCCAACCCCGCTTCGATTCTGCGCAACTCGGTGGTGGTGACCTGCGGCGCCCTGGTGCTGCTCAAGGTGATGCCCCTGCTGCGCATGGCCCCCCTGGCGATCACCGTGCTGCTGGTGGTGGGCACGATCAGTGCCATCGGCGGCGCCCTCGTGGCGATCGCCCAGGTGGATCTCAAACGGGCCTTCTCCTATTCCACCACCTCCTACCTGGGGCTGGTGTTCATTGCCATCGCCCTGCAGCAGCCGTTTCTGGCCCTGCTGTTGCTGTTCGCCCATGGCCTGGCCAAGGCGCTGCTGTTCATGAGTGTGGGCAGCGTGATCAGCACCACCAATTGCCAGAACATCACCGAGCTGGGGGGCATGGGCTCCCGCATGCCGGCCACCACCACCGCCTACCTGGTGGCCGGCGCCGGCCTCACCGGCCTGCTGCCGCTCGGCTGCTTCTGGTCCTTTGCCCTGCTGGTGCAGGCCTTCAGCCCCTTCTTCGCCGCCGTCGTCCTGATCACCAACGGGCTCACGGTGTTCAACCTGGTGCGGGTCTACCGCCAGGTGTTCCTCGACCGGCCCCACCCCAAGACCCGGCGCACGCCGGAGGTGACCTGGCTGATGGCCCTGCCCATGGTCAGCCTGTCGGTGCTGGTGCTGGTGATGCCCTGGCTCATGGCCCGCCTGGATTCGGTGCCGGGCCTGGCCTCCTTCTCCCTGCGCACGGGCCTGCTGGTGGTGATCAGCAGCCTGGCCGGCGGCGGACTGGCCGCCCTGATCCCCCTCGACAAGTTCGATTCGCGCTCGGTGCTGCGGCCCCTGCGGATCCTGCAGGACCTGCTGGCCTTCGACTTCTACACCGATCGCATCTACCGGGCCACGATCGTGGCGTTCGTGGCCTCCCTGGCCCGGCTCACCAATGGCTTCGATCGGCGGGTGGTCAATGGTCTGGTCAACTGGATCGGTTCCAGTTCCCTCTCCTCCGCCCAGACCCTGAAGCTCAGTGTCAGCGGTCAGCTCCAGTCCTATGTGCTCACGGTGGTGGTGGCGATCGTGATCCTGTTCAGCGCCCTGTCCTGGTTCCAAGGCTGATCCCATGCTGAGCGTCCTTCTGCTGATTCCTTTCCTCGGTGCCCTGCTGGTGCTGCTCTGGCCCGTGGATCCGCCACCCCGCCGGCTGCGTACCGTGGCGATCTCCGTGCTGGTGCTCCAGCTGGCCTGGAGCCTGGCCCTGTTGCTCTCCTTTGATCCGAGCGTGGCCGGGCTGCAGATGGTGGAATCGGTGCCCTGGGTGGCGCCGATCGGCCTGGAGTACCGCCTGGGGGTCGATGGCCTGTCGCTGCCGCTGGTGCTGATCAACGCCGGCCTCACGCTGGTGTCCGTGATCTGCACCCGCGACATCAGCCAGCGACCGAGGATCTATTTCGCCCTGTTGCTGCTGATCAGCGGTGCGGTCAACGGGGCCTTCCTGGCCGACAACCTGCTGTTGTTCTTCCTGTTCTACGAGCTGGAGCTGATCCCGCTCTGGCTGTTGATCTCGGTCTGGGGGGGCGCCCAGAGGGCCTATGCCGCCACCAAATTTCTGATCTTCACCGCCGTGTCCGGCATGTTGATCCTGGGGGCGTTTCTGGGCCTCTCTCTGTTCACCGGCACGGTGGATTTCAGCATCCATCCGGTGCTGGAGGGCCAGCTGGCCATGGGCAGCCAGCTGCTGCTCCTGGGGGCCCTGCTGGTGGGTTTCGGCATCAAGATCCCACTGGTGCCGTTTCACACCTGGCTGCCCGATGCCCACACCCAGGCCTCCACACCGGTTTCGGTGCTGCTGGCGGGGGTGCTGCTCAAGCTCGGCACCTACGGGCTGCTGCGGTTCTGCCTGGGCCTGTTCCCCCAGGCCTGGGCCCTGGTGGCGCCCTGGCTGGCGATCTGGGCGGCGGTGTCGGTGCTCTATGGCTCGCTGGCGGCCATCGCCCAGCGCGACATGAAGCGCATGGTGGCCTACAGCTCCGTTGGCCACATGGGCTATATCCTGTTGGCCGCTGCCGCTGCCACGCCCGTGAGCCTGCTGGGGGCAGTGTTCCAGATGGTCAGTCACGGCCTGATCTCCGCCCTGCTGTTTCTTCTGGTGGGCATCGTGTACAGGCACACCGGCACCCGTGATCTGGAGGTGCTGCGCGGTCTGCTCAACCCCGAACGGGGCCTGCCCCTCACCGGTTCGCTGATGATCGTGGGGGTGATGGCCAGCGCCGGTCTGCCGGGCATGGCCGGTTTCATCTCCGAGTTTCTGGTCTTCCGCGGCAGCCTGGCGGCCTTTCCGGTGGCCACCCTGCTCTCGATGGTGGGATCGGGCCTCACGGCGGTCTATTTCCTGCTGCTGGTGAACCGCGCCTTCTTCGGCCGGCTGGCGATCACCCCCCCCACCGACCCGGTGCTCGACAGTCGCCTTGATATCCGGCTGACGCCGGTGGCGCCGCGGGAAACGATTCCGGCCATGGCCCTGGCCGGCGGCGTGGTGTTGCTGGGGCTGCTGCCCCAGGTGCTCGGTCGGCTGAGTGAGGGGGCCTGCACCCTTCTGGCTGCCGCCACGGCAGGGGGGCTGGGCTGATGCCAGTGATTCCTGCCCTGCTGACCCGCAGCGCCGGCATGCCCCCGGCGGCTGAACTCGAGCAACGCCTGCTGGCGGGCCAGACCCTGCTGGCCGACACCGCCGACCATCTGATTCAGGTGGTGGATGTGCTCGAAAGCTACGGGGTGGTGCTCGACGCCTACAGCCGCAACCTCATCTACCAGGCTGAGCAGCAGTTCCTGAATCCATTTCCGATCTTCCGGTTCTTCGACGGCGATCTCAGCCCGGGGCGGATCTGGCGGCACCTGATCCATGACCGGATCAACTTCGAGTACGCCGAGTACTGCCAGAAGGCCATGCTCTGGCATGGTACGGGCGGGCTCGATGCCTATCTCGACAGCCCGGCGTTTCTGGACAACTGCCGCCGGATCGTGGCGCGCAAAAGCCGCCGGGATCCGCTGCTGGCGCTGCTCAATCCCCTGTTTGCAGGTTTTCTGCCGGAACTGATCCGCTCCGCCGCCACCACCCACGCCCTGGGCCAGTTCTGGCGGGTGATGAGCGACCTGTTCCTCGACCTGGCCCGGGCGGAGCAGCAAGGCCGCGTGGCCTCGATCGCCGATGTGGTGAGTTTCATCCGCGATGGCCTGGTGGCCGCTGCCGCCAACCCGATCACCTATGCCGTGGAGATCGGCGGTGAGCGGCTGTGGGTGCTGCCCCCGGAGGCGGGTCTCACCTTTCTGGTGGATGTGGCGGTGCCCTATGTGGAGGCGGTGTTCCTGCGCGGCACCCCATTTCTGGGCACGGTGTCGTTCAATGCCCAGGCGGGCCAGATCTCGGCCGACCAGAGCCGCTTCGCCTACGGCGCCCTTTACGCCGACCCGCTGCCCACCATGGGTGCCGGTGTGCCGCCCAGCCTGCTGATGCAGGACATGTTCCGCCACCTGCCCGATCGGCTCCACGACCTGTACCGCCAGCGCATCCGCGGGGAGGGCGACGTGCGCGTGAAGATCTGCGCCAGCTTCCAGAAGGCGATGTTCTGCGTGACCAATGCCGCCATCAACGGCACGTTTCCCCATTCTCTGGCCACGGAGGATCCAGGCCAGCAGGCCGCCAACCGGGCCTACGCGGCCGCCTGGGCCGCCCGTCTGGCGGTGGCTCGCACCGATTGCCTGGACGCCGAACCGTGCGGACCTAAGGTCTGAAGCCATGGACCAGCCCTGGACTCCCCGCCCAAAGGCCGACAGGCCCCAGTCGCTGGAGCGGCGCATCGAGTTCGATGCCTACGCCGACACCCGTGCCTTTCTCGAGCGGCTCAACGATCTCTGTGAAGCCCGCCAGCGTTTTCCCGACATCAGTTTCGGCCGCACCTACGTGAATCTGACCCTGCGGCCCGAACCGGATGGCGAGCTCGTGGTGGCTGCTGACCACGACTTCGCTGCTGCCATCGACGCCCTTCTCTAGATGACCACCGGCGATTCCCCCACCCTGGCCACACCCCAGCCGCCCGGGGGGGATGAGCGGGTCGATCTGCGTGCTGCCCATGAAGGGGCCGGCATTCAGGCGGTGCTCGATGAGCTGGATCGGGATCTGGTGGGCCTGCGGCCGGTGAAGGCCCGGATCCGTGAGATCGCTGCCCTGCTGGTGGTCAACCGGGCCCGCCAGCAGGTGGGTCTCGAGACCGCCCCCCCCAGCCTGCACATGTCGTTCACCGGCCGGCCGGGCACGGGCAAGACCACCGTGGCGGAACGGATGAGCCGCATCCTCCATGGTCTCGGCTACGTGCGCAAGGGCCATGTGGTCACCGCCACCCGCGATGACCTGGTGGGTCAGTACATCGGCCATACCGCCCCCAAGACCCGCGAGATGATCAAGCGGGCGCAGGGTGGGGTGCTGTTCATCGATGAGGCCTACTACCTCTACCGTCCGGAGAATGAACGCGACTACGGGGCCGAGGCCATTGAGATTCTGCTGCAGGTGATGGAGGCCGAGCGCAATGATCTGGTGGTGATCTTTGCGGGCTACAAGGATCGGATGGATGTTTTCTATCAGAGCAACCCTGGCCTGTCGTCGCGGGTGGCCAATCACATCGATTTTCCCGATTACCGCCACGACGAACTGCTGGCGATCGCCCAATTGATCCTGGCGGCCGAGAACTATCGGTTCAGTGAGGAGGCGGTCTCCGCATTTGCCGATTACATCCAGCGCCGCATCCAGCTGCCCTTCTTCGCCAATGCGCGATCGATCCGCAATGCCATTGATCGGGCCCGCATGCGCCAGGCCAACCGCCTGTTCAACCGCATGGGCAGCGCCGTGACCAAGCTCGATCTGATGACGATTGAGGCGGAGGACATCACCGCCAGTCGGGTGTTCCGGGGTGAGGTGGAAGGCCGCGACCCGGCCATCCCGCTCACCTGAGGAGCGCCTGAGGGGGCCGGCTTCAGCGGCGCTTGCGCGAATCCATCTGCAACAGGTCGCGCACCTGCTGCACCTGGCGGGCCACGGCCGGATCGCTGGCCAGCTTCTTCTCCACCTGCTCCACCGCATAGGTGACGGTGGAGTGGTCCTTGCCACCGAAGGCCTCGCCGATGCGCGGCAGCGACAGGTTGGTGTTCTGGCGCATGAGGTACATGCCCACCTGCCGGGCCTGGCTCACCGCCCGTTTGCGGCTGGGGCTCTTCATCTCCTCGATCCGCACCGCAAACACCTCGGCCACCTTCTCCAGCACCTGGTCGGGGGTGACCTCCACATCGTTGCCCACCGGATCGAGCATCGGCGCCACCGATTCCACCGTCATCGGCAGGCCGGTGATCGAGGCGAAGGCCACCGCCCGGGTCAGGGCCCCCTCCAGCTCGCGGATGTTGGAGGTGAACCGCCCGGCGATGAAATGGATCAGCTCCCGCGGCAGGGCCATCTGTTCCTGTTCGGCTTTCTTCTGCAGGATCGCCATCCGCGTTTCCAGGTCGGGGGCCTGGATGTCGGCGATCAGGCCCATGGAGAAGCGGGAGATCAGCCGCTCCTGCAGGCGTGGAATCTGGCTCGGGGGCCGGTCGGAGGCGATCACGATCTGGCGGCCGGCCTCATGCAGGGCATTGAAGGTGTGGAAGAACTCCTCCTGGGTGTACTCCTTGCCTTCGATGAACTGGATGTCATCCACCAGGATCAGGTCGGCGGCGCGGTAGCGGTTGCGGAAGGCCTGCATGCCGTCCTTGCGGATCGCCAGGATCAGGTCATTGGTGAAGGTTTCGGTGGACACGTAGAACACCCGCGCCTGGGGGTCGATCTCCAGCCGGTAGTGGCCGATGGCCTGCATCAGGTGGGTCTTGCCCAGCCCCACGCCGCCGCAGATGAACAGGGGGTTGAACTCCCGCCCGGGGGCCTCGGCCACCGCCAGGGAGGCGGCGTGGGCCATGCGGCTGTTGGGGCCCACCACGAAGCGGTTGAACACATAGCGGGGGTTGAGGCCGGAGCTGCGGCGCTCGCCCGGTGCTTCGGCAGGGCTCTCCCTGCCGTTGCGCGGGCTCGGGGCGGGTGCGGGCTGGGGGGCGCTGGCCGATGGCTCAACGGCCTCGGCCACAGGATCCACCTCCAGCACCACCTCCAGCTCGCGGCCGGCGATCTGGGAGGCGACCGTCTGGATCATGCCCAGGTAGTTCTTGCGCAGCCAGCTGCCGGCAAAGGTGTTGGGAGCCACCAGCACCAGCTTCTCACCATCGAAGGTTCCGCAGCGGGCCGGTCGGATCCAGGTCTCGAAGGTGGGTTTGCTCAGATTTGACTGGAGCTGTTGCTGGACCCGGTGCCACAGCTGTTCCCCCTGCTGCACCCGTTGCCCTGCCGCACAGGAAGCGAATATAGGCAGCCTGGCGGGCCCGGCCTTGGCTTTAATGACGGCATGGCCCTTCCGTTCTCCGCAGCGATGTTCTCCGCAGCGATGTTCACCGGTCCGGGCCCGATCGCCCAGCGTGCACGCGCCCTGCCGCTCCTCGGCTGCGTGCTGATGCTTGCCGGCTGTGCATCGGGCCTGCCGCGCCTGCCCGGCGGCCAGCCCCCCGCGGCCGAGCGCCTGCGGATCAGCGATGCCACCCCGGCTGCGCCGATCCAGCCGGCGAGCAATGTGATCGCCGATGCGGTGGCCAGGGTGGGGCCGGCGGTGGTGCGCATCGACACGGTGCGTCGCACCATCAATCCCCTCGGCGGTCTCTTCGGCGGCGGCCCGGCGATTCAGCAGCAGCAGGGCCAGGGTTCGGGCTTCATCACCCGTTCCGACGGCATCGTGCTCACCAATGCCCATGTGGTGGAGGGCGCCACCGAGGTCACGGTGACCCTGCCCGATGGCCGCAGCCTGCCCGGCAAGGTGGTGGGCGGCGATCCGGTCACCGATGTGGCGGTGGTGCGGGTGGTGGCCAACCGCTTGCCGGTGGCCCAGCTGGGGGATTCCACCCGCTTGCGGCCGGGCGAATGGGCGATCGCCATCGGCAACCCCCTCGGCCTTGACAACACCGTCACGGCGGGCATCATCAGCGCCATCCAGCGCACCAACGCGGTGGGTGAGGGGCAGCGGGTGCCCTACATCCAGACCGACGCGGCGGTGAACCCCGGCAACAGCGGCGGCCCCCTGATCAATGACCGCGGCCAGGTGATCGGCATCAACACCGCCATCCGCCAGGCCCCCGGCGCCGGGCTCAGCTTTGCGGTGCCGATCAACGTGGCCCGGCAGATCGCCTCCCAGATCCTTGATCGGGGCTATGCCAGCCATCCCTACATCGGCGTGCGTCTGCAGGCCCTCAGTCCGCAGCTGGCGCGCGAGATCAATGCCAGCACCGATGAATGCCAACTGCCGGAGGTGAAGGGGGTGCTGGTGGTGGATGTGATGGCCAACAGCCCGGCGGCCCGCGGCGGGCTGCGCTCCTGCGACCTGATCGAGCGGGTGGGTGACCAGGCCGTCTCCAATCCGTCGGAGGTGCAGCTGGCCGTGGATCAGGTGAAGGTGGGCGATGGGCTGCAGGTGCAGGTGCGCCGCGGCAACGAGCGCCTCACCCTCACCGTGCGGCCGGCGGAGCTGCCGCGGCCCGGCAAGGGTTGAGCCGCCGTCGCCGGTGCGATCCCCGTTCTGCGGCGCTGCAGCTGGTGGTGATGAGCCGCTGGCCGGCGCCAGGCCGCTGCAAGCGGCGCCTGGCCCGGGATCTGGGTGACGGCGTCGCCGCCCGCGTGCAGGACCGCCTGATTGACCACACCCTGGCGGTGGCCCGGGCCGCCCGCGATCGCTGGCCCGGGGTGCGGCCCAGGCTGGTGCTCGCGGTCGATGGCCTGGCCGCCGCCGCCGCCGGCCGCTGGGGGCGGGCCTGGCAGCTGGATGCGGTGGTGGGCCAGGGCCGCGGCAGCCTGGGCCTGCGGCTGCGGCGTCAGCTGCTGCGGGCCTGGCGGCAGGGAGCGGCCGGTGTGGTGCTGATCGGCAGCGACCTGCCGGACCTGCAGGTGGCTGACCTGCTGGCGGCCCGGGCGGCGCTGGAATCGGCGCCGGTGGTGCTCGGTCCGGCGCTTGATGGCGGCTACTGGTTGATCGGCCTGCAGCGGGCGGCGATCCCCTGTGCCTGCCTGCCCCTGGTCTGCGGCCTGGGCGGGCCGATCCCGTGGGGCGGCCCCCGGGTGCTGGAGCACACCCTGGCGGCGGCGGCGGCCGCCGGCCTGGCGGTGCAGTTGCTGGCGCCCCACCGGGATCTCGACCACGCCTCCGATCTGGCAGCCTGGCGATGAGGCCCCTCGCCGACCTGAGTGTGGTGGTGGCGGCCCGGCAGGAGGCGGCCCGGCTGCCGCTGCTGCTGGCTGATCTGGCCGGTGCGGGCCTGGCGGATCTGCTGGTGGTGGATGGCGGCAGCAGCGACGGCACCGCCCGGGTGGCGACCCTGGCCGGTGCCCGGGTGCTCCACTGCCCCCCCGGGCGCGGCGGCCAGCTGGCGGCGGGGGTGGCCCGCACCCAGGGGGCCTGGCTGCTGCTGCTCCACGCCGATGTGCGGCTGCCGCCCCAGTGGCGGCAGCAGGTGGGGTGGGCCATGGCCGAGGGTCCGCATCAGGCCTGGTATTTCGATCTGGCGATCGACGGGCCCGGGCTGGCCCTGCGGATCGTGGAGTGGGCGGTGGCCTGGCGCAGCCGCTGGCGCCAGCTCCCCTATGGCGACCAGGGGCTGCTGGTGCCGCGGCGGCAGCTGGCGGCCGTGGGTGGCGTGCCGCCGCTGCCGCTGATGGAAGACCTGCTGCTGGTGCAGCGGTTGCGGCAGCGGCTGCGGCTCCGTTGCCTGGGTCTGCCGCTGCGGGTGGAGGCGCGCCGCTGGCAGCGGCTGGGGGTGTGGCGCACCACATGGAGCAACCACCAGCTGCGCCGCGCCTGGCGCCGGGGCACGCCCGCCGGCGAGCTGGCCCGCCGCTACTGACCGGCTCAGCTGGAGTACCAGAAGGCGCAGCGTCGCTCCTGGGGCTCCAGATCCCAGCCCTGGCCCGCGTAGAAGCTCACCACCCCGGGGTCGGCGAACAGGCTTACCCGTGCCACGCCCATCTCCCTGAGCTGCAGCAGCAGGTAGTCCATCAGCTGGCGGCCCAGGCCGACCCCCTGGTAGAGGGGGTGAACGGCCACATCCCAGATGGTGGCGTCGATCACCCCATCGCCGGTGCAGCGGGCAAAGCCCACCAGCTTCGGCAGCCGGGGGTCGTGACGCCAGAGGCTCACCCGCAGCAGGCTGTGGTCGAGGGCCTTGCTCACCCGCCGCAGGGGCCGGCGGCTCCAGCCCACGGCATCGCACAGGGCCTCCAGTTCGATCAGGTCGATCGCCCGGTGGTGGCTGAGCACAAGGCTGAGCTGGGGGTTGGGGATCGAGCAGAGCCGGTGACCCTCGCCGTAGAGCGCCGCAAACAGGGGATCAGCGGCGGGTGGTGGGCTGGCGCTGGCTCCGGGGCTACACACTCTGACGATCCTGCCCAGGGACTGGCGATCTGAGGCAGGGTAGGAGAAGTCCGGGGGAGTCCGCTCTGCCGCCCGTCGCCCGCCCCGACCCTGCCCCTGCCCCTGCCCCCATGCTGGTGGCGGTCCACGGCTGGCTGCTGTCCGGCCGGCTCTGGCAGCCGCTGCAGGAGCAGCTGGCTGAGCGCTGGCCCCTGTGGTGTCCGGATCTGCCGGGGTTCGGCGAAACCCCCCGCCCGCGCGGGCTGCAGCCCAGCCTGGCCAGCTACGGCCGCTGGCTGGCCGATGCCTGCCGGGAGCGGGCAGCCGGGCGGCGGGTGGTGCTGATCGGCCATTCCCTGGGGGGCAGCATCGCCCTGCATGCGGCCGGCCTGCTGGGCAGCGACCTGCTGGCGGTGGTGCAGATCGCTGCCGGCGGCGGCGTCTGGCAACCCCGTCCGTTTGCGCGGGTGCGGCGGGGTGGGGCGCTGTTTCTGGCCCTGCGGCCCCGCTGGCTGGGCCAGCTGGCCGGCACCGGCGCCATCCGCAGTCCGCTGCTGGCCGACCGCCGCGCCGCCCAGGGCCTGCTGGCCTGCAGCACCGGCCGGGGAGCGGTGCGCCAGCTGCCCCGGCTCACAGCGGCCCTGGCGGTGCCCAGCCTGTGGATCGCCGGCAGCAGGGATCAGGTGATGGAGCCCCGATATGTGCGCCATCTGGCGGCCTACAGCGACCGGCACCGGCTGGAGGTGCTGGAGGGTCTGGGCCATCTGCCGATGCGCCAGGATCCCGGGCGCCTTGGCGGCGTGATCGACCACTGGCTGCGCACGGAGGTGCTGGCCGAGGGGGATGCGGCGGATCAGAGCGTGGCCAGCCCCCGCTCCTGGAGCGTGGCCAACTGCGCGTAGAGCCCACCGGCGGCCCGCAGGTCGCGGTGGTTGCCCTCCTCGATCAGCCGCCCGCCGCGCAGCACCAGGATCCGGTGGGCGGCCTCCACCGTGGCCAGCCGGTGGGCGATCACGATTGCGGTGCGGCCCGTGAGCAGCTGTTCGAGGTCGCGCTGGAGGGTGGCTTCGGTGGAGGGATCCAGAAAGGCCGTGGCTTCGTCCATCACCAGCACCGAAGGGTTGCGGATCGCAACCCGGGCCACCGCCAGCAGCTGGCGTTCCCCTGAGGAGAGGTTCGCGCCCCGCTCGCGCAGCTCGCTGGCCAGGCCCGCCTCCATGCGTTCCAGCAGGGGCATGAGGCCCAGGTCGCGGCAGATGCGCTCGAGCTCCCGGTCGCTGATCGGTGCATCGAGCCGCAGGTTGGCGGCCACATTGCCGCTGAACAGAAAGGTGTCCTGCAGCACTACCCCCAGCCGGCGCCGCAGGCTGGCCTGGGGCAGGTCGCGGATGTCGGTTCCGTCGAGCAGGATCCGGCCGCTCTGGGGTTCGTAGAGGCGGCAGAGCAGGCGGATCACCGTGCTCTTGCCCGAACCGGTGGGACCCACGATGGCCACGTGTTCGCCTGGGGCGATCCGGAAGCTCAGGTCGTGGAGGATCGGTTCGTCGGGCCGGTAGTGGAAGCTCACGTTCTCGAAGATCACCTCGCCGGGGCCCGCGGCGGCGGCAGCGGCCTGGCCGGCGGGCTGGGGGCGGTCCAGGATCTCCAGTGGCTGTTCCAGCAGCTCGCCGATCCGCTCCACGGCGGTGAGGCCGCCCTGGATCTGGGTGAAGCGTTCGGCCAGCTGGCGCAGGGGATCGAACAGGCGCTGCGCGTAGAGAATGAAGGTGGTGAGCACGCCGAGGCCCATGGCACCGGAGGTGACCATCCAGCCGCCGAGGGCGAGCACCAGGGCGATGGCCGCCAGGGCCACCCATTCGATGAACGCCGAGATGGCGCTGTCGTAGAGGATCGTGCCGGTGACGGCCTGGCGGTAGGCATCGGTGCCGGCGGCGAAGCGGTCTGAGTTTTCCCGTTCGCGGCGGAACATCTGCACCACCTCCAGACCCTGCAGGTTCTCCTGCAGGTCGGCATTGAGCTGGCCCAGTTCCTCGCGCACGCGGTAATTGGCCCGCCGGTAGCGGCGCTGCAGCCAGAGCATCCCGGCCGTGACCGGGATCTGGAGCACGATCAGCAGCAGGCCGAGCCGCCATTCCACGCTGAGCATCACGGTGGCGATGACCACCAGGCTCACCAGATCGGCCAGCACGCCCACCGCACCGCTGCCGAACACCTCACTGAGGGCATCCACATCGCTGGTGAGGCGGGTGAGCAGCTTGCCCACCGGGGTGCGGTCATGGAAGCGAAGCGACAGGGCCAGGGCGTGCTGGAACAGGTCGGCCCGGATCCGAGCCGCCAGCCGCTGGCCCACCACCTGCACGTTGAAGATCTGGGTGCCCTGCAGGGCGAGGCGCAGCAGCACCGCCAGCAGCAGCAGCAGCACCAGCAACCGCAGGGCCGCGGGCACCGGCAGGTCGGCCAGCCAGGGCCACACGGCGGCGGCCTCCTGGGCCGAGCGGCCGCGGCTCAGTACGGAGATGGCCTGGCCCACCAGCAGGGGCTGCACTGCACTGGCCAGGGAGAGGGGGATCAGCAGCAGCAGGCTGAGCAGCAGGCGGCGCCGGTCGCGGCCCAGGTAAGGAAGCAGGCGTTGCAGGCGCTGGCGATCGAGGCTGGCCATCAGGCGCGGCCGGCGGTGGTGACCGCCGCCGTGCCCAGTTGCTCCACCAGGGTGCCCAGGGCACCGTCATCGAGGCGCAGGGCCAGGGGGTGGCCGATCAGGCGGGCGGTGCTGTGAAAGAGGTCTTCGATGGCCACCAGGCCGTTCTCCTGCAGGGTGCGGCCGGTGGCCACCAGGTCCACGATGGCGTCGGCGATGCCGGTGAGGGGGCCCAGCTCCACCGAACCGGTGAGATGGATCAGCTCCACCGGCAGCTCGAGGCTGTCGAAGTAGGCCTGGGCGCAGCGGGTGAACTTGCTGGCGACCCGGCAGTGGGCCGGCAGATCACGGGCCCGCTGCCAGCCGCTGCTGGCGCGCACGGCCACCGCCATGCGGCAGCCCCCGAAGCCCAGATCCAGCAGATGGGCCACGGGCGCCTGATGTTCCCGCAGCACGTCGTAGCCCACCACCCCGAGCTGGGCCTGACCCCGGCTCACGTACACGGGCACGTCGCCGTTGCGCACCAGCAGGGCACGGGCCCTGCCGCAGGTGCTGGCCACCATCAGCTGCCGGTTGCCGGCATCGAGCAGGGTGCGGAAATCGAGGCCGGCGGCGGCGAAGCGCTCCACCGAATCGCGCAGCAGGGCTCCCTTGGCCAGAGCGATGGTGATCATCCGGTGGATCATGGGGAAGCCGTGGCTGGACTTTACCGATGCCGGATGCCCCTCCCGTGGATGTCCCCGCTGTGGATGCCCCCGCTGTGGATGCCCCCGCTGTGGAGGTGGAGCTGATTCCGGTGCTGCGGGACAACTATGTGTTCGTGATCCACAACGGCCGGCAGGCGCTGGTGGTGGATCCGGCGGTGGCGGCACCCGTGGCCCACTGGCTCGAGCAACGGGGGCTGACGCCGGTGGCGGTGCTGCAGACCCACCACCACCAGGACCACATCGGCGGCACGCCGGGGCTGCTCGAGCGCTGGCCCGCGCTGGTGGTGCTGGCCGCCGCCGAGGAACGGCAGCGGATTCCCTTCCAGACCGATGGCCTGGTGGATGGCGACCGGCGCCAGCTGCTGGGGCGGGAGGTGGAGGTGCTGGCGGTGCCGGGCCACACCCGCGGCCATCTGGCGTTTTATCTGCCGCCGCTGGCTGACGGTGCCGGCGAGTTGTTCTGCGGCGATGCCCTGTTCGTCGGCGGCTGCGGTCGGCTGTTCGAGGGCACGCCGGAGCAGATGCTGGCCTCCCTGCGGCGGCTGGCGGCATTGCCGCCGGCCACGCGGGTGTGGTGCGCCCATGAATACACCGAGGCCAATCTGCGCTGGGCGGCGGCCTGCTGTCCGCACGATGGGGCCATTGGCGAGCGGTTGCGGCAGGTGCGGCGGCAGCGGGCGGCGGCCCAGCCCACCCTGCCGAGCACGATCGGCCAGGAACGGGCCACCAACCTGTTCGTGCGGGCGGACGATGCCGCCGAACTGGCCCGGTTGCGGCGCCACAAGGATGACTGGGTGCCCGTCAGCCCAGGGCCCGCAGACTGAGGCCCTGGGGGTACAGGCGGGCGCTGCTGCCGGGCCTCAGCCGCAGGTGGCAGCGCTGGCCGCGGCGCAGATCCACGGCCAGGGGCAGCCGCAGCCGCAGACGGCGTTCGCCGCACTGCATCTGATAAAGCCAGTCACTGCCGAGAAATTCGCGGCCCACCACTTCGCTCTCCCCGTCGGCGGCCGGTTGCGCTTCGATGGCCTCGGCGGTCACGAGCACCTCCAGGTTGCCCTGGGGGTCGGGGGTGGCGGCACCGGTTTCGGCCACCAGGCTGCCCAGTGGCGTGAGGGCCTGCTGGTCGTGCCAGCGGGCAGGCACCAGGTTGGCCTGCAGCACGAAGCGACCCACGAAGGCGGTGGCAGGCCGTTCCACCAGCTCCCGGGGGGGAGCGCACTGGTGCAGCTGGCCGTCGGCCATCACGGCCACCCGGTCGCAGATCGCCAGGGCCTCCTCCGGATCGTGGGTCACGATCAGGCCGGCGGCGCCGCAGTCGTTGAGCACCCCCGGCAGTTCACCACGCAGCCGCAGGCGCACCTCCACATCGAGGTTGGAGAAGGGTTCGTCGAGCAGCACCAGGCCCGGGGCCGGGGCCAGGGCCCGGGCCAGGGCGAGCCTCTGGCGCTGGCCACCGGAGAGCTCGTGGGGGTAGCGGTGTTCGAGCCCCGCCAGCCCCAGCAGCTCCAGCAGCCAGCTCACCCGCTGGCGGTCATCGCCGCGCTGCAGTCCGAAGCAGGCGTTGCCCCAGGCGTCGAGGTGGGGAAAGAGGGCATAGTCCTGAAACACCATGCCCACGCCCCGGCGTTCGGGCGGCAGCCAGCGGCCGGGGCCGGCCACGGGCCGGCCCGCGATCGCGATCTCACCCCGATCCGGCCGTTCGAAGCCGGCGATCAGCCGCAGCAGGGTGGTCTTGCCGCAGCCGGAGGGTCCCAGCAGACCGAGCAGTTCCCCCCGGGGCAGGGCCAGGTCGAGGTTCTGCACGGCCCAGTCGCCCCGGCCGGGATAGCGGTGCCAGAGACCCTGGATCAGAACCTGATCGTGCTGATGCGGGAGGATGGGATCGATGGCGGTCGGCCACGCGTTCAGCCCCCCATCTTCCCGTGCCATGACCATCTCTGCGATCCACACCTCCGCAGCTCCGGCGCCGGTGGGCCCGTACAACCAGGCCGTGCGGGCGGGTGAGGTGCTGTATTGCTCCGGCCAGATCGCCCTGGATCCGGCCAGCGGCGCCATGGTGGGCGATGGCGATGTGGAGGCGGAGACCCGGCAGGTGCTGGCCAATCTGGAGGCGGTGCTGGCTGCGGCGGGAGCCACGCCGGCCCACGTGGTGCGCACCACGGTCTACCTGGCCGATCTGGCCGATTTCGCGCGGGTGAATGCCATCTACGCCGAGCTTTTCGGTGAAGGGGTCTCACCGGCGCGGGCCTGTGTGCAGGCGGCAGCCCTGCCCAGGGGTGCGCGGGTGGAGATCGATGCGATCGCCGTGCTGCCCCCCGGAGCCGCCAGCACCTGAGGTCTCGACTGTCAGCCGGGGCTGTCGTCGGCCAGGGCCCGGCAGGCCTGGGGGTCGTGCACGCAGAGGCGGGCCATCACGGCATGCAGGTCGAGATCGGTGAGTTCGCCGTTGGCACCCCACTTGAGGGTGGTGCTGCCGCTTTCTTCGAAACCGCTGAGGCACTGCGGCCGGAAGGGGTCGTTCACCATGTCACGCCCTGAATGTGTGCGTTTCCACACTAAGTCATCCCCAGGGTGCGGGGGGCCGCCGGCGGCGATCATGGAGATGGCTCCCTTCTGGCCCGTTGCCGCCCATGGACACTCCGTTCGGCACCTGGACCCCCGAGGTGGTCGTGATGACACCCCAGCGGTTCGAGGAGGCCACTGCGGCCGTGCTGGCGGTGCAGCGGTTGAAAACGGTGGTGCTGCACCTTGGCGGCATGAGCCCCAGCGAGGCACAGCGCACGATTGATTTCGTCTCCGGTGGGGTCTTCGCCATGGATGGCCAGTCGGAGCGCCTGGGCGACACCGTGTTTCTGTTCGCCCCTGCGCTGGTGGCCATCACCCGTGACCCGGGAGCGGAGGAGGACCTCGACGACTGAGGCCCCCCGCTGGTCGCCCGGCTGCGAGGTGCCCGGCGTTTAAGCTGCCCAGAGGCGGGGCGTGGCGCAGCTTGGTAGCGCGGGTGCTTTGGGAGCACTAGGTCGCAGGTTCGAATCCTGTCGCCCCGATTGACTTCTCAGGGATTGGCCGAAAGGCTTCCGCTCAAATCCCGCTCAAAACGGGTTTTCAGGGCCTGTCCGGAATTGTCCGGACCGGCCCGGATAGC
>JBKDDA010000019.1:0-25349 GCA_046313055.1 Synechococcaceae cyanobacterium | reverse complement strand
GCCACGTCATGACGCCAACAGGGGGGGAAACCAGCAGCCGCAATGGCCGGCTTCCCACCGTTCCACGGGGTGCGGTCGCGCCGCGGCGCTTAACGGCCGGCTGCCTGGCTCCGCAGGGGGCCAGGCCACGCCAGGATCGCCTGGTCCGCCGTCAGCAAGGTGGCGCCCCTTGCCAGGGCTGTGGCCACGATGAAGCGATCCGCCGGATCCGCATGGAAGGCTTCCAGAGCGCTTGCCGCCACGGCGTTGGCCCCGTCCAGGGGGATCTCCTCCAGGCCGGCCCGCAACCAGTCCAGCCTCCAGCTCTCGGGAGACTGGCGCAGGTTGATTCGGCCCCTGGCGGCGAGCATGGCCACCTCCCAAAAGGAAATGGCGCACACCGCCACGGCACCGTTTGTCCAGGCGTCACGGATCAGCTCCCTACTGGTTGGTCCAAGGGCTGGGTCGTCGCGATCCCGCCAGAGGAGCACGTGGGTGTCGAGCAGGATCACGCCAGAGCCGTCCAGTCGGTGTCGATCGGGGCGAGCACATCACCAGCGATCGATGCCTCCGGATGGAGGCCAAAGGGGCTGGGGCGCCTTGGCGCGGCGCAGGGATGGAGCTCGGCCACAGGTCTGCCGTTCTTGGTGATCACCAACACCTCCCCAGTAGAGGCCACCTGATCCATCAGTCCCAGGCAGCGGGCTTTGAACTGGGAGGCGCTGATCGAAGCCGCCATGGTGGAGGGACAAGGAACGCGAGACCAATCTAGCCGCTGCTGACCATGGGCGTGACCAGGGTCGTAAAATGGGCGAAACGAGGATTTGTGAGGCCAGGTCGCGCATGGCTCGACGGCGGCAAAGGGCACGGCGCTCTGCAACAATAAGTATGTGTGAACCACTCAGGCCAACGCCATATTCGGTTTCAAGCAGGTCTCGCCAGTGCACTCACTTCAGGCCAGCCAAAAGCACGAGAACGTTTGCAGCACAGCTGAATTGAGCGAATCACCAACCCCGAAACAATTCGCATCTTTCTCAGTTCGACTCCGGGTTGAAACTCCTCGCCAGCGGAAATGTCCCAAGTTTCCGCTCGGAGATCTATGTGCAACAGCCTCCTGGTAGTTTGCCCTGCCCCAGTCGCCCCAGCTGTTCAAGCAGCTGCTGATGGTGGGCGGCATCGAGCGCTACTACCAGATCGCCCGCTGCTTCCGCGATGAAGACCTGCGGGCCGACCGCCAGCCGGAGTTCACCCAGCTCGACATGGAGATGAGCTTCCTGGATCAGGAGCAGATCCTGGCGCTCAACGAGGGGCTGATCGCCGCCATCTGGCAGGCGGTGAAGGGGGTGGAGCTGCCCCGCCCGTTCCCGCGGCTCACCTGGCACGAGGCCATGGAGCGCTACGGCACCGACCGGCCCGACACCCGCTACGGCCTGGAGCTGGTGACCGTGAGCGACATCGTGGCCGACATGGGCTTCAAGGTGTTCAGCGGCGCCGTGGCCGCCGGCGGTGCCGTGAAGGTGATCGCCGTACCGGGGGGCAACGAGGTGATCAGCAACGTGCGCATCAAGCCCGGCGGTGATGTGTTCGGCGAGGCCCAGAAGGCCGGTGCCGGCGGCCTGGCCTTCATCCGCGTGCGCGAAGGCGGCGAGATCGACACGATCGGCGCCATCAAGGACAACCTCTCCGAAGAGCAGAAGGCGGAGCTGTTGCAGCGCACCGGCGCCCAGCCGGGCACCCTGCTGCTGTTCGGCGCCGGCGACACCGCCACCGTGAACAAGGCCCTCGACCGGGTGCGCCAGTATCTGGCCCGCGAGCTGGGCCTGGTGCGGCCGGAACGCGACAACAGCACCTGGAACTTTCTCTGGGTGGTCGACTTTCCGATGTTCGAGTTCAACGCCGACGAGAACCGACTGGAGGCCCTGCACCACCCCTTCTGCGCCCCCAACAGGGCCGACCTGGGGGCCGATCCGGCCGCCTGGGGCGACACCCTGCCCACAGCCCGCGCCCAGGCCTACGACCTGGTGCTCAACGGCCTGGAGCTGGGCGGCGGCTCGCTGCGGATCCACGATTCGGCCCTGCAGCGCCAGGTGCTGCAGGCCATCGGCCTGCCCCTGGAGGAGGCCCAGCGCCAGTTCGGCTTCCTGCTTGAGGCCCTCGACATGGGCGCGCCGCCCCACGGCGGCATCGCCTTCGGCCTCGACCGCATGGTGATGCTGCTGGCGGGTGAAGACTCGATCCGCGACACGATCGCCTTTCCCAAGACCCAGCAGGCCCGTTGCCTGCTCACCCAGGCCCCGGCCGATGTGGCGCCGCGGCAGCTGCAGGAGCTGCATGTGGCCAGCACCTGGGTGGCCGACGACTGACCGGCGGCCGGCAATCGGCGGCCGGCAATCGGGAAACATTCCGATCGAAGCAGCCCTGGCGGCGCCCCCGAGACCCAGCCTGAGGGAGCCGTCTCCGCCGTTCGCCCGCCTTGAGCGACCGCCGCCTCAGCACCGACCTGGTGAAGCAGTACCTCCAGGAGATCGGCCGGGTGGACCTGCTCGACCAGGAGGAGGAACTGCTGCTGGCCCGCCAGGTGCAGCGGGGCCTGGCCCTGCAGGCCCGGCAAAGCGCAGGCGACGGCTTCGAGACCTGGGCGGAGCGGTGTGATCTGGCGCCGGCCGAGCTGCGCCGCGAGCTGCACCGTTTCCGCCGCGCCCGGGAACGGATGATCCAGGCCAACCTGCGGCTGGTGGTGGCCGTGGCCAAGAAGTACCAGCAGCGCGGCATGGAGCTGCTCGACCTGGTTCAGGAGGGAACCCTGGGCCTTGAGCGGGCGGTGGAGCGCTTTGACCCCACCCGCGGCTTCCGCTTCAGCACCTATGCCTACTGGTGGATCCGCCAGGCGGTCAGCCGGGCCATCGCCAGCCAGAGCCGCACGATCCGGCTGCCGGTGCACATCACCGAGAAGCTGAACCGCATCCGCAAGGCCCAGCGGGAACTGGCGGCGCGTCTGGGCCGCACCGCCAGCCTGGGGGAACTGGCCGCCCACCTGCAGCTGGGCGAGGAGCTGGTGCGCCGCACCCTGGAGCGCCAGCCCCGGCCCGTGTCGCTCGATGGGCAGGTGGGCAGCGATGCCGACACGGATCTGGGTGATCTGCTGCAGGATCCCCACGAAAATCCGGAGCAGCTGCTGGCCGCCGAACAGCTGCACAACGACCTGGAGGCCCTGCTGGCCGAACTGAGCAGCCGTGAGGCCTGTGTGCTGCGCCAACGCTTCGGCCTCGACGACGACACCCCGCGCACCCTCAGTGAAATCGGCGAGCAGCTGCACCTCTCGCGGGAGCGGGTGCGCCAGATCGAAAGCCGTGCGCTGCTCAAGCTGCGCCAGCCCCGCAACCGCCACCGCATGCGCGATTACCTGAACGGTATCGACTGAGCGGCATCGACTGATGGGCGGCACCAGCGTCCCGGCCCGGCCTGGACCCGGCGGCTACATTGAGGGTGCAGCCGAGCATCCATGCCTTCCCCCGTCAGCCAGCGAACCGCCAAGTTCGTGTTCGTCACCGGCGGGGTGGTCTCCAGCATCGGCAAGGGCATCGTGGCCGCCAGCCTGGGGCGCCTGCTCAAGAGCCGGGGCTACAGCGTTTCGATCCTGAAGCTCGATCCGTATCTGAACGTGGATCCGGGCACCATGAGCCCGTATCAGCACGGCGAGGTGTTCGTCACCGAAGACGGCGCCGAAACCGACCTCGACCTGGGCCACTACGAGCGCTTCACCGACACGGCCATGTCGCGGCTCAACAGCGTGACCACCGGCTCGATCTACCAGGCGGTGATCAACAAGGAGCGGCGCGGCGACTACGAGGGCGGCACCGTGCAGGTGATCCCCCACATCACCGGCGAGATCCGTGAACGGATTCACCGGGTGGCGGCCAACTCCGGCGCCGACGTGGTGATCACCGAAATCGGTGGCACCGTGGGCGACATCGAGTCACTGCCGTTTCTGGAGGCGATCCGCGAATTCCGCGGCGACGTGGGCCGCCACGACACCGCCTATGTGCATGTGACCCTGCTGCCCTTCATCGGCACCTCCGGCGAACTCAAGACCAAGCCCACCCAGCATTCGGTGAAGGAACTGCGCTCGATCGGCATCCAGCCCGATGTGCTGGTGTGCCGCAGCGACCGCAGCATCAGCACCGATCTCAAGGCCAAGATCGGCGGCTTCTGCGGCGTGCGGCCCGATGCGGTGATCCAGGCCCTCGACGCCGACAGCATCTACGCCGTGCCGCTGGCCATGGAGCAGGAGGGGCTCTGCCGCCAGGTGCTCGATGCGCTCGACCTGGGTGACCACGACAGCGACATGGCCGGCTGGGCCGAACTGGTGCGCAAGCTGCGCAACCCTGGCCCGGCCGTGAAGGTGGCCCTGGTGGGCAAATACGTGCAACTGAACGACGCCTACCTCTCGGTGGTGGAGGCCCTGCGCCACGCCTGCCTGGAACGGGATGCCTCCCTGGACCTGCACTGGGTCTGCGCCGAGCAGATCGAGAACCAGGGCGCCGCCGCCCTGCTGGCCGGCATGGATGCGGTGGTGGTGCCCGGCGGCTTCGGCAACCGCGGCGTGGACGGCAAGGTGGCGGCGATCCGCTGGGCGCGCGAACAGCGGGTGCCGTTTCTGGGCCTCTGCCTGGGCATGCAGTGCGCCGTGATCGAGTGGGCCCGCCACCAGGCCGGCCTGGCCGGCGCCACCAGCGCCGAGCTCGACCCCGGCACCCCCCACCCCGTGATCCACCTGCTGCCGGAGCAGCAGGATGTGGTGGATCTCGGTGGCACCATGCGCCTGGGGGTCTACCCCTGCCGCCTGGCACCCGGCACCCTGGCCCACCGCCTCTACGCCGACGAGGTGGTGTACGAGCGCCACCGACACCGCTACGAATTCAACAACGCCTACCGCAGCCTGTTCCTGGAATCGGGATACGAGGTGAGCGGCACCTCCCCCGACGGCCGCCTGGTGGAGCTGATCGAACTGAAGGGCCATCCCTTCTTTGCCGCCTGCCAGTACCACCCCGAATTTCTGTCGCGGCCCGGCAGGCCCCACCCCCTGTTCCGTGGCCTGATCGAAGCGGCCCAGCAGCGGTTGCCGCTGCTGGCGGCGGAGGCGATCGCCAGCCATGCCGGCGGCGGCTGAAGCGATGGCCCCCACCTCCAGCCTGCCGGTGGTGGAAACCTTTCACTCGCTGCAGGGCGAAGGGCTCCATGCCGGCCGCAGTGCCTTCTTCATTCGCCTGGCCGGTTGCGGCGTGGGCTGCCCCTGGTGCGACACCCGCCAGTCCTGGCGGGCCGCTGCCCACCCCGACCGCCCCCTGGCAGCCCGGGCCGAGGAAGCGAAGGCGGCGGCCGCCGCCGGCGCCGCCTTCGTGGTGATCACGGGGGGGGAACCCCTGGAGCACGATCTCGGTCCGCTCTGCGAGGCCCTCGCCCCTGCCGGCCTGCCGCTGCACCTGGAAACCAGCGGGGCCGCCCCCCTGGGCCTGAGCGGTCGCTTCAGCTGGATCACCCTCTCCCCCAAACGGCACCGGCCACCGGCCGGGCCGCTGCTGGCCGCCTGCCACGAGCTCAAGGTGGTGGTGGCCGGAGCCGATGATCTGCCGTTCGCCGAAGCGATGGCGGCCAGGGCCCTGGCCGCCGCTGCGGACAGGCCAGCACCGGCCCTGCTGCTGCAACCCTGCTGGGATGAACCGGAGGGGCAGCGGCTGGCGATCGAGCACGTGCGCCGCCACCCGGCCTGGCGCCTCAGCCTGCAGAGCCACAAATGGCTGGGGGTGCGCTGAACCTGCCGTACCGCACCGGAGCCCGCTCAGAGCCGGCGGGCCGGCTGCTGGCGCTTCTCGGCTTTCCAGAGGCGCCAGCGCACCTGCAGGTCGGCCGGCGCATCGACCACGATCGGCCGGCTGGCGTTGTAGGGCAGCACATAGGGATTGCCGCCGACCGGCAGAAAGGCACGCCGTCTGGGCTGATCCGGCGGGCAGGCCATGCGGGTCGACACCACCGGGCCCACATCGCGCACCCTGTAGAGGCTGGTGCCCAGGGCAGGCAGGGCCTCCGCCCGGATCCGGCCCGACAGGGCCCGGCTGTTGCAGTCCACCTCCATCTCCCGGCCCACGATCAGCTGCACCCGCCAGTCGGCCGGGTCAGACGAGAGGGCCGAGTCGGCCGTGGGCGGCAGCACCCCCGGCAGCTGGATCACCCAGCGGCGTTCGCCGGCCTGGGGTGCCGGATAGCCGCTGAGATCCAGGCGGGGAATGGCCAATGCCGGGGGCGCTGCCAGCAGCATCACCAGCAGGGCAAGGGCAGGCGAACGGTCCGATGCGGACATGGGGAAACAGGCCGGTCTGCCCATCCTGCCCGCGGTCTGCCAGCCTTGGGCCATGAGCTCCCCAGCCCCGGCGTCCCAACCCACCGCCATCGCCCTGCTGTCGGGCGGGCTGGATTCAGCCACGGCGGCCGCCCTGGCGATCGAGGCCGGCCACCGGGTGATCGGTCTGTCGTTCGACTACGGCCAGCGCCACCGCCGTGAACTGCAGGCGGCCGCCCGACTGGCGACGGCGCTGGGCCTGGTCGAGCATCGGGTGATGGCGGTCAACCTGGCGGCCTGGGGCGGCTCCTCCCTCACCGATGGGACCCAGGAACTGCCCCACGACGGTGTGCAGGCGGGAGTGATTCCCAGCACCTACGTGCCCGGCCGCAACACCGTGTTCATCGCCCTGGGCCTCAGCCTGGCCGAAGCCTGCGGCGCCAGCCGGCTGGTGCTGGGCATCAACGCCGTGGATTACTCCGGCTACCCCGACTGCCGACCCGACTACCTGGCCGCCTTCCAGAGGCTGGCCGCCCTGGCCAGCCGCGCCGGCCGCGAGGGCCAGGCCCCCCAGCTGTGGGCGCCGCTGATCAGCTGGGACAAGCCCACCATCGTGCAGGAGGCCCTGCGGCTGGGGGTTCCGATCGCCGACACCTGGAGCTGCTACAGCGGCGGCGAGCGGCCCTGCGGTGTGTGCGACAGCTGCCGCATCCGCGATGCCGCCCTGATCGAGGCCGGCCATCCCGAACTGGCGAGCGGCGCAGCCTGAGCATGGAACGGCGGCAACTGGCCTGGCGCGATCCGTGGGCCCTCTGCCGGGCCCTGGCCAGCGAGCTGGGGCACGATGGCCTGGTTCTGCTCGACGGCGATGCCAGCCCCCTGGGCAACGGCGGCGTGCTGGGCGTCGATCCCCTGGAGCGGCTGCGCTGCCAGGGCCTGCCGGGGGATGCGGGAGCGGAGGATCCCTTCGGGGCCCTGGAGGCCGCCGCCACCCCGGCGGGGGGCGGCGGCTGGCTGGGCTGGCTGAGCTACGAGGCGGGAGCCTGGGTGGAACCCGGCGCCCACTGGCGGCGCTCCGACATGGCCAGCCTCTGGGCCGGCCGCTACGACCCGCTGGTCCATTTCCGCCGGCGCGAGCGGCGGCTGTGGCTGGAGGGCCACAACGGGCGGCGGCTGGCGGCCCTCGCCGACCGGATCGAGCGGGCCTGCCCCGCCGGGGCCGGGGAGCCGCAGGGGCCGGCCGGCCCGGGCCTGGCCCAAACGGACTGGCACTGGCACACCAGCCCGCAGCGCTATGCCGCGCAGGTGGAGCAGCTGCGGACCTGGATCGCCGCCGGCGATCTGTTCCAGGCCAACCTCACGGCCTGCTGTGAACAGCTGCTGGCCGAACCGCCCGACCCGCTGGCCCTCTACGGGCGCCTGCGCCGCCACTGCCCGGCCCCGTTCGCCGGGCTGGCGGTGGCGGGGCAGGAGGCGGTGCTCTCCGCCTCACCGGAGCGGTTCCTGCGCCTGGGCAGCGACGGCTGGGTGGAAACGCGGCCGATCAAGGGCACCCGGCCGCGGGATGCCTGCCCCGATGCCGACGCCGCCAGCGCCGCCGACCTGGTGAGCGACCCCAAGGACCGGGCCGAGAACGTGATGATCGTGGATCTGCTGCGCAACGACCTGGGCCGCGTGTGCCGACCCGGTTCGATCACGGTGCCCCAGCTGGTGGGCCTGGAGAGCTATGCCCAGGTGCATCACCTCACCTCGGTGGTCACCGGCCGGCTGCGGCCGGGGCTGGGGGTGGTGGAGCTGCTGCGGGCCTGCTGGCCTGGGGGGTCAATCACCGGCGCCCCCAAGGTGCGGGCCAGCCAGCGGCTCAGCGGTCTGGAGCCGGTGCCGCGGGGCCCCTACTGCGGATCCCTGTTCCACCTGGGGGCCGATGGCAGCTTCGACAGCAGCATTCTGATCCGGACCCTGCTGCTCAGGGACCGGCGGCTGCGGGCCCACGCCGGCGGCGGCATCGTGGCCGACTCGGATCCGGCCGCCGAAGCCGAGGAGATGGGCTGGAAGATCCGGCCCCTGCTGGAGGCTCTGACATGAGCACCGGGCCCGGCCCACCGGCGCCGATCGCCTGGATCGATGGCCGCTGGGGGCACCCGGATGATCTCTGCCTGCCCCTGAGCGACCGGGGGCTGCTGCTGGCCGATGGCCTGTTCGAAACGGTGCTGGTGGAGCACGGCGAGCCGCGGCTGCTGGCGGAGCACCTCGAGCGCTGGCGGCAGAGCGCGGAGCTGCTGGCCATGGCGCCGCCACCCCAGGCCACCCGGCTGGTGCCGCTGCTGGCGGAAGCGGTGGCGCGCAGCGGCATCGACCAGGGCGCCCTGCGGCTCAACTGGAGCCGGGGCAGCGCCAGGGGCGGCGGCCGCGGCCTTGAGCTGCCGCCTGACAGCCAGCACCGCTTCTGGCTGCAGCTCACCCCCTGGGAGCCGCTGTTCTCCCCCCTGCGGGCCCGGATCAGCCCGATCGAACGGCGCAGCGCCAGCCTGCTGAACCGCTGCAAAACCTTTGCCTACGGCGGAGCCGTGCAGGCCCGCCGCGAAGCCCGCGCCGCCGGTGCCGAGGAGGCGCTGCTGCTGGGCGAAGACGGCCAGCTGTGCTGCGGCAGCAGTGCCAACCTGCTGGTGCGCCATGGCGGGCGCTGGCTCACCCCCCCGCTGGCGAGCGGCTGCCTGCCGGGGGTGATGCGGGGCCGGGCCCTGGCACTGGGGCTGGCGGTGGAGGCCCGGATCGAGCCGGAGGAGCTGCTGGCGTGGGGTGGCGGTGCCGCTGGCAGTAGCGGTGCCGCTGGCAGTGGCGGTGCCGGAGACCAGGGGGCCTGCCTGCTGCTGAACAGCCTGGGCTGCCGGCCCCTGCTCAGCCTCAACGGCACGCCCCTGCCGCAGGTGGCGGCCGGGCCCCTGTGGCGGGCATTGCTGCCGCCGCCGGGCTCCGGCGACCAGCTCAGAAACAACCCTGGGTGGAGATCCGGTAGGTGAAGCCGGTGGCGGCCAGATCGCTGGCGGTGCCGATCTTGAAATTGAGCTGACTCACGGTTTTGCCCGGCACCGCCTGGAAGGGGCCGAACATGCGGCCGGTGCCCACCTGCGGAGTGAACGACTCGTTGATCACCTGAAGGCTGGAGCCATCGGTGAATTTCATGAACCCTTGAATCGGGTAGGTGGCGCTGACCGATGAATTGGCAGTGAAAAAGAATTTGTAGGAGCGATAGGGCTTGGTGACAAAGAAATCGGTGTTCCAGTTGGTCTTGCCGGCGATCAGGCCAATGGGGGTGACCTTCGGCGGGCCGATCGTCTTGGTGACCGTGTTGCTGGCGCCATCACCACCCACGGGCGTGAGAAATTCACAGGTCTGAGCCTGGCCGGCGGCACCCACGGGCAGCAGGGCCAGCAGGCCGATCAGGGCCGTTGGCAGAGACGAACGCAACATGGCAAGGAACCGGAGCCCTGCCATGTTGCTACGGACAGGGCGTTGGGGCCAAGGCCGTCAGAGGCGGTCTTCAGACACTGAGGAAGCGATCCACCACCTCCTTGCTGAGTTCGGCGGTGGGGCCACTGGCCACCACGCCACCCTTCTGCATGGCGTAGTACCAGTCGGCCTGGCGCACGAAGTGCAGGTGCTGCTCCACCAGCAGCACGGAGATGCCCGTGGTTTCGATGATCCGGCGCACGGCCCGCTCAATGTCGAGCACCACGGATGGCTGGATGCCCTCGGTGGGTTCATCGAGCAGCAGCAGGCGGGGCTTGCCCAGCAGGGCGCGGGCGATGGCCAGCTGCTGCTGCTGACCGCCGGAGAGGTCACCACCCCGGCGGTTCAGGAACTGTTCGAGCACCGGAAACAGCTCGAACACCACCGGATCGATGTGCCGCTCCCGGGCCAGGCCGCCGGGCCGGGCCTCGAGACCGAGCAGCAGGTTCTCGCGCACCGTGAGCTGGGGAATGATCTCCCGCCCCTGGGGCACGTAGCCGATGCCGCCACGAGCCCGGCGGTGGGGTGGCAGGCCGGAGAGCTCCCGGTCGTCGAGGCAGACGCTGCCGCTGCGTTGGCGCAGCAGGCCGATCACGGTCTTGAGCAGCGTGGTCTTGCCGACACCATTGCGACCGATCAGGCAGACCATCTGGCCGGAGCCCACGCTGAGGTCCACATCCCGCAGAATGTGGCTTTCGCCGTAATAGACATTCAGATCCCGGATCGAGAGCAGGTTCATGGGTTGTCCTCCTGTGTGTCACGGCCCAGATACACCTCGATCACCCGCGGATCCACCTGCACCTGATCCATGGATCCCTCACAGAGCACATGGCCCTCATGCAGCACCGTGACCGGGGCCTGCAGGTCGCGGATGAATTCCATGTCGTGTTCGATCACCAGCACGGTGTGATCACCGGCCAGCTGGCGCAGCAGTTCAGCGGTGCGGGCCGTCTCCTCATCGGTGAGGCCAGCCACCGGTTCATCGACCAGCAGCAGTTCGGGATCCTGGGCCACCAGCATGGCGATCTCCAGCCACTGCTTCTGACCGTGGGACAGGCCACCGGCCGGCTGGTTGGCATGGGGCGCCAGACCCACCACCTCCAGCAGGTGCTGCACCCGCTGGCGGCGCTCGGCACTCAATGAGCCGAACAGCAGGGCTGCCGGGCCGTTGGGACCACGCACCGCCAGCTCCAGGTTGCGCCTGGGGGTGAGGTTCTGATACACGCGCGGCGTCTGGAACTTGCGGCCGATGCCGAGGCGGGAGATGCGGTGCTCGCTCTGACCCACCAGGGAACGACCGCGGAAGACCACATCGCCGCGGGTGGGCCTCACCTTGCCGGTGATCACGTCGAGGAACGTGGTCTTGCCGGCTCCGTTGGGACCGATCACGGCCCTCAGCTCGCCCGGCGCCAGGGACAGGTTGAGGTCGTTGAGGGCCAGAAAGCCATCGAAGCTGACGGTCACACCCCGGAGTTCCAGCAGGGGCATGGGAGCTGGGGTTGGTGTCATGGTTCCTCCACCCGGGGCGGCGGACCCTCAAGCTGGCGCTGTTCGGCCCGCACCTCGGGATCCAGGTCGAGGGCGGGGTAGGTGGAGGTGGTGGGCGGCCAGCCCACCATGGCCATCAGCCGGCCGAGCCCGCCCTGACGCCACCAGCCCACCAGACCATCGGGCAGGGTGGTGACCACCAGCAGGAACAGGCCCCCCTGAATGAACAGCCAGGTTTCCGGCAGCTGTTCGCTGACCAGCGACTTGGCGTAGTTGATCAGCACGGCGCCGATCAGGGCACCGATGAGGGTGCCACGGCCACCCACGGCCACCCAGATCACCATTTCGATTGAGAACGGCACGGCCATGAACTGGGGGCTGACGATGCCGGACTGCACGGTGTAGAGGGCACCACTGATGCCGGCCAGGGCACCGGCAACGGCAAAGACCAGGGTCTTGTAGGCGGTGGGGTTGTAACCGGTGAACCGCAGCCGCGGTTCGTCGTCGCGGATCGCCACCAGGGCATCACCGAAGCGGCCGCTGGTGAGCCAGCGGCAGAGCAGGTAGGCAGCCACCACCAGCACCACCGTGATCACAAAGAGCTGGCGCTGCATGGCATCGCTGCCGACCAGCTGACCGAAGATGCGGGCCGTGTCGGTCTTGAGGCCATTGGTGCCGTTGATCAGCTTCTGCTGGCCGTTGAAGAAGTTGAAGAACACCAGCAGCGCCGCCTGGGTGAGAATCGAGAAATAAACACCCTTGATGCGGTTGCGAAACACCAGGTAGCCAACGGCACCGGCGACAAGTGCCGGAATCAACCAGATGGCGAAAAAGGTGAAGACCGGTGAGTTGAAAGGCTGCCAGAATGCCGGCAACTCCTTGACTCCATAGAGCGAGAAGAACTCCGGCAGCTGACCCGGCTCAATCGAGCTGAGCTGCAGCAGCATGCCCAGGGAATAGCCACCGAGGGCAAAGAAGATCCCCTGCCCGAGGCTGAGCATGCCCGTGAAGCCCCAGATCAGATCAATGCCCAGGGCCACGATGCCGAGCGACAGGAAACGACCCAGCAGGTTGAGGCGAAAGGGCGGCAGCAGCACCGGCAGCACCAGGGCCAGCACCACGATCACCAGCCAGGGCAGCCAGCGACGCAGGCGCAGGACCGAAACGTGATCAGCCATGGCTCAGGCCTCCACCATGCGGCCCTTCTGGGGAAACAGCCCCGCCGGTCGGATCTGGAGAAACACCACAATGATGGCGAAGACCAGCACCTTGGCCATGGAGGTGGTGGCGAAGAAAGTGATCAGTTCGTTGAGGGCGGCAGGCATGGCCGGCCAGACCAGCAACAGGGATCCGGAACCCACGATGTAGCTGATCACGCCGATCCCGAGGGCCGCGAGCACGGTGCCCGCCAGTTTGCCGACACCACCGAGCACCACCACCATGAAGCAGTCAACGATGTAATTGCCCCCGAGATTGGGGCCCACGGATCCCAGCAGTGTGACCGCCACACCGGCCACGCCCGCCAGCCCGGAACCGATCAGAAAGGTGAGCGCATCCACCTTCTCGGTGGGGATGCCGAGGCATTCGCTCATGGGCCGGTTCTGGGTCACGGCGCGGATGCGGATGCCCCACACACTCTTCTGCAGAAACCAGTTGACCAGAAACAGGGCAAGGACCGTGAGGGCAATGATGAACAGCCGTGCCGCCGGCATGTTGACGGCACCCACATCGATGGAGCCCCGCAGCCAGGTGGGAGCGGTGACATCGATGTTGCGGGCACTGAACCAGGGCTGATCCAGGCTGCGCTGGTTGCCGAGCAGGGAGGCCACCACAATGCCCAGCAGGCCGGTGGCGATCCAGCTGCCGGAACCCAGCAGGGGGGTCCAGCGCTTCTGCCACCAGGCAGCGGGGGTGACACGGGGCACGAGCAGACCGCCCACCACCGCCAGCACCAGGCCGATGGCAAAGGCACTGCTCACCGAACGCACCAGCTGCTGCAGGATCAGGCTGACCCCCCAGGTGGCCAGCAGCGTTTCCAGTGGACGGCCATAGAGGCGGCGGATCACCGTGCGTTCGAGCAACAATCCAGCCAGGCCGCTGACCAGAAACGCCAGCGGCAGGGCCACCAGGATGTACACCGGAAACAGGGCGTCAGGCAACACGGCCTTGAAGATGTTCTGCACCACAAACGTGGTGTAGGCGCCGAGCATCATCAGCTCGCCGTGGGCCATGTTGATGACGCCCATCAGCCCGAAAACCACAGCCAGACCAAGCGCCGCCAGCACCAGCACCGAACCGATGGCCAAGCCGTTGAAGAGTGTGTCGTAAAGAAGATCCATCGAAACCCGCACGGGGCAAGAGAAAAAAGGGGGAGATTTCTCTCCCCCCACGCAAACAACCTTCAACCGAGATGAATCACATCTTGAACTTGCCGGCATCAGGACGGTTCTGGGTCCAGTCGCAGGTGTAGCCCTTGGTTTCGGGCACGTACTGGTTCCAGGCCACGGGCTTCACGAATCCCTGGTTCTCAAGGATCTTGAACATGCCGTCCTTCTGCACCTCGCCGATCAGCACCAGCTTTTCAACGTGGTGGTTGGGCTGGACGGTGACCTTGCCCTCGGGAGCGTCGAAGCTGACGCCGATCAGGGCCTTGCGAACCTCGTTGTCATCAACCGTGCCAGCCTTTTCAGCGGCGGCGGCCCACAGATAAACCATCATGTAGGCGGCTTCTGCGGGGTCGTTGGTGACCCGCTTGTCGCCGTACTTGGCCTTGAAGTTCTTGGTGAACTCCTTGGATGCGGGCGTGTCGAGGCTCTGGAAGAAGTTCCAGGCGGCGTAGGTGCCCTCGAGGTACTCAGGTCCAATGGCGGCGATCTCCTCTTCGGCGATCGAGAAGCTCATGATCGAGTAGCCATTGGCAGGCGTGAGGCCCGCGGCCTTCATCTGCTTGAAGAAGGCCACGTTGCTGTCGCCGTTCAACGTGTTGACGATCACACCACCATTGGGCAGGGCGGTTTTGATCTTGGAAATGATCGGAGCAACCTCAGTGTTGCCGAGGGGCAGATAGTCTTCGCCGACCAGCTTGCCACCCTTGGCCTTGAGCTGCTCCTTCATGATGGTGTTGGCAGTCCGCGGGTAGACGTAGTCCGAACCCACCAGGAAGAAATCCTTGCCCTTGTTCTTCAGCAGCCAGTCGACCGCAGGCTCGGCCTGCTGGTTGGGGGTGGCACCGCTGTAGAAGATGTTCTTGGAGCACTCCTGCCCTTCGTATTGAATCGGGTAAAAGAGGAAGTGATCCTTGGCCTCGAAGACCGGCAGCATGGCCTTGCGGCTGGCAGAGGTCCAGCCGCCGAACACCACGGCCACCTGGTCCTGATCGATCAGTTTCTTGGACTTTTCAGCAAAGGTGGGCCAGTCGGAGGCACCGTCTTCCTCAACTGGCACGATCTTGAGCTTCTTGCCGCCGACCTTCACGCCGCCTTTGGCATTGATCTCGTCAATGGCCATCAGCTCGGCTTCGGCCACCGTGTTTTCGGAGATGGCCATGGTGCCGGAGCGGCTGTGAAGGATGCCCACCTTCACTTCGCCGTCGAAATCGCCGGAGGCTTGTTCACCGCCGCCGCAGGCCACAAGCGAGAAACCGGTGACCAGGGCTGTGGCACCGCCCAGGAGACGAAGTGAAGACTTCCGCAGCAGTGGGGAGGCCATAGGTAGAAATGTGGAAGAAGAGTGGGCAGCCGCCAGGGAGCGGTCCATGGAAGGTATCGGCCTGCCACAACTCCGCTTTGTAGTCATCGATACGGTCCGACCGGTCGACAGCGTGGGGGCGCGGCAGAATGAGGAAAAGCGGATGTAGATAATCTGTCTCTTGTAGCAACAGCTACAACTCAGGCACCGAAGATCCGGCGTCCGCCGGCAGTTGGCTCAGCAGAAAATCTTCGATCCGCTGCAGACCCTCCCCCGAGCGCAGATTGGTGAAACACCAGGGCCGCCCGCCCCGCATTCGCTCGGTGTCCTGCTCCATCACCGCCAGGCTGGCCCCCACCAGCGGCGCCAGATCGATCTTGTTGATCACCAGCAGGTCGGAACGGGTGATGCCCGGCCCACCCTTGCGCGGGATCTTGTCGCCCGCGGCCACATCGATCACATAGATGCACAGGTCCACCAGCTCGGGGCTGAAGCTCGCCGCCAGGTTGTCGCCGCCGCTTTCCACCAGCACCAGGTCGAGATCGGGGTAGCGCTCCTCAAGGTCCTGCACGGCTGCCCGGTTGATCGAGCAGTCTTCGCGGATGGCGGTGTGGGGGCAGCCGCCGGTTTCCACGCCGCGGATCCGCTCCGGTTCCAGCGCTCCGGCCCTGGTGAGGAACTGGGCATCCTCCTGGGTGTAGATGTCGTTGGTCACCACGGCCAGCTGCAGGCGCTCGCGCAGCCGGCGGCAGAGGGCCTCCACCAGGGCCGTTTTGCCGGAACCCACCGGCCCGGCCACTCCCACCCGCAGGCGACTGCTCGCCATCCGATCCACCAGCGCCGATGGCCAAAGGCTAGGGAACGGGCCTCAGCTGCGGAACAGGCGGGAGTAGAGCTCGGCATGGCCCAGCTGGGCCATGCCGGCGCCCAGGCCGCCGTTCCAGAGCTGCCGGGGATCGGCCGCCACCAGGGCCACCGCCCGCTCGGCCAGCAACGGTGCCAGCTGCCACTGCAGCCGCTGACCGTCGGTGGGGCCGAGGGGCACCAGCCGCACGGCCGCACTCACCTGGTTGGCCACCCAGGCATGCAGGTAGGCCTCCGCCAGGGCCGGCGCATCGATCTCCAGGCAATGGCCGGCCCAGGCGAAGGCGGCGGGCCAGGCCAGCGGCGCCGCCGGGGCCGCCAACGGCGCCGGCAGACCCAGGTCGGCCAGCAGCTGCAGCAGCGACCGGCCCATCTGCCGCTGCTGGGCCCGCACTTCGGCCGCCTCCCGCAGGGCCAGCAGCCAGCCATCGAGGTCGCGCAGCGCCATGGCCTCGCCGCCCTGGCAACAGCACTGCCAGGCCGTGCGCAGGGGCGCCAGGGCGGCCGTCTCCACCGCCACGGTCCCCCGCCGCAGCTCCGCCTGCAGCCAGGCAGCCAGGGCGGTCACACCGGTGAGGCAGCCGGCCTGCACCAGCACCTCCAGCCCCTCCGAATAGCTGAAGGATCCCACCGGCAGGGCCGGGCTCACCAGCTGGAACAGCCGCAGGTGCCGCTCAGCCATGGTGGTGCCCGTAGGCTCCGCCCTCCGGCAGAAACGGGGCCTGGCACGCCTCCAGCTGCAGGCCGCGGTGGCGCAGCAGCTCGGCCAGCACCGGATCCGCCAGCAGGATCAGCCGATCGGCCTGCACCTGCAGGGCCACGTGCCGGTTGCCCAGGTGATAGGCGGCCTGCAGCAGGGCCAGGGGCTCCCCGGCCCGCACCACCAGCACCGCCTCAGCGGCGGCCTCCACCTGCACCGGCGGAGCGGCCGGATCATCGCTCAGCAGCCATTCGCCGGGCTGCAGGGGCAGCTGCCGCTGCAGCTGCAGCAGCAAGGGCCGCCCGCAGACGCTGTGGCGCAAGCCCCGCAGGCGGGTGCGCTCCTCGGCCGTGAGCCGCAGCTGCAGGGGCGGACCGCCAGGGCGACCGGAGCCGGCACCGGGGCCAGCGGCCGGTGCCAGCCGGTGGAGCAGCACCAGGGCCTCTTCAGGCGGCGACGCGCCGCCGGGGCGACCAGCAACCTCGGACATCAGAGTGGAGCAAACGGGACACCCGGACAGGTGCTGGATCAGGAGCAACCGTCAGATGCAGGTTGGCATGGCCGGGCCAGCCTGCGTTTCCACTGGCGACCGTCGGGCACCGTGCACCAGGGGGGGGCGGTGGCGCCCCTGCGGCTGCAGCGGGCCCGGCTGGGGGCCGACGGCCGCTGCGAACTGCCGATCCTGCACACCGCCGGCGGCCTGGTGGGCGGAGACCGGCTCAGCCTGGAGCTGCTGCTCGGCCCCGGCGCCCGTGCCCTGCTCACCAGCGTGGCGGCCCAGAAGATCTACGGCTCGGTGGGGCGCTCGCGGCTGGAGCCGCAGGGCCGCTGGGCCCGGCAGGAGCTGGCGGTGCGGCTGCAGGCGGGCGCCGACCTCGAATGGCTGCCCCAGGAGCTGGTGCTCTACGCCGATGGGCTCTACGAACAGCGGCAGCAGGTGCTGCTGGAACCGGGGGCCAGCTGGCTGGGGGCGGAGGTGGCCCGCCTGGGCCGCTCCGCCGCCGGCGAGGACCTGGGCCGGGGCCGCTGGCGGTCGCTGCTGGAGATCCGCCGCCGGGATCCCGACCGCCCCGGGGCGGACCGCTGGGAGCTGGTGGACCGGCTGGAGCTGGGGGGCGATGCCCTGGGCTCACCCCATGGCCTCAACGGCGAACCGGTGGTGGGATCGCTGGTGTGGGCCGCGCCGGAGCCCCTGGAGCCGGCGCGGCTGGCGGCGCTGCTGGCCCAGGCCCGGGCGGACCGGGCCGGGCTGGCGGGAGCGATGGTGTGCGGAGCCCTCGACCAGGGGCTGGTGGCCCGCTACCGGGGCCCCTCCAGCCAGGCCGCCCGCTTCTGGTTCACGCGTCTGTGGGCCCGGATCCGGGCGAGCCGCGGCCTGGCCGCCCCGGAGCTGCCGCGCTGCTGGCCGTTCCAGGAGCAGCCGCTGCTGAGCGGCCCCGAAGCCTGAACCGGTTCCCGGCGAACCTGCGGCAGCCTGCGGCGCTGGCAGACTGAAACCATGCATCTCACCCCCCAGGAAAAGGACAAGCTCCTGATCGTGACGGCCGCCCTGCTGGCCGAACGGCGCATGCAGCGCGGCCTGAAGCTGAACCACCCCGAAGCCGTGGCCTGGCTCAGCTTTCTGATCCTGGAGGGGGCCCGCGATGGCCGCAGCGTGGCCGAGCTGATGCAGGACGGCACCACCTGGCTGAGCCGCGACCAGGTGATGGAGGGGGTGGCGGAGCTGATCCCGGAGGTGCAGATCGAGGCGGTCTTCCCCGATGGCACCAAGCTGGTGACCCTGCACGATCCGATCCGCTGACCAGACCGTCGTTCACCCGCCAGCCCACCACCATGGCCGCCACCGCCGATCCAGACCACTGCCACCAGGACCACGCCGGGCTGATTCCGGGCGAACTGTTCACCGATGGGGGCGCGATCGAGCTCAACGCCGGCCGGCCGGTGACCACCCTGCTGGTGGCCAACACGGGCGACCGGCCCGTGCAGGTGGGGTCCCACTTTCACTTTCACGAAGCCAATGGGGCCCTGAAGTTCGACCGCGAGGCCGCCCGGGGCCTGCGGCTCGACATTCCCGCCGGCACCGCGATCCGTTTCGAGCCAGGCGACAGCCGGGAGGTGGATCTGGTGCCCTACGCCGGCGCGCGCCAGGTGTATGGCTTCAACGGCCTGATCAACGGCCCCCTCGACTGACGACTCCGCCCCTGGCGCCGCACCGCCCCTCAGCCCGCACCACCCCTTCGCCACGCCGCCGCCATGCCCTTCCGGATCAGCCGCCGTGCCTACGCCGAGACGTACGGCCCCACCACCGGCGACCGGCTGCGGCTGGCCGACACGGCCCTGATCCTGGAGGTGGAGAAGGATCACACGAGCTACGGCGATGAGGTGAAGTTCGGCGGCGGCAAGGTGATCCGCGACGGCATGGGCCAGGCCCAGACCACCCGGGCGGAGGGGGCCGTGGACACGGTGATCACCAACGCCCTGATCGTGGACTGGTGGGGAATCGTGAAAGCCGACATCGGCATCCGCGACGGCCGCATCTGCGCCATCGGCAAGGCCGGCAACCCGGACATCAGCGACGGCATCGACATCGTGGTGGGCCCGGGCACCGAAGCGATCGCGGGCGAGGGCCACATCGTCACGGCCGGGGGGATCGACACCCACATTCACTTCATCTGCCCGCAGCAGATCGAAACGGCGCTGGCCAGTGGCGTCACCACCCTGCTGGGCGGCGGCACCGGCCCGGCCACGGGCACCAATGCCACCACCTGCACACCGGGGGCCTTCCACCTGGCGCGCATGCTGCAGGCGGCCGAGGGGCTGCCCGTGAACCTGGGCTTCTTCGGCAAGGGCAATGCCAGCACGCCGGCGGCGCTGGAGGAGCAGGTGCGGGCGGGCGCCTGTGGGCTCAAGCTGCACGAAGACTGGGGCACCACGCCGGCGGCGATCGACTGCTGCCTGGCGGTGGCCGACCGGCTCGATGTGCAGGTCTGCATCCACACCGACACGCTGAACGAAGCCGGCTTCGTGGAAGACACGATCCGCGCCATCGGCGGCCGCACGATCCACACCTTTCACACCGAGGGCGCGGGCGGCGGCCACGCCCCGGACATCATCCGCATCTGCGGCGAGGCCAATGTGCTGCCCAGCAGCACCAATCCCACCCGGCCCTACACCCGCAACACGCTGGAGGAGCACCTCGACATGTTGATGGTGTGCCACCACCTGGATCCCAAGATTCCGGAGGATGTGGCGTTTGCTGAATCCCGCATCCGCCGCGAGACGATTGCCGCCGAGGACATCCTCCATGATCTGGGGGCGTTTTCGATCATCGCCAGCGACTCCCAGGCCATGGGCCGGGTGGGTGAGGTGATCCTGCGCACCTTTCAAACCGCCCACAAGATGAAGGTGCAGCGGGGGGCCCTGGCCGGCGATGGGGAACGGAACGACAACACGCGTCTGAAGCGCTACATCGCCAAAACCACCATCAATCCTGCCATTGCCCACGGTATCGACAGCCAGGTGGGCTCGGTGGAGGTGGGCAAGCTGGCGGATCTGGTGCTTTGGAAGCCGGGCTTCTTTGGCGTCAAGCCGGAGCTGGTGCTCAAGGGTGGCTCCATCGTTTGGGCCCAGATGGGAGATGCCAATGCCTCGATTCCCACGCCCGGCCCCGTGCATGGCCGGCCGATGTTTGCCGCCTACGGCGCGGCTTTGGCCCCGAGCTGTCTCACCTTTGTGAGCCAGGCGGCCCTGGAGGAGGATCTGCCCCGCCGTCTCGGGTTGCGGCGGGCCTGCGTGCCGGTGCAAAACACCCGCGGCGGCATCAGCAAGGCGGCGATGCGCAACAACAGCGCCCTGCCGAAGATGGAGGTCGACCCCCAGACCTACGAGGTGTACGCCGACGGCGAACTGCTGACCTGCGAGCCGGCGGAGGTGCTGCCGATGGCCCAGCGCTACTTCCTGCTCTGACGCGCTGGCTCCGATACCCGCCTCAACCGACACAAGGTTACCGGGCTTTCGGTAACAATCATCACCGGGAAGCACCCGAGTGGCGCAGCAGGATCCGCCCAGCAGAACGACGCCATGTTCACCGACTATCGCCCCAACCACGGCTACGACGAGTACTTCAGCGGCGCGGACCAACCCCGACAGGCTCTTAAACCGTTGTTGTCGTCCCTGGGGGCGATGGGGCTGGATCAACTCAATCACAACCACGCCGCGGCGGCAATGCTGCTCAAGCGGCTGGGGGCCACCTTCCGCCTCAACGACTCCGGCAGCCAAGGGGTGGAGCGCATCCTGCCGTTCGACCCGCTGCCCCGGCTGATCGGCACTGACGATTGGCAGCGGCTGGAGAAGGGCCTGTTCCAGCGGCTGCAGGCGATCGACCTGTTCCTGGCGGACGTCTACGGCGAGGGAAAAATCATGGCCGATGGCGTGGTCCCCCGGGAGGACGTGGAAAGCTCCCAGGGCTGGCGGCCCCAGATGCGCGGCGTCAAGCCGCCCCTGGGGCGCTGGTGCCACATCTCCGGCCTTGATCTGGTGCGGGATGGCGATGGCACCTGGCGGGTGCTGGAGGACAACCTGCGCTGCCCCTCCGGCGTGGCCTACTTCCTCGAAAACCGGCGCGTGATGAAGCGCATTTTCTCAAACCTGTTCCAGGGCCGCACCGTGCAGCCGATCGACGACTACGCCTCCAGGCTGTTGGAGACCTTGCGCGATCTGGCCCCCTGGACCGACTCGCCCCGCGTCGTGCTGCTGACACCCGGCGTCTACAACAGCGCCTACTTCGAGCACAGCTATCTCGCCCAGCAGATGGGCATCCCCCTGGTCGAAGGTCGCGATCTGATCTGCGAAAGCGGCAGGGTTTGGATGCGCAGCACCTCCGGCCTTGAAGCCGTGGATGTGATCTATCGCCGCATCGACGACGACTTCCTCGATCCAGCCGAGTTCCGAGCCGACTCGATGCTGGGGGTGCGGGGACTGCTGGCGGCGTTCCGGGTCGGGAGGGTGGCAATCGCCAACGCACCCGGCACTGGCGTGGCGGACGACAAGCTCATCTATGCCTATGTGCCGGAGATGATTCGCTACTACCTGGGCGAAACGCCGATTATTGAGAATGTGCCCACCTATCTCTGCGCCCGCGCCGACGACCGCGCCTATGTACTCGCCCACCTGCACGAGCTGGTGGTGAAATCGGTGGCCGAGGCGGGGGGGTATGGCATGCTGATCGGCCCCCATGCCAGCCGCGAGGAGATTGCGATCTTTGCTTCCAAGATCGAACACGATCCCCGCAACTTCATTGCCCAACCAACCCTGGAACTCTCCACGGTGCCGTCCCTGAGTGAAGGTGAGCTCTATCCCTGCCATGTGGATTTGCGTCCGTATGTTCTGCGCGGCAAGAGCAACTGGGTCACGCCCGGCGGCCTCACCCGCGTGGCCCTGCGGCGCGGCTCGCTGGTGGTGAATTCCTCCCAGGGAGGCGGCTGCAAGGATACCTGGATCGTGGCCGAAGGTGGCGACAGCGCCGACCTCGTCCCTGCAGAGGTGGCTTCATGCTGAGCCGCGTCGCCGATTCTCTCTACTGGATCAACCGCTACATTGAACGGGCCGAGAACATCTCCCGCTTCGTCGAGGTGAGTGAGGCCATGGCCCTGGACTGCCCCCCGGGCAGCGCCGAACCCTGGCTGCCGCTGATCGATGCCAGCGGCGTACGCGATGAATTTGACGCCCTGTTTCCTGAGGGGCGTCCTGAGGACGTGATCCGGTTTCTGGTCAACGCACCGGAAAACCCGAACTGCGTGGTGAAATGCATGGATATCGCCCGCGAGAACGCCCGCCAGATCCGCGACGTGATCACCACCGAGATGTGGGAGCAGCTCAACGGCACCTACTGGGCCCTGCAGGAACAGGATTTCTGGGAGCAGCCCCCCCAGGAGCAACTGCGCGAGATCCGCCGTTCCTGCCAGCTCTTCTACGGCATCACCGACGCCACCCTCAGCCGTGATCTGTCCTGGCAGTTCAGCCGCCTGGGGCGCCTGCTGGAGCGGGCCGACAAAACCACCCGCATTCTCGACGTCAAATACTTCCTGCTGCTGCCCTCCAGCGAGGAGGTTGGAGGCGTGCTGGATGAATTGCAGTGGATTGCACTGCTGCGCACCGCCGGCGCCTACCAGATGTTCCGGCAGTCGCAGCAACAGGGCATCAGCCCCAAAGCGGTGGCCTCATTTCTGCTGCTCAATCCCATCTTCCCGCGCTCCGTACGCTACTGCCTGGAGCGAATCAATGAAACCCTGAGGATCATCCGTGGCCGCTCAGTTCCCGGAGCGCCGGACGATCTGGAATGCTTCACCGGCCTGCTGCTGGCGCGCTGGAGCTACACCCACATCGAAGAGCTGATCGCCAGCGGACTGCATGAGGCCATTGATGGACTACAACAGGATTTTAACCGCTTACACACCTTGATTGAGCAGCGCTACTTCATCTCTCCCACGCCAACCTCCGGCGCAGAATTGGCATGCGGGCCCGCCTAATCCACAGCTTCGTCTACCGCTACAGTGAGCCGGTCAGCCTCGGCCCCCATCGCTTCTGCTTGAAACCGCGAGGCCATGGCTTTCAGAGGTTGCTGTCGTTCGAGCTAAGCATCACGCCGCGGCCCAGCTTCCTCTATCCGCTGGTGGCCGCCAGCGGCGATGAAATCTTGCGGGCCCGCTTCGAAGGAACCACCGAAGAGTTCCTTGTGCTGGCCCAGAGCGAGGTGGAAACGGAACTCGGCCCGAAACTCAGCGACTGCCTCTGTGATGGGGATCTGGAGCTGCCTTATCCGATCGGCAAACTCAACGGCGACCTGGCTGGCTCGCTGGTGGGCTGGCTGCCCAACGGCCAGCACGATCCCGCGGCGGTCGACCTGGCCCAGGACGCCCTGATGGGCAGCAACCAGCGGGCGCTGCTGTTCCTGGAGCAGTTGATCGCCATCATCCAGGATCGGGTGAAATACACCCAACGCCACCTGGGCCCAGCCTGGCCTGCCGGCCGCACCCTCAAGGAGCGGGTGGGTTCCTGCCGCGATCTGGCGATGCTGATGATCGAAACCTGCCGTTGCGTTGGCCTGCCGGCCCGCTTCGTGAGCGGCTATCACATCGTGGAGCCGAGGCCCAAAACCTACGACCTGCATGCCTGGGCGGAGGTCTACTTGCCCGGGGCGGGTTGGCGCGGCTTCGATCCCAGTGGCAAGGGCCTGATCGACGATCGCTACATCACCCTGGCCACGTCCTCCCGCCCTCCCCTGACCGCAGCCGTGACCGGCAGCTTCTACGGCCCTGCCGAGGTGAAAAGCGAGATGGACTGGAGCATTGAAGCGACGCTGGTGGATCCCGCCGCGCCGGTCGGCACAGCAGAAGAAAACCGGAATCGGTAACCGATGGCGCAGCAGGCCTCCCGCGTCCGCAGGATGAAGGATCGATCCGGTTCGCCAAGCCATGGCCATCGCCACGTCGAGCTCATTGCTGGAGGCCATGCGCCGCCATTTGTTCCTGAGCCAGGCCAAGTCGCCGTCGCTGGCCACAAGCCACGATCACTACCTTTGCCTGGCCCTGGCGGTGCGAGCCCGACTGCTGCGCAGCTGGGTGGATACGGCCGAGACTTACACCAGCAAGGGGGTGCGCACCGCCGCCTACCTCTCGGCCGAATATCTGCTGGGTCCCCACCTGGAAAACAATCTGGAGATCCTCGGCCTGCGCCATGAAGCGGAAGAGGCCTGCGCCGCCCTCGGCCTCAACATCGAGGAGCTGATCGCCCAGGAGTCCGAACCCGGCCTGGGCAATGGCGGACTAGGGCGCCTGGCGGCCTGCTTCCAGGAGTCGATGGCCACCCTGGAGCTGCCGGCCATCGGCTATGGCATCCGCTACGAATACGGCATCTTCCGCCAGAAGATCGGCCCCCACGGGCAGGTGGAAAGCACCGACCCGTGGCTCACTGGTGGCAACCCCTGGGAGGTGATCCGGCCGGAATGGAGTTATCCGGTCACCATCGGCGGCCACACGGTGATCGGCGTCGCTTACGACACGCCGATCCTTGGCTGCGGCGTCAACACCGCCAACACCCTGCGGCTGTGGTCGGCCCAGGCGCCGGATGCCTTCGACTTCGCCTCCTTCAACGCCGGCGATTACACCCGTGCCGTCCTGCAGAAGGTGCAGTCGGAAACGCTCTCCAAAGTGCTCTATCCCAACGACGAGCTGGAGCAAGGCAAGCGGTTGCGCTTGAGCCAGCAGATCTTCTTCGTGTCCTGTTCGTTGCAGGACATGTTCCGCATCCTGCTGGGGCAGGGCCTGGCCGTCACCGACTTCCACCGGAAGTTCGCGCTTCAGCTCAACGACACCCACCCAGCCATCGCCGTCGCTGAACTGATGCGGCTGCTGATCGACGTGCACCACGTCGACTGGGACACCGCCTGGACGATCACCACCAGCACGATCAGCTACACCAACCACACCCTGCTGCCGGAAGCGCTGGAAGCCTGGAGCGTGCCGTTGTTCGAGCATCTGCTGCCACGGCACCTGGAAATCATCTACGAAATCAATGCCCGCTTCCTGCGCATGGTGCGCATTCGCAACCCCGGCCAACCGGAACTGCTGGAGCGCCTGTCGCTGATTGAGGAGAGCGGAGTGCGCAAGGTGCGCATGGCCCATCTGGCCGTGGTCGGCAGTCACAAAGTCAATGGCGTGGCGGAACTGCACAGCGATCTGCTGCGTCGCCACCTGTTCCACGATTTCGCCCAGCTCTGGCCGGAAC
>JBKDDA010000018.1:0-1819 GCA_046313055.1 Synechococcaceae cyanobacterium | reverse complement strand
TCACCATTCGATCGATGGTGGTTGGTGAGAGCTGCTGACGGTTGAGCAGCTGCCGGGCGCGTGCCAGCCCCACCGGCGTCATGCCCCGGTTGGAGGGGGGCTGCTGGGCACGGCGCTCCAGGGCACGACGAGCAGCAGCGGCGACAGGGGCGGGCGGCCGGAAGGAGAGACCGGCGTAGAAGCTGCGGGGCCGCCGTGCCATTGGGCTTCCAGCGGCCTCAGCGACGAGCCCCGCGGCCGTTCACCGCGAAGGACGCCCAGTAGAGCTCAGAGGCACTCATCGCCTGGGGGTTGATCGGCTCGCCGTTGCTGCCGTTGCCCGACACCGTTAAGCCACCAGGTGGCGCCGCGCCTTTGCCGGAAAGGCGATCACCAGCTGAACGGCATCCCCCAGCCGGTGGAGTCGTGCTTGCTGTCGAGGAGCAATCGCGCCGCGCTGAGCTCGGCGTGGCCGCGGCAGACACGTCGCCACCACCGGCGGCCGCAGCGGCAGATCCAGCTGGCCCTTCGCCGCAGCGCGGCAGGCCGGGGTCCGCAGTGGCCGGGCGAAGGCGACCGTCATCACTCAACGGCTGAACACCATTGGCACCGGTGAAGTGCCGTAGCCCCGGCCGCGCCAGAACTGCGCCTCGATCCAGAGCACTCCCTGGCAGAAGGCATCCACCTGGTCGTCCACTCCGCCCCGGGGGGAAAAGGCCAGCAGCTCCTCGATCAGGGAGTCGGCCTTTCGGGCAAAGCGCACCTGGCCCGCCTCCCCCAGCGGGGCGACAGCATGGGCGCGTGAGGCCTTGCTGCCCTTGGGCGGGATGGCGATCAACCCCGGCACCTGACGCCTGAGCAACTGGCAGACGGCGGGGCCGTTGGCGGCGTCCTCGATCAGCACGGCATTGGGCCGCAGGCCCTGACGCTCCAGCGACGCGAGCGAGGCCAGCAGGAACTTGATCACCCCCGGCAGATCCAGCCGCTGCCGGTGGGCCCAGAGGGCTTCGATTTGGAGTTCGGCCCAGGGATCAAGTCCCCGTACTTCGGCTCCGCGTCCCGCAAGGGTGTCCGTTGAGCTGACACCCCTGGGCGCTCCTTGAGCCCCGGCGGCGTTGGCAGCCAAGGCCAGCCCCTGCCGCCGGGCATCCACAGCCGGGTGCCGCTGCGGCTCCAGCAGACCCAGCAGGGCAAAGCCGCAGGCGTCGTTGTCCTTGCCGTCCTTGAAGCTCAGGTCGCAGCTCAGCACGAGTGGCGCGTAGCGGCGGGGCTGGCCTGGGGCGATCGGTAGCGGCGGCTGGATCCAGTCCTTGCGGAACAGCAGACCCTCCGCCAGGCTGGGCCGCTGTTGGTAGAGGGCGTTCCACCCGTAGGAACCGAGGCGGGTGCGGATGCGCTGCAGCACCGCCAGCGGCACCCGCTCTGGACAGAGGGGCTCGCTGGGCTGGCGCCAGTGCGGAACGCGGGTGCTGGTGGGCTGGAACAGCATCGCGATGCTGCTCGGCTCGGCGATCGCGGGCAGGTTGAGCACCGTCCAGTGCTCGGGGTTCTCCTCGGCTTCCTGCTCGAGCAGCCAGGCGGTCATGTCGTGGTGGTCCCAGCGGGTCGGCACCACCACCTGCGACGCCGGCAGCAACGCGCCTTCTGGTGCGGGCAAGGGCCAGACTATCGGCGCCATCGTCCAGGGCGCGGCCGGCAAGGGCCGGCGGGTGCTGGTGCTCGCCCACCGGGCCGAGCTGATCGAGCAGCTCACCGGCACCGTGCGGGCCTGGGGACTGGAAGCCGATGTAATCGCCCCCGGCCTCCGGCTGCAGGGCCGGCAGGTCGCCGTGGGCTCGGT
>JBKDDA010000017.1:0-16398 GCA_046313055.1 Synechococcaceae cyanobacterium | reverse complement strand
AGCGGCCAGGCCAAGGGCAGGAATCAATGAGGGTCGCATGGAAAAGGAGTGCTGGAGACAGCAGGACTCCCGCAGATCTTACCTGCAGTGCCGCAATTTGCACCAGCCTGCAAGCAAATGCCAGGAAACACCCACAAAATCCAGGCGGTTGGCGGCATCAGGCCGCTGCTGCGTCCAGCGCCAGAAACCGCTGCAGGGCCGCAACCGGCGCCGGCGGCCAGCGCCGCACCCCCGCCAGCCAGTCGCCCTGGCGGTAACGGGGATCCAGGCCGCTGGCCGCCGCCCAGTGGCTTTCCGCTTCACCGAAGGCACCCCGCTGCCACAGCAGGGCCGTGAGCGCCGCCCTGGCATCGGCGAACAATGGATAACGGCGGATCAGGGCCCGCAGCTCCCGCTCGGCCGCCTCCAGATCGCCCAGTTCAAAGGCGGCCAGGGCCGCACTGGAGCGGGCCATGGCGAATCCCGGCCGGGCCAGGGCCGCCTGCTCGAACAATCCACGGGCAGCGCGCCAGTCGCCGAGCGACCCCTTCACATTGCCCAGGTTGTAGAGGGCACCGGCCTCCTCTGGCTGCCGCTCCAGGATCCAGCGGTAGTCGGCAGCGGCCGCATCCCAGCGGCGCAGGGCTTCCTCCGCCGTGCCCCGGTTGAGGTGGGGATCGGGGTTGAGGGGATCCAGCAGCATCGCCTGGTCCTGGTCGGCGATCGCCCCGGCCGGATCCCCCAGCCCCAGGCGCACATTGCCCCGGTTGCTCCAGGCGGCGGCATCGCCCGGCGCCAGCTCCAGCACCCGGTTCCAGAGGGGCAGGGCCTGGTCGAAGGCGCCATTGCGGCTGGCCGCCAGGGCCTGGTCAAACAGCTGGGGCAGCCCAGGCGCCAGCAGCAGCTGCAGCGCCAGCAGCAGCGGCAGCAGGGGGCCGCTCACGCGGCCTCCAGATGGGCCCGGCCCGCTGCCGTGAGCAGCCGCCCCCGGGGCGTGCGCTGCAGAAAACCGAGCTGCAGCAGAAACGGCTCCACCACGGTTTCCAGGGTGGTCGGATCCTCCCCGAGCCCCGCAGCCAGGGTCTCCAGCCCCACGGGACCACCGCCGTGGCCCTCCAGCAGCAGGGCCAGCAGGCGCCGGTCGCAGGCATCGAGGCCGCAGGCATCGACCCGATGCAGCCGCAGGGCTTCGGCCACCAGGGCGGCACCGATGCGGCCGTGCCCACCCACCGCCGCCACATCGCGGACCCGCCGCAGCAGCCGGTTGGCGATCCGGGGGGTGCCACGGCAGCGCAGGGCCACCTCCCGGGCCGCCGACCCCTCCAGTTCCAGCCCCAGCAGGGCAGCCGTGCGTTCCACGATGGCCTGCAGATCGGCCAACCCGTAGAACTCCAGCCGCTGGATCAACCCGAACCGGTCCCGCAGCGGCGAACTCAGCGCCCCGGCACGGGTGGTGGCCCCCACCAGGGTGAAGGGGCTCAGCGGCAGGCTGCGGGTGCGGGCCGTGGTGCCCTTGCCCACGGTGAGATCCAGCCGGAAGTCCTCCATCGCCGGGTACAGGATCTCTTCGGCCACCCGCGTGAGCCGGTGGATCTCATCGATGAACAGCACCTCCCGCGGCTGCAGATTCACCAGCAGGCCCACGATGTCGCGCGGCCGCTCCAGGGCCGGGGCGCTGGTGATCCGGCAGCGCACCCCCAGCTCCTCCGCCAGCACCAGGGCCATGGTGGTCTTGCCCAGGCCAGGCGGACCGTGCAGCAGCACATGGTCGAGGGCATCGCCCCGCTGGCGGCTGGCCGCCACCGCAATCCCGAGCACCTGCCGCAGCTCGGCCTGGCCGATGTAGTCCGCCAGCCGGCGCGGCCGCAGGCCGTCGTCGCGGACCGGGGTGCGCTCCTCCTCCAGTGCCGCCCCATCCACCAGACGGGGCGCGGCGGCCGGCTCGGCGGCGGCGGGGCTGGCCGGCGACCGGGAGGGGCCGCCGCTGGAGGAAACGATCGCCATGGCTCGAGGGTACCGGCAGCTGCCTAGGGTCGGGGAGCACAGGCAGGTGGCAGCAGCGATGGCCAAGGGGCCGGGACGACGGGGCGGCGGCACGAAGGACCCGGCCCAGCGGCTGATGGCCGACAACCGCCTGGCGCGCCATCAGTACGACATTCTCGAAACGCTGGAAACGGGCATCGCCCTGCTGGGCACCGAGGTGAAATCGATCCGGGCCGGCCAGGTGAACCTGCGCGATGGCTTCTGCCTGATCCGCCAGGGTGAACTGCAGCTGCACAACGTGCACATCTCGCCCCACAGCCACGCCGGCCGCTTCTTCAACCATGAGCCGCTGCGGGTGCGGCGGCTGCTGGCCCACCGCCGCGAGATCGACCGACTGCGGGTGGCCCTCGAGCAGAAGGGCCTCACCCTGGTGCCCCTCAACCTGCACCTCAAGGGCTCGTGGCTGAAGCTGACCATCGGCCTCGGCCGCGGCCGCAAGCTGCACGACAAGCGCCACGAGGAGAAACGGCGGCAGGAGGAGCGGGAGACCCGGGCAGCGATCGCCCGGATCTAGGGGGCGTCTGGGGCCTGGGGCACGGGGCCCGGCGGCGGCGGTGGATCGTCGGCGGCCTGCTCGGGCAGCTCCTGCAGGGCTCCGGCCCCGGCGCCCCCATCACCCGCCGGCTGTGGCGGGGGCGCCGCCGCCGGCGGCGGATCGGCCCGCAGCGACAGGGTGATCATCGCCGGTGCCACACCATCGTTGGTCACCAGCAACTGCACGGGCGATGTGACCTGGGGAGCCAGGCTCACCACCCGCAGGGGCCCCCGGGCCTCCAGCACGCTCCCGTCGGCGGCGAACACCGTCATCTGCAGCAGCGGCGTTCCGTTCACCCCCAGCACCAGCCGATCGCCCACCGGCACCCGCACCGGAAACAGGCGGGCACCGCCGGCGGCCACCTCAGCGGTGAGCACCCGGGTGCGGGAGGTCTCCAGGCCCAGGGGCTCGATGCGCATCGAGGCCAGGCTGAGTTCCGCCGCGGCATACCACAGCTGGCGAAACGGCTCCGGCGGCAGATCCCCCCCCTCCAGGCCGGGCAGCAGGCTGCGGGCGCTGCCCGACACCAGCTGCCTCAGCACCATGGGGCTGAGGCCCTGATCCACCAGCCCCTTCTGGCGGCGCTCCCAGTCGGCAGGGCTGAAACTGCCCAGCCGCCGGCGGATCTCCAGCGGCAGCTGCTCCACCCGCGCCAGCCAGTCGTCCGCCAGCCGGTTCCAGACCTGCCGCAGGGGGGCGTCTTCCGGCGCCTCGGTGGGGCGGCGGCCCTGACGCTCCGGGTACTGCTCCAGCAAGGCCCCATCAATCAGGCGCAGGAACCAGCGGCGGTCGATCTGCAGGGCCCGCAGGCGGGTGAGCAGCTGCTGGCGCTGGTCCACCTCGCCGGGGGGCAGGCTGGCGGGCAGCTCGGTGATGGCCTGACGATCGGCCTGGGGGGCGCGGCCACGGCCCATCCACCACCAGCCGATGGCGGTGCCCACCACGGCCGACAGCGCCAGGGCGATCACCACCGGCCACACACCCCCCTCCACGTCGTCCTCGCGGCGATCCTGGCGGCGGCTGAGGGGCCGGACCGGCGGGGCTGGGGCGGCGGCCTCCGGGGCGGCGACAGCGGGGGCAGCAGCTGCGGGGGCGACGGCAGCGGCAGGATCGGGGACAGCGGCGGGTTCTTCCGGAGCCGGGGTCGGTGCCGGCTCCAGGGGCACCAGCACTTCGGTGCGATCAGCACGGGGCACGGGCCCGGTGCTGTCGGGCATGGGCAGGCCCTGCAGGGCCGCCAGCGCCTCGGCAGCGGTGGCATAGCCCCCAGCGGGGGGCAGGAGCAGCCGCAGCAGCGGCTCCCGCAGCCCCGGTTCGCCATCAAGGGCCAGCGGCTGCCGCCAGACCATCGTGACCGGATCCAGCAGCTGCTCGGGCGGATCACCGCTCAGCAGTTCCAGGGCGATCACACCCAGGGCGTGCAGGTCCATCCAGGGGGCTGCCGGCTCACCCCTCACCTGCTCCGGCGGGGCATAGCCGGCCGTGCCACCCAGCGGCTCCCGCTCGCCGCAGGCACGCACCAGGCCGTAGTCGAGCGGCACCGGCAGGCCATCGCTGTCGCGGCGCAGCAGGTTGGCCGGCGTGAGGTCGCCGTGCACCAGATCCTGGCTGTGAAACACCGCCAGCACCGGCAACAGCTGGCGCAGCAGCAGCAGCACCTCACCGGTGCCGAACACCAGCTGGCGTTCCCGGCGTGCGGCCAGCAGCTGGGCCAGGGTGCGGCCTGACACCCACTCGCGCACCAGCCAGAGGTGGTCCTCGGCCTCGATCACACCGCCGAAGCGGGGCAGCTGGGGATGGAGCAACCCCTGCAGCCGCAACCAGCGGCGGCGGCTGCCCTCCTGATCCTGGTGGGAACCGATGCGGCGCAGGGCCACAGGCGCCTCAGACGCCAGCAGATCGACCCCCCGCCAGAGGGGACCCTGGCCGCCACCGGCAGCGGCGCCCAGCGGTTCCTCCAGGCGATAGCGACCGGCGACCAGCTCTCCCACAACCGTGCCGTCGGCTCCCATGCTGCGGGTCGTCATGGCGCAACGGCACCGATCGTAGGCACAATCGCCGAGCTGACCCGGTGAACTGCCCCAGCCGATGGCCCATGTCGCCGAAACCGCATCACTGGATTCGAGACTGCGACAGGTCCGAGCGGCCAGCGAAGCCCTGATCCTGCCCCTGGAACCCGAAGATCTGTGTCTGCAGGGCATGGCCGATGCCAGCCCTCCCAAGTGGCACCTGGGACACACCACCTGGTTCTTCGACACCTTCGTGCTGGACGCCAGCCCGGCGGAGCCCCGGCGGACCGATCCCCGCTGGGGCTATCTGTTCAACTCCTATTACGACGCCGTGGGCGCCCGCCATCCGCGGCCCGGGCGGGGGCTGCTCAGCCGGCCCACCATCGCCGAGGTGCTCGCCTGGCGAAAGCGGGTGAACCAGGCACTCGAGCAGCGGCTGGCCGGACTGGAAGCCATGGCCGAACCCGGCCGTAGTCAGCTGATCCAGCTGGTCGAGCTGGGGATGCAGCACGAGCAGCAGCATCAGGAGCTGCTGCTGATGGACCTGCTCGATGGTCTCAGCCGCAACCCGCTGGAACCGGCCTACGAGTCAGACGAGAGCGATGGCTGGGAACGGCGCTACACCGCCGCGACACGGCAGGCCGCCCCCGCCTGGATCGGCCATCCCGGCGGTCTGGTGGCCATCGGAGCGGAGGGCGGCTTCCACTTCGACAACGAGGGACCCCGCCATCGACGCTGGCTGGAGCCCTTTGCCCTGGCGGACCGGCTGGTGACCAACGGCGACTACGCCGCCTTCATCGCCGATGGCGGCTACCGGCGGCCGGAACTGTGGATGAGCGAAGGCTGGGCGGTGCTGCAGCAGCGGGGCTGGTCGTCACCCCGCTACTGGCGGGATGGGGGGGAATTCAGCCTGGCGGGCCGCCGGCCCCGCGATCCGCAGGCGCCGGTGCGGCACCTGAGCTGGTTCGAGGCCGATGCCTACGCCCGCTGGGCCGGTGCCCGCCTGCCGGATGAGGCGGAATGGGAAACCGTGGCCGCCGCCGGCGGCCTGCCCCAGGCCGATGGGGTGCTCTGGCAGTGGACCGCCAGCCCCTACCGCCCCTACCCGGGCTTCCGACCGGTGGCCGGGGCGGTGGGTGAGTACAACGGAAAGTTCATGACCTCCCAGTTCGTGCTCCGGGGCGGCAGCTTTCTCACCCCCGCCGGCCACAGCCGGCCCACCTATCGCAATTTCTTTCCGCCATCGAGCCGCTGGATGGCGGCGGGGCTGCGGCTGGCCCGGGATGGCGAATGCTGATCAACCTGCATCCACGCCCTGCCGACATGCGGCGCCTGGTGATCGAGGGCATGGAGCGGCGACCGCGCCAGCTGCCGGCCTGGTTGCTGTACGACGCCGAGGGCGCACGGCTGTTCGAGGCGATCTGCGAGCAGCCCGAATACGGACTGACCCGCACCGAAACGGCCCTGCTGGAGCAGCACGCCCACGACCTGGCCGCCGCCCTGGAGGCGGGCGTGCTGGTGGAATTCGGCGCCGGCAACGCCCGCAAGGTCGGCCCGCTGCTGGCGGCCCTGGAGCCATCGGCCTATGCCGCCCTCGACATCAGCGCCGACCAGCTGGAGCGGGCCTGTCGCGATCTGCAGCAACGCCATCCGCAGGTGCCCGTGCTGGCCATCTGCTGCGACTACAGCAGCCTGGAGCGGTTGCCGGACCATCCGCTGCTGGCCGGCCGGCGGCTCGGCTTCTATCCGGGCAGCTCCCTGGGCAATTTCGAACCCGCCGCCGCCCGCACGCTGCTGGCCCAGTTCCGCCAGCTGCTGGGGCCCGGCGGCCGGCTGCTGATCGGCATCGACCAACCGAAGGCCGTGGCCCGCCTCGAGGCGGCCTACAACGACCGGGCCGGCGTGTCGGCCGCCTTCGCCGCCAACCTGCTGGTGCGCCTCAACCGCGACCTGGAGGGCAGCTTCGAGGCGGCGGCGTTCCGGTACCGGGCCTGGTGGGATGGGGAACACAGCCGCGTGACCATGGCGATGGTGAGCCAGCGCGAGCAGGTGGTGCGGCTGGCAGGGCGGGACTGGCGGTTTGCCGCCGGTGAACCGCTGATCACCGAGCACAGCCTGAAATACAGCCCCGCCGCCTTCCGCCGGCTGGCGGCAACGGCCGGCTGGCGGGCCGTGCGGCGCTGGCACGATCCGGCCGATGACCTGTCGCTGCACCTGCTGGTGCAGGCAGACTCGGATCACACCCATGCGGGCGAACCGGAGGACTGAAGCGATGGGCCGGGAGGAACAGCGGCAGGCCATGCGCGCGACGCGCGAGGGCCTGATCGCGGAACTGGAGGCGCTTTACCAGCGGGCCTTTGAACGGATCGGCACCGATGCGCTGGGGGAAGGGGCCGTGGCCCGGCTCACCCAGCTGCTGCTCCGCTCGCGCGAGGCGGCGATCACGCCCCTGCAGGAGGAGATCGAAGCCCCCCTGATCACCCGCGCCCCCGGCGAGCCCACCCCATGAGCAGCAGCTGGCTCGACGAACTGGAGGAGCGGCTGGAACGCCAGCTGGAGGCCTTTCTGCAGGCCAATCCAGGCCAGGAGAGCCTGCTGGCCGACCAGGAAGCCCAGGACCGGCACCAGGCGCTGCTGGCGGCCCGGCTCAGGCTCAGGCAGCAGGCGGAGCAGGAACGGCGCGGGCTGCTGCAGCTGGCGGAGGAGATCCGGCTGTGGCAAGGGCGCATTGACAGGGCCAGGGCCGCCGGGGCCGGCGATCTGGCGGAGCGGGCCGAGGTGCACGTGGCCGGGCTGATGGAGCGGGGTCGCCGCCGCTGGGATGGGCTGGCCGAGCTCGGCCGCCGCCATGGAGAGCTGGAACGGGAGCTGGCCGCAGCAGGCACGGGGTCCGGGAGGGCTGCGCCAACCACAGGGACAGCAGCAAACGGGACAGCGGCAAGCGGAGCGGCAGCAAGCGGGGCCGCCGCCAGCGGAGCCGATGAACTGGAGCTGGCCTGGACCCGCTTCGAGACCGACCAGGACCTGGAGGAGCTGCGACGCCGAACAGGCCTCTGATCAGACCTTGGGGGCCGGGGGCACCAGGCTCACGCCCTCAGGGGGTGGCGTGGGATCGGGATCGGCGATCAGCATGTGCTGGAGCACGATCTCCGGCCGTTCGCTGTCGCGCCAGCGGATCCGGTAGGCCGGCATCTTGGTGCCACGGCTGGTGGTCTGCTCCACGGGCTCCATCACCCAGCCGCGGCGGGAGCGACCCTGAGGATTCCGCTTCACCACCGCATCCGCGTGCTTGAAGCGGAAACCGACGCGCTCGCCACTCATGGGATGGGGGAGATTGCCTACTGACGCAATTATCCCACTGCGTCGGCCCCGTCCCGATCGGGGCGCAGCTCGGGCCGCAGCAGGGGGAAGGCGATCACGTCGCGGATCGAGGGGCTGTCGGTGAGCAGCATGGCCAAGCGGTCGATGCCGATGCCCAGGCCGCCGGTGGGGGGCATGCCCACCTCCAGGGCCATCAGGAAGTCTTCATCCACTCCCTGGGCCTCCAGATCGCCGGCCTGGCGGCGCTGCTGCTGGGCCTCCAGCCGCCGCCGCTGCTCCTGGGGGTCGATCAGTTCGCTGAAGGCGTTGGCGGTTTCGCGGCCCACCATGAACAGCTCGAAGCGCTCCACCAGCCCCGGCCTGCTGCGGTGACGGCGGGCCAGGGGGGAGATCTCCACCGGGTAATCCATCACAAAGGTGGGCTGCTGCAGGGTGGGCTCCACTACCTGCTCAAAGGCCTCGTTCAACAGGCGGCCCAGCGAATCGGCCGCCTCCGGCACCTCCAGGCCGGCGGTGGCCATGGCGGCGGCGGCCTGCTCACGGCTGCCGAAGGCTTCGAAATCAAGGCCGCAGGCTTCCCGCACCAGCTCATGCATGGTGGCCCGGCGCCAGGGGGGCGTGAGATCGATGGCAGCCCCCTGGTAGGTGATCCGGGTGGTGCCGCACACCTCCTCGGCCACGGCGGCGATCAGCTGCTCGGTGAGCGCCATCATGCCCAGGTAATCGGTGTAGGCCTGGTAGATCTCCACCGAGGTGAACTCGGGGTTGTGGCGGGTGCTGATGCCCTCGTTGCGAAAGATGCGCCCCAGCTCGTACACCCGCTCGAAGCCGCCCACCACCAGCCGCTTGAGGTGCAGCTCGGTGGCGATGCGCAGATAAAGCGGCAGATCGAGGGCGTTGTGGTGGGTGGTGAAGGGCCGGGCGTCGGCGCCACCGGCCTCGCTGTTGAGCACCGGTGTCTCGATTTCCAGGAAACCGCGGGCATCGAGCCAGCGGCGCATGGCGCTCACCATCCGTGCCCGCCGGCGGAAGGTTTCACGGGTGTGGGGCGACACGATCAGGTCGAGATAGCGCTGCCGGTAGCGCTTCTCCACGTCGGCCAGGCCATGCCACTTGTCGGGCAGGGGCTGGAGGGCCTTGGAGAGCATCCGCCAGTCGGTCAGCTTCACCGACAGCTCACCCTTGTCCGTGCGCCGCAGGCTGCCGCTCACGCCGATCCAGTCACCCGCATCCACCAGGCTGGTGATCTGGGCGAAGGCCTCGGGGTTGCCGGGCTGGGCGGCAGCCAGGGTGGCCTTCTCGATGTAGAGCTGGATCGGGCCGGTTTCATCGGCCAGGGTGAAGAAAGCCAGCTTGCCCATCACCCGGCGGGTCATCACCCGGCCCGCCACCGCCACGGTGACATCCCGTTCGGCGCCGGGCTCCAGATCGGCATGGGCGGCCTGCAGCTCGGCGGTGCCATGGCTGGGGCTGAAGCCCAGGGCATAGGGCTCCTGGCCCAGGAGCTCCAGTTTCGCGGCCTTTTCCAGGCGGGTGTCGCGCAGCTCCGACAAGGGACGGCATGGTGTCTGGCGCCATCCTGCAGGAGCGCGGCACCGGGACGGGCCGCGGGGGCTTCAGCCGGCCGCCGCCAGGGTGCCGTCGCCGAAACGCTGGGAGGCGTAGCCCGTGCCCCGCACGGTGAGGATCAGCTCCGGGTTGCGGGGATCGGGCTCGAGCTTGCCCCGCAGCCGGGCCACATAGACATCGACCACCCGCAGATCGGCGGCGCGCCGCGGCGGATAGCCCCAGAGCTGCTCCAGGATCTCGGCCCGGGGCACCACCCGGCCGGGTTCACGGAACAGGAGCTCCAGCAGGCTGAATTCGGTGTAGGTGAGGGCGATGCGCTGGCCGTCGCGGGTGACCTGGCGGCGATTGGTGTCGACCACCAGATCGGCCACCCGCAGGACGCCACTGCCGCCGCTCACCTCGCGGGGCTCCAGCGTGGCCGAACCCCGTCCCACCCGGCGCAGAATGGTGGCGATGCGGGCTTCGAGCTCCTTGGGGCTGAAGGGCTTGGGCAGGTAATCGTCGGCCCCGAGATCCAGGCCGGCCACCCGTTCGGCGATGGCATCAAGGGCGGAGAGAAAGATGATCGGCACGCAGGATTCGGCCCGCAACCGCCGGCACACGGCAAAGCCGTCGAGCTTGGGAAGCATCACGTCGAGCACCACCAGGTCGGGCTGCTCCTCGTGGAAGAGGGCCAGGGCCTGCTCACCGTCCTCGGCGCAGACAACGCGGTAGCCGGCCAGCTGCAGACGCATCACCAGCACGCGGCGCACGGCGGGCTCGTCGTCGACCACCAGCAGGGTGGCGACGGGCTGTCCTGCCGGGCCGGGCCGGGGCGCTGCCGCCGAAGCGACCCCCTGCGACATCTCCTCCAAGGACACCTCCGCGGGACTGAACATCCGCACCCGCCGACGGCGAGTGAAGAATCGCAACCATACCCCGCCAGCGACCGGGGAGCGCGCCTCAGATCGGCGCCGCCCCAGGGGCTCTGACGAGATTTAAGAATTTATTCGGTTTGGCGGCTTCAGGGCCAGCGGGCCGCCGCATAGGCATTCCACTGGCGCTCGGCCTCGGCCAGGGCCACGTCGCTCGCCACCTGGCCGAGCATGGCCCGCTGCAGCTGGGTGTACACAATCGCCTGCAGGCGCTTGATGCCGGGGGTGGCCGGCACCAGCACCCGCGCCCGTTCCAGGGTTGCGGCCGAGAGCGACCGGGCCTCACTCACAAGCCGCTCCGGCGACCCCGATGGAACCGCCACCGCCAGGGAGCTGCGCAGCTGCTCCAGGGCCACGGTCGACGACGGCAGCACCCGGGCCTCCTGGGCAAAGGCCAGCTGGCGCCTGGCGTCGGTGAGATGCAGGGCAAAGCTGACCGCCTCCCTGGCCAGGGCACTCTGCTTCGGGACCACCAGATTCATGGCCGCCACATTGGCCACCCCATCGGGCCCGGTCAGCGGTGGAGACGGTGCTGTCACGGCGGCGATGCCCGGTGCATTGGTCTGCAGGTTGCGCAGAAAATCGGGCCCGGTGGCCACCTGGGCCAGATCGCCGGCCTGGTACAGCTCGATGGCCCGGCGATAGCCCTGGCTCACCACCTCCCGGGGCAGCAGGCCACGGCGGTAGAGGTCGGTCCAGAAGGCGAAGGCCCGCCGTCCCTCCGGACTGTTGAAGGCGGCCCGCCGCCGCCCATCAAGCAGCCGCACCTGCATCTGCACCAGGGATTCGAGCAGTTCAGCCGAGTCATCCGGCACCACGGTCACAAACAGGGCATAGCGCCCCGTGCGACGCCGCACGGCCTCCGCATAGGCGGGCACCTCGTGCCAGTGCCGGGGAGGCCGCTGGAAACCGGCCTGGCGCAGCAGGGTCCGGTTGGCCATGGTGACCCGGGCCGTGAGATACCAGGGCAGGGCGAACTGCTGGCCCCCCTCCTGCCCAGCGGCCCAGATGCCCGGCAGGTAGGCGGCCGCGGTGCCTGGCGGCAGCAGCGGCGTGAGATCCCGCAGCCCCCCCTTGCTGGCCAGGTTGGCGGCGAAGGGGGGATTGAGATTGACCACGTCGGGGGCCGTGCGGGCGAACACCGCTGCCAGCAGCTTGCGCTCCACCGACGACCAGGGCACATCGGTCCAGCGCACCCGCACCCCCGGGTGGCGCCGCTCCCAGGTGGCGATCGCCTCGCGCATGTAGCCGTTGAAGCGAGGCGCCAGATCCAGGGTCCACACGTTCAGCTCCCGGGGCCGGGGTGCAGCCGGGCGGCCCTGGCAGCCGGCCACACCACCCAGCAGGCCGGCGGCCGCCAGGGCCACCCCGAGCCGCAGGGCGACCCGGCGAGGCAGGCCCGGCGGGCGCCGCCGCCGCTCAGCCACGGAAACCGGCGAGCAGCTGGCGCCAGAGCAGCAGCTGCAGGGAACAGAGGATCGGGGCAAGCAGGGCGGTGAGCAGGGTCTGGGCCAGCAGGCTATGCACTCCCGCCGCCAGCAGGTCGGCCCCATGCCAGCCCGGCAGGGCCAGCAGGGCCGGTTCCACCCCGAGGTCGAGGCCCGCTGCGGAGCCGGCCGGGCGGCCGCCGGCCACCAGCGCACCGCGCCAGCTGCTGAGGGCCCACTGCACCATCAGGCTGCACCCCAGCAGGGCCGAACCCAGCAGGGCCAGCAGGGCCAGGTTGAAACTGCGGCGGATCGGTGGACCACGCCGCCCGATCCGTCCCCACCACCAGCCGAGCCCCACCAGGGCAGGGATCTGGCTCACCCAACCGGGGTGCAGGCCATCCACCAGCAGCCCCACGGCCAGGCCCGCCAGGGCGCCGGAGAGGGGGCCATCGGCCAGGGCCCAGGGGAGCAGCCAGAGCACGGGCCAGCAGGGGGGTACCCCCGCCAGCCGCAGCAAAGGTGGCGTGCCGAGGGTGAGCAGCGGCACCAGCAGGGCCGTGGCCAGGCACCAGGGTTGGATCAGCAGCCGGGCCATCAGCGCTTCAGCACCTGCACCCAGTCCACCGCCTCAAGGGGGGCGATCAGCTGCACGGCCGCCTCCGGCGCCGGATCGGCCCGCTCCTGCACCGACTGAATCACCCCCACCGGCAGGTTGGGCGCCACCAGGGTGCTCGCGGGCGAAGTCACCACTACATCACCGGGCCGGACGCCTGGATCCTTGTCCAGAAAGCGCAGCACGGGCCGGCTGGTGCCGACACCGGCCAGCAGGCCATGGCGCTGCCGGGCCGGCACCAGCACGCCGACCCGGCTGGCGGGGTCGGTGAGCAGCCGCACCGTGGCGGTGGTGGGGGTGACCGAGGCGATGCGACCGATCAGGCCACCGGGCGCCACCACGGTCTGGCCCGGCCGGATCCCCTGCAGCGACCCGGCACCGAGCAGAACCTGCTGCCACCAGCCGGCGGTATCGCGGCCGATCACCGGCGCCGTGGTGGCGGCGGTGGCCGTGCCCCCCAGCTTCAGCAGGCTGCGCAGGCGGGCATTGTCCTGCTGGAGCTGCCGGATGCGCACCTCATCGCCGAGGCGCTGGGCCGAGCGCAGCCACTCACTCTGGGCTGGCCCAGGCCAGAAGGGACGGGTGAGCAGGGCATAGGCATCGGCCACGCCGGCGCCACGGCTCAGCCGCACCCCCAGCAGGGCGGCCAGAAGCAGCAGCCAGGGCCAGGCCTGCAGCAGCTGCCCGGCATTGGCGAGTCGCAGCCAGCGGGCCGCCCGCAGGGGCATCGGAATCAGGCCGTCGGACGGGCGAAGTCGGGCGTGTCGAGGACCCGCTCCAGGCGTTTGTAATCCTCAAGCACCATGCCGCAACCGTTCACGACACAGAGCAGGGGATCTTCAGCCACATGGGTGAGGATGCCGGTCTCGTGGCTGATCAGGTCGCTGATGCCGCGCACCTGGGCGCCGCCGCCAGCCAGCATGATGCCCCGGTCAACGATGTCGGCGGCCAGCTCGGGCGGGGTGCGCTCCAGGGTGCGTTTGACCGCCTCCACCACCACCTTCAGGGCCTCCGCCATCGCTTCGCGGATGTCACCGGCGCGCACCGTGATCGTGCGGGGCAGGCCTGAAAGCAGGTGCAGACCCCGCACATCAATGGTGGTTTCATCATGCTCATCATCGGGGAATGCGGAGCCGATGCGGATCTTGATGTCCTCCGCGGTGCGCTCTCCCACCACCAGATTGTGCACCTTTTTGAGGTAGACGCTGATGGCATCGCTGAGCTCGTCGCCCGCGACCCGCACCGACTCGCTGAGCACCGTGCCACCGAGGCTGAGCACGGCCACCTCGGTGGTGCCGCCGCCGATGTCCACGATCATGGTGCCGACCGGCTCGGTGACCGGCAGACCGGCGCCGATGGCAGCAGCCACCGGTTCGTCGATCAGGTGCACCTGACGGGCACCCGCCAGGCCGGCCTCGCGCACCGCCCGGCGCTCCACGCCGGTGACGCCGCTGGGAATGCCGATCACCAGACGGGGAGCCACGATGCCGCGACCTTCGTTGCCCTTCTGGATGAAGGTCTTGATCATTTGCTCAGCGGCGTCGAAATCAGCGATCACGCCGTCACGCAGGGGCCGTACCGCCCGGATGTGACCGGGGGTGCGACCGAGCATGAGCTTGGCCTCATCACCCACGGCGATCGGCACGTTGCGCTCCAGATCGAGGGCGACCACCGAGGGTTCCTGGAGCACGATGCCACGGCCGGAAACGTAAATCAGCGTGTTGGCAGTTCCCAGATCGATGCCGATGTCGCGGGAGAACTGAAAACGCTTGAAAAACACGGATCCGGACCAGGTTGCCGGGATCTTAGGGCCCCCCGGCCGAACGGACCTGTGACAGAGGCCGGCGATGGTGGAACCAGGAGGGTGTGGCCCCTCCGGGTGCCGCATCATTGATCCATCACCCCCAGGAGCACCAGCATGGGCGTCAATTCCATCACCCTCGTCGGCCGTGCCGGCCGCGACCCCGAGGTCCGCTACTTCGAATCGGGCAGCGTTGTGGCCAACCTCACCCTGGCCGTGAACCGCCGCAGCCGCGACGACGAACCCGACTGGTTCAACCTGGAGATCTGGGGCAAGCAGGCCCAGGTGGCGGCCGACTATGTGCGCAAGGGCTCGTTGCTCGGCATCATCGGCAGCTTCAAGCTCGACCGCTGGAACGATCGCAGCACGGGCGAGGAGCGCAGCAAGCCTGTGGTGCGGGTGGATCGGCTGGAGCTGCTGGGCTCCAAACGCGACAGCGAGGCCGGTGGCGGCAGCTTCGGCGGTGGCGGCTTCGGCGGCGAGCCCAGCGAAGAGGAAGTGCCGTTCTGAAGCGGTGCCGGCGGGCGGGCGCGGCCTCAGCCGCGGCCCTGCCGCCGGCGCAGCAGCAGGAGCAGGCCCACCAGCCCCGCAGCGACCAGCAGCCAGCGGCTGACTTCGGCATAGGGTCCCAACCAGCTCGCCACGCCTGCGTAGCCCTCACCCAGGGCCATGCCAGCCCCCGTGAGCAGCACGGTCCAGAGGAGACTGCCGGCGGTGGTCCAGAGCAGAAACGGCAGCAGGGGCATCTGCTCCAGGCCCGCCGGCACGGAGATCAGGGTCCGCAGGGCCGGCACCATGCGGCCCCAGAACACCAGGGCAGCGCCGCGCCGGGCAAACCAGGCCCGGCTGCGGGCCAGGGCCGTGGAATCAAGGCCGAGCCAGTGGCCGTGGGCAGCCAGCAGCCGCTCCAGCCGCCGCTCATCCATCAGTCGACCGAGGGCATACCAGGGCAGGGCGCCGACCACGGTGCCGGCCAGGCACGACAGCAGCACCGGCAGCAGTTCCAGCCGCCCCTGCTGCACCAGAAAACCCCCCAGAGGCAGGATCACCTCTGAGGGGATGGGGGGAATCAGGTTTTCCAGGACCATCGCCAGTCCCAGAGCCAGATACCCGAGCCTTGGATCGGCCGCCACCGAAGCATCGATGGCAGACACGATCCGATGACTGAGGTCGGTCAGCACGGGCACCAGCGATGGGCCGCACTCTGCCGCGCGGGATCAGTAGCGATAGTGATCGAGCTTGTAGGGACCTTCAACCGGCACGTTGATGTAAGCGGCCTGCTCGGTGGTGAGCTCGGTGAGCTTGGCGCCGATCTTGTCGAGGTGGAGGCGGGCCACCATCTCGTCGAGGTGCTTGGGCAGCACATACACCTCATTGGCGTATTGGTCACCCTTGGTGAACAGCTCGATCTGGGCCAGCACCTGGTTGGTGAAGGAGTTGCTCATCACGAAGCTGGGGTGGCCGGTGGCGCAACCCAGGTTCACCAGGCGGCCTTCGGCCAGCAGGATGATCTTGTTGCCGGAGGGCAGCACGATGTGATCAACCTGGGGCTTGATGTTGTCCCAGGTGTACTGCTTCAGGGAAGCCACATCGATCTCGTTGTCGAAGTGGCCGATGTTGCAGACGATCGCCTGATCCTTCATCTGGATCAGGTGCTCGTGGCGGATCACCTGGAAGTTGCCGGTGGCGGTCACGAAGATGTCCACATCCTTGACCACGTCGTCAAGGCGAACGACGCGGTAGCCCTCCATGGCAGCCTGCAGGGCGCAGATCGGATCGATCTCGGCGATCATCACGGTGGCGCCGAGGCCCCGCAGCGACTGGGCCGAACCCTTGCCGACATCGCCGTAACCCATCACTAGAGCCACCTTGCCAGCCACCATCACATCGGTGGCACGCTTGATGCTGTCGACCAGCGATTCGCGGCAACCATAAAGGTTGTCGAACTTGCTCTTGGTCACCGAGTCGTTGACATTGATCGCCGGGAAGGGCAGCTCACCGCTCTTCTGCAGCTGATACAGACGGGCCACACCCGTGGTGGTTTCCTCCGTCACGCCCTGGATCTGGGCCTTGATGCGCGAGTAGAAGCCGGGCTGGGCAGCCAGCTTCTGGCGAATGCTGTTGAAGAGGGCGGTCTCTTCTTCGTTGGAGGGGTTGTCGAGCACCGAGGGATCGCTCTCGGCC
>JBKDDA010000016.1:0-330 GCA_046313055.1 Synechococcaceae cyanobacterium | reverse complement strand
TCCGCCGGCTGCCCCGCCTGCAGCGGCATGGGCTGGTGCGGTGTGGCCTGAGCTGGAGGTAGCCGGTACCGTCTGGGCTACCCGCCGGGTACCCGTGGCCCCGCTGCAGCAGATCAACCTGAAGCTCCCGCCCGCCGTGCTCGATCACTGGCGGGCCCAGGCCGCCGCCCAGGGCCTGAGCGTGCGGGATTGGCTGGTGAGCATCGCCGGCCCCACGGCAGCATCTGGGCCTGCCCCTGCTGGTGGTGATGGTCTGGCCGATCGGGTGGCCCAGCTGGAGGCAACCGCCACCGAGCTACGGGAGGCCCTCGATCAGCTGCAGCAGGCCCG
>JBKDDA010000015.1:0-5417 GCA_046313055.1 Synechococcaceae cyanobacterium | reverse complement strand
GGGCAGTGGCTTCGGTGGCTTCATGATCGCCGCCTTCGAGGTGGCGGGCATGGCTGGCAGCTTCCTGGCGGTGAACAACGGCAAGGGTCGCTTTGACCGTTACGACATGCTGGTCCACCTCGACGGTTTCTCACCCTCGCCCGCAACACCGATCACCCTCGTCTGAAGACGTCTGGGATCAGATGCCGTCTGGCACCGGGCCGCTGCAGCCGGCGGTTCGGTGCCTTTCTGGCTTTTTTATCCCGTCTCTGTGGATACCTTAAAGACCCCTTAATTGAATCCTGGCCTGGTGTTGGTGGAGGCGCTCATGGTGTCGGCGAGGATTATTTTCTCCGATCGTTTCGACCCGCATGGCCATCGCGTTTGCCGGCAGCTACGGCCAGACATTCGACACTCTGGCCAGCAGCGGCACCGGTCTCTCCTGGGTCAACGACGTGACCCTGGAAGGGTGGCATCTCTTTCGCCAGCCCGCCCCAGGTACTGCAATCACCACCTATTCCGCCAGCACTGGCAGCTCCAATGCCGGCACTTTTGCCAGTTTTGGCGACAGCGCTGACCCTGATCGGGCCCTGGGGGGTGTGGGATCGGGTGGCAGCTATTTCGCCAGCCCCGGCAGCGGCAGCGTGGCGGGCTGGATGGCGCTGGCCCTCAGCAATGCCACGGCCAGCGCCATTGAGGCGCTCGATCTCAGCTTTGCCGGTGAACAGTGGCGCAATGGCGGCAACTCCAGCACCCAGGACATGGTGCTGGAGTTCGGCATCGGCGCTGATTTCGCCAATGTGACCAGCTGGACTGCCCCCGGGGGCACCTTCGACTGGTCATCTCCGGTGACCGGCGCTTCCGCCGCAGCAGTTAACGGTAATACGACCGGTCGAGTGGCCGGCCGGGGCGGCCAGCTCACCAGCCTCGGCTGGCAGCCGGGTGCCACCCTCTGGCTGCGCTGGACCGAACGCAACGACAGCGGCAACGACCACGGCCTGGCGATCGACGACCTCACCATCAGCCTGGCTGGGGCAGCCGGGCCCACAGTGAGCATGGCCGCGGTGGATGACCAGGCCACCGAGGGCAGCGCCGACACCGGCCTGTTGCGCTTCAGCCGCAGCGGTGGCGACACCAGTGCGGCCCTCACCCTGGGCTACACCCTGGCCAGCGGCGCCGGCTTCGCCGATCAGGCTGATGTGGCCGAAACCCTCAGCGGCAGCATCACCATTCCCGCCGGCGCCAGCAGCGTGGATCTGGCGATCACCGCCCTCGACGACGCCCTCGTGGAGGGCTCAGAAACCCTGGGCTTCAGCTTGTCAGCGGTGGCGGGCGCCACCCTCGGCACCGCCAGCGCCCAGGTCACGATTCTCGATCCACCGGCGGTCACCCCGATCTCCGCCATCCAGGGCAGTGGTGCCGCCAGCCCCCTGCTGGGTCAGGCGCTGCAGCTGCGTGCCGTGGTGGTGGGTGATTTTCAGGCCTCAGTGGAGCTGGGCGGCCTGTTTCTGCAGGAGGAAACCTCCGACTGGGACAACGATCCGCTGACCTCCGAGGGGATCTACCTCGCCTATGGGCTGGTCGGCACCAACCTCGATCTGGCCATCGGCGATCGGGTGTTGGTGAGCGGCACCGTGGCGGAGAGTTTCGGCCGCACCAGCCTCACCAGCATCACGTCGCTGAGCCGCGAGGCCACCGGGGTGCTGGGCGATGTGGCCATCACCGCCATTCCCGATCTGGTGGCGGCCCGCAGCGCCGCTGCTGACCTTGAGCCCTGGGAGGGCATGTGGGTGCGCTTCGATGAACCGCTCACGGTGAATGGCCTGTTTGGCCAGTTCCGTTTCGGCGAGGTTGAACTCAGCGCCGGTGGCCTGCCCGAGCAGCCCACCAACGTGCAACTGCCTGGAGCGGCGGCCTATGCCGCCGAGCAGGCCATGGCCCGGCGTGAACTGGTGCTCGACGACGGCAGCAACACCGCCTATCGCACCGCCGCCAGTGCCACCCCGGCGGCTCCTGTGTTCGCCGACCAGCTGCTGCGCCGCGGCGACCGGGTTGCTGGCCCGCTGGAAGGCGTGCTCTCCTTCGACTTCAGCCGCTACCGCCTGCAGCCCACGGCCCCCGTGACGTTCACGGGCCTCGCGCCCCGGCCGCTGGCGGCCCCCGGGCGCCACGGCGACCTGCGGGTGGCCAGCTTCAATGTGCTCAACCTGTTCACCACCCTCGATGCCGCCGGGGCCCTCACCGACACCGGTCTGGAGCCGCGGGGGGCCAACAGCGCCGCCGAACTCGAACGCCAGCTCACCAAACTGAGTGCGGCCCTGCTGGGTCTGGAGGCCGATGTGATCGGCCTGATGGAGGTGGAAAACGATGCCGACGACGCCACCCTGGCAGCCTTGGTGGACCGCCTCAACCAGGCGGCGGCGGCGGCCGGCAGCAGCCGCAGCTTCGCCTTTGTGCCCACCGGTCTGATCGGCAGCGATGCGATCAAGGTGGCCCTGATCTACGACCGGGCCGTGGTGGCCCCTGCCGGCGCGCCCGCGGTGCTCGACACCCCCGCCTTCACCAATCCCCTTGGCTACGCCACCGACAAGAACCGTCCGGCCCTGGCCCAGAGCTTCCGCCAGATCGATGGTGGGGAGGTGCTCAACCTGGTGGTGAACCACCTCAAGTCGAAGGGGGCCAGTGATGCCGTGGGTGCCGATCTTGACCAGCTGGATGGCCAGTCGGCCTACAACGCCACCCGCCTGGCGGCCGCCGGCGAGCTGGCGCGCTGGCTGCAGCGGGATCCCACCGGCAGCGGCGACCCCGACTGGATGATCCTCGGCGATCTCAACAGCTATGCCAAGGAAGATCCGATTCGCCTGCTGGAGGCCGAGGGCTATGTGAATGCGATCCCGGCCCTGACCGGCGAACCGCCCCGCTCCTACGCCTTCTTCAATCCGGTCGACATGGGCGGCGCTCTCGACCACGCCCTGCTCTCCCCCAGCCTGCGGCCTCAGGTCGTGGCGGCCGAGGAGTGGGCGATTAATTCCAGTGAGGGCGCCTTCCGCGACTACAACCTCGACTCCAACAGCAACGGCAATCCGTCGCGGCAGGATTTCTTTGCTCCCGATCCATTCCGCACCTCCGACCACGACCCCCTGGTGGTGGATCTGCAGTTGACCACCGCCAGCGGCGGGGCGGCAGTGGCGGGCCGGCAGGCGGGCGAGGTGTTTGCCAGTGGCGTGGCCTCAGGTGATCCCTACGCCGATTCAGTGATTCTCTGGACCCGCATCAGCCCACCCACCGGGTTCGTGTCAGCTTCGATTCCGGTGCGCTGGGAGATTGCCACCAGCGCCGACTTTGCCGCCGGTACGCTGATCGATAGCGGCCTGTTCAGCACCACGGCCGATCGCGACTGGACAGTGAAGGTGGAGGCCAATGGCCTCCAGCCCGGTAGCCGCTACTTCTACCGCTTCAGCGTGGATGGTCTGACATCCCGCACCGGTGAAACGCGCACCCTCTCCAGCGATGCTGAGAGTGTGCGGCTGGCAGTGTTCTCCTGCGCTAATTACACCGCCGCTGAGGCGTTTGAGGCCTACAGCCGGGCGGCGGAGATCAACCGCATCAACCCCTATGACGCCATTCTCCACCTGGGGGATTACATCTACGAATATGGCCAGGGTGGCTATCCCCAGGCCGAAGATGCCGCCGGTGATCGGGGCTTCATTCCTGCCAATGAATTGATTACGCTGGCCGACTATCGCCTGCGCTATCAGCAGTACCACGGCGACCAGGGGCTGGTGGATCTGCGCGCCGGTGCGCCCCTGATCGCCATCTGGGATGACCACGAAACGGCGAACGACAGCTATCGCGATGGCGCCCAGAACCACCAGAGCGCCACCGAAGGCGACTGGGCCAGTCGCCGCGATGCGGCCCTGCGGGCCTACTACGAGTGGCTGCCGATCCGGGAACCCGAACGCCGCCAGGGCAGTGATGCCGGCAGCGCCACCACCCCCCTCAGCCAGGGCTACCGCTCTTTTGACTTCAGCGATGTGCTGTCGCTGCATGTGCTGGAGACCCGCCTGACGGCCCGGGATCTTCAGCTCGACTACGCCGACGGCCCTGTGCAGCAGGTGCTGGCCGCCGCCTACGGCGACCCCGGCCGCGCGCTGATCGGCGCCGAGCAGATGGCCTGGCTCACCCAGGAGATGGCCACCTCCACCGCCACCTGGCAGATGCTGGGCCAGCAGGTGCTCATGCAGAACATGGCGGCACCGGCCGAGCTGCTGGTGGGAGTCGCCACCAGCAACCAACTGGCAGCCACCGATCCGGCTGCCGCCCAGGCGCTGCTGGTGGCCCTGCTCAGCAAGTACGCCACTCCGCTGCAGAAGCAGGCCGATGGCCTGCCGCTCACCGCTGAGGAGCAGGCCCTCCTCAGCAGCCCCCAGAAGATCCCTTACAACCTGGATGCCTGGGACGGCTATGGCGTTGAGCGCGAAACCATCCTGCTCACGGCCCAGGCGCTGGGCAAGAAGCTGGTGAGCCTGGCCGGCGACACCCACAACGCCTGGGCCGGAGTGCTCGATACCTTCACGGCTGACCCCAACACCCCTGGCAGCCGGGTGGGGGTGGAGCTGGCCACCCCGGGTGTGACGTCTCCTGGCCTTGAAAAGTACTTGCCTGGGGCCGATGGGTTCCTGCGGATGGCCTTCCCCGGCATCGACGGGCTCGATGGCCTCTTCCGTGCCTACATTCCCGATCTGGCCTATGCCGATCTCAACCGGCGGGGGTTCCTGGATCTCACCGTGAATCACGGCGGCATCGACGCTGGATTCGAGTTGCTGTCGGGCCGCGACGCCACCACGGGCGCTGCTCTCTGGAGCCGCAACAGCCTGGCGGTGGGCTCCGACCTCAGCCTAACGCTGGTGGCCCCCAGCCTCAGCTCCGTGGGTGGCGCCGACAGCCGGGTGAGTGCGGTGCTGGGCGACCACCGCATCAGCGGCACCACCGACCCCGGTCGACCTGTGCAATTGCTGGTGGATGGCACCGTCATCACCTCGGTGCAGGCCGATGGCCAGGGTGACTTCAGCCATGACCTCACGGCTGCGGAGGTGCGTCGCATCGGCCAGGGCACCCACCAGCTGGTGGCCCGACCAGCCGATCTGGCGGTGGCCGAAGCGGATTCTGATCCGTTTACCTTCACCGTGAACACGCTCACGGCCAGCCGCAGACGGGACGGCCTGATCGGGACCCCCCAGGCCGATGGCTTCATTTTTCCTGATTTCTATAGCGGTGTGCCCCTGGCCGGCCGCGGCTCCTACGACACGATCGTGGATTACGCCGCGGGCGACCTGCTCGACATCCGCCGCTTCGGTGAGCGGGTGATGGGGGCTTCCCCCCGCAGCCGCAGCATCACCCAGGTGCAGGGTGTGGCGGCCAACCTGTCGGCAGCGGCC
>JBKDDA010000014.1:0-10736 GCA_046313055.1 Synechococcaceae cyanobacterium | reverse complement strand
AGGCCGAACTGGGCCGCCTGGGCCGCGATCTGGGCGATCAGGCGACCCTGATCGCCATCCGCAGCAACAGCCTCAGCAGCCACCCCCAGGACGGACCCGCTGAGATGGTGGCCCAAGCCCAGGCCCATGGCTGGACCTTTCCCTACCTGGCTGACGACAGCCAGGCGGTTGCCAAGGCCTTTCGGGCGGCCTGCACGCCCGATCTGTTTCTGTTTGATCGGGCCCACCGGCTGGCCTATCGCGGCCAGCTCGATGGCAGCCGCCCCGGCCAGCCCACTCCCTGCGACGGTCGGGACCTGCGCGGCGCTTTGGCGGCCCTGTTGGCGGGGCGGGCGCCGCTGGCGGAGCAGATCGCGGCGATCGGCTGCAACATCAAATGGCACCCGGGCCAGGAGCCGGAATGGGCCTGAGCCACCCCTGGCGTACCCACCGGTTTGACTTAAGGTTGAAGCTATGCCCGTTCCCCCCTTCAGCCTCGAAGAGCAGCTGAGGCAGCTCGGCGACAGCCTTGATGAGGCTGTATTGCAGGTGTTGCGCAGTGGTCAGTACATCGGCGGGGGCGTGGTCAACGCCTTCGAGACCAGCTTCGCAGCAGCTTGCTCCGTCCCCCACGCCATCGGCTGCAACAGCGGCACCGATGCCCTCACCCTGGCCCTGCGGGCTCTGGACATCGGCCCTGGAGACGAGGTGATCACCTCCTCCTTCAGCTTTTTCGCCACCGCCGAGGCCATCAGCGCCGTGGGGGCCACGCCGGTGTTCGTGGACGTGGATTCGGCCAGCTACCTGCTCGATCTCGATCGCATTGAGGCTGCCGTCACCCCCGCCACCCGCGCCCTGCTGCCGGTGCACCTGTTCGGGCGGCCGGTGAACATGGAGCGACTGGGCGTGATTGCCCGCACCCACGGCCTGCGGGTGATCGAAGACTGTGCCCAGGCCACCGGTGCCAGCTGGGCCGGCCGGCCGGTGGGCAGCTGGGGCGATGCCGGCTGCTTCAGTTTCTTTCCCACCAAGAACCTCGGCGGTGCCGGCGATGGCGGCGCGGTGACCACCGCCGACCCGGGCCTGGCCCAGCGGGTGCGCGAGCTGGCCGCCCATGGCATGCCCCGCCGCTATCTGCACACCGCCCTGGGCTACAACAGCCGCCTCGATGCCCTGCAGGCCGCGGTGCTGTCGGTGAAGCTGCCCCATCTCGGCCGCTGGATCCACGCCCGCCGGGCCATTGCCGAGCGCTACCGCACCGCCCTGGCGGGCCTGCCCGGGCTCGAACTGCCGGCCGCACCGCCTGCCGGCCACAGCTGGAACCAGTTCGTGGTGCGCCTGCCGGCCTGTGCGGCGGCGGCTGGCGCCTGTGGCGGCGGCGGGTCAGAGGTCAGCTGCACCGCCTCGCCGGTGAGCGCCGACCACGGCCTGCCGGAATCCCGCTGCCGCGACTGGTTCCAGGCCCGGCTGCAGCTGGCTGGTGTCAACACGATCATCTATTACCCGATTCCCATCCATCGCCAGCCCGCCTATGCCCCGCTGGGGTGGGGCATAGGCAGCCTGCCGGTCACGGAGGCGCTGGCCAGCCAGGTGCTCAGCCTGCCGATCTATCCCGAACTCAGCGCCGCCCAGCAGGATGCGGTGATCACAGCCCTCGCCAGCCTGCTCGAACCGCCTGCGGCGGTTCCGGCCACCAGGGCTCCCGCTCAGGCCTTCGGCAGAGCGGCATAGAGCGCCTTGAACCGCGCCTGCTGGTGTTTGTGCTCCACCAGCGGTTCCGGATAGCCACGCCGCTCCAGCGGGGCGATGGCGCCGCTGATCAGATCGGCTGTCGCCACATGGGCCAGCTCCGGCAGCCAGCGGCGGATGTAGGTGCCCTCGGCATCAAACCGTGCTGCCTGGGTGGCGGGGTTGAAGATCCGCAGCGGCTTGGGATCCATGCCGCTGCTGGCGCTCCACTGCCAGCCGCCGTTGTTGGCGGCCAGGTCGCCATCCACCAGCCGCTCCATGAACACCTGTTCGCCCCGGCGCCAGTCGACGATCAGATCCTTCACCAGGAAGGAGGCCACGATCATGCGGCAGCGGTTGTGCATCCAGCCGCTTTCGTTCAGCTGCCGCATCGCCGCGTCGATGATCGGCATGCCGGTGAGGCCCTCGCGCCAGGCCGCCAGCCAGCGTTCGTTGTTGTCCCACGCGAAGTGGCGCCACTGGGGGCGGTAGGGGCCCTCGGCCAGTTCGGGAAAGTGAAACAGCGCCTGCTGGTAGAACTCACGCCAGGCCAGCTCCTGCTCCCACACGGTGATTGAGAGCTGTTGTTCCTCGCTGCGGGCCCGCTCCCGGGCCGCCTGGGCCGCTGCCCAGGCCTGGCGTGGGCTGAGGGTGCCGAACTTGAGGGCCGCGCTCAGGCCCGAGGTGCCCGCATCGGCCGGCAGGTTTCGGCCCGGCTCGTAGGCCAGCAGCGCCGCTGCCGTGCCGAGGTCGCAGAAGCTCGCCAGCTGGTCGCGGGCTGCCCGCTCCCCGGGCCGGCAGGGGCAGAGAGCGGCTCCGTTGAAGTCCGCCCCCAGGTTCGCCGGCGGCCCCGCCAGCTGCGGCAGACCCTGCCACGGCCCGCCCGCCAGCACATCGGCGTGGAGATCCAGCAGCCCGGCGGGCGGCGGCAGCGGCTCCAGCCCATCCACCGCCGAGCCCTGGCGCTGGCGACGCTCCACCTGGGCGCGCCAGTTGCGCCAGTAGGGCCCGTACACCCGGTAGGGCTCCCCGGCGCCGGTGCGCACCGCCTCCGGGGGCAGCAGCAGCTGGTCCCAGTCCACCAGCACCTTGCGGCCTGCCGCCTGCAATGCAGCTGCCACCGCCTGGTCCCGGCTGCGGCCGTAGGGCTCCACATCGCGGTTCCAGACCACCACCTCGGCGCTGATCGCGGCTGCCAGCCGGGGCAGCAGCTCCACCGGATCGCCCTCCAGCAGCACCAGCCGGCTGCCGGCGGCCCGCCAGGTCTCCATCAGCTCCCGCAGGCTCTCCGCCAGAAACCACAGCCGCGCCGGTGCCATCGGTCCCGCCGCCCCCGCCCGGATGGCCGGATCCAGCACGAACACCCCCGTCACGCCCGGTGTGCGGGCGGCGGCGGCCGCCAGGCCGCGGTTGTCGGCCAGGCGCAGGTCCCGCCGGTGCCAGAACAGCCAGCGCGGCGGAGTGCCCATCAGAGCCCCAGCACCTGGCGGGCCCTGAACCAGGCGGTCACGCTCTTGCCGTCGAGGTGTTCGTCGCCGCCGGCCAGGGCGGCATCGAGTTCGGCCGGCTGCATCAGCAACACCTCCAGATCCTCGTCGTCGTCGCCGGGTGGACGTTCGCTCAGTTCGTTCAGCGAGCGGGCCAGAAACAGGTGGATCACCTCATCGGAGTACCCCGGACACGGCAGCATCGCCCCCAGCGGATCCCAGCGTTCGGCGCTGTAGCCCGCCTCCTCCTGCAGTTCGCGCCGCATGGTGGTGAGCGGATCCTCGCCTTCGTCGAGGGTGCCGGCCGGAAATTCCAGGATCCGGGCCGCCACCGCAAAGCGGTACTGGCGCAGCAGCACCACCCGGCCGTCGTCGAGCACCGGCACCGCCAGGGCGGCTCCGGGATGGCGGATCACGCCGAAGGTGCCCTCCAGCCCCATCGGCAGCTGCAGGCGGTTGATCTCGAAGCGCAGCTTGCGGGCATCGAAGGCCTCCAGCGTCTCCAGGTGGCGTGCGGGCTCGGGGGGCGGCAGGGGCGCCATCGGCGGCTCACGGTTGGCTTCCAGCTTGCCTGGGCACCGGCGGCAGCCACAGCCTCCACGGCGACTCGAGATCGATGCGTTGCCAGCCGCCCGGGCCCGCCTGGCCCGCGGCCGTCACCACCGCCGCGACCCCATGGCGGTGGGCCAGGGCCGCCAGCTGCCCGGGTGTGAGGCGCCCGTAGGCGGCCACCAGTCGCCGTTCGGCGGCCGCGCCTCCCGGGCCGGCCTGCAGCACCGCCGGGTCACCTGCCAGGGCCGCCAGCCGCCCGGCCCACTCCCCCAGCACCGCCAGTGAGCCCGGCACCTGCCGGAACTGCACCACCTGGGCCCGGCCGGTGCGCAGGGCCAGGTCCGAGAACCCGCCCGGCGGCATCAGCAACCGGCCGCCTGCCGGGGTGTGGGCCATCACGGCCCGGTAGAGCTCCGCCTTGTCAGCCGGTGGCGCAAAGGCCCGCCAGGGCCGCAGCACTGCGCCATGGCTGCTGAGCACGGCCGCCACGGGCAGCAGCACCGCCAGGGCGGTGCGCCCCGCCGCCGGCCCCAGCGGCGGCCGGTTCCAGCCGCCACGGTTGGCCAGGCCCTGCAGAGCCCGGGCCGCCAGCAGCACCACCGTGAGCGGCACCAGGGTGTCGGCAAGGCGGAAGGGGTACACCTGCAGCAGGCGGTCGCCGCCATCCACCAGGCTCACCAGCAGCCCCAGACCGAAGGGCACCAGCGCCAGCGCCGACCAGAGCCACAGGTCGCGGCAGGTCTGCCGCTGGTCCGCAGGCAGCAGCCGGACCGCGCCACCGGCCAGCCAGCGTCCCAGCCCGGCCCACAGCAGCAGCACCGCCAGCACCGCCAGCCAGCCCCAGCCCCAGGTGGAGGGCACCAGATGGTGCGGATGGCGGAACGGCCCATACAGCCATTCAGGGGACAGCCCAAGGGGTGGTGCCGCACCTGCCGCCGCCGGGTCCCGCAGCCGCCCCAGCACCGGTCCGTAGAGCGCGAAGGCCCCCAGGGCCGCGGCCGGCAGGGCGGCCGCCAGCGGTCGCCAGCGATCCCGGTCGCTGGCGGGCCGCAGCAGGGCCAGGGCCCCCAGGCTCAGCAGCCCATAGCCCCCCACCAGCACATGGGCTGATCCGGCCAGTCCCGCCAGCAGCCCCGCCAGGACGGGCCGCCGCCGCCGCCAGCTCACGAATGCCAGCAGCAGCAGTCCGTAGGCAAAGGTTTTCGGCTCCGCCGAGCCCAGCATCCATTCGCCCGCCACCATGCCCTGGCGCGGCAGCCACAGGGCCAGGCCCCCCAGGAGCCAGGGCAGGCCCAGCGCCAGCTCCTCCGCCAGCGCCAGTGCCCCCCCGCACCAGAGGGCGTAACCGGCCAGCCGGATCAGCAGCGAAGCCGCCACGAAACCCACCTGCCGCACCACCTGCCCCGCCAGGGTCAGGAACAGCCCCTGGTGGGGCTGGGGCTGGTTCAGATACCAGTCTCCCGGCAGCCAGGCCGGCTGCACATGTTGCAGGGCCAGGGGCAACTTGTCGGCCTCGTTGGTGTCGAAGCAATCGGCCAGCAGCACCACCAGGGCCACCGCCGCCAGCAGCACCAGGCCCCGGCCCAGCCGCCGGCCCGGGCCCAGCCCACCGGGATGATCAGCGAGACTGGCCCGCACCTGTTTCCGCGCTGCGCCCGCCCATGCTTGCAAGCGGTCGGCCCCTGGCGGCCGATGATGCCGCCCGCCGTGCCTTTCCCCTGGCGGCGATCACCGGCCACGGCACCCTCAAGCTGGCCCTGCTGCTGGCGGCGGTGGACCCGGGCCTCGGAGGTGTGGTGATCGCCGGCGGCCGCGGCACCGGCAAGTCGGTGCTGGCCCGCGGGCTCCATGCCCTGCTGCCTCCCATCGATGTGCTCGATGTGGGCAGCGCCGGGGTGGGGCTCAACCTGGATCCCGGCCGGCCCCAGGACTGGGACGGGGCCGTGCGGGCCCGCATCCAGGAGCTCGGCGGCGACCCCTTCGGCCATGACCCCTCCGCCCTGCTGCCCACCCGGGTGGTGCCGGCCCCCTTCGTGCAGGTGCCGCTGGGGGTCACCGAGGATCGGCTGCTGGGTTCGGTGGATGTGGCCGCTTCGCTGAGCAGCGGCAGTGCCGTGTTTCAGCCGGGGCTGCTGGCGGAGGCCCACCGGGGGGTGCTCTATGTGGATGAGCTCAACCTGCTCGACGCCGGCATCACCAATCTGCTGCTGGCGGCGGTGGGCAGTGGCGAGAACCGGATCGAACGGGAGGGGCTCAGCCTGGTGCACCCCTGCCGCTGCCTGTTGATCGCCACCTTCAATCCGGAGGAGGGGGCGGTGCGCGATCACCTGCTCGACCGCTTCGCCATCTGTCTCAGTGCCAATCAGGTGCTGGAGCTGGAGCAGCGGGTGGAGATCAGCCGTGCCGCCATCGACCATGCGGAGACCGGCGAGGGCTTCCGGGCCCGCTGGCAGGAGGACACCGACGCTCTGGCCACCCAGCTGCTGCTGGCCCGCCAGTGGCTGCCGGATGTGCAGATCAGCCGTGAACAGATCGCCTACCTGGTGAACGAGGCCCTGCGTGGCGGCGTGGAAGGGCATCGCAGTGAGCTCTATGCCGTGCGGGTGGCGCGCGCCCATGCCGCCCTCAGCGGCCGGGATCGGGTGGAGGCGGAGGATCTGCAGGTGGCGGTGCGGCTGGTGATCGCGCCGCGGGCCCTGCAGCTGCCGCCCCCCGACCCGGAGCAGCCCCTGGAGCCCCCGCCGCCCCCGCCACCGCCGCCCCAGGGTGAACAGCCGCCGGAGGAGCCGCCGCCGCCGCCCGAGGCCGACCAGCCGCCTGAAGACGACCCCGAAGACGACAACGACCAGGAGGACGACCCCGCCGACGACCAGGCGCCCCCCTCGATTCCCGAGGAGTTTCTGCTGGATCCGGAGGCGGTGGCGATCGACCCCGACCTGCTGCTGTTCGGCGCCGCCAAGGCCAAAAGCGGCGGCAGCGGCAGCCGGGCGGTGGTGTTCAGCGACTCGCGCGGCCGCTACGTGAAGCCGATGCTGCCCCGCGGGCCGGTGAAACGCATCGCCGTGGATGCCACATTGCGGGCCGCGGCTCCGTATCAGAAGGCCCGCCGCGAGCGCCAGCCCCACCGCCGGGTGGTGGTGGAAGACGGCGATCTGCGGGCCAAGCAGTTGCAGCGCAAGGCCGGTGCCCTGGTGATCTTTCTGGTCGATGCCAGCGGCTCGATGGCGCTCAACCGCATGCAGAGTGCCAAGGGGGCGGTGATCCGACTGCTCACCGAGGCCTACGAAAACCGCGATGAGGTGGCCCTGATCCCGTTTCGCGGTGAGCAGGCCGAGGTGCTGTTGCCTCCCACCCGCTCGATCACCGCGGCCCGCCGCCGGCTGGAGGCCATGCCCTGCGGCGGCGGTTCGCCTCTGGCCCATGGCCTCACCCAGGCGGCCCGGGTGGCGGCCAATGCCCTGGCCACGGGTGATCTCGGCCAGGTGGTGGTGGTGGCGATCACCGATGGCCGCGGCAATGTGCCCCTGGCCCGTTCCCTCGGCCAGCCCCAGTTGGAGGGGGAGGAGCCGGTGGACCTGCGGGAGGAGGTGAGGCAGGTGGCCAGCCGCTATCGGGCCCTGGCCATCAGGCTGCTGGTGATCGACACCGAGCGCAGGTTCATCGGCAGCGGCATGGGTCGGGAGCTGGCCGAAGCTGCCGGTGGCCGCTACGTGCAGCTGCCCAAGGCCAGCGATCAGGCCATTGCCGCCATTGCCCTGGAGGCCATCAACGGGCTCTGAGACTGGCCCTGATCGCCGTCGCCGGGCGGCATATCAGGGGGTCATGGCCGGTGCGCGCGATCGCGGGGCCGCCGGGATCCGCCGCTCGGCCGGTTGCCGGCCACCCGCCCGGCCCGCGGCCGCCGGGGGCGCTCCGGCTCCGGTCTGGGCCGGATAGAGCTCATCAAAGAATTTGCCGAGCCCGATGCTCACGCTGCGCAGCCCCTGCACAAAGCGGGGGTCGCCGGTCAGTTTGCCGATGTCTCCACCCACGGCGTCCCAGCGGGCGGTGAGCTGGCGGGCGTTGGTCATGGTGGCCTGCAGGTCGGCCACCGTGCGCGGGTTGTCGAGGGCAGCCGTCAGATTGCGCACGTGGCGGCTGGCTTTGCTCACGTCGGCACTGGCGCTGGTGAGGTTCGTGAGCATCGGGTCGGCCCGGGTCACGGCCCGGTCGATGCCGCCGGCTGCCCGGTCAATGCGCTCCACCATGCCGTTGGCCCGCTGCAGAAAGCCCCGGATGTCGCCCGTGAGGGTCTGGGCCTGACGGGTGAAGGCGCCGGCCTCGCGCGCCGTCTGCTCGAAGCTGATGGTGGCCGCCACCAGCTTGGCCACCAGCTTCTGGCGGTCGGCCTCGGTCAGCAGCTGTTGCATCGCGTCGGTCACGGTGCTGAGGCTGGCGGCCGAGGCTCCGGAGATGCGGCCGCCATTGCAGACGATGCGACGGTTGTCGCACCCCCGCTCCCGGGGGCCGGGTGTGTCGGCAGCCAGGGGGCCGCCGGCGCTCACCAGGGCCACCTCGGCATCGCCGCCCAGCACGGAGGAGCTGCCCACCCGGGCCAACACCGGCCTGGCCAGCCGCAGCCTGGGGTCGTTGATCTCCAGCACGGCGACCACCGCCTGATCGGTGACCTGCACCCGGCGCACATTGCCCACCAGCACGCCCCGGAAGGTCACGGGTGAGCGGGCGGCCAACCCGCCGGCATCGCTGAAGGAGGCTTCCAGGCTCCAGACCGTGCGGCTGAGCGACACGCCCCGCAACCACAGCCAGAAGCCGAAGCCCCCGGCCGCCGCCGCCAGCAGGGAGAAACCGACGATCGCCTCGCGGATACTGCGGCGCATGGCTCAGGGGTCCGCAGGTTGCATGGGTCCGCGCAGACTACCGCTCCTGAACTGGGCCACGAATGGGTCGTCGCTGGTCTGGAACTGCTCCGACGACCCCTGCCAGCGCAGTTGACCCCCATAGAGCAGCACGACCCGTTCCGCCACCCGGTTGATGGTGCTGACCACGTGGCTCACCACCACACTGGAGGCCTGGGCCACCTCCGTGCTGGTCACGATCAGGTCTTCGATGCGGGTGCAGGCCATGGGATCGAGGCCGGCGGTGGGTTCGTCGAACAGCAGCAGGGGCACCCGGCCTTCGGTGCGGGCTGGATCCTCGATCAGGGCCCGCGCGAAGCTCACCCGCTTCTGCATGCCGCCGCTGAGTTCCCCCGGCAGCCGTTCCTCGATCCCCTGCAGGCCCACCGCCTTCAGGGCCCGTTGCACCCGCTCCCGGATCTCGGCATCGCCCAGGCGGCTGAATCGGTAGAGCAGGAAGCCCACGTTTTCCCGCACGGTGAGCGAGCCCAGCAGGGCCGGGTTCTGAAACACCAGCCGAACATCGGGTGGATGGCGCTGATCCAGCCGCAGGTACCGCTGGCCGGCACCGTGGATCCGCAGCTCGCCCGCCGTGGGCAGCAGCAGGCCGGCCAGCAGCCGCAGGATCGTGGACTTGCCGGCGCCGGAGGGGCCCACCACCACCAGGCGTTCCCCCTCCTCCAGCCGCAGGTTCACGCGGTCGAGCACCGGCCGGGCTCCCCAGCCCATGCTCAGGTCGATCATCTCGGCGACCGGTGTCGACACAACAACAGGGCCGCGGCCCTCGCACTGTTGCGCACCATCCTGCCGCCTGTCGCCGGCCTCCTTACAGTTCGATCTGCCCCCGCCACGCCCGGGTTCCCGGTTTGCCATCCCCTCCGTCCCCCAGCAGCCCTCGCCGTGCGGCCCCCCGGCGGCGTCCAGGCTGGGTCGGCCGTGGCGATCACCGCCGCCGTGATCTGGTCAGTCGCTCGCGTCGGGCGGCCCGCTGGCTGCAGCCCGGCCTGGTGGTCAAGCGCTGGATGGTCACCTCGGGCCTGGGCCTGGTGATCGCCCTGCTCGGGGCCGCCATCCTGGCGGATCTCCAGCCCATCTACTGGACCCTGGAGACGATCACCTGGTTCCTGGCCCAGATCACGCGGGTGATGCCCCGGGGCATCACCGGTCCGCTGGTGCTGCTGATCGGTGGCGGCCTGATCTGGCTGGGGCAGAGCCGCAGCTTCGGTTCGATCCAGCAGGCCCTGGCGCCGGAAAAGGACACGGTGCTGGTCGATGCCCTCCTTGCCCAGCGCCGCCTCAACCGGGGTCCGCACCTGGTGGCGATCGGCGGTGGCACCGGTCTCTCCACCCTGCTGAGTGGCCTCAAGCGCCACAGCAGCAACATCACCGCCATCGTCACCGTGGCCGACGACGGCGGCAGCAGTGGCGTGCTGCGCCGGGAACTGGGGGTGCAGCCCCCGGGCGACATCCGCAACTGCCTGGCGGCCCTGGCCCGGGAGGAGCCCCTGCTCACCCGGCTGTTCCAGTACCGCTTCCGGGCCGGCAGCGGCCTGGAGGGCCACAGCTTCGGCAATCTCTTCCTCTCGGCTCTCACCGCCATCACCGGCAGCCTCGAATCGGCGATCACCGCCAGCAGCCGCGTGCTTGCGGTGCAGGGCCAGGTGGTGCCCGCCACCAACGCCGATGTGCGCCTCTGGGCCGAGCTGGAGAACGGCGAGCGGATCGAGGGCGAATCGCGCATCGGCCACGCCCCCAGCCCGATCGTGCGGCTTGGCTGCACCCCCGAGCGGCCGCCGGCCCTGCCCCGGGCCCTGGAGGCCCTCGCCCATGCCGATCTGATCGTTCTGGGGCCGGGCAGCCTTTACACCTCGTTGTTGCCCAACCTGTTGGTGCCCGAGCTGGTGTCGGCGATCCGCCGCAGCAAGGCGCCGCGCCTTTACATCTGCAACCTGATGACCCAGCCGGGGGAAACCGACGGCCTCGATGTGACCGGCCACCTGCGGGCGATCGAGGCCCAGCTCGCCAGCCTGGGGGTGAACGAGCGGTTGTTCGATGCCGTGCTCGCACAGGAGGAGCTGGCCCCCTCGCCGCTGGT
>JBKDDA010000013.1:0-67297 GCA_046313055.1 Synechococcaceae cyanobacterium | reverse complement strand
ATCGCCGAACTGGTGGACCTCCTTGCCATGGACCCCTGGATCGACCGCCGCTGCGGCTCCTATTCCGGCGGCATGCGCCGCCGGCTCGACCTGGCGGCAGGCCTGCTGCACCGGCCCCGGCTGCTGGTGCTCGACGAGCCCCGCGTGGGTCTCGACAGCGAGCGCCGTGCCGTGCTCCACCGGGTGCTGGCCCGCCTGCGCGACCAGGGCACCACGGTGCTGCTCAGCAGCCACTACCTGGAGGAGGTGGATGCCCTGGCCGACCGGCTGGCGATCATTGATGCCGGGCGGGTGATCGCCGAAGGCCCGCCGGCCGAGCTCAAGGCCGCCCTGGGTGGTGATCGGGTCACCCTGCGTGTCCGGGAGTTCAGCGATGCCGAAGAGGCGGAGCGGGTTCAGCGGCTGCTGCAGGCCTGTCCGGGTGTGCGCCAGGTGGTGGTGAACCGGGCCCAGGGTTTTTCGCTCAATCTGGTGGTGGATGGCGATGCCGTGGTGGAGCGGCTGCGTCAGCAGCTGCGGGAGGCCCAGCTGCCCGTGTTCGCCCTGGCCCAGAGCCGCCCCAGCCTCGACGACGTGTACCTCCAGGCCACCGGTCGCACCCTGATGGATGCCGAGCTTGCGGTGGCGGGCCAGCGCGATGCCAAAGCCGAGCGCCAACAGAGCATGCGTTGACCCGGCGCCTGCCCCTGCCCCCCAGCGATCCGATTGTTCCGCCGTTTCGATGACCCGTCTCAGATGACCAGCGCATCCCCCCCTCTGGCCGCCGCCGAGGCGCCATTGTCCAGCCCTTCGGCCCTGGCCGAGATCAGCCAGGAAACCCTGGCGCTCACCCGCCGGTTGTTTGTCCAGCTGCGCCGGCGTCCCTCCACCCTGGTGGCCGGCGTGCTCCAGCCCCTGATCTGGCTGGTGCTGTTCGGCGCCCTGTTTGCCAATGCACCCGAAGGGCTGCTGCCCGGCGGCATCAGCTACGGGCGTTTCCTGGGGGCGGGCGTGATCGTGTTCACAGCCTTCAGCGGCGCCCTCAATGCCGGTCTGCCGGTGATGTTCGACCGCGAGTTCGGCTTCCTCAACCGCCTGCTGGTGGCGCCCCTGCGCTCCCGCAGCTCGATCGTGCTGGCCTCGGTGCTCTACATCACGGTGATGAGCCTGGTGCAGAGCCTGGCGATCATGGGCGCGGCCGCTGCCCTCGGTTACGGCTGGCCGGGTCTTGCCGGGCTGGCACTGGTGCTGGTCACCCTGCTGCTGCTGGTGTTTGCCACCACGGCGCTGAGCCTGGGGCTGGCCTTTGCCCTGCCCGGCCACATCGAGCTGATTGCGGTGATCTTTGTGGCCAATCTGCCCCTGCTGTTCGCCAGCACGGCGCTGGCACCCCTCAGTTTCATGCCCAGCTGGCTGGGCTGGCTGGCCGCGATCAATCCGCTCACCCTGGCGATCGAACCGATCCGAGCCGCCTATGCCGGCCACCTGACCCTGGGCCAGGTGGTGCTCCACGCCCCCTATGGCAGTCTCACTGCCGGCGCCTGCCTGATGATCCTGGCGCTGCTGGCTGCCGCCCTGTTTCTGGCGATCCGGCCCCTGCTCAACCGCAAGCTCGCCTGATGACCGCCCGCCTGCCTGACCGCTCCGCCCTGAGCCGGGGTCTGATCGTGTCGGTGCAGGCGCCGCCCGGGTCGCCCCTGCGCGAGCCGTCCGTGATCGCCGCCATGGCCGAGGCCAGCCTGTGCAACGGGGCCATCGGCGTGCGTCTGGAGAGTCCGGAGCATATCGGTGCCGTGCGGCGGCGCTGCCCCGATGCCCTGATCGTGGGTCTCTGGAAACGGACCGATGCCGACAGTTCGGTGTACATCACCCCGGGCTGGGCGGAGATCGCGGCGGTCTGGGCTGCCGGGGCCGATGTGGTGGCCATCGATGCCACTGAGCGGCTCCGGCCGGCCGCCCAGGATCTGGCCTCCCTGATCGAGCGGGCCACGGCTGAACTGGGGGCTCCCCTGATGGCCGATGTGGACAGCGTGGCCAACGGGCTGATGGCGGCCCGGCTCGGCTGCCGCTGGGTGGGCACGACCCTGTATGGCTACACCGAGGCAACGGCGGGCCTGCGGCCGCCGGGCTGGGAGCTGCTGGCTCCCCTGCGCCGGGAGCTGCCGGCCGATGTGGTGCTGATCAGCGAAGGGGGAGTGGCCTCTCCCCAGCAGGCGGGGCGGGCCCTGGCGGAGGGTGCCGATGCGGTGGTGGTGGGCACGGCGATCACCGGCGTGGACCTGCAGGTGGCTGCATACGCGCGGGAGATGGCCGGCGAATCTCAAGAATTCTTGTAGGGGTGGACGGCTGTCCTACTGGCCTGTTCAGGATGGGGGGGTTCCGTATGCCAGGGAGGGCCCATGCAGACGACATCACCGGGCGGCCACCCGGTGGCCGGCCTCTTGCGTGAAATCGGGAACGGCAGTCGCTTCTTTGCCCTGGTGCTGCTGAGCCTGCCCCTCAGTGCCATGCCGATGGGAGAGATCCAGGCCCTGAACCGGGAACTGGGCAAGCTCTGCAGCAATCCACCGCCGAAGGCCCTCACGGTCTGTCGCATCCACGCCCGTCTGGTGCGGATGCTCTGAGGGCCGGCGGCTCGGCGGGTTCACATCATGCCCATGCCGCCCATGCCGCCCATGCCGCCCATGCCGCCCATGCCGCCCATGCCACCCATGCCGCCATCACCGGCGGGGGGGGCGGCGGGCTCGGGTTTGTCGGCGATCACCACCTCGGTGGTCAGCAGCATCGCCGCGATCGACACCGCATCCTGAAGGGCCAGGCGCACCACCTTGGCGGCATCGAGGATGCCGGCCGCCAGCAGGTCTTCATAGACGCCGGTCTGGGCATTGAACCCCTTGCCCTGGCGGATCACCTCGGCAGTCACCACGGCACCATCCACGCCGGCATTGGCGGCGATCTGGCTCAGGGGTGCCAGCAGCGCCCGCCGCACGATCTCCACACCGGTGCGCTCATCGCCCTGGCAGGAGGCCGCCACGGCATCGAGCCCTTCGGCCAGCAGCACCAGGGTGCTGCCGCCGCCGGCCACGATGCCCTCCTCCACGGCCGCCCGGGTGGCATTGAGGGCGTCTTCGATCCGCAGCTTGCGGTGGCGCAGCTCCGTTTCGGTGGGGGCTCCCACCTTGATCACGGCCACACCGCCAGCCAGCTTGGCGATCCGCTCCTGGAGTTTCTCGCGGTCGTAGTCGGAGTCGGTTGCCTCCAGTTCGCGGCGGATGGCGCCGATCCGCTCCTGAACGGCGGTGCGGGTGGCCTCGCCCGCCACGATCGTGGTGTCGTCCTTGGTGATCGTGATCCGCTGGGCCTGGCCCAGATCGGCGAGGCTGGCCTTCTCCAGGCTCATGGCCCGGTCTTCGGAGATCACGGTGCCGCCGGTGAGAACGGCGATGTCGTTGAGCATGGCCTTGCGGCGGTCACCGAAGCCCGGTGCCCGCACGGCCGCCACCTGCAGCACCCCGCGGGTCTTGTTCACCACCAGGGTGGCCAGGGCCTCGCCTTCCACCTCCTCGGCCACGATCACCAGCGGCCGGCCGCTGCGGCTGACCGCCTCGAGCACCGGCACCAGATCGGCCACGGCACCGATCTTGCGGTCGGTGAGCAGCAGCAGGGGATTCTCGAAGCTGCACTCGCGCCGGTCCTGGTCGGTCACGAAATAGGGGGAGCAGTAGCCGCGGTCGAAGGCCATGCCTTCGGTCACCTCCAGTTCGGTGGCCAGTGATTTGGATTCCTCCACCGTGATCACGCCGTCGGCGCTCACCCGCTCCATCGCCTCGGCCACCATGCGGCCCACTTCCTCATCGTTGCCCGCACTCACCGTGGCCACCTGGCGGATGGCATCACCGGCCACGCTGCTGGCCCGCCCGGCCAGGCCGTTCACCACATGGGCAGTGGCCTTCTCCATGCCGCGGCGCAGCGCCAGCGGGCTGGATCCGGCCGCCACGTTGCGCAGGCCCTCATGCACCAGGGCCTGGGCCAGCACGGTGGCGGTGGTGGTGCCATCGCCGGCCTCATCCTTGGTCTTGGATGCCACCTGCTGCATCAGCTTTGCGCCCAGGTTCTCGAACGGATCCTCCAGTTCGATCTCCTTGGCGATCGTCACCCCGTCGTTGACGATGTCGGGGGCGCCGTACGACTTCTCGAGCACCACGTTGCGGCCGCGGGGCCCGATCGTCACCTTCACGGCATCCGCAAGAGCATTGACGCCTTTTTCGAGGGATTCCCTGGAAGCGTCGGCGAAGCGGATCAGCTTGGCCATCGGTATCGAAGCTGGAGTGTGGTGGTTCAGGCTCCCACAGCGCAGGCTTTCCGGTCTGCGGGGTGCGGGGTGGGGAAAGCCGAATCCCCCGGCCCCCCGGTGCCGTTAAGTTCGGCCCATCAGCATGCGCACATGATCGCCGAAAGCCTCCCGGGCACGGTCAACGGCACCCTCACCCAGGCCCTGGAGGATCTGGCGGAGCATGGTGCCGATGCCGGTCTGGGACCGGCCTCCACCGCCAACGGCATGGTGTTCCTGCTGATCGCGGCCCTGGGGGTATTGATGGCCCTGGTGTACGTGCCCGTGCGTCTGTTTCTCACGATCACGGCCCGCAGCCGCCGGCTGCGGCTGCTGCAGCGCATCCGCCGGTTGCGCGATGAACTGGGCCGGCCCGCGGCCACTCCGGAGCCCTGAGGCCCGGGCCCTGAGCCGCTCAGCGCATCACCATGCCGCCGTCGACCTGCAGCACCTGGCCGGTCATGTAGGCCCCGGCCGGATCGGCGGCCAGAAAGCGCACGGCCCCGGCCACCTCCTCCGGCTGGCCCATGCGCCCCAGGGGTATGGCTTCGATGATCGCTTCGGCGTTGAGGTCGCGGGTCATGTCGGTGGCGATGAAGCCCGGCGCCACGGCGTTCACGGTGACACCGCGGCTGGCGAATTCGGCGGCGCAGCTGCGGGTGAGGCCCACCACGCCCGCCTTGGCGGCGCTGTAGTTGGCCTGGCCCGGATTGCCCATCAGCGCCACCACCGAGGTGATGTTGATGATGCGGCCGCTGCGGGCCTTGAGCATGGGTCGGCTCACGGCACGGATGCACAGAAACACGCCGGTGAGGTTGAGGTTGAGCACGCTCTGCCAGTCGGCGGTCTTCATGCGCATCAGCAGGCCGTCGCGGGTGATGCCGGCGTTGTTCACCAGCACGTCGAGGCGGCCGCTGCGCTCCAGCACCGCCTTCACCATGGCCTCCACCTGCTCCTCGTTGCCCACGTCGGCCCGGTGGCTCCAGGCCCGTCCCCCCGCCGCTTCGATCGCTGCCACCACCCCATCGGCTGCTTCCGGTGAGCTGGCGTAGTTGACCACCACCTCGGCACCGGCGGCCGCCAGCTCCAGGGCCACCGCCCGGCCGATGCCCCGGCTGGCGCCGGTGACCAGGGCCACCTGGCCGGAGAGGGGTGCGGAGCTCGACATGGGGGACACACGGCAGGCGGCGATCGTATGGCCCCGCCCGTTTCAGGCCGGCAGCACGCATTCCTCCTGCACGGCATCGCCCAGCAGCTCCCGCAGCCGGGCGAGCTGGTCACGGCTGCCCATCACCACCAGCAGCTGGCCGGGCCCCAGGCGCGTTTCCACCGGTGGGTTGGCGATCAGCCGTTCGCCCTCCACCGTCTGACGCACGCCCCGGTACGTGGTGGGCGGCTCCGGTTGCGGAGGCTGCTTGATGGCCAGCACCAGCACCCCGGTGCGCCCCTTGATCGCCAGATCGGCCAGGGATCGGCCGTCGAGGTCCCGCAGTCGCCGGGGATCGTCGCTGAGCTGAAATTCCTCCACCTCGCAGTCGGACCCGGCCAGGAGCTCCAGAAAACTCACCGACAGGGGTCGCAGGGCGGTGCTGGCCATGGCCCGGCCGCCGGCCACGTAGGGGCTGATCACCTGGTCGGCACCCGCCTGGCGCAGCTTGCGGGCCGCCTCCTCGTTGTCGCAGCGGGCGATCAGCCGGCAGCTGGGGGCGATGCCGCGGGCGCTGAGCACCACGTAGAGGTTGGCGGCATCGCTCGACAGGGCCGCCACCAGGCTCCGGCAGCGCAGGATCCCCGCCTGGCGCAGGGTCTCATCGCGGGTGGCATCGGCCAGCAGCACCGGGATGCCGCGGGCTTCGGCCGCCTCCTGCAGGTCCGGATCCAGCTCCAGCACCAGCAGCGGCACCTGCTCCCGCATCAGCTGCCCGGCGATCTCGCGGCCGATGCGGCCGTAACCGCACACGATCACATGGTCATGCATGGTCTGGATCCAGCGGAGGTAACGATGTTGGCGGTTGCTGCGGAAATAGCCCGTTTCGGAGAGCAGCACCAGCCGCTGCAGGGCCAGCTGCAGCACGGCCAGCCCGCCGAAGATCGAGAACACGGTGACCAGCCGGCCGGCGGCGGAGAGGGGTTCCACTTCTCCGTAGCCGATGCCGGGGATGGTGATCGCCACCATCCAGTAGCAGTCGCCCCAGTCCCAGCCTTCGGTGATGCGATAGCCCACGGCTGTGAGATTCACCACTGCCACCAGCAGCAGCACCGGTGCCAGCCACGGGTGGCGGGAACGGCCGGCGGGGGGGCGCCTTCGGCGGCCGCCGCTGGAGGTTGCCGGCCGCAGCATGCTGCTTCCTCAGCCCAGGCCCAGGGCCTGGAGCACCGTGTCGAGGTCGAGGGCCGCCAGGCGGTCCGCCTCTCCCACGCCGCTCACCCCATCCCGGGTCGGCAGGCTGTCGCCGGTGCGGCCCAGCGCCACCAGGGGCACGCCGCACAGCAGGGCCAGTTCCACCGTCAGCGGGTCGCTGGCCAGCACCACATCGGCCGAAGCCACCAGGGCCGCCCGCTCAAGCGTGCCGGCGGCGCCGGCGGCTGGCAGCAGCCGGTGGCGCAGGCCGCTGAGCCGCTGCCGGATCCGCTCCGGCAGGGCGTGCCACTGCTCGGCCGGCCAGTCGCCGGCGCCGCCGGCCGCTGCCAGCAGCAGCAGGGGCCCCTCCCCCGCCGGCAGGCCGGCGGCCGCCTGCTCCAGCGACCGTGCCGGCAGCTGCAGCCGGTAGGCAGCGGCATTCAGGCCCACACCGATCGGCCGCAGGTACGCCTCCAGGGCCTGGGCCGGCCAGCCGCCGGCGGTGGGGGTCACGGTGGTGGTGGCGGAGAAGCCGCCGGCGGCGATCCGGTTGGGGATGTGGCTCATGGAGAGCATCAGGTCCACCTGGCGACCGCGGGCCAGATTGATGCAGGCCTGGAAATCGGGCTCGCGCACGCACCCCAGCAGGTTGGTCCAGTCGGCCAGGGTTGCCTTCTCGAAGCTGAAGGGCAGCACCTTCTCCACGCTGGCCAGCAGCTTCCAGACCCCGGCCACCTCCGGAGCGCAGGCCACCTGCATGGCAAATCCCAGCTGGTCGGCGCAGGCCGCCACCGCCGGCAGGCTCTGCAGCTGGCTCACCGCATCGCCCGGAATCAGGAACAGCGCACGCATCGGGCAGCAGCGGATGGGACCCGAGGGGGGTCTGTTGGCCTGATTGTATGGATCAGGTCTGAACCGTTCCGTTCAAACGGAGGGCTTGCTTGTGCATTTGCTGATCGCCGCCGCCGGCAGCGGCCGCCGCATGGGGGCCGACCGCAACAAGCTGCTGCTGCCCCTCGCCGGCCGGCCGGTGCTGGCCTGGACCCTGGAGGCGGCCCTGGCCTGTCCGGCGATCACCTGGATCGGCCTGATCGGCCAGGAGACCGATGGGGCCGCCATCGCCGCCATAGTGCGCGAGGCCCGGCCCCGGCGGCCGGTGCAGTGGATCCTCGGCGGCGACAGCCGCCAGGAGTCGGTGAGCCGGGGGCTGGATGCCCTGCCCGCAGGGGCCGAGGCGGTGCTGATCCACGACGGTGCCCGCTGCCTGGTGGAGCCGGCCCTGCTGGCGGAGTGCGCCCAGGCCCTGCGGGTGGCCATGGCGGCGGGCGGCGGCATCATCGCCGCCACGCCGGTCACCGACACGATCAAGCAGGTGGATGGCGCCGGTCGCATCACCGCCACCCCTGATCGCAGCGGCCTCTGGGCTGCCCAGACGCCCCAGGGCTTTGCCGTGGCCGAGCTCCGTGCAGCCCATCGGCAGGCCACCGCCGCCGGCTGGAGCGTGACCGACGATGCGGCCCTGTACGAGCGTCTGGGGCGGCCGGTGACCGTGCTGGAGGCGCCGTCGTCCAACATCAAGGTGACCACGCCGGTGGATCTGGTGATTGCCGAGGCGGTGCTCGGCAGCCGTGGTCAGCTGGGCTGAGCCGGGCTAGAACGCGGGTCGCACGTTCATCAGCCTGGGATGGGGAACCGCGGGGGAGCCGGTCCGGGCCGTCTGCCCGCCTCGGGGCCGTTGCGGCTGCGGGCGCTGCCCTGGCCACAGCTGTTGACGGCGCTGCTGTTGACAGCGCTGCTGTTGCCGTTGCCGCTGCTGGCGGGTGCGGCTGCGGGTGCGGGTGCGGTGGCCAGTGCCGAGGCTCCCGCCTGGATCACGCTGGAGGGCCGCCAGGTGCTGGAGATCCGGGTGGCCCATGGTGCCCAGTCGCCGGCGGGGCTGGCCCGGCGCGGTTCCCAGAAGCTGCGCGAGCTGGCCGACAACCACGCCATCGACCCGGAGCAGTTCGCCGTTCAGGACGACCCGCCCTATGTGTTGGTGGGGCTGCGGGAGCCGAAGCGGTTTGCGCCCCTGCTGGCGGTGGATGACCGGGCGGCGGCCGCCTTCGGCCTCAGTTCCCAGGAGCTGGCGCTGCGTTACCGCGACCAGTTGCGCGGCGCCATCCGCCAGTACCGCAGCAGCCATCGCCTGGAGAGCTGGCTGGTGGGCACGGCTCTGGCCCTGCTGGTGCTGCTGGCCTATGGCCTGTGGTGGCACCTTCAGCGGCGGCTCAACCGCCGTCTGGCCCGCGCCATCGATGGGGCCAGCGGTCGCTGGTGGCCGCAGGGGTTGCGCTTCGGCGGCAGTCAGTGGCTCGATGCCCGCCAGCTGCGGGATGGGGCCCAGTTCATCCGCCAGCTCGGCCACTGGGGCCTGCTGCTGCTGGCCAGCTACCTGCTGATCCCGCTGCTGCTGGGGTTCTTTCCCCCCACCCAGGCGATCGCCGAAGGTCTGCGGGCCCAGTTGCTGGCCCTGGCCGGACGGCTGCTGCAGGGGCTGGTCAACGCCATTCCCGCCCTGCTGGCGGTGGCCCTGATCCTCAGCCTCACCGCCCTGGCGATCCGGGTCAGCAATGCCTGGTTCACCGCCCTGGCCCGGGGTCGGCTGCAGGTGCCGGGTTTCTACCCGGAGTGGGGCCGGCCCACGGCCCGCATCGTGGCGCTGTTGCTGCTGGCGGCGGGGCTGGTCACGGCCTGGCCGTACATTCCCGGCTCCCGCAGCCAGGCCTTCCAGGGGGCGGGCATTTTTCTGGGGGTGCTGGCGGCCCTGGGTTCGAGCGCCGCCGCCAGCAACGTGATCAGCGGCCTGATGCTGATCTACACGCGGGCCTTTCGCGAGGGTGACCGGGTGGAGATCAACGGTGTGGTGGGGGTGGTCGTGGACCAGTCGCTGCTGGTGACCCGCATCCAGACTCCCCTCGATGAGCTGGTCAGCATTCCCAACGCCAGCGTGATCGCCGCCTCCGTGCGCAACTACAGCCTGCCGGGGCGGGAGATCGCCCGGCCGGTGGCCCTGGCCACCACCGTGACCATCGGCTACGACGTGCCCTGGCGGCAGGTGCATGCCCTGCTGCTGGCGGCCGCCGACCGCACCCCCGGTCTCGTGAACCAGCCGCCAGCCCGCGTGCTGCAGACCTCCCTGAACGACTGCCACATCACCTATGAGCTCAATGCGGCGGTGGCCGATCCGCTCACCTACCGGGAAACGCTCTCGGATCTGCTGGGGGCGATCCAGGACAGCTTCGCCGCGGCGGAAGTGGAGATTCTGTCGCCCCTGTTCCAGGTGAACCGGGAGGGGCCGGCCAACACGGTGCCTCGCGCCTGACCGGCGGCGCGTCAGCCGGGCTCGCGCATCCGGCGCACGAAGGCCTCCTGCTGCTCCTGGGTGGCCAGTCTGCCGTCGTCCACGATGATGATCCGGTCGGCCACATCGAGGATTTTGTTGTCATGGGTGACCATGATGATCGTGGTCCTGTCGCGTTCGGCCATCTCCTGCATCATGGCGACCACGGCGCGCCCTGATTCCTTGTCGAGGGCGGCGGTGGGTTCATCGCCCAGCAGGATCTTGGGGCCGCTCACCATGGCCCGGGCGATAGCCACCCGCTGCCGCTGGCCGCCGGACAGATTGGCGGGCATGTAGTTCACCCGGTCGGCCAGGCCCACGCGGGTCAGCATCGCTTCCGCCAGGGCGTCCATGTCCTGGTCGAGGTAGCGGTCATGCAGTTCCAGGGCCAGGCGCACGTTGCGGCGGGCGTTGAGAAACATCATCAGGTTGTGGGCCTGAAAGATGAAGCCCACGTTGAGGCGCAGCTCGGCCAGCTGTTCCTTGCTGGCCCCGTGCAGTTCCTGGCCCAGGATCCTGAGGCTGCCGTCCTGGCAGGAGCGCAGGCCCCCCAGCATGGTGAGCAGGGTGGTCTTGCCGGAGCCCGAGGGGCCGGTGCAGATCACGATCTCACCGGGGTGGATGTCGAGGCTGATGTCCTTGAGGGCATGTTTGCGGTCTTCGCCACTGCCGAACCAGTGGTTCACATGACTCAGCGAAATCACCGGTTGGTCGCTGCCCGTTGCCGTGCTGGAGGTCGCGGAGGTCATGGGATCAGAAGATATCGGCCGGATCCAGTTCCACCAGTTTGCGGGTGGCCAGGGTGCCGGAGCCCACGCACATCACGAATGTGAGGAACAGCACCAGCAGGGCCCGGTTGAGGGTCATAAAGATTGTGAGCTTGGTGACTGTGGCCAGCAGCTGATACAGGCCCGCCGACAGCAGCAGACCGGGGATGAAGCCGATCACGGCCAGCAGTGCCGATTGCTGTATCACGATTGAGATCACATAGGGATCCCGATAGCCCATGGCTTTGAGCGTGGCGTATTGAGGCAGGGAATTCATGACATCACCGTAGAGAATTTGATACACGATGATGCTGCCCACAATGAAGCCGACCAGCACGCCAAGCGAGAAGATGAAGCCCACCGACGAGTTGCGTTGCCAGTAGGAGAGTTCGAGGTCCGCCAGCTCATCGCGGGTGATCACCTGCACATCGCGCTGGCCCAGGATTGCCGCCATCTCCCGTTTCACCCGCTGGCTGGAAGCCCCCGGCCGCAGCCTGATCAGGCCGAGCTCGATCCGGCGAGGATCCACCTTGGGGAACAGATAGAGAAATGTGCCTTCGCCGGTGATCAGGTTGGCATCGGCAGCAAAGGTGGAACCCATCGCGAAGGTGCCGATCACCCGGGTCTGCAGACCATTCACTTCCACCGGAAAGAGTCCGGAGGCCGCCACGCCGGCGGCCACTTCACCATATTGTTTCTTGGAATTGCGATCAAACAGGGTATTGCCCAGGGGCTGCAGCCGGCTCCGTTCGGATTCGAGTTCGGGAAAGTTGAGTGAAGGCAGTGCTAGATTCACGCCATAGACATACACATCAAATGACTTACGGGTGGCTGGCGTGATCCAGTTCGCCCGCGCCAGCCGCAGGGGCGAGACGTGCTCCACTCCCTCCACCCCCAGCACCTGATACAGGCGGCTGCGCTGAAAATTCTGCATGGCTCCGAGGTTGCTGTAGCGGCTGCTGACCATCACCAGATCCGCTTCCAGTCGGTAGATCGGTTTGCGCTGGCTGTTGTACATGGCATCCACCAGGCCCAGCTGAAAGAACATCAGCAGGTTGGAGAAGCCAACGCCGGCCACACCGATCAGCATCTTCACCGGATTGTTGGTCAGCTGCAGCCAGGCGACCGGCGTGCGCTTCGTCCACTGACGCAGGCGACTGTTCATGGGGTTGGCGACGCCGGCAGGGGATCGAAGATCACATTCACCTGCAGATTGGAGGCATAGCCGATCCGTGTGCTCTTCAGCACCTTGGGATCAAGCCGCAGTTTCACTTCAAACACCCGCTGGTCCTGATTCTCCCCCGGTTCACCGGCAAAGATCGACTGCCGCTGCACCTGGGGCACCACCTGATACACCGTGCCCCGCAGGCTGCCGTCGATGCCGTCGGCGCTGATCGTGGCCCCCAGACCCTGGCGGATGCGGCCCATGTCGGTCTGGTACACCTCCGCCGTCACGATCATCTGGCTGGTGTCGGCCATCTCCAGCAGGCCGTCGTCGCCCACCTTGTCGCCCGGGCGCGACACGATCTTGAGGATCCGTCCGTCCTGGGGGGCCCGCACGGTGGCGAAATCAAACTCCTGGCGGGCCCGGTCGCGGGCGGCCACCGCCTTGCGCAGTTCGCTCTCGGCTGCCGCCAGATCCACCGGCCGCACCTCCTTGATCTGCTCCAGGGTCTGGCGGGCGCCGGCGATGTCCGATTCCAGCTTGCGCAGGGTGGTGGCCCGGCTCTCGATCGCTTCGTTGAGTTCGGCCTGGGTGGTTTCGGCGCGGGTGCGGTACCGGTCGCGCTGCAGCTCCGAAGCGCCGCCGTTGTTGTACAGCATCTCGTAGCGCCTGGCTTCGGTGCGGGCCTCCTGCATCTGGGAGCGCTTGCTGGCCACGGTCTGGTCCTGGGAGAGCTTTTCGCCGGCCAGTTCGCGCTCCAGGCTCTGCACCTTGTAGGCCTGGGCCCGGATCTCACCCTCCTTGGCGCCGGCCTTCACCTGGGCCAGCTTGTCGCGCTGCAGCGCCACCAGCTCATCGGCCTCCTGCAGGGAAGCCTTGAGGCTGCCGAAGCTGTTGAGAATCGCCAGGGGCTGGCCCTTCTTCACCCACTGGTTCTCCTCCACCAGGATCTCCTGGATCCGGTCGCCACTGAGGGAGCTCGACACCGACACCTTGCGGATCTTGGTTTCGGGCTCAAGCCGCCCCAGGGCCGACACCCGCCGCGCGGCGCTGCTCGGCGGCGGTTCCGCCTGCCGCCGCTGGCAGCCCTGCAGCAGGACGGCCGGCAGCAGCGGGCCGCCGACCAGGGCAAGGGCCAGTGCCAGGGGCGGCAGGTGGCGGAAGGGGTGCTTCATTCTTCCTTTCTACCGAGGGTTGGGCTGATACGTCAGGGGAAAAGAGCCAGTGTTCCGCGATCGCCGTCGAGCACGGCTCCCACCCCCAGGGGCAGGGCAGCGTTCACGCAGCCGTGGCCCACAGGCAGATCGGCCACCAGCGGGATTCCCAGCCCTGCGGTGCGCTCCCGCAGCACCTGCTCCAGGCTGAAGCGCTGTTCCGCCGGTTCCTCCGCCCGCCGGTCGGCCTCCTCGCAGCCGCTGAAGCTGCCGAAGCCGATGCCGGCGAGCCGCTGCAGCGCGCCGCACAGCCGCCAGTGGGTGAGCATCCGCTCGATCCGGTAGGGGGCTTCGCCCACGTCTTCCAGAATCAGCACCGCCCCATCCAGGGCCGGCAGGTGCGGTGTGCCGAGCAGGTGGGTGGCCACGGTGAGGTTGGCCACCAGCAGGGGACCGCTGCCGCGGCCTCCGCCCCAACCCACCCCCTGGAGGGGCGGCAGCGGTTCACCGAACAGCAGGGCCCGCAGCCGCTGCTGGCTCCAGGCCGGTTCGGCCGCCAGCGTGGTGAGCAGCGGGCCATGCACGCCTCCGCCCAGGCCCACGGCCAGCCGTTGCCAGAGCAGGGAGGTGACATCTGAGAAGCCGAGCAGCCAGCCCGCCGGCTGGGCCAGTGGGGTCTCCAGCAGGCGGGCGGCCCCCCAGCCGCCCCGCACGCAGACATGCAGCTCCGCCTCCCCCTCCTGCAGGTCGCTGCGGCGTTGCCCGTCGGAGCCCGCCAGGTATCCCCAGCGGCGCTGCACCAGGTCGGCCGCATCGCTGGTCACCACCAGGCCCCAGTCCTCCAGCAGGGCGATGCCGGCCAGCAGACTGGTGGCATTGTCGAGGGCTGAACTGGCCGCCACCAGCCGTACCCGGTCGCCCCGACGCAGGGGCGGGGGGGGCGGCTGGCAGACGGCGAAATGGTCCATAACGGTGGCTGGGATGGTGTCAGCGCAGGGCCACCCCCAGCACCAGGGCCAGTAGCAGCAGGGCCCCCAGTTTCACCTGGCGGCCGAAGTGGCGGCCATAGATCGAGCGCGGTGGATCGGGGCCCATGATCAGCCGGGCCTCCCGCAGCATGCCCAGGCCTGCCAGGGCCCAGAGGGGCCAGAACGGCCAGCCCAGCCCCTGCAGTGCCGCCGCCAGGGCCAGGGCCACGGCCGCCACCGCGTAGCAGGCTGCCACCGCCAGGGGAGCCTGGTCCCCCAGGCTGAGGGCGCTGCTGCGCACCCCCACCTTGAGATCGTCGTCGCGGTCGCTCATCGCATATACGGTGTCGAACCCGAAGGTCCAGACCACGGTGGCGATCCAGGCGAGCAGCAGGGGCCAGCCGCCCGCCAGGTTGCCGTTGGCGGCGGCCCAGGGGATCAGCACGGCGAAGCCCCAGCAGAGTGCCAGCACCGCCTGGGGCCAGGCGAACCATCGCTTGGCCGAGGGATAGAGCAGCACCAGCGGCAGGGCCGCCAGGGCGAGCACCAGGCAGAGGTCCCGGCCGCTGAGCGGCAGGGCCAGCACCACCTCCAGCGCCACCACCAGGCAGGCCAGCAGCAGCAGCACCGCTCCGCCCACCCCCACCCGGCCATCGGCCAGGGGGCGATGGCGGGTGCGTTCCACCTGCGGGTCAATGCGGCGGTCCCACAGGTCGTTGACGATGCAGCCGGCACCGCTGACCGCCAGGCCCCCCAGCAGCATCAGGGCCACAAGCGGAGCCGCCGGTGGCGCCGCTGGCCCCAGCCACAGGGCCCAGCCTGCCGGAATCAGCAGGATCAGCCGGCCGCTGGGCCGATGCCAACGCAGCAGTTCCAGCCAGACCATTGCCAAGCGTGCACTCACGGCACCCTAGGGTCCGTGGCCCGCAGGGGCGCCCCGCTGCGGCGGCGCCGCGCCGGCGGTGGCAAAGTGGCGCCGCCCGCGGCCTGCCCGCCATGGTTTCCAGCCCTGCTGCCGCAGGACGCACCCCACCGGAGCCGGCCGAGCGCCGCCGGCGGGTGGCCGCCATCGACATCGGCACCAATTCGATCCACCTGGTGATCGCGGCCATCGATCCGCACCTGCACACCTTCAGCATCGACAGCGCCGAAAAGGCCACCACCCGCCTGGGGGAGCGGGATCCCGACACCGGCAACCTCACTGCCGAGGCCATCGAGCGGGCCTTCCTCACCCTGCGCCACTGCCGGGAGCTGGCCGCCAGCCATGGGGTGGAGCAGATCGTGACGGCCGCCACCAGCGCGGTGCGGGAGGCGCCCAACGGCCAGCAGTTCATCCAGGCCCTGCATGAGCAGCTGGGTCTGGAGGTGGATCTGGTGAGCGGTCCGGAGGAGGCACGGCTCATCTACCTGGGGGTGCTGTCGGCCATGCCCTTCGGTGACCAGCCCCACCTGATCCTCGACATCGGCGGTGGCTCCACCGAACTGGTGCTGGCCGACGGCAACGATGCCCATGCCCTCACCAGCACCCGCATCGGTGCGGTGCGGCTGCAGCGGGAGTTTGGCCAGCAGGATCCCCTGCCCCCTGATCGCTGCCGTTTTCTGCGGGCCTACATCCAGGGGGCCCTGGATCCGGCGGTGGCCGAGGTGAAACGTGCCATGCCGGCCGGCCGGCCGCCGGTGATGGTGGGCACCAGCGGTACGGCCATGGCCCTGGCTTCCCTGGCCGCCGCCGAAGACGGCCGGCCGCCGCTGCGGCTCCAGGGTTATCGCCTCAGCCGGGAGCGCATCGACCAGCTGATCAGCCGCCTGCTGGCCCTCACGCCGGAGCAGCGCCGCACCCTGGCGGGCATCAACGAACGCCGGGCCGACATTCTCGTGCCCGGTGCCCTGATCCTCCAGACCGCGATGGCCATGCTTGGGGTTCGCGAGCTGGTGATCTGCGAACGGGCCCTGCGGGAGGGGCTGATCGTGGACTGGATGCTGCGCAATGACCTGCTGAGTGACCGCTTCGCCTTCCAGAGCTCGATCCGTCAGCGCACGGTGCTGCACCTGGCCCGCAACTACGGCGTGGACGGGGAGCGGGCCGAACGGGTGGCCGCCCATGCCCTGAGCCTCTATGACCAGAGCCGCGGGCTTCTGCACGACGATCACGGCGAGGGCCGGAGCCTGCTGTGGGCCGCGGCCCAGCTGCACACCTGTGGCACCTTCATCAACAGCAGCGCTTATCACAAGCACACCTGGTACCTGATCCGCCACGGAGAACTGCTGGGCTATTCCCAGAGCGAACACCTGATGGTGGCGGCCATTGCCCGGTATCACCGGCGGAGTCTGCCGAAGAAGCGCCATGAATCGTGGCAGCTGATCGAGGGGCGCGATCCGCGCCGCACCGTGAGTTCAATGGCCCTGCTGCTGAGGCTGGCGGCCGCGCTCGACCGCCGGCCCCTGCCGGTGATCGCCGCCCTCATCCTCAGGGCCGAACCCGGGCCGGCGGGCGCTCCGGCCGGCTTCAGCGTGGCCCTTCAGCCGATGGTGCAAGGCGGCGAGCCGGTGGATCTCAGCCTCGAGCGCTGGAGCCTGCGCTCCTGTGCCCCCGTGGTGGCCGAAGCCACCGGCCTCGAGCTCAGGGTGTGCTGAGGCCGAAGCTGACCTTCAACCAGCGCCGCCAGGAGCGGGATGGCTGGGTGCCCCTGGCGGCCGGCAGGGGAGAGGAGCGGGGCTCATGCTCGGCAGCAACGGCCAGCTTGAACGCGTTCAGGGGTTCCTCGATCGGGATGGCGAGCACGCCGGCCACCCTTCGGGCCATGGCCACCACGAACACCGGCTCCGGCAGCCGCTCCCCATCCCCCTCCTCCAGGGCCAGCAGCTGTTCATGGCCGAGGTGCAGCCGGTCGGCCAGATCGGCCAGATCCAGCCCGGCCTGAAGGCGGCCCATCGCCAGCTGCCTGCCCAGGAGCCTCAGGGCTTCCGACCCCGGGTCGGACAGGGCTGAGGAACGGGGCACCGTCACCTGGTAAGAATCTGATTCATTATCCGGAAGGCGCAAGGGGGATCGCGCTGTGCCGCGCCCTCAGAACCACTCCGGCTGGGCTTCGGCCGCCGTGTTCACCCGGGCCCGGGGCGTGCGGCGTTCAAAGCTCAGGGTGATGGAGCGGCGCTGCTCGCCATCGGCCGCCACCGCTGCGATCGGCCACAGCTGCTCCCCATCGGCGAAGGGCACCCGCCTCTGGAAGGTGCCCTCGGCCGACAGGGCCACCGACTCTTCGCCGATGCTGAGGCTGGCTGCCGGGTCGGTGGCGCCATACACGATCAGTTCGGCGTCAGCCACCAGCCAGAAGCTGCGGACGCGGTTCGGCACGCCGCCGCTGCCGGATTCATGGCGGCCTGACTCCCAGAGGCCGGAGGGCCACAGGCCGGCCGCCGAGTCGCTCAAGCCCCCGGGGCCGGCGGCGACGCCGGCCGCCTGATCGAGCCCGTGCTCCTGCAGTTCCTCGGAAGCGCCGCTGCGGCGGCGCCGGCCCAGCAGGGCGGTGGCTGCCTGGTAGGCCCGCTCGTGGATGGCCGGCACGCCGCTGGGGATCCAGGTGCCGACCGGAAAGGCCTGCGGGCTATCGGCGGCGGCGGGCGGCGGGGCCGACGGTCCCTCGGCGGCCTCCGCCAGCCACAGGGGCGCGGACGCCGCCAGGGCAATCCAGTGGCCATCATCGGCCCGGCGGAAGCCCAGCTCCGCCCGGTAGAGGCGACCCAGGAGGGGCACCACCAGCTGCCACTGATTGACGCCGCCCTCGGGCACGGCCTCCAGCTGGGTCTGGGGCACCGTCCGGTCGTCGCGGTCGGTGATGTCAGCCAACCGCAGGCACAGCCGGCTGGCGCCTCCGCTGCGGAGCCGCTCACCATCCGCTGGGCTGAGCTGCCAGCGGAGTTGCACCCAGGGGCTGTCGATCGCCTCAAGCTGCAGCCAGCTGTCCGGTGCCGGCAACGGCTCGGACACTGGAATCGGCTGGGGCTCTGGAGCAGCCATGCTCTCTGGAGCGGCCATGGCCTCCAGATCAGCCGGTGGGGTGACCGCCCCGGTCGAGCGGCGGGCGATGGCCCGGATCAGGTCGGCACGGGACAGGCGGCTGAAAAGGTGGACTCGCAGGCTGCGGGCCACCTCCCGCAGCCTGCTGATCGAGAGGGACTGCAGACCGGAGGTTCCCCGCGGCGAGCCGACCATGAAGACTTATGAAGAGGCTTCCCCATGGTGCGGCCTGGCGGAGCGCTCCCGGGCCCTGGTGTCAGTGGTTGCCCACGGGAACCCTGCACGTTCGCTCCAGGCTCTCGCCCGGCCGCGCCGCACCGGTCTGGCCGTCGGCCCGCAGCTCGGCGGCCGGGTGGCAGGCCTGCAGTTCGGCGCCACCGGCTTCGTGGCTCCACACCTGCACCTCGCTCCCGGCCGGGCAGTCGAAACTCCAGGTTTCAAACGGGAACAGCACCTTTTCCTGGAAGAAATCCGGCATTCCCAGGCAGCGGAGAATCACCATGCGGGTGCTGTCATTGCGGTAGGCGCAGGTCCACATGGTTGAAGGCACTGGAAAAGACGATCAAACCTGTCGCAGCGACGATGGTGAAATCTGTGCCGCCGGCGACCGCTTGCCCGATTGCCGTGCTGCCGAACCGCAGCAGCCGCCCGACCAGGCCATGCTGCTGGCGCTGGAGCTGGCGGCCCGCCGCGCCGGCAGTGGCATCGCCGCCGACCAGCTGCCGGGTCGCTGGCGTCTGGAGGCGGTCTGGCCCCGGGCCGGGCGCCGGCCCCAGCCCCTGGCTTCGGCCCTGCTGCGCGGCCTGGACGCCTGCCTGGAGATCGGGCCTGCCCCCGCCACCGCCGCTCCCTGGCCGCCCACCCTGGGCCCGCCCGGCCTGGCAGTGGCCAATCGGGTGAGCCTGGGGGCCCTGGAGCTGCGGTTCGATGGCCATGGTTGGCTGCAGGGCAGCAGGCCCCTGCTGCTGTTCCGCTTTGAGCGGCTGCAGCTGCGCCTGGCGGGTTTCAGCCTGCTGCGCCTGGCCCTGCCCCTCGCTCTCCCGCCCCGGTTGCCGTTCTTCGCCCTGATCGCCCGGGGTGACGACCCCGCCGGCCCCTGGCTGGCGGCCAGGGGCCGGGGCGGTGGCCTCGCCCTCTGGCGTCGCCAGACCTGAAGGGCCGGCAGCCCTCAGGCGGGTCCAGCGGCCTCCCCCTTGCTGCGGAGCCAGTCGCCCAGCCGGCTGGCATAGGCCTGGCATGGGGCCTCTCCGAGGGCCGCCCGCAGCACCCCATTGGCCGCCAGGGTCGCCAGCGCCTGCGGCGCACGGGTGGACAGGGGCCGGCGAGGGGGTGGGGCCGGAGGTGCCGGGGCTCAGGTGGCCATCAACTCCTCCACGGCCCGGCGGATCCAGTGCTGCTCCACCGGGTTGTCGCGCGGGTTGCCGGCCCGGTGCCCCAGGGTTGAGGGAAGCGTTGCGAAGCGGGCGCCCGGGATCAGCGCCGCCTCGGCGCGGCAGTCTTCGCTGGTGAAGTAAAGGTCGTGGCTGCCGGCGATCACGCTGGTGCGGGCCCGGATCCGCCCGAGGGCCGCGGCCAGGTCGGCGCCGCAGCCGGCGGCGGCGGCCACATCGCAGCCCAGCCAGGTGTCGAGCATGGCCACCAGGTCGTGGGGATCATGGCGCCGGTAGAGCGGCAGCCAGCGCTGCTCCACCAGCTCATCCACGCCGGTGAACCCCAGGGCCGCCAGATCCAGGTCGCGGTAGTGGGGCTGGCTGGCGGCCCAGCTGGCGTAGATCAGGGCGAAGGTGCGCAGGCCCCGTTCCGGGGTGGCCGCGAAGCCGCTGCCGGTCCAGGCCGGATCGGCGGTGAGTGCCTGGCGCAGGCTCAGCAGAAACAGCCGGTTGTGGGGCGTGGTGCGGGCCGTGCCGCACAGGCAGAACAGGCGGCGGCAGCGCTCCGGTTCCAGCACGCCCCAGTGATAGGCCTGCTGGGCCCCCATGGACCAGCCGTAGATCAGTGCGGGTGCCTCCACACCGAACACGTCCTGCAGCAGCCGCTGCTGGGCGTGCACGTTGTCGGCATGGCTGATGCACCAGCCCTGCTCCGCCAACCCCATGGTGCTGTTGGAGGGGCTGCTGGAGCGGCCGCCGCCGAACTGACTCACCTGCACCACGCACCAGCGGGCCGGGTCGAGGATCGGCCCCACCACCCAGCTGAGGTCGTCGGGCCAGGCGCCGTAGGAGCTGGGGTAGAGCACCAGGTTGGAGCGATCGGCCGCCAGCTGGCCGTGCACCCGATAGCTGATGCGGGCATCGCTGAGGCTGGAGCCGCAGGCGAACTGAAACCGGCCGAGCCGGAACTCCCGATCGCTCACAGGTCGCCGCCGGCGGCCATGGCCAGGCCCCCCGGGTCCGCCAGGAAATCGCGGTGGAGCGCCAGCAGGCCATGGCCCCGGAGCTTGCCGATCCAACAGAGGATGCCGCTGATTTCCAGCAGGTAGCTGGTCCGGTCATGGGGCGGGGGGTCCTCCAGCTCGGGATCCAGGCCCGGCAGGTGGGTGTAGCGGTGGTGCCACTGGTGGTGGCGGCGGTAGAAATCGGCGTTGTAGAAGCTCAGCACCCCCGCCCACCAGGCCACCCCGTCGTTGAGCCAGCGGCTGCGGAAGGCCGTGCCGTGGCCGGCCTCGTGCATGGCGCAGAAGCCGAAGGCCAGCCCCGCACCCAGCAGCAGCAGCCCGGCCAGCCGCAGCAGCGGGTTGAGGCCGGCGGCTCCCCAGGCCAGGGCCCCCACGGCGATCACCGCCCCGTGCAGGCCCAGCTGGCGCAGGCCTGGCCCATCGCGGCGTTCGTTGAGGCGCCGCAGCTGCTCGGGGGGGATCAGCTCGCGCACGATCGCCACCGGCGAGGGCGGCCGCGGCAGGGCAGCGGCGGCGGGGTCCGGAAGCATGGGGCGCTCAGCAACGCTGGTCCCATGGTTGGCGGGCCGACGGGGCCCGACTGTCCGGCATGAACCTTCGGGCCGTCGGCCTCAGCCGTGGCGTGCGGCACCGCAGGCGGGACAGAAGGGAAAGAAGGTCAGGTGATGGTGGCCACAGGCTTGGCAGTCGGCCTGGATCGGCAGGCCGCAGTGCATGCAGAAATCGGGCAGGGGGGCGTCGGCGGTGGCCAGCTGGCGCTCGCAGCCCGGACACTGGCGCTGGCCCAGGGATTGCAGCGCCTTCTCGTAGCGGATCCGCAGCTGCCGCTCCTCCTGGGGGGCCTGCTGTTCGTGCTGCTGGCGGGCCACGTAGGCCTGCAGCCAGCGCATCAGTGCCCGCCCCCCGAGAAAGGTGAGCAGGGCCCCCATGCCGTAGCGGATGTAGGCCCCGAAGCTAGGCAGGTAGGGCACCAGCTCCACGAAGAAGGCGAACAGGGCGAACAGCAGGAAGCCCCACACGAACGGCCACTGGTCGCCGCCGCGGTGGCGGCGGAACAGGTGGATCGCCAGGCCCAGCAGCGGCAGCACGAAGCCGAGGCGGATCAGGAAGGCGGTCCACACCTGCCGCTGCCGTGCCGCCGCCAGGGCCCGATCGGCCTGCTGCTGCAGCCGGGTCCGTTGCTGCACCAGGGGGGCGATGCGGCGCTCCAGGGCCTGGCGCCGTTCCTCAAGCTGGCGGGCCTCGGCGCTGAGCTGGCGCTGGCTCTCCAGCTGGCGGTCGAGCCGGCGGGCCCGTTCCAGCACCTCCGGGTTCTGGTTGCCCTGCTCGGTCACCGCACGGGCGGCACGCCAGGTCTCGAAACTGCGCTGCTCCCGGGCGTAGGCCTCGCGGGCCTGGGTCTGCCGTTGTTCCAGGCCGGCCTGCCGGGCGCCGAGGTTGCCCCGCTCGGTCTCCAGGGGCTGGAGATCGGCCTCAAGCCTGTTGAGGGCGGCCTGATCGAGAAAGCGCTCCCGCTGCGGCGGTCGACCCAGCTGGGGCAGGTCGGCGATCAGGCTGCCACCCACCTGGATCAGAAAGTAGGCGAACAGCAGGGCGATGGCCCATTGGCCGATCCGCACCAGCCGTTCCGGCCCGCGGGAAGGACTCAGCACCGTGGCGACGCAGCTGCCCCATGCTGATGCAGCGTTCCGGGTTTGCCAGCCAGCCGTGACCTCAGCCGCCATTCCGCTGCTGCCCCTGGACCGGCTGCCGCCGCTGCCGCCCCTGCGGCTGGCGGTGGTGGGTCATGTGGAGATGGTGAGCTTCATTGCCGTGGAGCACCTGCCGGAGCCCGGCACCATCACCCATGCCGCTGGCTTCCAGGAGGAGCCGGCCGGTGGTGGGGCCGTGGCGGCCGTGCAGCTGGCCCGGCTCACCGGCCGGCGGGTGCCGTTCTTCACCGCCCTGGGTCGTGATGCCATCGGCGAGCGGTGCGTTGAACGACTCACGGCCCTGGGGCTTGACCTGCAGGTGGCCTGGCGGGAGGCGCCGACCCGGCGGGCCCTGAGCTTTCAGGATGGCACCGGTGAACGCACGATCACGGTGATCGGCGAGCGGCTTGCCCCGCTGGCGGCCGATGGCCTGCCCTGGTCGAGCCTTGCCGGTTGCGACGGGGTGTTCGCCACCGCCTGCGATGCCGCCGCCCTGCGGCTGGCGCGCTGCAGCCGGGTGCTGGCGGCCACCCCCAGGCTGCGGCTGGCGGAACTGCAGCGCTCCGGGGTGGTGCTCGATGCCCTGATCGGCAGTGGCCTGGATCCGGGCGAAGCGGTGCCACCCCACGCCCTGATGCCTCCGCCCCGGCTGCGACTGGCCACCGAGGGGGCGCGGGGTGGGCTGGCCGAGCCCGGGGGGCGTTTTGCGGCTCCGGTGCTGGAGCGGCTTCCGGTTGATGCCTACGGCTGTGGTGACAGCTTCGCGGCGGGGGTGACCGCCGGCCTGGCGGCCGGCTGGAGCGATGCCGAGGCCATCAGCCTCGGCTGCCATTGCGGCGCGGCCTGCGCCACCGGCTCCGGGCCCTACGGCGCCCAGCTGCGGCTGGCCTGACCCCGCTCAGCCCAGGGCCATCAGATCCAGCAGTGCTTCGTCGGGCATGTCGGGGGGCAACGGCCGGCCGACCGGGCCCCCGGCCCGACCCGGCAGCACCAGCAGGCCGACCGCCAGCAACAGCAGCCGCGCCAGCGCCACCAGGGCCATCAGGCCGATGACTCCGACCAGGGCGGAGGGGATGCTCAGGGCGGGGACCATGGCGACAGGCAGGTTCATCTGTCTCCGCTCTAGCCATGGTGCCGCCACCGGCGCCATGGTTTCGTTACACAGCGCCGCCGGCGGTGCCCCCGGCCGGCGGCGATTCGCCCGACCGCTGGCTGATCAAAACCATGGGCGATACTGGATTCGAACCAGTGACCCCTTCCGTGTGAAGGAAGTGCGCTACCGCTGTGCTAATCGCCCGCTGAATCCAGCCTCCCGCACGCCCCACGGGCGCCGTTTGCCGGACACATCCATTAAACACCACCACCCCACCGGCGCCGCCAGCCGGTGCTGATCGCCTGGCCCCTGCTGGCCCTTGCCACCGCCCTGTGCGAATGCGGCCGTGACCTGTTGCTGCGCCACCTGCTGCAGGGGCAGGGCCGTTCGGTGCGGCTGGTGATGGGGGCCGGCTGCCTGCTGGCGGCCCTGCCGGCCTGGCTGCTGCTGCCCCTGTGGCCCATGGCCGCCGGCACGGTCCACTGGCCCCAGCTGGGGCCAGCCCTGCTGGCCACGGCCCTGGTGAACGGGGTGGCCTTCTGGGGTTACGGCCGGTCGCTGGCCCGGGGCGACCTCAGCCTGGTGGTGCCCCTGATCAACCTGTCCCCCCTGGTGCTGATGGGGATCGGCCCCTGGCTGCTGGGGGAATGGCCCACGGCCAGGGCCGGATCGGGCGTGCTGCTGCTGGCCGCCGGGGCCCTGCTGCTGGCTGTCACCGGTGGGGGGCGGCCTGGGCCGCCCCTGGCCCTGCTCACGGCGCCCGGGGCGCCCACCATGCTGCTGGTGGCCCTGCTCTGGGGGCTCGGTGCCGGGATCGACAAGCTGGGGGTGCTGGCCTCCGGCCCGCTGCCGTGGGTGATCGGTCTGAACCTGGTGGTGGGCCTGCCGCTGCTGCTGCCGGCCCTGGCCGCGGGCGAACGGCTGGCGCCGCCGGGCCGCTGGCCGGCGCTGGTGGCCTACGGCCTGCTCGGTTGCCTCGGCATGCTGTGCCAGATGCTGGCCCTCGGCTCCACCGCGGTGGTGCATGTGATCGCCATCAAGCGGCTCAGCACCCTCTTCAGCGCCGGGGTGGGCGTGCTGCTGCTGGGGGAACCGCTGGGGGTGCTGCGGCTGCCGGCGGCGGCGCTGATGCTGGCCGGTGCCGTGCTGTTGCTCTGGAGTGGCGGCGCCGGCTGAGGCGATCGGCCACCATGGGGGTTTGCCAGGGGCCCCCAGGGTGGTGAGCGAGATCCGGACCGACGTGCTGATCGTGGGTGGTGGCGTCTGTGGCACCGCCCTGCTGTTCACCCTGGCCCGCTACACCGACCTGGGCCACATCACCCTGGTGGAGCGGCAGGACCAGCTGGCCCAGGTCAATTCCAAGGCCACCAGCAACAGCCAGACGATCCACTGCGGCGACATCGAGACCAACTACACCCTCGAGAAGGCCCTCAGCGTCAGGCGCACCGCCGAGATGATCGGCCGCTATGCCGAGTTGCTGGAGCCTGACGAACGGCAGCGGTGTGTGTTCCACACCCAGAAGATGGTGCTGGCGGTGGGCGATGGTGAATGCGGTCGCCTGCGGGAGCGGTTTGACCGCTTCTCGCCCCATTTCCCGGCGATGCAGTGGCTCGAGAAGGAGCTGATCGCCGAGTGGGAACCGGCCGTGGCGCTGGTGGATGGTGCGCCGAGGGCCGATGCCATCGCCGCCATCGGCATCCGCGATGAGGCCACCGCCGTGGATTACGAGGCCCTGTCGCAGTCCTTCGTGGCCCAGGCCAGGCGGGAGGTGGCCGGCGGCAGCCGCTCCATCGACCTGCGGCTGGGCACCCAGGTGCAGCGCATCTGTCCGGTGGAGGAGGGCTTCGTGGTTGAGTGCCGCCCCACGGGCGACGGCGACGGTCTGCGGATCCACGCTCGTCAGGTGGTGGTCAACGCCGGTGCCCACAGCCTGCTGATGGCCCAGCAACTGGGCCATGGTCTCGACTATTCCTGCCTGCCGGTGGCCGGCAGCTTCTACTTCACCCCCGATCTGCTGCGGGGCAAGGTGTACACAGTGCAGAACGACCGCCTGCCGTTTGCGGCCATTCACGGCGATCCCGACGTGCGGGCCCCCGGCCTCACCCGCTTCGGACCCACGGCCCTGGTGCTGCCCCTGCTGGAGCGCCGCCGCTGGAGTTCCTTCTGGGAGTTCCTGCGGGTGCTGCGCCTTGACCTGGCGGTGCTGGCGGTGTTCTGGCAGTTGCTGACGGTGGCGGACATCCGCAATTACCTGGTGCGCAACCTGCTCTTTGAAGTGCCCTGGTTGCGGCGGCGCCTGTTCCTGCAGGATGCGCGCAAGATCGTGCCGGGGTTGCGGCTGGAGGACCTGCGCTTTGCCGAGGGCTACGGCGGTGTGCGGCCCCAGCTGATTGATCGGCGGCAGCGGCGCCTGCTGCTGGGGGAGGTGAGCATTCCGGCCCGGCCCGGCCTGATCTTCAATGTCACCCCTTCGCCGGGGGGCACCTGCTGCCTGGGCAATGCCGAGCGCGACCTGGCGCTGATTGCCGGTCAGCTGGGCTGCCGGGTGGATCAACAGCGGCTGGAGCGGGAGCTGCACGGCACACCGGTGTCGGCGCGGCCATGAGTCTCACCCCCTGGGATCGGCGACCGCCCTCATCTGAGCCGATCGGCGACCACGAGGTGCCGCTCCGGTCGGATCATCTGCTCGGCCGGCGCATTGCCCTGGTCGTCTGCGGTGGCATCGCCGCCTACCGCACCCCCGACCTGGCCCGGGCCCTGCGGCGCCGTGGTGCGGAGGTCACGGCTTTCTGCAGCCCGGAATCCCTGCGCTATGTGGGTCGTCAGGCCCTGGAGTGGGCCACCTGCCGGCCCCTGGTGAGCCGCCTCAGCTGGCGGGCCGAACACCTCGCCGATGATGGGCCGTTTGACGCCTGGCTGGTGGCGCCGGCCACCGCCAACACGATCGCCAAGCTCGCCGCCGGCATCGCCGACACGGTGGTGACCGCGGCGCTGGCGGCGGCCCTGGGTCGGCTGGAGCGCGGCCAGACCCGCATTCTGGTGGCCCCCACCCTGCATGGCTCCTTGCACACCACCGTGCTGGAGGCCAATGTGCGGCGCCTGGCGGAGCTGGGGGTGGATGTCATCGCCCCCCGGGATGCCTATGGCAAGCACAACCTGCCCGACGGCGAGCTGATCGTGGCGGTGGTGGCTCGGGCGCTGGCCGGCGGCCCCCTGCGGGGCCGCCGGGTGCTGGTGACCGGCGGCCCCACGCCGGTGGCCATCGATGGCGTGCGGCGGCTGGTCAACCGCTTCAGCGGCCGGCTGGCGATCGCCCTGGCCGAGGACCTGCTGCTGCGGGGGGCGGAGGTGGAGCTGCTGCTGGGCGAGGGTTCGGCGGCCCCGCCTGCCTGGATGCCCTTCACGCCGATCAGCAGCTACGACCAGTACCGCGAACGGCTGCTGGCCCTGGCGCCGGAGCTGGCGGCGGCTGTCTGTTCGGCCGGCGTGGCCGACTACCGGCCCCGCCGGCCGGTGGCGGGCAAGATCGCCAGCGGCCAGCCGGCGCTCAGCCTTGAGTTCGAGCCCACCGCCAAGGTGATCGACGAGCTGCGGGCCCGGGCACCCCAGCTGCCGATCGTGGCCTTCAAGTACGAAGAGCAGGCGGAGCTGGAGCAGCTGCTGGCCCTGGCCCGGGCCCGCCTGGATCGTTACCCGCTGGTGGTGGCCAACCGCGGTGCGGAGACCCGTGGCAGCCAGCAGACCGCCTGGCTGGTGAGCCGCGCCGGCGAGCAGCGGGTGGAAGGCAAGCCGGCGATTGCCGCCGCCATTGCCGACCGGCTCGAGGAGTGGTTCCGGCAGGGGGGGGCCCCGGTCACTGCGGGCTGAGCCCTCAGGCGCCGCCGCGAAACAGGTGGTTGTGGCTGGCGGAATAGAGCCGCGAGCGGGCGTCGGTCGGTGCGGCCAGGGCCGGGCTCACCACATAGAGCGTGGTGCGGATCAGGCCCCGTTCCTCGCTGGTGCTGGCCATCTGATCCAACGGCACCACCGTGAGCCACTGGTCAGGCCAGCTCACCCGATGGCCGATCGCCACCGGCGTGTCGGCCGGGTAGTGGAGCAGCAGCTGCTCCTGCACCTCCCGCACATGGCGGGCGCTGAGGTAGAGGCAGAGGGAGGCCCGCAGGGCCGCCAGCCGCTCCAGGGATTCCCGCTCCGGCACGCCGGTGCGGCCGCCGGCACGGCTGAGCACGATCGTCTGCACCAGGCCGGGGATGGTGAGCTCCTGCTGCAGGGCGGCGGCGGTGGCCTGGTAAGCGCTCAGGCCTGGCACCACCTCCACCGCCAGGCCTGCATCGGCCAGCCGGCAGATCTGCTCCGCCAGGGCGCCGTAGAGGCAGGGATCGCCATCGTGCAGGCGCACCACCCGTTTGCCGGCCCGGGCCCGCTCCACCACCACGGCCATCACCTGCTCGAGGGTGAGGGTGCTGGTGCGGATCCGCTCGCAACCGGCCGGGGCCAGCTCGGCGATGGAGGGCTGGATCAACGAATCGGTCCAGACCAGCACCTCCGCCTGCTCCAGCAGTCGGGCCGCCCGCAGGGTGAGCAGGTCGGGGGCGCCGGGGCCGGCCCCCACAATCCAGACAGGTTGGCTCATGGGTCGGTTCGCAGGGCGGGATCGGGCAGGGAACGGCTGCGGCCATGGAGCCACCACAGCCCCAGCCCGCCGAGGCCGATCAGCAGCAGGCTCACCAGCTGGGCCATGCGCAGGCCACCGGCGCAGAAGGGTGGTTGCCCTCCGAGGCAGAGGGGATCGAGCCGCAGGCCCTCGATCCACACCCGGCCGCTGCTGTAGGCCATCAGATACACGCAGGCCAGGCTGCCATCGGCCAGGCGGATGCGGCCCCGGCTGGCCAGGCGCAACAGGCCCAGCAGCAGGGCGCAGACCCCGAGGTTCCAGATCGATTCGTAGAGGAATGTGGGGTGAAAGGTGCTCTGATCGAGAAAGGCCGCTGGCCGTTGGCTGAACGGAATCGTCAGTTTCCAGGGCAGGTCGGTGGGCCGCCCGAACGCCTCGGAATTGAAGAAGTTGCCCCAGCGGCCGATCGCCTGGCCCAGGGCCACCGCCGGCACCAGCACATCGAGCAGGGGCCAGAAGCGCTGGCGCCGCCAGCGGCAGAAGAGCACGGTGGCCAGGGTGCCGCCGATCAGGGCGCCATGGATGGCGATGCCCCCATGCCAGATGGCCAGCGCCTCGGCCCAGTTGTTGCGGTACTGGCGCCATTCGAAGGCCACGTAGTAGATCCGCGCCCCCAGCACCGCACCGAGCACCAGCACGGGCAGCAGATCGGCCACAAGGCCCGGGTCGAGGCCCCGCTGGCGGGCCAGTCTCATCGACAGCATCAGACCGAGCAGCACGGCGCTGGCAATCAGCAGGCCGTACCACCGCAGCGTGAAGGGCCCCAGTTCGATGAGGGGGCCCGGTGACTGGAACACGGCCAGCGCCATGGCGGCTGGGGCCTGGGTCAGGGCGATCAGACGATGCCCTCGGCGGCCTGGACTTTCTCCACCTGGCGCTTCTTGAGCACCAGCATGATCTGGGCCAGGGTCACGGCGGCGAAGAAGGCCAGCATGCCGTAGATGCGCACGGGGTTCTGCAGCACCACCTCGGCGTCCACCTGGCCGAAGCCGCCCACGTTGGGGTCGTTGGTGAGCGGTGCGCCGGCGGCCAGCTCATCGCCCACGGCCACGATCACCGTGGGGCCGGCAGGCACGGTCTCGCTGACGCTGCCGTCGGCGGTGGTGATCTCGACCACGCTGCCGCCCTTCTCGTCGGAGGTGATCGCACTCACGGTGCCGGCAGCGGAGGCCGTGAACACGCCGTTGTTGCTCTTCTCACCGGTGGGATACACCTGGCCGCGGCCGCGGTTGCCGCCCACATGCAGCTGGTATTTGCCGAAGTGGATGCTCGAATCGTTGGCCGGATCGGGAGCCAGCACGGGGAACACGATCGTCTGGTGCTGATCACCGGGGATCGGACCCACCAGCAGAATGTTGGGCTGGTCTTCCGAATACTGGGTGTAGTAGATGCCGGCGGTCTCTTCCTTGAGCTCGTCGCTCAGGCGATCCTGGGGAGCCAGGGTGAAGCCGTCGGGCAGCATCACCACCGCCCCCACGTTCAGGCCGGTGGGGCTGCCATCACCCGAGACCTGCTGAACGCTGGCGTCGTAGGGGATCTTGACCTCCGCCTTGAACACCGTGTCGGGGAACACGGCCTGGGGCACCTCCACGCGGGTGAGTTTCTTGGCCAGGTGGCAGTTGGCGCAGACGATCTTGCCGGTGGCTTCGCGGGGGCTGGCGTAGTTCTGCTGGGCCCAGAAGGGATAGGCCCAGGACGGGCTTGCGCCCACCAGGAGCACCGAGAGGCTCAGCAGGCTGCCGAACAGGAAGGAGAGGGAGCGACGCATGAACGGGCTGGCGACGGATGCGGACGGGGCGGGGAGAAACGGCGGGAGCAGGTCAGGCCCACCAGGGCTTGTCGCCGGTGCGGAAATCGGTTTCCGTCCACTGGCTCAGGAACACCGTGTCGTTGTCCACGGAGACGTGGGCCAGGGCCAGGGAGAGGGGGGCCGGTCCCCGCACCACCTTGCCGGTGGCGTCGTACTGGGAGCCATGGCAGGGGCACATGAACTTGTTGGCGGCGGCGTTCCAGGGCACCACGCAGCCGAGGTGGGTGCAGATGGCGTTGATGCCGTAGCTGCCGATGGCATCGGGCCCCTCCACCAACAGGTAGGTGGGGTCACCCTTGAGGCCCTGCACCAGGTTCACGTCGCCTTCGCGGTGGCTGCTGAGCCAGCCGCTGGCGGTCACAGTGTTGCCGAGCTCATCCTTGGCGGTCGTGCCACCGCCGGAGCCGGCGGCCCGGGGGGGGATGAAATAATTCACCACCGGATACAGCGCACCGAGCGCCACGCCGGTGAGCGACCCGAAGGTCAGCAGGTTCATGAACTGCCGACGGCCCATTCCGGGCACATCGTTCAGCGCATTGGGCACCGAAGCCTGGGTCATGGTGAACGTTCCGGTGTCACCGGCCAAACGTGGGGCCCATTATGGGCCTTGCCCCTCCCCCACCGCTGCGGTGCCCCGGCCGCTCCCGCCGGCCCGCAACAAGCTGTCGCGATGTCGTCATCCCCGCTTTCCGGCACCGAACTGGTGACGCTGCTGCGTGAGCGCTGGCAGGCCTCCTACCACCTGCAGCTGGTGCAGCGCCGCGGCAGGCTCTATCTGCATGTGATGTGGGGCCACCTGGAGCAGCAGTCCTTCCCCCTCAGCGCCGAGGCCTATGCCGACCACCTGGAGGAGTTGGCGGGAGCCCTCAATGACCTGGGTGCCGCCCAGGACGTGCGCCAGTGGCTGGCCAGCGTGCGCGACCGCCCCCGGCTGGGCAAGGCCCTCTCGCTGCCCATCGAGGTGCGGGGGGGGCGGGCCAGCGAATTTGTGCTCTGATCGCCTGCCAGCCCGGGTCCCGGGTCTGGGTCAATCGGTGGGGCGCAGCCGCTCCGCCATGGCCACCAGGCCCACCCCGAGCAGGTACAGGCCGCTGATCGCCCCGCTGAGCAGCAGCATGGTGACCGGATCGGTGGAGGGGGTGAGCACGGCGCCGGCCACGGCGCTGGCCAGCACCACCAGCCGCCAGGCCCGCAGCATGGACCCGGATCGCACCAGCCCCAGGGCTCCGAGAATCAACTGCAGCACAGGCAGCTGGAAGGCCAGGGCGGTGGCCACCATCAGCAGCAGCACGAAATCGAGGTAGCGCTCGATCGACCAGAGCGGCTCCACCACATCGGCGCCGTAGCTGATCAGAAACCGCAGGGCCGCCGGCACCAGGGCCCACCAGGCGAAGGCCAGGCCCAGCAGAAACAGCACGCTTGACCCGGCCACCGCCGGAGCCACCAGCCGCCGCTCGCGCCGCGTGAGCCCCGGCAGCACGAAGGCCAGCCCTTCCCACAGCACGTAGGGCAGCGCCAGCACCAGACCGGCGTAGCCGGCCACCTTGAGCGACACGAACAGAAATTCGCCCGGTGCCAGCTGCAGAAAACGGATGCCGCTGGCCGGCAGCTCCAGCAGCCGCACCAGGGGCCGCACCGCCAGCAGGCAGGCCCCCGCCCCCAGCACCACCGCCAGCAGGCTGCGCAGCAGCCGCCAGCGCAGTTCCTCCAGGTGGTCGGTGAGGGTCATCTCCACCTCGGCCGGATAGTCGTCGAGGGGGTGGCTCGCGTCGGCGTCGCCGGGGGGCTGGGGCACCCGGATCGGCGGCGGCGGCGGCAGCGGGCTGGGCTGGGCGTCGCTCATGGCTGGACGGTATCGCCCTGGCGGCCTGACAGCAGCGCCAGGGCCCGCGCCGGCTGGCCCCACAGCAGATCGCCGCCCCGGTGGCGCACGGTGCCGGGCGCACTGCCGGGTATGCGCTGCAGCTCGTCGGTGGCCACCATCACCACCGGCACGCGGCCGTTGCCCCGGCCGCGGCTGAAATGGGCCGCCAGGTCGGCCGCCGCCGCCAGGTCGTCATCGCCGGCCACCGCCTCGGAGGCCTTGAGTACCACGTGGCTGCCCGGCAGCTCCTGGGCATGGAACCAGAGGTCGCCCCGGCGGGCCTGGCGCAGGCTGATCCATTCGTTCTGGCGGTGGTTGCGGCCCACCTGCAACCGCAGTCCGGCGGCGGTGCGCAGTTCCAGCGGGCTGGGCGGCGGGCTGCCTCCGGGCCGGCGGCGTGGCCGCTGCCGCCGGTGGTCGCAGGGGCCCTCCCGATCCAGCAGCTCCACCAGGTCCTGTTCCAGATCGCTGAGGTCGCCCGGATCCGCCTGTTCCAGAAAGGTGAGGCTGGTCTCGAGGGCGGCAATCCGCTGCCGGTGCCCCTCCAGTCGCGGGCTGATGGCCGCCACCGACCGCCGCAGCTTGCGGGCCCGGCGATAGAGCGTCTGGGCCTCGTCGATCCCCGCCCGGCCAGGGTCGGGCCGGCAGAGCAGGGCATCGGCCTGCTGCTGCAGCGCCTCACTGCCTGCCGTTGCGGCCAGCAACTGCTGCTGCCGGGCCTCCTGCCCCTGCTCCCGTTCCAGGGCGGCCCGCAGGCGCTGCTCCAGCCGGGTGCGCAACCGCTGCTGATCCCGCTCCTGCAGCAGCCCCCGGTAGTAGGCCGCCAGCTGGTGGTTGAGCTGGAGCGGATCGGCCGGTGTGGCCTGTGTGGGCGGCGCGGCCGGGGTGGGCGGGCCCCAGCAGCGCCAGGCCGTGCCGCCCTCGCTGCGGAAGTGGAAGTCGCCCTGGTCCACCGCTGCCAGCCAGGCCTGCCAACGCTGCGCCAGGGCCTGCCACTGGGCCTCGCTGAGCTCGCCCACGGGCTGATCAACGGCCGCGATGCCCGCGCACAGCTGGCCGGCCAGGGTGGGGCTGATGCCCTGGTAGGCGCCCATCAGCGCCTGCCGCAGGGGCAGGGGCACCAGGCTGAGCCGCTGGCGCCAGAGCGTGGCGGCTTCGCTGGCGACCGGTGGTTCGCCGGCGGCGGCCGGCGGCGGCTGCCACGGGTCGCCGGTGCCGATCGGCCGCACCCGCGACTGGCCGGCCCGCACCTGGTGGCCCAGGGTGATCACGCGCCGCTGGTCATCCAGCAGAAACAGGTTGCTGTGGCGGCCCATCAGTTCCAGCACCAGGCTCCGTTGCACCGGATCGCCCGGCCGGGCGGCGAAGGCCAGCTCCACGATCCGCTCCCAGCGGCCAGGCTGGTCGATCGCCACCAGGGCCAGGCCCCGCAGGCCGTGCTGCAGCTGGCGGGCCAGGGTGCTGCCATCCCCCTGGCGGGGCGGCGGCGGAATCGCCAGCAGCCGGGGGGCCTCCGCCAGCCAGCTCAGCTCGAGCCAGCTGCTGCCCTCGAGGCCCCGCAGGCCGATCTGCAGGGTGCGCCCATCGCTCTGCTGGGCCTTCTCGAAACGGCTGGGCACCAGCGCCGGCCGCAGCTCCGCCAGCACGGCCAGCAGGCCGGTGGCATCGAGGGGCTGGATCGCGGCCATGGACCCGGTACGGCATCGTCTGGGGTTCCTACTCTGCAGCGGCTCCCCCTGAGTCGCCGCACCACCGCATGCAGCCCCCGTCGGTCTCCACCGCTGTTCCCGGATCCAGCGCCCGTCTCACGGTGATCACCGGCCCGAGCGGCGTGGGCAAGGGCACCCTGGTGAATCGCCTGCTGGAGCGCCATCCGGCCATCTGGCTGTCGGTCTCCGCCACCACCCGTGCTCCCCGGGCGGGAGAGGAGCACGGCCGCCAGTATTTCTTTCTGGAGCGGGCCGATTTCGAGGCCCGGGTCGCCGATGGCGGGCTGCTGGAGTGGGCCGAGTTCGCCGGCAACCTCTACGGCACCCCGCGGGATCCGGTGGAGCGGCAGCTGGCCATGGACCGGCCCGTGCTGCTGGAGATTGAGCTGGAGGGCGCCCGCCAGGTGCGCCGCAGCTTTCCGGCGGCCCACCAGCTGTTCGTGGCCCCGCCCTCCTTCGAGGAGCTGGAGCGCCGCATCCGCGCCCGTGGCACCGACAGCGCCGGGGCGATTGAGCGGCGTCTGCAACGGGCCCGGGTCGAAGTGGCCGCCGCCGGCGAATTCGATGCGGTGCTGGTCAACGACAACCTGGAGCGGGCCCTGCAGGAGCTGGAGGGCCTGATGGGGCTCAGCGATCCCGCCCCCGTGGCTGCCGCCGTTGACGTCGGCGAGCACGAACCATGATCTGCCTGCGGAATCCGGCCCCGACGGATGGGCGCCGAGACAACAAAAAAGCAGCCCCGCAGGGCTGCCGCTGGCTGGATCCTGAGGGCTCAGGGTTCAGAGGGGATGGAACAGCAGATCTGGGTAGAAACGGTTGAATTCGATCATGATTCCGGCCGTCAGCACAAACCAGATGGTGGCGAACACCGGTGCGGTGGTGAGGAACTTCTTCATGGGTCTTGACAGGTTGGAATGGGGGTGAAGTCCGGAGGTCTCAGCGGGGAGAGACCGTCACCTTGGAGTCGGACTCGGTGAGCTGACCACTGGCCAGTTCCTTGAAGGCGGCCAGGGGCCAGGTGGCGGACCCGAGGGTGCACTTGAAGGCCAGCGGCACATCGATCTGAATCTCGTGCATGGTGGCATCCTTGCGGCTGCGCACGGCGATCAGGTAGCTGCGGCCGGCCCAGCCGATGCAGCCGGCGATGTAGAGGAAGGCGATGCCGGGGATGGTGAAATCACCGGCGTGGCTGAAGCGGCCGTCGGTGATCAGGTGGGGCAGGCCATCAGCGCCGCAGAGGGCCTGGCTGTACATGGCGAAGCGGGCCTTGGCCTGGTCGGTGGTGGCGCCGGCGGCGCGCTGCTGGAAGCGGGCGCTTTCGCTGCAGGGGGTGAGCCCGCCGATCTCGGCGCGGGCGGCCGGAGCGAAGCCGAAGATCAGAGCCGCGGTGAGGCAGACCGCGAAGAGCGAACGGAGGAAATGCCGCATGGGGCGAGCCGCGGGGCAGGATGTCACTGCCGGACAGTAGGGGAGGGCCCCGGACCCGATGGCCACCGTTCTCGGCCTCGAAACAAGTTGTGACGAGTCGGCGGCGGCGATCGTGCGCGATGGGTCCGTGCTGGCCAGCGCCGTGGCCTCCCAGGTGGAGGAGCATGCCCGCTGGGGAGGCGTGGTGCCGGAGATCGCCTCCAGGCGCCATGTGGAGGCCCTGCCCGGTCTGATCGAACGGGTGCTGGCGGAGAGCGGTCTGGCCATGGGCCAGCTCGATGCCGTGGCGGCCACGGTGGCGCCAGGCCTGGTGGGGGCCCTGCTGGTGGCGTCCGTGACCGCCCGCACCCTGGCCCGGCTCCACGGCCTCCCCTTCCTGGGGATCCACCACCTCGAGGGGCACCTCAGTTCGGCCCGGTTGGGGGATTCCCTGCCGGAGGGCCCCCACCTGGTGCTGCTGGTGAGCGGCGGCCACACCGAGCTCGTGCGGGTCGATGGACCGGGGATCTATCGGCGCCTGGGCCGCAGCCGCGATGATGCCGCCGGCGAATGCTTCGACAAGGTGGCCCGGCTGCTGGAGCTGGGCTATCCGGGCGGGCCGGCGATCCAGGCCGCAGCGCGGGGCGGGGACCCCGCGGCCTTCCGGTTGCCCAAGGGGCGGGTGTCCCTGCCGGAGGGCGGCTTCCACCTCTACGACTTCAGCTTCAGCGGCCTCAAGACGGCGATGCTGCGCCAGGTGCAGGCCTGTCGGGCCGCCGATCCGGCCGCGCCCCTGCCCCTGGCCGATCTGGCGGCCAGCTTCGAGCAGGTGGTGGCGGAGGTGCTGGTGGAGCGCAGCTGCCGCTGTGCCCTCGACCAGGGGCTGGCCACCCTGGTGCTGGTGGGCGGTGTGGCGGCCAACCGGCGTCTGCGCAGCCTGTTGGAGGCCCGCTGCGCCGCCCAGGGGCTGCAGTGGCGGCTGGCCCCCCTGGCCTGGTGCACCGACAATGCCGCCATGATCGCCCTGGCGGCGGAGCAGCGGTTCATGGTTGGCGGTCGCAGCCCGATCGACCTGGCGGTGGCCGCCCGCCTGCCGCTGGAGCAGGCGGATCGGCTTTACGAAACGCAGGCGTGCTTTTAATGCTCTTAAGATCTGACACCTTCCACCTTCCGGCCATGGCCCCGGCGGACCAGTGTCCCGAGCCCGTCTCCCAGGAGGAGTTGAACGCCTGGCGGCGGGGCTTCACACCTCAGGCTGAGATCTGGAACGGCCGCCTGGCCATGCTGGGCCTGTCCGTGGGGCTCACGGTGCTGTTGATTGCGCGCCTGGCATCCCACGCCTGAGCCGGTCCTGCCTGCTGGCGATCTTCAGGTGCGCCCCCGCAGGGCCTGGGCCAGTTCGTTGGGCTTCAGGCTCTGGGCCAGGGCATCGTCCGCCGTCACCCGGCCGCTGCTGACCAGGTCCAGCAGGGCCTGGTTCGCTGTCTGCATGCCGTCGAAGGCACTGCGGCTCATGATCTCCTCGATCGACTCGAGATCGCCGTTGATGATGTAGTCCTTGCAGGCATCGGTGTTCACCAGAATGTCGTGGAATGCCACCCGGCGGCCATCGGTGCTGCGCAGCAGGCCCTGGGCGATGACCGCCAGCAGGGTTTCGGCGGTGGCCCGCCGGATTGCCTCCTGGTCGGCGGCGGGAAACATGCCCAGGATCCGCTCCACGGTTTTGATCGCCGAGTTCGTGTGCAGGGTGCCGAAGACCAGATGGCCGGTCTGGGATGCTTCGATCGCCGTTGCCAGGGTTTCCCGGTCGCGGATCTCACCGATCAGGATCACGTCGGGGTCTTCCCGCATGGCGGCCCGCAGGGCCCGGTGAAACTCGTGGGTGTGTTCGCCCACCTCCCGGTGGCGGACCAGGGAGCGCCGACTTTCATGCACGAATTCGACCGGATCCTCGATCGTCAGGATGTGGCGGCCCATGTTGCGGTTGATCCAGTCGATGATCGCCGCCAGGGTGGTGCTCTTGCCGGAGCCGGTGGGACCCGTGATCAGGATCATCCCCTTGGGCCGGGCCGCCAGCTCGCGGAACACCGGCGGTGCCCCCAGCTGCTCCAGGCCCAGGATCGTCTGCGGAATCAGTCGCAGCACCATCGCCGGCCCCCGGAAGGTCTCCATCAGGTTGATCCGCACCCGTGAGAAGGGGAAGGCATGGGCACCGTCCAGCTCCTTCTCCTGGCGGAAGCTGTCCACCTGGGCAGGGCTCAGCATCTCCGCCAGCCACGACCGGAAGGTGGTGCTGTCGGTCACCGGCCAGCCGGTGCCCACGATCTCGCCCCGGTCGCGATAGCGGGGTTCTTCGCCCACGCCGAGGTGCACATCGGAGAAGCCCTGCTCGTGGGCGATCCGCACGATGGCCTCCAGGTTGGCGGGCAGGGTTGCGGGCAGGCTGCCGGCCCGGTGGGCGGCGGTCGCCGCCGGCCCCCCTGCCGGCGGCATAGCGGCGGGCGGCGCAGCGGCAGGCGGCACCATGGCCGGTGGCATCGGCGGCGGGGGTGCCACCGGGCGGGGGGCCATGAAGGGCGGCAGCGGCAGGGTGGGCTCGGCCATGGGGTGTTCGGGAGCGAGGGTGCTGCGGGTCCGGTTCACCCAGTCTCCCTAGGATCCGGCTGTCTGCACCGTCCGTGTGTCCGCCTCCGCTACCCAGGCCCCCCTCGTCACGATCGTGCTGGGCACGCGGCCGGAGGCGATCAAGCTGGCGCCGGTGATCCTGGCCTTCCGGGCCGAGCCGGCCCTGCGCACCCGGGTCGTGCTCACCGGCCAGCACCGGGAGATGGTGAGCCAGGTGATGGACCTGTTCGGGCTCACGGCCGACCATGACCTGGCCCTGATGGCCCCCAACCAGACCCTCACCCATGTGACGATCGCCACGCTGGATGGTCTGCAACAGGAATTCGCCGACCATCCACCCGCCCTGGTGCTGGTGCAGGGCGATACCACCACCGCTTTCGCCAGTGCCCTGGCCGCCTTCTACGCCCAGATCCCGGTGGGCCATGTGGAGGCGGGCCTGCGCACCGACAACCTCTTTGATCCTTTCCCCGAGGAGGCCAACCGGCGGCTGGTGTCGCAGATCACGGTGCTTCACTTCGCCCCCACCGACCAGGCGGCTGCCAACCTGCGGGCTTCGGGGGTGATCGGCCGGATCGCGGTGACCGGCAACACGGTGATCGATGCCCTGCTGCAGCGCGCCGAGCGGGCAGCCCCCCTGGCGATCCCCGGCCTCGATCCCGGGCGCCAGCGGCTGATCCTGGCCACGGTCCACCGCCGCGAAAACTGGGGCGAGCCGCTCCAGGAGATCGGCCGGGGCTTCCGCGCCGTGCTGGATCGCTTTCCCGACACGGCCCTGCTGCTGCCCCTGCACCGCAACCCCACCGTGCGGGAGCCCCTGCGCGCCCTGCTGGGCGACCATCCGCGGGCATTTCTGGTGGAGCCCCTCGACTACGACGAACTGGTGGCGGCGATGCGGGCCTGCACCCTGCTGCTCACCGATTCCGGCGGGCTCCAGGAGGAGGCCCCCGCCCTCGGCAAACCGGTGCTGGTGCTGCGCCGCACCACCGAGCGGCCGGAGGCGGTGCAGGCCGGCACCGCCCGCCTGATCGGCACCGATGCCGACTCGATCCTGGCGGAAACCGCCAACCTGCTGGAGAACGCCGCCGCCTACGACGCCATGGCCAGGGCCCACAATCCATTCGGCGATGGCCGGGCCAGCGGTCGGATCGTGGAGCTGGCCCGGGCCTTTCTGGACCAGCGGCTCAACGATCCTCCTTCTTCTCTGCCCATGGCGGCAGGTCGATGAAGATCGGCGTGCCGGCCCTGAGGCCGCTGAGGATCTGGGTGTTGCGGCCGCTGCTGGCACCCAGCTCCACCGGCTGGAAGGTGGGCTGCTGATTCTTGCCCACCACCAGCACCCCTGGCTTGCCGTTTTCGGTCACGATCGCCACCGAGGGCACCAGGGTGTCGGCCCGCAGGCTGCCGGTCTTGAAGTCCACATCGGCGGTCATGCCGATTGCCAGCTCCGGGGTGGCCCGCACCAGTGAGAGCTTCACCTCGAAAGATGTCACGTTGTTCTGCCTGATGGCGCGGGGCGCGATCTGGCGGATGCGGGCCGGGAAGCGGCGATCGGGATAGGCGTCGACCCGGATGTCGGCGGGCATGCCCAGGCGCAGGCGGCCCACATCGCCTTCCGGCACGCGGGCGATCGCCTCCAGGCCGCTGGCCAGCTCCACGATCGAGGAGCTGGTGGCGCCGGCCGTGGCCGATGCGGTGGTGGTGGGTGTCACGAAGGCGCCGGGCTGGGCATAGCGCTGGATGATCCGGCCATCGAACGGGGCGCGCACGATCAGGTCGGCCGCCTCCACCTGGCGGGCCTGCAGCCGTTCGCGGGCGGCCACCACGGTCATGCGCTTCACCTCGTAATCACTGCGGAAGCGGTTGAAGTCGTTGAGGCTGATGGCGTTCTGCTGATAGAGGGGCGCGTTGCGCTCCAGTTCGCTGCGGGCGCGCTCCAGTTCGGCCTCGGCCGACCGCACGGCCGCCTGCAGTTCGGCCAGCCGGTCCTGCAGGTCGGTGCTGTCCATGCGGGCGATCGGCTGGCCCTGGCGCACGATGTCGCCCTCATCCACGTAGAGCTCCTCCAGCTGGCCCTGGCGCTTTGGACTCACATTCACTCGCCGCACGGCATCGAGCTCACCGGTGGCGGTCACCACCCCCGGCAGGGTGCCCGAACGGGCGGCCACGGTGTAGGGCGTCAGATCCCTGGTGCTGCGTCCACGCTGCAGCTGCCAGAAGACAGCGACGCCACCCACCAGGGCCAGGGCCGCCAGGGCCAGCCCCAGGCTGCGGCCCGGCCGCCGGGGAGGCCGGGGTGCCGGCCCCGGGAGGTGCACCGCGTCGGAGCTGGAGTCGGGGCCGGGTTTGCCGGCCGGCTTGAGGGGCGACAGGGTGGTGATCGGCCTAGGACGCTCTGGGGGCAGTCTCGCCGGTCGCCGGCGCCGCCGTGGTTCGGTCCGTGACGGTCCTGGGAGCCACCTAGATTCGGCCCATGCTCAAAGCCGGAATCGTCGGGCTGCCCAACGTGGGCAAGTCGACCCTGTTCAACGCCCTGGTGGCCAATGCCCAGGCCCAGGCCGCCAACTTTCCCTTCTGCACCATCGAGCCCAACACCGGTGTGGTGGCGGTGCCCGATCCCCGTCTCCAGCAGCTCAGCGACCTGTCCGGTTCGAAGGAGATCATTCCCACCCGTGTCGAGTTCGTCGACATCGCCGGTCTGGTGAAGGGGGCCAGCCAGGGGGAGGGGCTGGGCAACAAGTTTCTGGCCAACATCCGTGAGGTCGATGCGATCGTGCACGTGGTGCGCTGCTTCGACGACGACGACGTGATCCATGTCGCCGGCGAGGTGGATCCGGTGCGCGACGCGGAGGTGATCAACCTGGAACTGGCGCTGGCCGACCTGGCCCAGGTGGAGAAACGGCGCGAGCGGCTCCGCAAGCAGCTGCGCACCAGCAAGGAGGCCCAGCTGGAAGACGGTGCCCTCGAGCGGATCCAGACGGTGCTGGAGCAGGGTGGTGCCGCCCGCACCCTCAGCCTGGGAGACGAGGAGGCCGCCCTGCTGAGACCCCTGGGGTTGCTCACCGCCAAGCCGATCATCTACGCCACCAATGTGAACGAAGACGACCTGGCCGATGGCAATGGCCACAGCCAGGCCGTGGTGGCCCTGGCGGAGCGGGAGGGGGCCGCCGCCGTGCGCATCTCCGCCCAGGTGGAGGCCGAGCTGATCGAGCTGCCCGAAGAGGAGCGGGCCGAATTTCTGGCGGGCCTGGGGGCCGAGGAGGGCGGTCTGCAGAGCCTGATCCGCGCCACCTATGGCCTGCTGGGCCTGCGCACCTATTTCACCACCGGCGAAAAGGAGACCCGCGCCTGGACGATCCGCGCCGGCATGACCGCGCCCCAGGCCGCCGGCGTGATCCACACCGATTTCGAACGGGGCTTCATCCGTGCCCAGACCATCGGCTGGCGCCAGCTGCTGGAGGCCGGCTCCCTGGCGGAGGCCCGCAACCGGGGCTGGTTGCGCAGTGAAGGCAAGGACTACGTGGTGCTGGAAGGGGATGTGATGGAGTTTCTGTTCAATGTGTGAGACCACGTGTGAGTCCACGTGTGACGGCACCGGCACGGTGGCAACCCACGGGCATCGGTCAGAATGGGGTTCTGATCCAGGCGGCAGCGATGAGCGGTTCTGATCCCCACGGTCCCAATCCCGATCCGGCCGCTGACACCGTGGAGGGGGGCCTGCCCGCCGACCACCCGCACAATTTTGAGGTTCAGAAGGAACTGCACCGCCGGATCCGCAACGACCCCGATTACGACGACTGGGAATACGGCACCGAACCCCTGCCCAGGGAGGCCTGGCGCGACCAGGGCGGCGACCGGCCTCAGCCGCCGGCCGGCCCGGCCGCCGGTGGCTGACGGATCGCCCCCACCGGTGCCAGCCCCGCCAGGCAGCTGAGTGCCATGGTCAGCCAGAGCCCCACGGCGTGGCCCTGGCTGTCGAGCAGCACACCTGCCAGCAGGGGCGCCGCCAGGGAACTGACCGCGAAGCACTGGGAGAACAGCGCCATGGCCAGCCCCTGGTGACCCTCCGGGCAGAGCCGCACCACCGCTTCGGTGGCCGTGGGCAGAAAGGCGGCCTGGCCCAGGGCGAGGGGCAGCTGGGCCAGCAGCAGCAGGGCCAGCCCGTGGGGCACCAGGGCCGAGCCCGCCAGCAACAGGTTGCCGGCGGTGAAGGCCAGCAGGCTCACGGCCAGCCCCTGCCGCAGGGGGCGCCGGGCCAGCAGCCGCCCCACCGGCCACTGCAGCAGCACCAGCAGGCCCAGCTGCAGGCCGATCACCAGCGCTCCCAGACTCTCCGCCAGGGCGGGCCGGGCCAGGCCGCCGCTTACCAGATCGAGGGGCAGGGCGCTCTGCATCAGGGCCGGCATGGCGGTGGCGAGCAGGGTCACCGCCAGCAGGGGCAGCAGCGGTTGCAGCCAGCGCCAGCGGCTGCCGCCGCCACCCCGAAGCCGCTGCTGGGGCCGCGGCAGGGGCTGCCCCACCAGCAGGCCGGCGATCAGGGCCAGGCAGAGCATGTCGACCGGATAGATGCCCCTCAGCTGGCCTGAGGCGGCCAGCAGGGCGCCGATCAGGGCTCCGCCCGCCACGCCCACGGCGTCGGCCGTGCGCACGAGGGCGAAGGCCCGCCCCGAACTCAGGGGCTGGCAGGTGAGCGGCACCGCCAGCTCGATCGCCGGCCAGTACAGCCCCATCGCCAGCCCCATCAGCAGCTGGCCCACCATGTAGCCGCCGGGGTCGTGGGCCGAGAGCAGCAGGCCATCGCCCAGCAGCTGGGCCACCACCGCCAGCAGCACCGGCAGGCCGCACGACCGCCCCCGGTCCAGCAGCAGGCCGCTCGCCAGCCGGCCGACCGTGCCGGCGGCGGCGGCCAGGGCCACGCCCCGGGTCACCTCGCCGGCATCGAAGGCGGCCCGGTGAAACACCATCGGTGTGAGATAGAGCACTCCACCCACGCCCAGGGCCGCCAGCAGCCGAACCGCTGCCAAACGGCGCAACGACGCGGGAAACTGGTGCCACCAGGAATCCGGCTGGGAGATCCCCTGTGCCTGTTCCCCTCCCAGTTCGCCGCCTCCGGGTTCTGCTCGCCAGTCTGCTGGTGGGTCAGGCCGTGTGCGCCCCTGGAGCCGGTGGGGCTGCCCGGGCCGCCGACCTGCTGCAGCTGCGGCTGGGGGGGCTCGACCTGCCGCTGAGTCTGCGACAGCTGGAGGCGTGGAGCCTGCGCCAGAGCCCGCCGACCGCCATGTCGTCCCGCCCGGGTGAGGCTGACGACGAGGTGGCCCTGTGGCTCAACCTGCTGGAGCCCGACTCCCGCCGCACCCTGCGCAGCTTTCTGCGGGCCCCCCTGCTGCGCGACCGCAGCTTCGGGCAGCAGCTGCTGAGCAGCTGGGCCGGGGAACGGATGCTGGCGGAGGTGGGGGCGCTGGTGACCGGCCCCGATGGCAGCAACACCGCCGCCTTGCTGCAGCGCACCCTGCGGCGCAGCCTGGAGCGCCATGGCGAGGTGACCACCCTTGAGCTGCTGCGCGATCTGCCCCTGCCGGTGATCACGCTCCAGCTGGACGGCCTGCTGCTGATGGGCCAGCGGTGGCGCCGGGAGCTCGATCGTCAGACCCGGGCTTTCCAGTCGCTGCCCCGCCTCGGATTGCCGGTGCGTCGCCACGGTGCCCTGGCCTTCAGCCGGCGCTCACCCCAGCAGCCCCGGCGCCTGCTGCTGACGGTGCCCCACCGCCCGGATCCCCTGCCCCTGGCCCTCTGGAGCCCGGCGGCGGCCGCCGAGGCCGAGGGGCGACCGCTGCTGCTGCTCCTGCCCGGCCTGGGGGGCACGGCCGACCAGCTGGCCTGGCTGGCCGATGCCCTGGCCAGCCGGGGCTGGCCCGTGCTGGTGCTCCAGCACCCCGGCAGCGACGAAGCGGCGATGAAGGCCGCACTCGATGGGGACCGGCCGCCACCCGGTGCCGAATCGCTGCCCCTGCGCAGGGCCGACATCCAGGCGGTGCTGGCGGCCCGCACTGCCGGCCGGATCCCGGGGCTGGCGCCGGCGGGGACGCCGGTGCTGATCGGTCATTCGCTGGGGGGGGTGGCCGCGCTGCTGGCGGCGGGCCTGGTGCCGGAACCGGGTCTGGAGCAGCGTTGCCGCCAGGCGATCGAGCGGTTGCCGATCAGCAACCCCTCCCAGTTGCTCCAGTGCCAGCTGGTGACCCTGCCGCCGCCATCGCGATCGGGGCCCCCGCTGCAGCTGCGCGGTGTGGTGCTGCTGAACAGTTTCGGCAGCCTGCTGTGGCCATCCCGGGGCCTGGCCGATCTGCCGGTGCCGCTGCTGATGGTGGGTGGCAGCCTCGATCTGGTCACCCCGCCCCTGAGCGAGCAGCTCCATCTGTTTCTGCCTGGCGGTGATCCCCGCCGCCGGCTGGCGCTGGTGCAGGGGGGCAGCCATTTCTCGCCCGTGCGCCTCGATCCCGGCGATGCCGCCCTGTTTCGCCTGGGTGATGACCTGGTGGGGGTGGAACCGGCGCGGGTGCAGGGCATGCTGCTCAGCCTGATCCATGAATTTCTCGCCAGCCTGGAGGAACCCCTGCTGGTGCCCCCCCAGCGCCGCAGCCAGGATGGGGTCACCACCTGGGTGCTGGACCCGCCCACGGCCGCCCGCTGGCGGGGCACGGCGATCGATTGACGGGTCCGCTCAGAAGCGGATGCGCGGATCCAGCACCGCCACCAGCAGATCCACCGCCACGGTGACCAGCACCACCAGAGCCGCCACCACCACCACGATGCCCTGCACCAGGGGGTAATCGCGCTGGCTGATGGCCTCCTGCAGCCGGAAGGCGATGCCGGGCCAGGAGTAGGTGACCTCGATCAGCAGGGCGCCACCGATCAGGGATGCCACGGTGATGCCGGTGATGGTGAGCACCGGCAGCAGGGCATTGGGCAGGGCATGGCGCAGCACCACGCGGGTTTCGCTGAGCCCCCGGCTGCGGGCGGCTTCCACGTAATCGGACCCGAGGGCCCGGCGCAGGTTGAGCCGCAGGGCGTTGGTGAAGACTCCGCTCAGCAGCAGGCCCAGGGTGCCGGCCGGCAGCACCAGATGGCGCAGGCTGCCGGCCAGCTGCTGCCAGCTGCCGGCCCGCAGGCTGTCGAGCAGGTAGAAGCCGGTGCCCTGGGGCGGCAGCAGGGTGGCGGGAAAACGGCCGCCCACCGGCAGCCAGCCCAGGGCCACGGCAAACACCAGCTGCACCACCATGGCCGCCCAGAACGGCGGCAGGGCGTAGGTGCCGATCCCATAGAGCCGGCCGGCCAGATCGAGGCGACCCTCCGGGCGGGCGATGCCGCTGAAGCCCACCGCCAGCCCCAGCACGGCGGCCACCAGCAGGGCCGCCAGCCCCAGTTCCAGGCTGGCCGGCAGGCTTGTGCCGATGATGCCTGCCACCGGCTCCTGGTTGCTCAGCGACTGGCCCAGATCGCCCCGCAGCAGATCCGTCAGGAACCGGCCGTACTGGCTGATCAGGGGCCGGTCGAGGCCCAGCTGGGCCCGCAGCGCTGCCCGTGCCGCCTCCGGTGCCCGGGTGCCAAGCAGGGCATCGATCGGATCGCCGGGCGCCACCCGCAGCAGCAGGAACACCAGCGTGGCGATCAGCCACAGCATCAGCGGCGCCAGGGCCAGCCGGGCCCCGAGATAGCGCAGCAGGGCACCCCGGCGGCTCATCGGCCCGCCTCCGGCCCGGCGGGCAGCCGTTTCAGGTCGGCCAGGATCAGCCGGCCGGAGCCATCAAATCGGGGTGGGCTGATGCCGGGTCGGGCCCAGGCCCGTGGTGCCACCAGCCAGAGGGGCAGGTAGGGGCTGGCCGCCGCCGTCTGCCGCTGCAGGCGTTGCAGCAGGGCCCGGCGTTCGCCGCCGCTGATCCGGCTGCTGCGCTTCAGTTCGGCCACCAGACCGGGTGCGGTCCAGAAGCTGCCGCTGGCGGCGCTGGCGCCCTCGAGGCAGCGGTCGCCTTCGGCCTTGTCGCAGTCGAGCAGGGGCATCAGGTAGTTGTCGGCATCGGGGAAATCACCACTCCAGTCGAGCAGGATCATCGGGAAGGCGCCATCCCCCAGTTGCCGGTAGGCGGTGGTGGCCTCCATGCCGGTCACCTCCAGCTCCACGCAGTCCCCCAGGTCGCGGCGCAGCTGGGCCTGCCAGGTGAGGGCGAACAGGCGATCGGCCGGAATGTTGGAGCGGAAGGTGAGGGGCAGGGTCAGGCGTCTGCCGTTGCAGTAGCCGGCTTGCCGGTACAGCCCACGGGCGGCGCTGGGGTCGTAGCCGGGCCAGGCCGCCGGATCGGACCCCGGCAGGCTGGGGGGCACCAGATCGCTCAGCTGGGGCCGCAGGCCCAGGGTCACCCGCTCGCTGATGGTGCGTCGGTCGAGGCTGCGGGCCACGGCCTGGCGCAGGCGCCGGTCATGGAAGGGGGGCCGGTCGGTGAGCAGGGTGAGGTAGCCGATCTCCAGGGCCGGGCCCACTCCCTCCCGCAGCTGGCCGCGGCCGGCCCGGCGCTGGAGTGCGCTCTGGTGGTCGCCCTCGAGGCTGGTGGAGAGCAGCACATCGATCTCGCCGCTGCTGAGGGCACCGAAGAGCGCGGTGGAGTTGCTCAGGGTCACCAGGTCGATGCCGCTGTTGGCCGGTCGGCGGCCCCAGTAGTGCGGAAACGGGGTCAGCTGCTGCTGCTGGTCGCTGAAGAAGCTGAGCTTGTAGGGGCCGGTGCCCACGAAGCGGTTGTTGAGGAACCCCTTGCGGTGATTGCGGTAGGCGGTGGGCGAGAGGGGGGTGAGGTTGACGGCGCTCAGCAGCTGGGCCAGGGGGGTGTAGGGGCGCCGCAGACGCAGCTCCAGCTCGAGCGGTGCCACCGCCCGCACGGCGGTGACCCGGTCGCCCAGCAGGTAGCTGAGCTTGCCGATCGCCAGGAACCGTTCCAGCGTGAAGGCCATGGCGGCGGCATCGAAGGGGGTGCCGTCGTGGAAGCGCACCCCTGGCCGCAGGGGCACCCGGGCCGTGAGGCCATCGGCACTCAGGCGCGGCAGGGCGGTGGCCAGTCGGGGGATGGCCTGGCCGTCGGGGCCCACGCCGTAGAGGGTGTCGCCGAGGGCGCTGAGCACCTGCATGGTGCCGATGCTGTAGGCCTGGGCCGGGTCGATCGAGTCGATCCGGTTGCGGCTGCCCACCACCACGTTGCCGGCCGACCGCGGCGGCTGGCAGCCGGCCAGCAGGGGAGCCAGCAGGGCGGTGATCAGGGCGGCCAGGGGGAGGGGGCGCGCCATGGGGGCAAGCGGCAGGGCAATGGCGCCCATTCAACGTGGCAGGCTCACCGGCTGGTGGCGGGCTGGGTGCGATGGAGGCCTGCCGAGCGCAGCTGGCGCAGCGACAGCTCGAACACCGGCGAGCCATGGCGGGCGATGGGCCAGCGCCGCAGCCAGCAGCGGTCGGTCCGTTCGTTCAGACCGATCACCTGATACACCCCGTCGACCAGCAGGGCGCCATCGGCCTGGTCTGCAGCGGTGAGTCGGATGCAGTCCCCCTGGGAGGGGCCCTGGGAGGGGCCCTGGGTGGGGGCGTGCCAGCCGGGGGGCGAGGACTGGGGGTCGGGAACAGATGTGGGGGTCAAGGTGGCGACGGCGAACAGCGGCTGGCGAGCTGGGCGACGGGGACCGGCTGGATTTCTTCAGCATTTCTTCCTGTCGACCATTGGGATGTTCGAGCTGTTACTTTCACGCCCCAGGTCAGTGGACCCGCACACCAGTCCGCACCTAGAGCGTCCGCAGGCAGGCGGCCACCGCGCGCACCTCGGGCAGGGCGCCAAGGGCCGCCATGGCCTGCTGGAACCGTTCCTCCAGCACCTCATGGGTGATCACCACGATCTCGGCGCCCCCCTCCTGGCTCTCCAGCTGCACGATCGACTGGATCGACACACCCGCCTCGCCGAAGCAGGTGCCGATCCGGCCGATCACGCCGGGCTGGTCGTCGGTCTGAAAGCGCACGTAATTGCGGTGGCAGGTGAGGCGGCTGTCCACCAGGGCACAGCGGCGCCAGCTGGAGGCGGCCAGCAGCGGGTCCAGGGCACCGGCCGGCCCACCCACCTGGCGGATGCCGGCGATGTTGAGGATGTCGGCCACCACTGCTGAGGCGGTGGGTCCGGCGCCGGCCCCCGGGCCGTAGAACATCACCTGGCCCACGGGATCCGCCTCCACCAGGATCGCGTTGTTGACGCCGTTCACGCCCGCCAGCGGGTGCTGGCGCGGCAGCAGGGTGGGGTGCACCCGCACATCCAGCTGGTCGACCGGCTGGTCGCCAGCATCCGTGGTGCCGATCCGCTCCGCCACTGCCAGCAGCTTCACCACGTAGCCGAGCTGGGCGGCGTAGGCCACGTCGCGGGCGTCGAGCCGGTCGATGCCTTCCGTGGGGATGGCCGCCCGGGGCACGGGCCCCCCGTAGGCCAGAGCCGCCAGGATGGCGATCTTGTCGGCGGCGTCGCCCCCCTGCACATCGGCGGCCGGATCGGCCTCGGCGTAGCCCAGTTGCTGGGCATCGGCCAGCACTTCGGCGTAGCCGGCGCCCTCGGCCGCCATGCGGCTGAGGATGTAGTTGGTGGTGCCGTTGATGATGCCGCTCACCCGCTGGATCCGGTTGCCACCGAGGGATTGCTTGAGCGGTTCGATCACCGGGATGCCGCCGCCCACGGCCGCTTCGATCAGCACGTAGACCCCCCGTTCGGCGGCGGCGGCGGCGATCTCCTCTCCGAAGCGGGCGATCACCGCCTTGTTGGCCGTCACCACCGATTTGCCGGCGGCGATGGCCCGCAGGATCAGGCTGCGGGCCGGCTCCAGCCCGCCGATCACCTCCACCACGATGTCCACCGTGGGGTCGTCGATCACCGCCTCCGGGTCGGTGCCCACGATTGCCGGGTCGATGCTGAGTGGGCGGGTCCGCTGGGGATCGCGCACGGCCACCCGCCGCAGATCCAGCTGGGCCACCAGCGGATGGCGGCCCTCAGGGCTGGTGAGAATGGCCGCCACGCCAGCTCCCACCGTGCCCAGACCGAGCAAGCCGACGCCGATGGCCATGGAACATGCGCTGCAGAGAGGCTGATCCTAGAAATCAGCCGGCGGCGGCCAGTTCGGCGGCCTGGCGCTGCATGGCGCGGAAGATGTTGAGGAAGCCGTTGGCCCGAGACGGGGTCAGGCTGGCCTGCAGGCCGGTGGCGGCGATGAAGCCGGGATCGATGGCCTGGGCCTGGGCCGGGGTCAGCCCTTCCATGCCCTGCACCAGCAAGGCCAGCAGGCCCTTGGTGATCTGGGCGTCGGAGTCGCCGCGCCAGTGGAGGCGGCCGTCCACCAGATCGGCCCGCACGAACACCTGCGATGCACAGCCCTTGACCCGGTTGGCCTCCACCCGATCGCCCTCGGCCAGGGGTTCCAGCGATTTGGCGAGCCACAGCACGTATTCGTAGCGCCGGCGGGGGTCGCTGCTGCCCCCCAGCCTCTCCACGATCCGATCGAGCGCTTCGCTGCCGGTGCCCATGGGGATCAGGCCCGGCGCCGCCCGGCACCGAGGGCGACCAGGCCGATCAGCGCCAGGGCTGTCGGCAGGCTGGCGGCGGGGAGGGGGGCAGTGCCTGGGGTGGAGGTGCTGCTCTGCAGGTCGAGATAGTCCCGGTGGCCGGGGCCGGCATCCACCTTCAGCTCCCAGTTGGCCTGGGCCTGGGCCGGCAGCTGGAAGCTGAGGCGGCCCAGGCTGTCGGTGCGTCCCACCTCCAGGCCGGCACCTCCGGCGGGGGGCACCAGGCTGACCACGGCATCACCCACGGGTTCACCGCTGGAGAAGCTGGTCTCCAGCCGGTAGGTCGGTGCAGCGGCACCGGTCTGCCGATCGGCACCGGCCCGCAGATCAGCCAGGCGCTGGAGGCTGGTCTCAATGCCGTGGCCGTGGGCCGCCGGCAACCAGGCCAGAGCGAGCATGCTGGTGAAGAGGGCCGCGGTCGGCGGCCAGGCACTGCGATGGGCCATGGCGGCGCTCAGGATGCCCGCCAGCGGCTGGCGCTGGATCGGCCGTTCTGCACCATGCGGGCAATCGAGCTGACCATCAGCGACAGGGCGTCCTGGTCACCCTCGCGGTCCTGCAGTTCGGCGGCAAGCACCCGCTCGGCGGCCGTGGGGGCCGCGGGCTTGCCGCCCTGCTCGCCCGGGCCCGCAAGGGGGCCGCGGCTTGCCTGGTGCTGGAGGGCGGTCAGGTCCAAGGGACAGGCCGGAAGCTGAGTTGAGCCGATCCTGCCAAATCCCGTCGCCGGCCGCGGGTTCCGGCCCTGCTGCTTATGGGATTGACACCAATCAGGGGCCCCCGATCACGGGCCCCCAGTCATGGCATCGACAGGGAGCAGCTGTGGTGGCCCCCCTCGTCGATCCAGCCGCTGAAGGGCACATCCCAGGGGTCAGCCGGCAGCCTGGCCAGCAGGCAGGCCTGCGGCAGCACCACCAGGGCGGGCACCTGCCGCCAGGCGGGGTCGGCCCTGAGCCGGTCGTACCAGCCACCGCCGTAGCCCAGCCGGATGCCCTGGTGATCGAGGGCCAGGGCCGGCACCAGCAGCAACGCCAGCTCGTCGGCCGGCAGGGCCGTGCCGCTCGGAGCGGGTATGGCGCAGGCATCGGCCACCAGCGCCTCACCCGGCCGCCAGCTGCGGTACACCAGCCGTTGCCCGTGCGAACCCTGCTCCACGGTGGGCAGGGCCAGGGGACCGGGGTGGTGCTCCGCCAGCGGTCGCAGGTCGGGCTCGCCGGCCAGGGGCCAGAACAGGCCCAGGTGGCGGCCGGGGCCCAGGGCTGCCGGCAGGTGCTGTTGCACCGCTGCCCGGATGGCGTCTCCAGCTCCAGCGGCCATGGCCTGGCGCCGCCGCTCCCGCCAGTGGTGGCGCAGCCCCCCCTTGCTCGCCCGCCTGTCCGGGTCCCCGTCCGGATGCTGCAGGAGGGCCATGGCGGTCAGCGCTGGAACCAGCCGGTGAGGGCCACCGCCAGGGCATCGGCGGCGTCATCGGGGCGGGGTGGCTCCTGCAGATCCAGCTCGCGCATCACCGCCGCCAGCACGTCGTCCTTGTCGGCGTGGCCGTTACCGGCGAGGGCCAGCTTGATCTGCATCGGCGGAAATTCCACGGTGGGAATGGCGAAGCGGGCCAGGGTCATCACCAGCACCCCCCGGGCCTGCACCACGGCGATGGTGGTGCTGGAGCGGTAGAAGAAGAACTTCTCCACCGCGGCCAGATCGGGCCGCCAGGCGCGGATCAGCTGGCGCAGGTCGCGGGCGATCTCCACCATGCGGTCACCGTCGCTGCGGCCGGCGTCGGTGCGCAGGATGCCGCAGTCGAGCAGCCGTTGATGGCCGCCCGCACCAGGCTCCACCTCGATCACGCCGTAGCCCACGCGGGCCAGGCCAGGGTCGAGGCCGAGGATGATCATTGTGGGTGCTGTTGGATCCGGCGCACGGCCGGTTCGGATTCCATGCGGCAACAGTGCAGCCAGTGGCGTTCATCCTGCCCGGAGGCGAGCACTCAGGCCACGCAGGCGCCGTGCGCGGGCCAGGGCGCCCCCCACACCCAGCACGGTCAGGGGCGCGGGAACCGGGGCGAGGACGCCCGCTGAATACTCGCCGGACATGGCATCCAGGCCGCCGCCGGCGGGGACCGTGAAGCTGTCGCGGACCCAGATCTGGCTGTAGGCAGAGGTGAAGGTGTAACTCTCTCCCATTGTGCTGAGAGTTGTCAGCAGGTCGCCGGCTCCCCAGCCTGCGGCGCCATAAATCGATCGGGTTACGCTACTTGAAGGTTGATCAGGTGGTCCCACGTTCGTCCAGGAGAGTGTTGTGCTGCTGAGTGATGCACCAGAGTTGATTGCTTCAACGGTGTACTCGAAGCTTCCACTGGCTGGACCCATCAGATCTGGGTTGAAATCTGTGTAGAGGTTGAGATATGTCGAGAAATCATCAACGACAACATCGCTGCTGCCGACGTTCGGGCCTCCGCTCAGGGCGGTCACCCTCAGGCCGGCCGCCGTGGCTGGCGAACAGCTTCCCAACTGGCAGAGGGTCAGGGTGGCTGTGGCCCGGGCCTCACCCGCCGGCAGGGCCAGCAAGCAGGCCGCTGCCAGGGCGGCAGCAGGGGCCGCCCATGGTCTGGCTCGAATCATCATTCAGCGCGGTTTCCGCTGGCCAGCGCCAGCGTAAAGGCGCTGCGGTCGCTGGGTTCGGGCCGCTCGAACACCTTGCAGAACACCTTGATCACCCGGTCGCCGGAGTCGATGGTTTCCAGGGGGTCCTTGCGCAGGCGGTGGCGCAGGCTGCAGGCCACGACCCGGGCCACGTCGTCGTCGGTCACCTCGCTGCGGCCCTCGAAGGCCGCCAGAGCCCGGGCTGCCCGGTTGGTGACAATGTCGCCCCGCAGGCCGTCCACATCCAGTTCGCCGCACACGGCCGAGATGCGGATGCGCAGGTCATCGTCGATGGCCACCTGCGGCAGCCGCTGCTGGGCCTCCACCACCCGGGCCTGAAGGGCAACCTGGTTGGGCTGCACGGCGGTGTTGAAGCCCTCGGGGTCGTTGTCGAAGGCGGTGCGCTGATCCACCACCTGCACCCGCAGCTCGGGATCGCGCACCGTGCGCACCTCCACGCTCATGCCGAAGCGATCCAGCAGCTGGGGGCGCAGCTCCCCCTCCTCGGGGTTGCCGGAGCCGATCAGCACAAAGCGGGCCGGGTGGCGCACGCTCACCCCCTCGCGCTCCACCGTGTTCCAGCCCGATGCGGCCGAATCCAGCAGCACGTCGACCAGGTGGTCGTCGAGCAGGTTCACCTCATCCACGTAGAGGAGGCCCCGGTTGGCCTTGGCCAGCAGCCCCGGCTCAAAGGCCCGCACCCCCTCGCTCAGGGCTTTCTCGATGTCGATCGTGCCGCACAAGCGGTCTTCGGTGGCGCCCAGGGGCAGATCCACCATCGGCACCTGCCGCTGCTCGATCGCCAGCTCCTGCCCCTGCAGAGCCCGTTCCCGCACCTCGGTGCTCTGCAGATCCGGATCGGTGGGTGAGCTGTTGTAGGGGTCGCCGGCCACCACATCGATCTCCGGCAGCAGATCGGCCAGGGCGCGGATGGTGGTGCTCTTGCCGGTGCCCCGATCGCCCATGATCATCACGCCGCCGATGCGGGGGTCGATCACGTTGAGCAGCAGGGCGAGCTTCATCTCCTCCTGACCCACGATCGCGGTGAAGGGGAAAACCCTGCGCTTGCTGGGCTGGCTCACGGGCGGGCGGCTGGCGGGACCTCGGATTGTTTCACAGCCCCCGGCAGCAGACTGAGCACCTGGGGTGGGGTGGCATCGGCCGGATAGATCAGGCGCACCCGCAGCTGGCGCACCTGCCCGGGCGCCAGGCTGATGCTGCCGAGGGCAGGCCCCTGCTGGCCCGCCCGCTGCACCAGGTGGAAGCGGCGGCGACCGCCGCCGTCGAGGCCGCTCACCTCCACCGTGCCCCGGAACATCACGGCCCGGGCCGGCTGCCGGCGGAAGCGCAATCCCCCCAGGGGCTGGTCGTGCTTCAGGGGCGACTCGATCGCCAGGTTCAGCGTGAGCGGCCCCGGGGTGTCGTTGCGCAGCGGCAGGCTCAGGTCGTAGAGCACGCCGTAATTGCCGTGGGCCGCCCAGGCGGTGCCGCCGTAGGCCGCCGACAGTTCGGCCGTCTGCACCTGGCCGGTGCCGAGGCTGCCCCGCTCCAGGGAAGCGATCGGCCAGGAGATCGGCGCCCGGCTGGCGGAGAAGGTGGTGGCGCCCGGATCGGTGATGCGGCCGCTCCAGGTGGCACCGATCTGCACACCGCTCACCCGGGAGTAGATCAGCTTGCCCTGGCTGCCCCTGGGTGTGGGTTGGTGTTCCTTCGGGCTGAGGGGGCCGTCGAGCAGCTCCGCCCAGCGGGCCGGCGGCGGTGGCTGGTCGCCGTCACCGAAGGCGGCCAGGGTGGCGATGTCCACAGGTCCGTCGCTCTCCAGCCGCAGCTGCAGGTTGCGGCCGTTGAGCAGGGGGTCCAGCCCCCGCACCGGCAGCGGCAGCACCAGCAGTGTGCTGGGGATGCCGGGGCGGAGGGTCCAGCCTTCGGGCAGCTCCGGGCTGCGGCTGCGGTCGAGCAGTTCGGTGGCCACCCGGCTGCCGGGCCCGCTCCAGGCGGGGCTGCCGCCCGCCTGCTCCAGCAGCGGCGGCAGCGGCAGAAAGGGGGCAGCCGCCTGGCCCGCTGCGGTGGCCTGGGAGAGCGCGGTGGAGCCGCTCACCAGGCGCAGGTTGAGGGGGCGTGGCCCCCGTGGCTGTGCCAGCACCGCCAGCCAGAGGGTGGAGTTGAGGGTTTCGGGCCGTCCGGCATACACGTGGTGGCTGAACAGCTCGAAGCGGCCGCTCAGGGGCCGGTCCAGGTGGGCATCGGGCTGGCCGCGGCCCTGGCCCTGGAAGGTGGAGAGCAGGATCCCCGGACCGCTGATCAGTTCCGGGTTGTTGTCGTTGATCACCGGCACCTGATCGAGGCCGCCCGGCAGGGGGGCCACCGTCTGGCGGCGCAGCAGGGTCTCGTCGGCCGGGGCTGGTGCAGATACCGGTGCGGCAGTGGCTGGGGGCCGGGCCAGCGTGGTCGCGGGCTGGCCGGCGATCGCCAGCAGCGTTGCAGCAGCCAGCCGGGTGCGCAGACGGGTCATCGGCTCTTCACAAGCGTGGTGGTCACCTGGGCTGCCATGGCACGGATCAGGTCGGTGGACCGGGGGTCGTTGAACGGTCCCTTCACCATGAAGGCTGCCACCGCCCGCTGACCGGTCGGCAGGTGGATCAGGGCGGCGTCGCTGTAGGCGATGCCGATGTCGCCGGTCTTGTTGTAGACGGTGATGCCGTGGCTGAGCAGTTCGCTGTCGGGGTCGGCCGCGTCTTTGCCGAAGCCCTTGAGCAGGCCCAGGGGAATCAGGGTGTTGGTGCGGGAGGTGCCCAGGATCTCGCGGAACAGGTCGCGGGCCCGGGGGCTGAGCATGTCGCCGGTGTCCACCAGGGCGATGGCGCGGGCCAGGTCGCGGGCGCTGGTGGTGTTGGTGCCGCCCAGATCGGGCAGCCAGTTGTTGATCACGGTGGCGGGCAGGCCCAGCTGCTGGAAACGGCCGTTCACGGCGGTCCGGCCCCCGAGCCGCTTGATCATCAGGTTGGTGGCGCTGTTGTCGCTCACCCGGATCATCTCGGTGGCCACTTCAAAGAGGGGGAAGCGGGTGCCGAGCGGTTTGCTGCCCATCCAGCCGGCCCCATCACCTTTCACCTCCGGGGTGAGGGGCAGCGGTTCGTTCCAGCGCAGCTTGCCGGCATCGAGATCCTCGAGCCCCACCAGCAGGATCGGTGTCTTGATCGAACTGGCCGCGGGCAGGGCTCGGTCCGGCTGCAGCTGGGCGTAGCGGCCGTCGTCGAGCACCAGCAGAAACGCCGAGGCCGTGAGGTCTTTGTGCACCGCCGCCAGGGCGGCCCAGCGCTGGCTCAGGCCCGTGATCTCCTCCCGGGGTGCAAAGCGGCCGGAGGGCAGGCCCTTCGGGCCGATCGCCGCCGAGGGGGTGCCCGCGGGCAGGGCGACGGCGCCGCCCTGGGCCAGGCGGGGAGCCAGGGCCCGCAGGCCGGTGGCCACCAGCACCCCCAGTCCCACCCCCATCACCAGCAGCCGCAGCACCAGCTGCACCGGCTGCTGCCAGCGCCGGCGTGGCGTGCGCGGGGTGCGGCCGGAGCTGGCGCCCATGGGGAAACTGTCAATCCTGCTGACAGAAGTTAGGGCCCATCCCGGGTGGGGGCGGTGTGGCGGCTTGCCCAGCGCAACTGGCACACCATGCCGCGCAGCAGCGCCACGTCGCCGTCAGTCACCTCCGCCCGCTGCAGCAGGGCCCGCAGCTTCGCCATGCGGGCCCTGGCCGTGTGGGGCAGCAGAAACCCGGTCTCCAGCAGCAGCTGGCGGGCATCAGCCAGCAGGTCCTGCAGGGCGCCGCTGCTGGAGCCCCCGCTTGCCGCATCCGAGGCGATGGAGGGCTGCTCCGTTGAGGGGTGCTCCGTGAGCAGCCGCTGCCGTTCGTGCAGCACGATCGCCACGGCGTGGGAGAGGTTGAGCGAGCCGTAGGTGCTGCCGGTCTTCAGGTGCAGAATCCGACCCGCCAGCAGCAGTTCGTCGTTGCTCAGGCCCCGGTCCTCCCGCCCGAAGACCAGGGCGGTGGGCCCGGCCTCGGAGGCCAGCCAGGCGAGGGCCGGCCCTGGATCCTGGGGGGGCAGGGGCTCCCCCTCTCCCCGGCCGCTGGTGGCCAGCACCCGCCGGCAGTCGGCCACGGCGGCCGCCAGGGTCGGAAAGATCACGGCCCCATCGAGCAGCTGGCGGCCGTGCACCGCCATCCGCCGGGCTTCGTCGCCGCCGGGATCGCAGCGGGGAGCCACCAGCCGCAGGCCCGCGAGCCCGTAGTTGGCGCAGAGGCGGGCCACGCTGCCCACGTTGAGGGGGCCGGCCGGTTCCACCAGCACCAGGTGCAGGCTCAAGGCAGGCTGTGCAGAAAGGCCAGCAGGTCGGCCATGGCCTGGGGCTCCGGCTGGAAGCGGGGCATGGGAGGGGTGGCGCCGCTGATCACCTGCTGGATCAGCTGGCGATCGTTCTTGCGGCGCACCACGCCGTGCAGATCGGGGCCCACCAGGCCCTGGGCCGCCAGGCCGTGGCAGCCGGCGCAGTTGAGGCGGAAGAGTCTGCCGCCGTTGCCCTCGGAACCGCTCAGGGCCAGGGTGTTCACGGTGTAAGGATCGGTGCGGCTGGCCGGCAGCAGCACCAGCATGAGCACGGCGGTGGCGGCGGCCGCCAGCAGCACCAGCGCCACCACGGGTCCATGGCCCCAGCGGCCTGCCCCGTGGGCCGGATTCCCGGTCGCGCCGGCGGCCGCGCCGTCAAGGTCCTGCCGGGGTGCGGGGCTGGGGATGCTTCCGGTCACGATGGCGGTCGGCAGGGCATGGAATCGGTCGGCGCAAACCCTATGGCGGCGAAGGGCGCCAGCGCCAGATCACGATGAACGATCGCCGCCCGCACCGCGAACGAAAGCGTGGAAGAATGGATCCAGATACGTTCCCTTGATGATCGAACCCCTCCTCTGCGGCATCGTGCTCGGTCTGATTCCGGTCACGCTTGTGGGTCTGTTCGTGGCGGCCTGGAACCAGTATCAGCGGGGCAACGTGCTGGAGGGCTGATCGCCGGCTCCAGCACAAGCACGCAGGTCTGGCCGTAAGTGCGGGCCCGCCCCCGGGCCTGCCAGCCGTCAGGACAGCAGGGTTGATTGTTGCGGCCACATTCCAGCAGCAGCAGTCCGTCGGCGGCCAGCCAGCCCCCCTGCATCACGGCTCTCGCGATCGGTTCATAGAGGTCCGCTCCATAGGGCGGGTCGGCGTAGATCACTTCAAACGGCCTGCTGTCTGGGGCCCTCCCCCGGGCCAGCCAGCGCACCACCTCGGCGATCTCAACCCGCAGTTCCGGCCGATGGGGCAGGCCGTGAGCCACGGCGGCCAGGTTGCTGCGGGCCAGATCGGCAGTCTGACGATCGGCCTCCACCCCCACCACAGTGGCCACACCGTGCTGCAGGGCTTCACAGGCCATGGCGCCGCTGCCGCAGCAGAGATCCAGCCAGCGGCTGCCCGCCAGCCTGGGCGCCAGAATGTTCATCACTGCCAGTCGCACCCGGGCTGGTGTGGGCCGGGTGGCCAGGCCGGCGGGGCTGCGCAGCCGCCGGCCGCCGCTGATCCTCAGGACCATGGGCGGTCCGCAGTGGTGCGCCCGGCAAGCCAGCCCAGCCAGCGGGCCAGCATGGCCTCGCCCACCGGCCCGGATTTTTCGGGGTGAAACTGGCAGGCCGCCACGGTGCCGCTCCAGACCGCGGCGGTGACCGGCGTGCCGGCGTAGGTCACGTGGGCGGTGACGATGGCGGGATCGCTGCACTCGGCGGCGTAGGAGTGAACGAAGTAGACCCAGGCCTGTTCGGCCGGATCGACTGGCAGCAGGGGGCTGGCGCTGGCCGGCAGCAGGGGTGCCCAGCCCATGTGGGGAATGGGGTGGTGGGGCACCCGCGGCAGGGCCCGCACCCGGCCGGCCAGCAGGCCGATGCCGGTGCTGCTGCCCTCATCGCTGGCGTCGAACAGCAGCTGCAGGCCCAGGCAGATGCCGAGCAGGGGCCGGCCGGCATGGCAGGAGTGGCGGATCGGTTCCACCAGCCCGGCAGAGTGCAGCCGCTCCATGGCCGGGTCGAACGACCCGACCCCCGGTAGCACCAGGGCATCGCAGCCCTCCACATCGGTGGAGCCATGCACGGGGGTCACCTGGGCCCCAAGCCGTTCGAAGGCCCGCTGCACGGAGTGCAGGTGGCCCATGCCGTAATCGATGAGGCCGAGGCGGGTCATGGGGGTGGGGGGCCTGGGTGAAACCGTTCGCCCGGGGGGGTGGGGGCGCTGGCATCGGGCAGATCCAGCCCGTTGAGGTGGTCGATGAACTGGTAAAGCAGCCCCACCCGGCGGCGGTCGAAATGGAGCCGCAGGCAGGGGTGGAGCAGGCCGGCGTCGTCGACGCTCTCGCCGGCCTGAATGGCGCCGTCTTCGAGCAGGTCGCCCCAGGTGCCGTTGAGCTCGAGCAGCAGCGTGTCGGGAATGGGGACATTGAGCAGCAGTTCAATGCGATCCTCCCCCAGCCGGGCGCTGCGGAAGATCCGATAGAAGCGGCTGATGATGGCCACCGCATCGGTGGCATCGCGGGCCTGGCGCAGCAGGGATGTGTCTTCGGGGGAGATGAGCCCGCGTCTGCCCAGGAGGCTCTCAATCGCGGCCTGCCAGTCGTTCCAGAAGCCATCGCCCGGGGGGGCCAGCAGCACCAGCGGAATGGGAGGTGTGCGGCCGGTCTGGATCAGGGTGAGCGACTCAAACAGTTCATCGAGGGTGCCGTAGCCGCCAGGCAGCACCACCAGGGCATCGCTTTCGCGCAGAAAGAAGAGCTTGCGGGTGAAGAAGTAGCGGAAATGCAGCAATCGGCCGGCGGGCGCATCGATGAAGGGATTGGGATGCTGCTCAAAGGGCAGGTCCACATTCAGGCCGATGCTGTGCTCACAGCCTGCGCCTCGATTGGCGGCTTCCATCACGCCGCCACCGGCACCGGTCATCACTTCGAAACCAGCTGCCACGGCCAGGCGTGAGAGCTCCTGGGCCAGCAGCCAGGGTGCTGAATCCGGCTGGCTGCGGGCCGAGCCGAACACGGTGATCTTGCGGTTGTTGCGCTGCGGGCGAAACACCTCGAGGGCTTCGCTGATGTCGGCAAGGCAGCCGCTGATCAGGCGCCATTCTTCCTGGTCCAGCTCGCTGCGGGCCACCTCCAGCAGCGAGATCACCGCCAGGGCGATGCTGCGCCGCTGAGGGTGGCCCTGCAGCTGCTGGGCAAGGGCTTCCAGGGGGCTGTGTCCCGTGGCCGGAGCTCTGGAGAATGACGGGGAGGAGCTGCTCAGATCAGAGGTGCTTGCTGATGGTGCCGGCCAGGGTGGTTTTGGGCACCGCGCCAACCACGGTGTCGACCTTTTCGCCTTCCTTGAACACCATCAGGGTGGGGATGCTGCGGATGCCGTACTGGCTGGCCACGCTGGGGTTTTCGTCGGTGTTCAGCTTGAAGACCTTGATCTGACCCTCGAACTCCTTGGCAATCTCATCGACGATCGGAGCGACCATCCGACAGGGGCCGCACCAGGGAGCCCAGAAATCCACCAGCACGGGCACGTCACTCTTGAGAACGTCCTGTTCGAAGGAGGCGTCGGTGACTGCGGCGGCGCTCGACATCCTGGGCAATGGTCAGTGTGTGGCTGGAATGTAGCAACGGAGAGCCGGCTGAACTGCCCGGCCGGCGCATCTGTTGTGAAGACGAAAGGCCCGGACGCGCCGGGCCGGTGGGTGTGAGGAGTGTGCGAGCCGGAGCCCCCACAGGCAGAAGCGTAGCCCCCGTCCCGGCGTGCAGGCGCGAGTCTCAGGTCGGGACAACCGTCACTTGCCCATGCCCAGCTGCTGGGCTTTCTGGTACACCTTGCCCTCGGTGAGCAGGGACGGGGCCACCACCACTTCCACGTGCTGCATCTCGGCGAGGGTGCGGGCGCCCAGGGTTCCCATCGAGGTGCGGATGCAACCGAGCAGGTTCTGGGTGCCGTCGTCGAGGGCGGCCGGGCCCCGCAGGATCCGCTCCAGGCTGCCGGTGGTGCCCACCTTGATGCGGGTGCCGCGCGGCAGCACCGGGCTCGGGGTGGCCATGCCCCAGTGGAAACCCCGGCCCGGGGCTTCGCTGGCCCGGGCGATCGGTGAGCCGATCATCACGGCGTCGGCACCGCAGGCCAGGCATTTGCAGATGTCGCCACCGGTCACGATCCCGCCGTCGGCGATCACGGGCACCCGCCGGCCGCTCTCCTCGAAGAAGGCGTCGCGGGCTGCCGCGCAGTCGGCCACCGCCGTGGCCTGGGGAATGCCGATGCCGAGCACACCCCGGGAGGTGCAGGCGGCGCCGGGTCCGATGCCCACCATCACGCCGGCGGCACCGGCGCGCATCAGTTTGAGGGCCACCTCGTAGGTCACGCAGTTGCCGATCACCACGGGCACCCCGAAGGTGCGGCAGAGCGTCTCGAGATCGAGGCTGGCCTGCCCTTCTGGGCCGATGTGCTCGGTGCTGACCACCGTTGCCTGCACGAAGAAGAGATCGGCGCCGGCTTCGGCGATGGCGGCACCGAAGCGCAGGGCCGCCACCGGCGTGGCACTCACGGCGGCGATGCCGCCGGCCGCCTTGATCTCGCCGATCCGGCGGCGGATGAGGTCTTCGCGCACCGGCTGGCTGTAGAGCTCCTGCATCAGCGGCACGAACTCATCGCGGCCCACGGCGGCGATCCGGTCGAGCACCGGTTCGGGGTCGTCGTAGCGGCACTGCACCCCCTCGAGGTTGAGCACCCCCAGGGCGCCCAGGCGGGTGAGCTCGGCGCACATGCCCACGTCGACCACCCCGTCCATGGCGCTGGCGATGATCGGAATCTCCCGCCTGACATCGCCCAGGGTCCAGCTGCAGTCGGTGACGGCCGGATCAACCGTGCGGCCACCCGGCACCAGGGCGATCTCATCGATGCCGTAGGCGCGACGAACGGTGCGCGCGCGGCCGAGCTGAATGTCCACCTGTGACTGTCGCAATCGGGCCAAACTATCAACCGGGCCGTTCAGTCCTGGCCGCGGAACGCACGCCAGCGCCCCTGCAGGTCGGCCACGGTGCGGGCCCGCTCCTGGCTCGGCAGCAGCCGGCGCACGGCGAAGCGGCCGGCCACGACCAGACCCACCAGCTCCAGCAGCCCGGACACCACGGGGATCGAATCAATGGTGCCGACCACGGCGGCATAGGTGCGCAGGGCCACCAGCAGCAGCACCAGCCAGAGCAGCAGCCGCAGGCCACCGCGGTAGCGCTGCCAGAGCTCACCCAGCTGCAGATCGGCAAGCCACTGGCGCACCTTGCCGCTCAGCAGCTCCCATTCACCGCCCTCGCCGCCGGTGCCATCGGCGCTCGGCGGTTCGGCGCTCGCTGACACGGCGATCGGTGGCACCGTCAGGGTGGCGGCCACGCCGCTGGGCAGCTGGGGCTCGGGCACCGGCATCGGCTCGGCTACCGGCACCGGCTCGGCTACCTGCACCGGCTCGGCTGCTGCTGCCGCCGGCTGTTGAGCGGCAGGCTGTTCATCGCCGGTTTGTTCAGCACCGGTTTGTTCAGCACCGGGTTGTTCGGTTCCGGGCTGCTCGGCAATGGGCAGCTCCGGAGTGGGCAGCTCCGGAGTGGGCAGCTCGGTAGTGGGCAGCCCGGCCGGGGAGGCGTCGGCGCCTTGCGTGGGCTCGGGGGTGGTGGGGATCTCGGACATGGCGCTCTCGATCTGGCGGGAGCTTACGCAGCATTTCTGCAGGCTTCCAGCCGCCGACCCCCCATTCCACCGGCCTCAGGGGTCGAGCGGCACCAGGGTGGGTCGTGCCGACAGCGGCCGCAGGGGCAGCCGCAGGGGGAAGCGACCCTCCCGCAGATCCTCCACCAGCCGGGCCGTGATCCCTTCGGCCAGGCGGGGGCTGTGGGCCGGCGCGGCCCGCACCCGCCGGCCATCCACGCTGATCGTGCCGGCCAGCAGCTGGGCATAGGGCACGGCCCCAAAGCTCGGTTTGATCCGCCTGGGAATCGACACATCGAGCACGGGCGCCTCCAGCCGGTCGTTGTCCACCGCCAGGCGGCGGGCGATGGCCGGGTTCAGCAGGGGCACGGGGGCGGCGATCGCCACCAGCAGGGCGCCGCCATGGCCTTCGAAATGGGCGGCCCGCAGCCACTCGGCCTGCAGGTCGTGCAGATCCACGCACAGGGCCGCCACGGCTCCCGGGCCGCGGGCATGGCCCGATGCCAACCGGCGAACGCCGGGGTTGTGGCCGCTGCCGGTGCCCATCACCCAGCCGATCGCCCCACCCACCAGCACCGGCGACCCAGGCCCAAGCAGGTCGAGCCCGGGCATGGCCATGCCGATGCTGCCGGCGCCGCCGCAGCTGTGCAGGGCATTGGCGAAGGGTCCCAGCAATGGCCCCCAGGGGCTGGCGGTGAGGCCCTCCCGGCTGCTCACGGCCACCAGGCCGTTCTCCACCAGGCCGCGGTGCAGCAGCAGCCTGCCGTTGGCGATCCGATCCAGGTCCAGGTGGGTGTTCAGCTCCCGGCGGGGCTGCAGCAGGGTGCCGTCGCCGGAGGCGCTGAGATCCAGGCGCCGGCCGGCCAGCAGGTCGCCCAGCACCCGGGCGCCGCTGCTGATCGGCAGCACCAGTTCGCCGCCGCCACCGCCCTGGGCCGCGATGCCGTTGAGCAGGGGATCCCGCAGGCGGATGGGCGGATCGGTGGGGCCGAGGCTCAGGTGCAGGCTGGCCTGGTCGCAGAACTCCGCCTGGCCTGCCACCACCACATCGGTGTCGGCATGGGCCTTCTGCAGGCCTGCTTCAGCCACCAGGGCCCGAAAGGCGGCCGCGGAGCACACCCGCAGCCGGCCGGCCCGCTGGCGCTCGATCAGCTCGGTTTCGGTGCGGTGTTCGTTGCTGTGAAGGTGGCCTGCGCTGCTCATGGGCTCGGGGCGTGGGGGCGGCACCCAGGGCGACCGTAGGGGTGCGAGCCCCGGCACTGGCTAGAGTGGGCTCGGACGTGGCGTGTGTCGATGGCGGATCCAACCGGACCCGAGGAGATCAACCCCGGCGATTCCGGTCAAGGCGATTCCCGGATCATCCAGACCGACCTGCGCAATGAGATGTCGCGCTCCTACCTGGAGTACGCGATGAGTGTGATCGTGGGTCGGGCCCTGCCCGATGCCCGCGATGGGCTCAAGCCCGTGCATCGGCGGATTCTGTACGCCATGTACGAGCTGGGCCTCACCAGCGACCGGCCCTACCGCAAATGTGCCCGTGTGGTGGGTGAGGTGCTGGGCAAGTACCACCCCCATGGCGACACGGCGGTGTACGACGCGCTGGTGCGCATGGCCCAGGACTTTTCCATGCGCATGCCCCTGGTGGATGGCCATGGCAATTTCGGCTCGGTGGACAACGACCCGCCGGCGGCGATGCGGTACACGGAATCGCGTCTGCAGGCCCTCACCACCGACAGCCTGCTGGAAGACATCGAAAGTGAAACCGTCGATTTCATCGACAACTTCGATGGCTCGCAGCAGGAGCCGACGGTCATGCCGTCGCGCATTCCCCAGCTGCTGCTCAATGGCTCCACGGGCATTGCCGTGGGCATGGCCACCAACATTCCTCCCCACAACCTGGGGGAGCTGATCGACGGGGTGCTGGCCCTGATCGCCAATCCAGAGCTCACCGATCGGGAGCTGATGGCGATCATCCCCGGTCCTGATTTTCCCACCGGCGGCCAGATCCTGGGCCGCAGCGGCATCCGCGAGACCTACACCACAGGTCGTGGTTCGGTGACCATGCGTGGTGTGGCGCAGATCGAGACGATCGAAGCCACCGGTCGGCCCGATCGTGATGCGGTGATCATCACCGAATTGCCATTTCAGACCAACAAGGCGGCCCTCATCGAGCGCATCGCCGAGATGGTGAATGACAAGAAGCTGGAGGGCATCGCCGATATCCGTGATGAAAGTGATCGCGATGGCATGCGCATCGTGATCGAGCTGCGACGCGATGCCTATCCCCAGGTGGTGCTGAACAACCTCTTCAAGCTCACGCCACTTCAAAGCAATTTCAACGCCTACATGCTTGCCCTGGTGGCCAGCGAGCCGGTGCTGCTCACCCTGCGGCGGATGCTGCAGGTGTTCATCGACTTCCGGGTCGAAACGATTGAGCGCCGCACCCGGTATCTGCTGCGCAAGGCCGAGGAGCGGGACCACATTCTGCTGGGCCTGCTGATCGCCCTCGACAACCTCGACGCAATCATCGCCCTGATCCGGGCAGCGGCCGACACCGCCACCGCCCGGCAGGGGCTGATGGAGCAGTTCGGCCTGAGCGAGGCCCAGTCGGACGCCATTCTGCAGATGCAGCTGCGGCGGCTCACGGCCCTGGAGGCCGACAAGATCCGCCTGGAACACGAGGATCTGCTCGCCAAGATCACCGACTACAAAGACATCCTGGCCCGCCGCGAGCGGGTGTTCGGGCTGATCCAGGAGGAGCTGCGTGTGCTGCGGGATCGCTACAGCTCCCCCCGCCGCACCGAGATTCTTGACCTGGAGGGCGGTCTTGAAGACATCGACCTGATCGCCAACGAACGCTCGGTGGTGCTGCTCACCGAAACCGGCTACCTCAAACGCATGCCGGTGAGCGAGTTTGAGGCCACCAGCCGTGGCACCCGCGGCAAGGCCGGCACCCGCGGCCAGGGCGAGGAGGCGGTGAAGCTGTTCAACAGCTGCAACGACCACGCTTCGCTGTTGCTGTTCAGCGACCGGGGGGTGGTCTATTCGCTGCCTGCCTATCGGGTGCCGGTGAGCAGCCGGGCCGCCAAGGGCACACCGGTGGTGCAGCTGCTGCCGATTCCGCGGGAGGAGGCGCTCACCTCCCTGCTGGCGGTGAGCGACTTTGAAGATTCCATGCAGCTGGTGATGCTCACCAGCGGCGGCTACATCAAGCGCACCACCCTCTCCGCCTTCGCCAACATCCGTTCCAATGGCCTGATCGCCATTTCTCTGGAAGATGGCGATGCCCTCAGCTGGGTGCGGCTGGCCCTGCACGGCGACAGCGTGCTGATCGGTTCGCTCAAGGGCATGACGATCCATTTCAGGCTGATTGATGAGGAACTGCGACCCCTGGGCCGCACGGCCCGCGGCGTGCGGGCCATGACCCTGCGGGCCGGCGACCGCTTGGTGAGCATGGATGTGCTGCCGGCGGAGCTGGCGGACCGGGTGGCGAGCGCGGCGGCGGCCGAGGAGGAGCCGGAGGGTGAAGAGGTGGCCGCCAGCGAGGGCCCGTGGGTGCTGGTCGCCAGCGCCAGCGGCCTGGGCAAGCGGGTGCCGGTGGACCAGTTCCGGCTGCAGAAGCGGGCCGGCATGGGCCTGCGGGCCATGAAGTTTCGCCGGGAGGGCGATGTGCTCGTGGGCCTGCGGGTGCTGGGCGCCGGCGAGGAGGTGCTGCTGGTGAGTGCCCGGGGCGTGATCGTGCGCATGCAGGCCGATGCCATTCCGCAGCAGTCGCGGGCGGCCACCGGCGTGCGGCTGCAGCGGATCGACAAGGGCGACCAGCTCACCGAGATGGTGCTGGTGCCGCCGGCGGCCGACACGGAGGCCGACAGTGAGCTCGACCCCGCTGAAGCCGATGCCAGCGCCGCCGCCAGCGATCCCGCCAGCGAGCACGACAGCTGAAGCCGATGGCGCACCGGCGCCCGGTGATTGGTGTGATGGGGGCTGGTGTGGGCGCCACCCCGGCGGCGCTGCGTCTGGCGGAGGAGCTGGGAGGCGCCATTGCCCGCCGGGGCTGGGTGCTGCTCAGCGGTGGGCGGGCTGAAGGGGTGATGGCCGCCGCCTGCCGGGGTGCGATGGCGGTGGCGGAGCATCTGGTGGTGGGGGTGCTGCCCGGTGATGGCGCTGACTGTGCCACGGCTGAGCTGGATCTGGCCCTGTTCACCGGTCTGGGCCAGGCCCGCAATGTGATCAATGTGCTCAGCAGCGATGCGGTGGTGATCTGTGGCGGCGGCGGGCCCGGCACCCTGTCGGAGGCGGCCCATGCCCTGCGGGCCGGCCGGCCCCTGCTGCTGCTGGCGGTGCCACCGCTGTGGGCGGAGCTGCTCACGTCCCTGGGGGGCACTGTGGTGGTGTGTGTGGGGCCGGCTGAGCTGGTGGAGGCCCTGGCGGCCCTCCTGCCGGCCCCGGCCGTTGCCCCCACCGCTGCCCCCGGCCCGGCGGCGGCCAGCCAGCGGCTGCCCGTGGCCCTGGTGCAGCTCGCCGCCGGCAGTGATGCCGCCGCCAATCGCCGCCAGGCGGAAGCCTGGCTGGAGCGGGCCCTGATCACCGCCCCGGCGGAACGGCGGCCACGGCTGCTGATGTTGCCGGAGATCTGGAATGCCCCGTATCAGGCGGCGGGCTTTCCCGCCTGGGCGGAGGCGGTGCCCGGCCCCGGTGCCGATCTGGTGGATGGACCGAGCCCCTCGCTGGCGATGGTGGCCCGCTTCGCGCGTCGCCACGGGGTGAGTGTGATCGCCGGCTCGATCCCCGAGCGTGGTCCCCACGGTTGCTTCTACAACACCGCCACCGTGATCGATCCGGCCGGTCGCCTGCTGGCGAAGCATCGCAAGTTGCACCTGTTTGATGTGGATGTGCCCGGAGGCATCCGCTTTCTGGAATCGGAAACCCTCTCGCCCGGCGATGGCCCCACGGTGCTGCCGGCAGTGGGCGATCCGCTGGCCACCCACCTGGCCATGCCGCCGACCCTGGGGTTGCTGATCTGCTACGACATCCGCTTCCCGGAGCTGAGCCTGCTGCTGCGTCAGCAGCACGGCTGCGACCTGCTGGCGTGCCCAGCCGCCTTCAACACCACCACCGGTCCGCTGCACTGGCACCTGCTGCTGCGGGCCCGGGCGGTGGACAGCCAGTGCTTTGTGCTGGCCTGCTCCAGCGCCCGGCCCGAGGGGGAGGGCTACCCCAGCTATGGCCATTCGCTGGTGGTGGATCCGTGGGGCGAGGTGATCGCTGAAGCGGGCATCGGCGAGCAGGTGCTGCATGCCGAGCTGGATCTGGCGCGGCTGGCGGCCGTGCGGCAGGCGATCCCGGTGGGCCACCAGCGGCGCAGCGATGTGTACCGATTGGAGCAGGGATGCCCGCCAGAAGACCCCCAGCGGGCACCCCGGCCCGCCAGGATGTAACGGAATCGTTACAAAGCCCCATGGCCCTCGGCGACGTGTTTCTGGCGGCGATCAGCACCGGCGTGATCACCGACCATGAGATGGACTGGGTGACCCGCAACCAGAACCGGTTCAGCCGGGCTGAGGAGGCCACCGCCCTCCGCCTGGGACGGCTGCTGGATGAGGGTGTGATCAATCCGGGCAGCCGCCTGAGCCATGGCGAGCGCCAGTGAGTGCCGCTCACCAGAGCCGGCTGGAGCGGGCCAAGGTGGTGCGGAGCCGGCGGAGGGCGTCGGGGGCCTGCCGGGTGGCCTGCAGCACCAGCTCCAGCCACCGGACGCTGATATCGGCATGGCTGGCGGTGAGATCCTCGGAGGCAATGCGGAGTGTCGGTGGCGGGATGGAACGACAGACCAGCGCCTGAATTCACCCAGGGAGAGGCGGGAGCGCCAAACGCCGCAGCCGTAGACCTCGATTGCTTGCAC
>JBKDDA010000012.1:0-2511 GCA_046313055.1 Synechococcaceae cyanobacterium | reverse complement strand
TTTTTCTATGGCCTGCTGGCCTTTCACCTGCAGCGGGTCGACCCCGATGATGGCCATCTGCAGGCGGGTCTGGTGGGCGCCGTCTGCGCCATCCGCAGCCTGGCGTCGCCATGGGTACCGCAGGGGGGCCTGTCAACGGTGATGATGGACGCGCTGCGGACCTGGCCGCCCCTCTGGCTGCCTGTGATCGCCGCCGCCTTGTGGCTGCAGGGAGCGCAGCGATGTCTGCCCTCCCTGCGGCCATGACCGCGCGCTCCGGCCGTCTCCCCGTTCCATGAGCCTGCTGCACGCCACCTGGCTGTTCCCCCCCGAAGGTGCCGGTGGCCGTTTGCTGCTCTGGGCCGATACCTGGCGGGTGGCCGGCCCGGTGGCGCCCGCCCCGGCCGATGGCGAGGCCCCGCTCCACCCCCTCAGCCTCAACGAAGACGACCTGGCCACCCTGCTGGATGACAGCGGCCTGTGGTCGGAGGCGTTGCGGCCCGCCGCCGCCACCCTCACCCTGCCCAGCCGCGCCCAGGCGGCCCGCGGCCGCCGCCGCAGCGCCGATGCTGCCTGGAGTGGCCTGCCCCTGCAGGCGGGGGAGCCGATCCCCCGGGATCTCCAGTGGTGGCCCTGGCGGGTGGAGGGCTGGGCCCTCGACCCCGGTTCGGCGGCCGAGTGGCTGGCCGGTCTGCCCCTCTCGGGCGACCACCCTGTGCTGGCCGACGACCTGCGCTGGTGGAGCCACCTGCAGCGCTGGGCCCTCAGCCTGATCGCCCGTGGTCGCTGGTTGCCCCTGGTGGAGCCGGAGCCGGGCAGCGGCTTCCGGGCCCGCTGGCTGCCCCTGCTCAATCGGGAGGGTGACCGGCGCCGGCTGGAGGAGCTGGCGATCCGCCTGCCCCAGGTGGCCACCTGCGCCATGGCGGCCTCCCATCTGGCCTGTCGCCGGCCGGGCAGCGGCCGGCTGCGGGTGGCGAGCCTGCTCGAATCCCTGCTCGATGGCCAGCTGCGGGCCGGCTTCCGGCTCGATGCCGCTGGCCTCGATCCGCTGCTCACGGCCTGGCAGAAGGCCCTCACCAAAGGTCCGGGTCTGCTGGCTCTCGATGAGGAGGCCGGCGAGCGCCTGGCCACCGCCACCCACCACTGGCTGGAAGGGGTGGCGGGCCGGGTGGCGCCGGCGCGGGCCTTTCTGGAACTGTTCACACCCCCCGAGGGCGGCGAGCTGTGGGAGCTGCGCTTCGGTCTGCAGGCCGAGGCCGACCCCGCCCTGCGGCTGCCCGCCGGTGCCGTGTGGGCCGCCGGCGACGGCCTGATGCAGCTGGGGGAGGTGGAGGTGCCCCAGCCCGGTGAGCTGCTGCTGGAGGGCCTGGGCCGGGCGCTCACCGTGTTCGAGCCCCTGGAGCGGGGCCTCGATGCCACGGCCCCCGAAACCATGCAGCTCACCCCTGCCGAAGCCTTTGTGCTGGTGCGCACCGCCGCCGCCCGCCTGCGCGATGTGGGCGTGGGCGTGGTGCTGCCCCCCAGCCTCAGCGGTGGCCTGGCGAGCCGCCTGGGTCTCTCGATCGAGGCCGAGCTGCCCAGCCGTTCCCGTGGCTTCACCCTCGGCGAGAGCCTTGATGTTCGCTGGGAGCTGATGATCGGCGGGGTCACCCTCACCCTGCGGGATCTGGAGCGGCTTTCGGCCCGCCGCAGCCCGCTGGTGCAGCACAAGGGCGCCTGGATCGAGCTGCGCCCCGGCGACATGCGCAACGCCGAACGCTTCTGCGCCGCCGATCCCGGCCTCAGCCTCGACGATGCCCTGCGCCTCACCGCCAGCGATGGCGAAACATTGATGCGGCTGCCGGTGCACCGTTTCGTGGCCGGCCCGCGGCTGCAGGCGGTGCTGGAGCAGTACCACCAGCAGAAGGCCCCCGATCCGCTGCCGGCTCCCCCTGGCTTCGCCGGCCAGCTGCGGCCTTACCAGGAGCGGGGCCTGGGCTGGCTGGCCTTCCTGCACCGCTTCGACCAGGGCGCCTGCCTGGCCGACGACATGGGCCTGGGCAAGACGATCCAGCTGCTGGCCTTCCTGCAGCACCTCAAGGCCGAGCAGGAGCTGAAGCGTCCCGTTCTGCTGGTGGCCCCCACCTCCGTGCTCACCAACTGGAAGCGGGAGGCCCATGGCTTCACCCCCGAGCTCCAGGTGCGGGAGCACTACGGCCCGCGCCGGCCCTCCACCGAAGCGGCCCTCACCAAGACCCTCGACGGCGTGGATCTGGTGCTCACCACCTACGGCCTGCTGCAGCGCGACGCCGAGCTGCTGGAGAGCGTGGACTGGCAGGGGGTGGTGATCGACGAGGCCCAGGCGATCAAGAATCCCTCCGCCAAGCAGAGCCAGGCGGCCCGCGATCTGGCGCGGCCGCGCAAGCAGAGCCGCTTCCGCATCGCCCTCACCGGCACACCGGTCGAGAACCGGGTGAGCGAGCTCTGGGCCCTGATGGACTTCCTCAATCCCCGGGTGCTGGGCGACGAGGCGTTCTTCCGCCAGCGCTACCG
>JBKDDA010000011.1:0-36662 GCA_046313055.1 Synechococcaceae cyanobacterium | reverse complement strand
GTTTCGTCGAGGCCCTCCAGGGCTTCGGCCTGAGCAGCGGTGCCGCCCGCCTGCTGTGGCTGCCCCTCCCCATGCTCACCGTGCTGGTGGCCGCGGTGGTGGGGGTGCTGGTCAACGTTTGGCTCGAGCGCAAAATCTCCGCCGCCGTGCAGCAGCGCATCGGCCCGGAGTATGCCGGTGCCCTGGGCATCCTCCAGCCCCTGGCCGATGGCCTCAAGCTCCTTTTCAAGGAAGACATCATCCCGGCCCGCGCCGACGGCCTGCTCTTCACCCTGGGCCCGGTTCTGGTGTTGGTGCCGGTGATCCTCTCCTGGCTCGTGGTGCCCTTCGGCCAGAACCTGCTGATCAGCAACGTGGGGGTGGGGGTGTTCCTGTGGATTTCCCTCAGCAGCATTCAGCCGATCGGCCTGCTGATGAGCGGCTATGCCTCCAACAACAAATACTCCCTGCTCGGCGGCCTGCGGGCTGCCGCCCAGTCGATCAGCTACGAAATTCCCCTGGCCCTGGCGGTGCTGGCGGTGGTGATGATGAGCAACTCGCTCAGCACCGTTGACATCGTCAACCAACAGTCGGGCGCTGGCATTCTCAGCTGGAACATATGGCGCCAGCCGGTGGGTTTTGTGATCTTCTGGATCTGTGCCCTGGCGGAATGCGAGCGCCTTCCCTTCGACCTTCCAGAGGCAGAAGAGGAGCTGGTAGCTGGCTACCAAACCGAGTATTCAGGCATGAAGTTCGCCCTCTTTTATCTGGGCAGCTACATCAATCTGGTGCTATCGGCCCTGTTGGTGGCCGTTCTCTATCTCGGCGGCTGGTCCTTCCCGCTGCCGGTGGAATGGCTCGCCTCCTGGCTCGGCCAGCCCCTGGATGCACCGCTGGTGCAGATGATCACCGCCAGCGTGGGCATCGCCAGCACCGTGCTCAAGGCCTACCTGCTGGTGTTTCTGGCGATTCTGCTGCGCTGGACCACGCCGCGGGTGCGGATCGACCAGCTGCTGGACCTGGGCTGGAAGTTTCTGCTGCCGATCGGTCTGGTGAACCTGCTGGCCACCGCAGGCCTCAAGCTCGCCTTCCCCGTGGCCTTCGGCGGCTGAGGTTCCACCACCCAGCCGGGCCCGATCCCGGCCATGATTGCAACACCGCTTCCTCCGTTCTCCGCCCCCCCGCATCCCCATGTTCGGGTTCCTCAAGAAAGTCGGCGAATACACCCAGGACGCCGTCAGTGCCGCCCGGTACATGGGCCAGGGTCTGGCGGTCACCTTTGACCACCTGCGCCGCCGACCGATCACGGTCCAGTACCCCTACGAAAAGCTGATCCCTTCTGAGCGCTACCGGGGCCGGATCCACTACGAATTCGACAAGTGCATCGCCTGCGAGGTGTGTGTGCGGGTCTGCCCGATCAACCTGCCGGTGGTGGACTGGGTGATGAACAAGGCCACCAAGAAGAAGGAGCTGCGCAATTATTCGATTGATTTCGGGGTGTGTATCTTCTGCGGCAACTGCGTGGAGTACTGCCCCACCAACTGCCTGTCGATGACCGAGGAGTACGAGCTCGCAGCCTTTGATCGCCACAGCCTCAACTACGACAACGTGGCCCTGGGTCGGCTGCCCACCAGCGTGACCAGTGATCCGGCTGTGATCCCCCTGCGTGAGCTGGCCTATCTGCCCAAGGGTGTGATGGATCCCCATGGAGTGCCCGACACAGCCCCCCGGGCAGGCAGACTGCCGGAACAGGTGCTCGCTGACCAGTCCGCCGCCGCCGCCGGCGCCGCTCCCACCGCCGCCCCCTGATGACGATCGCCTCAACCACCCAGCAGATCTGCTTCCTGGTTCTCTCCGTCACGCTGGTGCTGGGGGCCCTGGGGGTGGTGCTGCTGCCCAGCATTGTGTATTCCGCCTTCCTGCTGGGCGGAGTGTTCCTCTCCGTTGCCGGCCTCTACCTGTTGCTCAACGCCAGTTTTGTGGCGGCTGCCCAGGTGCTGGTCTACGTGGGGGCGGTGAATGTGCTGATCCTGTTCGCGATCATGCTCGTGAACAAAAAGGAAACCATGGCGGCCATTCCCGGCCTGCCGCTGCGGCGCCTGCTCTCGGGGGCGGTATGCGGTGGTCTGCTGCTGTTGCTGCTGCGGGTGGCCTTCACCACCCCATGGGCCCTGCCCGGCCCGCCGCCGGTGGGAGAAGACGCCACGATCCGCATCGGTGAGCACTTCTTCTCCGACTACCTGCTGCCCTTCGAACTGGCTTCGGTGCTGCTGCTGATGGCCATGATCGGTGCCATCGTGCTGGCCCGCCGTGACGTGTTCAGCACCGACGTGATCACGGGCGAGCCCGTTGACCAGGGGCTGCTCGAAAAGGCCCGCACCCCCCTGCTGATCGATTCCCCTGCCCCTCCCACCGCCGCCGGCCCGCGATGACCCTGCCCTTCTCCGCCGCCGAACCGATCCCCCTGCAGGGCTACCTGCTGCTGGCTGCCGTGCTGTTCTGCATCGGTGTCTGGGGTCTGATCAACAGCCGCAATGCCGTGCGGGTGTTGATGAGCATCGAGCTGATGCTCAACGGTGTGAACATCAACCTGATGGCCTTCTCCAGCTATCTCGATGGCCAGCTGATCCGCGGCCAGGTGTTCGCCATCTTCGTGATCACGGTGGCTGCCGCTGAAGCGGCCGTGGGTCTGGCGATCCTGCTGTCGCTCTATCGCAACAGGGAAACGGTCGACATGGAGCGCTTCAACCTGCTGCGCTGGTGATCGGCCATGCGTCTGCAGCGGGTCTGGCTGATCGTTCGCAGCGGCAGCCAGGCCGCGCAGCGACAGGCGCGCCGCAGCGCCGAACACCTGGGGGCTCTGGGAGTGCAGGTGGCCGTGGCCGCCAGTGGCCTGCGCAGCAATCCCTTCCCCGGGCTGCTGGCCAGTGAGCCCTGCCTGCCCGATCTGGCCGTGGTCTTCGGCGGCGATGGCACCGTGCTCGGCGCAGCCCGCCATCTGGCTCCCCAGGGGGTGCCGATCCTCAGCTTCAACGTGGGCGGCAACCTCGGTTTTCTCACCCATGACCGCCATTTCCTGCGCGACCGCAGCGATTCCGGTCAGGATCTCTGGCAGCGGCTGATCGATGACCGCTATGCCCTCGAGCGGCGAATGATGCTGGAGGCGGTGGTCAGGCGCAGTGATGGCCAGCAGGACGGCGGTGAGGAGCACCTGGCCCTCAATGACCTCTATTTCCGCCCCAGCCTCGATGAGGTGTCGCCCACCTGTGTGCTTGAGCTGGAGATTGACGGCGAGGTGGTGGACCAGTACCGCGGCGACGGTCTGATCATCGCCACCCCCACCGGATCCACCGGCTATTCCATGGCTGCCGGTGGGCCGATCCTCCACCCCGGCATTGAGGCGATCGTCGTCAATCCCATCTGCCCGATGAGCCTCTCCAGCCGGCCGGTGGTGGTGCCCCCCCGCTCCCGTCTGCGGGTGTGGCCCCTGGGCGAGTCGAGCCGGCGGGTGCGCCTCTGGAAAGATGGCGCCCGCGCCACCGACCTGGAGCCCGGCGACCGCTGTGTGGTGCAGCGCAGTCAGGATCCGGCCCTGCTGGTGGTGCTGGACCAGAGCCCCTCCTATTACCGCACCCTCAGCCACAAGCTCCACTGGGCCGGCAGTCTCACGGCCTCCGAGCCCTCCCACAACTGACCCCGCCACCCGACCCCGCAACCCGCACCCGCCACCCGACCCCGCAACCTCGACCATGGCCCTGGAGATTGAACGGCGTTTTCTGGTGGCCGGCAGCGGCTGGCGGCAGCACGTGCGCTGGCGCCGCCGCTTCCGCCAGGGCTATCTGCTGGCGGCCAGCGATGGCCTCACCGTGCGGGTGCGCCTGGTGGATGGGGGTGGTGCCGCCGAGGCCTGGCTCACCCTCAAGGCCCGGCCCGACCACGACGACGGCGCCACCCGCCTTGAGTACGAGTATCCGATTCCGCCGGCCGATGCCCGCGAGCTGCTGGACCTGTGCGGTGACCAGCAGCTCGCCAAATGGCGCCATGGCCTGGATCTGCCCGGTGGCGACTGGGTGCTGGATGTGTTCGAAGCCGCCAATGCGCCCCTCGTGGTGGCGGAAGTGGAGCTGGAGCATGCCCAGGCTCCGCTCGATCCTCCGGCCTGGTGCGTGCGGGAACTCACCGGTCGCCATGAACTCAGCAACGCTGCCCTCGCCCGTCGGCCCCTGGCCCTCTGGTCGGATCAGGAGCGGGGGGCGCTGCTGGGGCTGGCGGAAGGGGGGGCGACAGGATAGATTCAAATCGGAAGCAAATCGGAAATCCGCTTCCCCTCCTCCCGTGTTCGGCCTCTACGACAACCAGGGTGTGCTGCGGTTCACGGGCCGCGATCTGGCCGAGTGCCTCGACTACGTGACCCTGTTCGGCATGGCGCCCGGTGCCTACAGCGTCTCCGATCTGGCTGCCGACCGGGGGGATGGCCAGAACCCGCTGTCGAGCGGCATGCTCGGCGTTCTCGGCGACAGCCTGCTGCCGATCGGTTGAGGCAGCAGCCGGTTTCAGCCCGCTCCCCTGGCTCCATCCTCCAGGGAGCAGCAGTTGAAGCCATCGCGGCAGATCTTGCCGTGGTCCATGGCCCAGTTGAGCAGCGCCACCCGGTTCTTGGCTCCGGTTTTGGTGAAAATGTTGCTCACGTGGTTGTCCACGGTGCGCTTGCTGATCGTGAGTCGGCCGGCGATCTCCTGGTTGGTGAGTCCCACGGCCACCAGTTCGATGATTTCCAGTTCCCGTTCCGAGAGGTCGCTGCGCAGGCCGCGCTGGTCATCGCTGATGCGCAGACCGGTCGAGGCCTGATGGCCTCCTGGTGCCTGGATGGATCGGTCGCTCATCAGGCACAGCCCTGAGACAGTCTCACTGTAGGCAGGGTCTGCAGCATGATGGCGCTCAGCTGTCGTTTGCGTGTGCTGCTGCAACAGGCGTTGACCACGGGTTGCTTTGCCGTCACCGCCGAGGTCACCCCACCCCGGGGAGCTGATGCCAGCCGCACCCTGGCCGCCGCCCGTGCCCTGCGCCCGTGGGTGCATGCGGTGAATGTCACCGATGGCAGCCGGGCGGTCATGCGCATGAGCAGCCTGGCGTTGTGCCGCCTGCTGCTGGATGAGGGGGTGGAGCCGGTGCTCCAGCTCACCTGCCGCGACCGCAACCGCATCGCCCTCCAGGCGGAACTGCTGGGGGCCCAGGCCCTGGGCATTCCCAATGTGCTCTGCCTCACCGGCGATCCGGTGCGCGCCGGTGACCAGCCCGATGCCAGGCCGGTCAATGACTACGAATCGGTTCGGCTGCTGCGGCAGGTGCAGCAGTTCAACGCCGGTCTCGATCCCCTGGGTGGGGAGCTGGCCGATGGCCCCACCCGCTTGTTCGCCGGTGCGGCCGCCGATCCCCAGTCGCCCAGCTGGAGTGGCCTCAGATCCCGGCTGCGGCGCAAACATGAGGCCGGGGCCAGCTTTCTGCAGACCCAGATGGTGATGGATGTGCAGGCGCTGCAGCGGTTTGTGCAGGAGATCACCGCACCCCTGGGTCTGCCGGTGCTGGCAGGGGTGTTTCTGCTCAAGTCAGCCCGCAATGCGGCCTTCATCAACCGGGTGGTGCCCGGTGCGGCCATCCCGGAGGCGATCATCGAGCGGCTGGCCCAGGCGCGCGACCCCGGTGCCGAGGGGGTGGCGATCGCCGCCGAACAGCTGCAGGCCTATCGGCCGCTGGTGCAGGGGGTGCACCTGATGGCGATCAAAGCCGAAGAGCGCATCCCAGAAATCCTGGCCCTGGCCGGCCTGGAGCCGATCAACTCGCCTGGCTGAGGGTCATCTCCGATCCGAGCAGTTCCACCAGCGCCTTCTGGTGGGGTGAGGGCTGCACCACGTCCTGCCGCCGGGCGTCGGTGATCAGCCAGTCGAGCTCGGCCTCCTGCAGGTCGAAGTGATCGCCGTTGCGGTCCACGCAATAGCGGCCGAACACCAGCTTTTCCACCAGCCGCACGCCCGGGCCGATGCGGGAGTAGTCAAAAATGATCGAGTTGTCGATGGTGGCGCCTTCACAGATGTGGCAGCTGGGGCCGATCATGGCGGGGCCAATGATCGTGGCTCCGTTTTCGATCCGCGTCATGCCGCCCACATAGACAGGACCGGAGACATTGATCTTGTCCCAGTCGGCAGCCACATTCAGGCCGGTGTAGACGCCTGGGCGCACCTGATGGCCCGGGATCTGCACCTGCCGAACATGGCCCTGGAGCACACTGCGGATCGCCTGCCAGTAGTCAGGCACCTTGCCGATGTCGACCCACTCGAATTCCATCGGCAGGGCGAAGAAGGGAGCGCCGGCTTCCACCAGACGGGGGAACAGATCGCTGCCGATGTCAAACGGCACGCCCTCGGGGATGAAATCAAGAACTTCGGGTTCGAAGATGTAGATACCGGTGTTGATGGTGTCGCTGGCCGCTTCTTCGATGGCCGGTTTCTCCTGGAACGACAGCACCCGGCCATCGGGATCGGTGACCACCACGCCGTAGCTGCTCACCTGTTCCCGGGGCACTCGCTTGGTGACCAACGACGCCATGGCGCCTTTCTGCTTGTGCCGCCGCACCGCTTCGGTGAGATCCAGGTCGATCAATGCGTCGCCACAGATGACGACAAAGGTGTCATCAAAAAAGGGTTGGAATGTTTGGATGCGCTTCAGGCCGCCAGCCGATCCAAGCGCTTCGCCGATCAGTTCTCCATCTTCAATGCGACCCTCAAAGCTATAGGCAATCTGCACGCCGAAACGCTGGCCATCGCGAAAATAGTTTTCGATCTCCTCGGCGAGGTGAGAAACATTCACCATCACTTCCGTGAATCCATGCTGCCTCAGAAGTTCCAGCAGGAACTCCATCACGGGCTTCTGGAGGATCGGAATCATCGGCTTGGGGATCGTGTGCGTGATCGGTTGCACACGGGTGCCCTTGCCGGCCGCCAGGATCATCGCCTTCATCGGCGCGGAGAAAGCGCAGGTTGTTACAGCTTAGTCACTCTGTCTAGGCGGCCATCGCCTCCGGAGCCGGCCTCCCAGCTGACCCCGCATCCAGCGGCCGCAGGCTCAGGGGCGAGAACAGCCCTGCCGTCTGCTCCAGCTCCACCTTGCCCTGGGAGCAGAGGAACAGCAGGGCCCAGAACACCCCCACCCGGTCCTGGTCGAGGTCCTCGCCGGCACCCTGGGCCTGCACGGCCGCCGCCCAGGCCTCCACCAGGTGCTCGAAGCCGATCCAGTCGCCGCCGATGGCCGGTGGCCAGCGCTGCAGAAATCCGGCCAGAGCTGCTGTGGTCTCCGGCAATTTTTCGCGGTGGGCCAGGCTGGCCACCTGGGCAATGGCCGCCCGATCGCTCAGCCGCCGTCCGCGGCTGCGCTGGCGCCGGCTGCCGTCGTCCTGTTCCAGCCGTTCGGCGATCTCCTCCAGCTGGCGGATCAGCTCCCCCAGGGTCACCGGCCGCTGCAGCGGCGGTGGCGCCACGGGCCGCCGCAGCAGGTGGCGCTCCGGCCGCCGTGGCAGCACGATCCCCGGCAGGTCGGTCTCCAGGTCGTCGCCATCGAAGTCAAAGCCTGCCTCCAGCACCGGTTCCGGCGGGAAGGTGGCGCTTTCCAGCAGCTCGGCCTTGAGGCCCACCAGCACCGATGCCGCCAGAAAGGCCTCGCTGCTTTCCGCCAGATCCTGTTCGTAGCTGCCGCCACTGCCGGCCACCAGCCGCGGCAGGGCGATGCGCTGGCGCAACTGGTCGAGAAAGCCGTCGATCACGGCGATCACATCCACATCCCAGGGGTCGATGTCTCCCCGCAGGGCCGCTTCCTGCAACAGACGGATGGCCAGCCTGGCTCCGGTTTCCGCCACGTGCAGCCCAGACGATGCGTCTCAGGTGGTCTCAGCCAGGGTAACCAGGGCGGAGCCGGCGCGCCAGCCGGTCATTCCACCGTGACCGACAGCTCGCCGCTGTCGCTCGCCGTGCCGGAACTGCCGCCCGCGGCCGGCAGCAGCCCCAGCTGGGCATCGACCGTGGCCCGGTAGCGCTCCAGATCGTGCTCCAGCTCCTGGATGCGCACCTGCTGGGCCTCCCGTTCGCCGCCGTCCTGCAGGGTCTCCACTTTTTTCACCACGCCGCTCCACACGGCGAAGATCCAGGCTGCCGTGGCACCGATGCCTCCCACCAGCAGCAGCAGCGCCGCCAGGGGCAGGGTGGTGCTCATGCCCGGCAGGAAATGCACCGTGGTGGGGGCGGTGTTCTCCAGGGTGAACATCACCATTGCCAGGCCGAAGCTGAAGATCAGCAGGAAGTTGATCTGGCGCATCGGTTGTGGGGCCGCTTGAGCCGATGCTACGTCGCCAGCTCAGGCCAGGCTCGGTGCCGTGAGCGGCACCACCGGCACCGCCAGGGCAGCCTGGATCGGCCGCATCACCGCTTTGCCGGGTGGATCGCTCACCCGGGCCAGGGCCTGCTGCTCCCGTTGCACGAGGGCTTCGATCGAGGCCCGGTAGCTGTCGGTCGCCAGGCGGGGGTACAGGCCGATGCCGATGATCGGCACCAGCAGGCAGGAGATCACATAGATCTCGCGGGGTTCGGCATCGACGAGATGGGTGTGGGAAGCCAGCTCAGCATTCTCCTTGCCGAAGAAGATCTCCCGCAGCATCGACAGCAGGTAGATGGGGGTGAGGATCACGCCCACGGCCGCCAGCACCGAGATCACGATCCGGAAGCTGAGGGTGTAGGCCTCGCTGGTGGCGAAGCCCACGAACACCATCAGTTCCGACACGAAGCCGCTCATGCCCGGCAGTGCCAGCGAGGCCAGGGAGCAGACGGTCCAGAGGGCGAACATCTTGCGCATCTTCTGGCCCACGCCGCCCATCTCATCGAGCTGCAGGGTGTGGGTGCGGTCGTAGGTGGCCCCCACCAGGAAGAAGAGGCTGGCGCCGATCAGGCCGTGGCTCACCATCTGCAGCATGGCGCCGCTGGTGCCGAGCGGGCTGAAGCTGCCGATGCCGATCAGCACGAAGCCCATGTGGCTGATGGAGCTGTAGGCGATCTTGCGCTTGAGATTGCGCTGGGCGAAGGAGGTGAGGGCGGCGTAGATGATGTTCACCACCCCCAGCACCACCAGCAGCGGTGCGAACTGGGCATGGCCCTCCGGCAGCATCTGCACGTTGAAGCGCAGCAGGGCGTAGCCCCCCATCTTGAGCAGGATGCCGGCCAGCAGCATGTGCACCGGTGCCGTGGCCTCGCCGTGGGCGTCGGGCAGCCAGGTGTGCAGGGGCACGATCGGCAGCTTGACCCCGAAGGCGATCAGGAAGCCGGCGTAGCAGAGCACCTGGAAGCCGGTGCCGAAGTTCTTGGCGGCCAGTTCGGTGAACTCAAAGGTGGGGGTGCCGCCACCGTGGAAGCCCATGGCCAGACCCGCCAGCAGGATGAACAGCGAGCTGCCCGCGGTGTAAAGGATGAACTTTGTGGCCGCGTACTGGCGTTTCTTGCCCCCCCAGATCGCCAGCAGCAGATACACCGGGATCAGCTCGAGCTCCCAGGCCAGGAAGAACAGCAGGATGTCCTGCACGGCGAAGACGGCGATCTGGCCGCCATCCATGGCCAGCAGCAGGAAGTAGAACAGCTTGGGCTTGAAGCTCACCGGCCAGGCCGCCAGGCAGGCCAGGGCGGTGATGAAGCTGGTGAGCAGGATCAGGGGCATCGACAGGCCGTCGGCGCCCACCGACCAGGCCAGGCCCAGATCGGGCAGCCACTGCACGCGCTCCACCAGCTGCAGGCCGCTCTGGGAGGGGTCGTAGCCGTTGAGGTAGGCCCCCACCGTGAGCAGAAAGGTGGTGAGGGCCACGCCGAGGGCGTACCAGCGCACCTGCCGGCCATCGCCCTTGTCGGGCACGAAGGGAATGAGCAGCGAGGCGGCGATCGGAACAAGGATCGAGGCGCTCAGCCAGGGAAAAGACACGAACCGGGCAGACCGTCTGACTGAAGTGTAGAAATGCTGTGCCGAAGGGGCTTCCGCCGATGGGGGGAGCCACACAGTCCGTTGTCGCCGGGGGTGATCAGCCCAGCACGCCGAAGATCACCACCAGAGCGATCACGCCGCCGAAGACGATCAGGGCATAGAACTGCGCCCGGCCGGTTTCGAAGTATTTGAGACCTTCGCCGCTGCCGAGGGTCAGCAGGCCGGTGAGGTTGACCACGCCGTCGACCACCTTGGAATCGAGGTCCAGCACCTGGCGGGCGAGGCGGCGGCTGCCGCGCACGAAGATCGCCTCGTTGATGGCATCGAGGTACCACTTGTTGGCCAGAAAGGCATTGATCGCCGGAAAGCGGCCCGCCGCCAGGCGGGCCAGGTCGAGGCGGCCCAGGGCGTAGGCCAGCACCGCCACCGTGATGCCCACCAGCGAGATGGCCACCGAAGCTCCGGCCAGGGGCAGAAATTCGCTCCAGCGGAAGTGTTCGGCCATCTCGGCCGCTTCATGGGGATCGACCAGCCGGGCGAAGCGGCTGTTCCAGGGAATGCCCAGCAGGCCCACCAGCATCGAGGGCACCGCCAGCACCGCCAGCGGCAGGCTCATCTGCCAGGCGGATTCATGGGGGTGGTCGGCGTGGGCGTGGCCGTGGTCATCGCCATCGCCGGCGGTGCCATCGCCGCTACGGCCGGCGGCCGCCAGCAGGCTGGCCCGGATCGCCGGGTCGTTGCCGCGGAATTCGCCCTCAAAGGTGAGGAAGTACAGGCGGAACATGTAGAACGCCGTCAGGCCCGCCGTCACGAAGCCCATGGCCCACAGCAGTGGAAAGCTGTTGAAGGCCTGGCCGAGAATTTCATCCTTGCTCCAGAAGCCTGCCAGGGGCGGGATGCCGGCGATCGCAACGCAGCCAATCAGAAAGGTGATGCCCGTGACCGGCATCCAGCGGCGCAGGCCCCCCATCAGGCGCATGTCCTGGGCGAGGACCGGGTCGTGGCCCACCACCTCCTCCATGGCATGGATCACCGAGCCCGAACCCAGGAAGAGCATGGCCTTGAAGAAGGCATGGGTGACCAGGTGGAACATGCCCGCCACCGGGGCACCGCACCCCATGGCCAGCATCATGTACCCCAGCTGGGAGACCGTGCTGTAGGCCAGGCCCTTCTTGAGATCCTGCTGGGTGAGGGCGATCGTGGCGCCCAGCACCAGGGTGATGGTGCCCACCACGGCGATCGTGACCTGCACCAGTGGGAAGGGCTCGTACACCGGTTGCAGGCGGGCCACCAGGAACACGCCCGCCGCCACCATGGTCGCGGCATGGATCAGGGCCGAGATCGGCGTGGGTCCCTCCATCGCATCGGGCAGCCACACGTGCAGGGGGAACTGGGCCGATTTGGCCATCGGGCCCATGAACACCAGCAGGCACAGCAGCACGGCCGCACCGTTGCTGATGCTGCCGCCCGCCACGGCCTCGCTCAGCCGGGCGCCGATCTCCTCGAAGCCGAAGCTGCCGGTGGCCCAGAACAGGCCCAGGATCCCCAGCAGCAGGCCGAAATCGCCCACCCTGTTGACCACAAAGGCCTTCTGGGCGGCATGGGCGGCTGAATCACGGTCGTACCAGAAGCCCACCAGCAGGTAGGAGCACATGCCCACCAGCTCCCAGAAGACATAGATCTCCAGCAGGTTGGGGCTGATCACCAGGCCCAGCATCGAACTGCTGAACAGGGCCAGATAGGTGAAGAAGCGCACGTAGCCCTTGTCGTGGGCCATGTAGCCGTCGGAATACACCATCACCAGCAGGGCGATGGTGGTGACCAGGCTGAGCATCACGGCCCCGAGGGCATCGATCCGATAGCCCATCTGCAGCCGGAAGGTGCCGGCCGTGGCCCAGTCGAAGAGCACCTCGTGCAGGCCGGCGCCGGCCAGCTGCTCCGCCAGCACCGCGTAGCTGAGCACGGCGGCCGCGCCCACGCAGGTGAGCAGCAGCAGGGCCACCGGTCGCCGCAGGCGGTTCAGGGTGCGGTTGAAGCTGATCAGGCCCAGGCCGCTGATGCAGGCGCCCAGCAGGGGCAGCACCGGGATCAACCAGACCAGGTCGGTGGCGGCGGGCATCCGGTTGCTGAAAGCGTTGTCCCACTCTAGGCAGCGCGCGGGGGAGGGGTTCCGCTTGTGCCGGGGTCGGCACTCAGCCCAGCCAGCGGGCCAGCGCCGTGCGGCCGAAGGCCACGGCACCGCTGCCGATGAAGCGGTGCGCCCACCAGAACACCGCCACGGCGATGGCGATGCCCAGCTGGGAGGGCCGCAGGAATTCGGCCGCCACCAGCCGCTGACGGCCGTCGAGCACCGCCCGCAGGGGCAGCACCGAGGTGCTGGCCTTCAACTCATCGAAGGCCGCGCCGAAGCGGTTGTGCAGCCGCCGGTCGCCGTTCCAGACCGCGAACAGATGGTGGGCGATCAGGCCGGCGCAGGTCGCCACCATGAAGCTGCTGCCGATCCAGAGCAGGTGGGTGGCGCACCAGAGGATCTGGCCCACGGCCTGCGGGTGGCGGCTCACGCGGATGATGCCGGTGGCGTAGAGGCGCACCTGGGGTTTCAGCACCGCGGGGATCTCCAGCAGGTTGTAGGTGGCCGGGTAGAGGAAGAGAAAGCTGATGGCGGTGCCCATCCAGACCACCGGCACGATCCAGGGGCTGTCCTGCAGATTCCAGAGGCGGATGCCGTCGTAGCGGTGGGCCAGGAAGTAGCCGATCACCACGACCGCCGCCGGAATGCTCACCGCCGCGAACAGCAGTCGCCAGGCCCGCTCCCCGATCCGGGCCGCCCCCCAGGCCCGCAGGGAGGCACCGCCGCTGTGCAGCACGGCGAACCCCAGCAGCAGCGCCAGCATCACCCAGCTGCTGTGGTGGAGACCGGTGGGATGGCTGGACATCGCGGGCGGCGGTGGATGTGACGGCTGCCGATCCTGGCGCAGCCCCGAGGCTGCCTGCCCCTAGAGTCCGCAGGCCGCAGGCAGAGATCGGCAGTCATGGCGGATCTTCCCTTCACGCTCGATCAGCTGCGTATCCTCCGGGCGATCGCCAGCGAGGGAAGCTTCAAGAAGGCGGCTGACAGCCTCTATGTCACCCAGCCGGCCGTGAGCCTCCAGATTCAGAATCTGGAGAAACAGCTCGATGTGTCGCTGTTCGACCGGGGCGGTCGCAAGGCCCAGCTCACGGAGGCGGGCCACCTGCTGCTCAGCTACTGCGATCGGATCCTGAGCCAGTGCCAGGAGGCCTGCCGAGCCCTCGACGACCTGCACAACCTGCGGGGCGGCTCCCTGATCGTGGGCGCCAGCCAGACCACCGGCACTTACCTGATGCCGCGCATGATCGGCCTCTTCCGCCAGAAATATCCAGATGTGGCCGTGCAGCTGCAGGTGCACAGCACCCGCCGCACCGGTTGGAGCGTGGCCAACGGCCAGGTGGATCTGGCGATCATCGGCGGTGAGCTGCCTTCCGATCTGGGGGACCAGCTGCAGGTGATCCCCTATGCCAGCGATGAGCTGGCCCTGGTGCTGCCCCCCAAGCACCCCCTGGCCCGGCTCAGCGAACTCACCAAAGACGACCTTTACCGGCTCGGCTTTGTCTGTCTGGATGCCCAGTCCACCACCCGCAAGATGGTGGACAGCCTGCTGGCCCGCTCCAAGCTGGATCTGCAGCGGCTGAAGGTGGAGATGGAACTCAATTCCTTCGAGGCGATCAAGAACGCGGTCCAGTCGGGCCTGGGGGCGGCGTTTCTGCCGGTGGTGTCGATCGAGCGGGAGCTGGCTGCCGGCAGCCTGCACCGGCCGGTGGTGGCCGACCTGCAGGTGAAGCGCCAGCTGAAGCTGATCACCCATCCGGCCCGCTACTGCTCCCGGGCCGCTGATGCGTTCCGGCGGGAGATTCTGCCTGTGTTCGCCAGCCCCGACAGCCCCCTGCGCCAGGTGCAGACCGGCATCTCCCCGGCGGGCTGACCGCCGGGCCCGGAACAGGGCTCAGAACTGGTTGGCCTCCGGTGTGATCCCCACGCTGTCGTCGGCGGCGCCGGCCACGCCCGGGGCCTGGAACTTGTTGCCGCTCACGTCGGTCTGGTACACGCAGCGCACCACCGGCTTGTCGCGGATCGAGCCGATGTAGGCAAAGGTGTTCATGCGCTGTTTGCACTGGCGCATCTGTTCGGCCGTCACGGCACCCTCCTTCTGCAGCACCGACCAGTTCTCCCGGCGGATCACGCAGCCGGGCTGGAGTGTGGGCTGGGTCACGAAGCTGCTGCTGGGGTTCATGGTGGTGTACAGCTCGATGTCCATCACGAAGGCGCTGGCGCCCCACTGCTTGCAGAACTCGGGATCGGGCACGGCCATGTCGAGCTGCTGGCTGCTGGCGATGTTGCCCTGGTTGCCCTGGGTGGTGCTGGTCACCGCACTGCCGATGCCGATGCCCACCACCAGCACGCCCGCCAGCACGGCCGCGCTGGCCATGTTGAACGGCATCGGCGCGGTGCCGCCCCCGTTGGCCGGGGGACCGCCGCGGCGGCCCCCACCCTGGCTGCCGTTGCCCCGGGGTGGATAGCGATCGTCCTCCCAGTCGGGGCCGTAGCTGCGGCGCTCATTGCGGCGGTCGGCGGCGCGATCGCTGCGGGCAGGAGGGCGGGATCGGCTCACGGGGCGATGACTGTCAGAGCAGTTCGGGGCTGCGGGGCAGCCCCATGGAGTAGTTCAGCACCCGGGCGTCGGGGTTGTAGCGGATTTCGCCGGCCTGGAGCATCTGTCGGATCATGCCCTCCAGGTCGGAGCCGATGCCCCGCAGCACGTAGTCGCTGAGGTCGGCGCCGGCGCTGGCGGCCACCAGATCCCGGAACGCCTGCTGCAGCTTCGTCAGGGCCGGTTCATCCCAGAGAAATTCGTTGTCGGGGTCCACGTCGAGGGTGAGCTGACCTGGATCGGGCACCAGATCGCCGTTGTCCACCCGGGCCGTGAACAGGCGGATGTGGCGGGTGGTGCACTTCAGCAGGCTGTCGGCCATCGGTCGGGGGCGGCGGCAGGGTGGCGCGGGATCGCCCGGCCGGAGTTGATTCACTCTAGGAACTGCGGTGCGGCTCCGGTCCGCTGACGACCGCGGCGATGCGGCGCCCGATATGGTTGCCTGCGATTCTCAGGTGTTGCATGCGCGTCGCCATCGCCGGGGCCGGGCTGGCCGGCCTGTCCTGTGCCAAGTACCTCTGCGACGCGGGCCATACCCCGATCGTGCTCGAAGCCCGCGATGTGCTCGGCGGCAAGGTGGCCGCCTGGCAGGACGCCGACGGCGACTGGTACGAGACGGGGCTGCACATCTTCTTCGGCGCCTACCGCAACATGCGCCGCCTCTTTGCCGAGCTGGACATCGAAGACAGGCTCCAGTGGAAGAGCCATTCGATGATCTTCAACCAGAAGGATCACCCCGGAACCTACAGCCGTTTTGATTTTCCTGATCTGCCCGCCCCGTTGAATGGGGTGGCCGCCATTCTCGGCAACAACGACATGCTCACCTGGCCGGAGAAGATCGCCTTCGGCCTCGGCCTGGTGCCCGCCATGCTGCGGGGGCAGGCCTATGTGGAGGAATGTGATCAGTACTCCTGGACCGAGTGGCTGCGCATCCATAACATCCCGGAGCGGGTCAACGATGAGGTGTTCATCGCCATGGCCAAGGCTCTCAACTTCATTGATCCCGATGAAATCTCCAGCACCGTTGTGCTGACGGCACTCAACCGCTTCCTGCAGGAGAGCGACGGCTCCCGCATGGCCTTTCTCGATGGCAACCCCCCCCAGCGGCTGTGCCAGCCGATCGTGGATTCCATCCAGGCCAGGGGCGGTGAGGTGCGACTCAATGCCCCCCTGCGGGAGATCGAGCTCCACGCTGATGGTTCGGTGAGCGGCTTCCGCATCGGTGGCATCAAGGGCCAGGAGGCCACCACGGTCACGGCTGATGCCTACGTGAGCGCCCTGCCGGTGGACCCCCTCAAGCTGCTGCTGCCCGATCCCTGGCGCAGTCTGCCTTACTTCCAGAAGCTGGATGGGCTGAACGGCGTGCCCGTGATCAATGTGCATCTCTGGTTTGACCGCAAGCTCACCGACATTGACCATCTGCTGTTCAGCCGCAGCCCCCTGCTCAGCGTGTATGCCGACATGAGCAACACCTGCCGTGAATACGAGGATCCCAGCCGTTCAATGCTTGAGCTGGTGTTCGCGCCCGCCCGTGACTGGATCGGCCGCAGCGACGATGACATCGTGGCGGCCACCCTGGAGGAGCTCAAACGGCTCTTCCCGATGCACTTCACCGGTTCTGATCAGGCGGTGCTGCGCAAGGCGATCGTGGTCAAGACGCCCCTGTCGGTGTACAAGACCGTGCCCGGCTGCCAGCAGCTGCGCCCCGACCAGACCTCGCCGATCGCCAACTTCTTCCTCGCCGGTGACTACACCATGCAGCGCTACCTGGCCTCGATGGAAGGGGCCGTGCTCAGCGGCCGGCTCTGCGCTGAAGCGGTGGCGGCCTCCGTTCCCAGCCCCCGGCCCGTGGCGGCCTGACCGTGGTGGCTTCCCTGGGCACCGCTGCGGATCAGGGGCTGGCGGCAGCCTTTGAGGCCTGTCGCCAGGAAACCGCCCGCTGGGCCAAGACCTTCTATCTCGGCACCCTGCTGCTGCCGCCGGCCAAGCGCCGGGCCATCTGGGCCATCTACGTCTGGTGCCGGCGCACCGACGAACTGATGGACAGCCCGGAAGCCCAGGCCCTGCCGGCGGCCCAGCTGCTGGAGCGGCTCGATGTCTGGGAGCAGCGCACCCGTGGCCTGTTCGCCGGACGGGCCACCGATGACCTCGACCGGGTGATGGTGGACACCATCGGCCGCTACCCCCAGCCCCTGCAGGCTTACCTCGACATGATCGAGGGGCAGCGCATGGATGTGATCAAGCATCGCTATGCCACCTTCGAGGAGCTGTGGCTCTACTGCTACCGGGTGGCCGGCACCGTGGGTCTGATGACCCAGGGGGTGATGGGGGTGGATCCGGCTTACACCAGTGCCCCCTGGAGCGATGTGCCAGACCCCACCGATGCCGCCGTGGCCCTGGGCATCGCCAACCAGCTCACCAACATCCTCCGCGATGTCGGGGAGGACCGGGGCCGGGGCCGGATCTACCTGCCCCAGGAGGATCTGGAGCGCTTCGGCTACAGCGAAGCCGAGCTGATGGCCGGCAGCCTCAACGGGGCCTGGCGGCAGCTGATGGCCTTCCAGCTGGAGCGCGCCCGCCACTGGTTCGCCCGCTCCGAGGCTGGCGTGCGCTGGCTGAGCGCCGATGCCCGCTGGCCGGTCTGGGCGTCGCTGCGGCTGTATCGCGGCATTCTCGATGTGATTGAACGCCACGACTACGACGTGTTCAATCGCCGGGCCTATGTGCCCACGGCCGGCAAGCTGCTGGATCTGCCCTTCTCCTACCTGCGGGCCCAGGTTCACTGAGGCGGGTCGGCCGTGATCCAGCGGCTCAGGACCGGGTTCACCTGGTCGGGGCCCTCGTCGTGGGGGCAGTGCCCCAGCCCCTCCAGCACCACCAGCTCGCGGATGCAGGCAAACCGCTCCGCCCAGGCCCGGGCTTCCTGCGGGTCTTCCCAGGGATCCCGGGCTCCCCAGAGGAGCTGCACGGGCCCCCTGAGCTCGGCCAGCAGGTCTGGGGCCAGGTGGTCGTTGAACAGGTTGATGAACCCCCGGAAACTCTCGGGCGCCCCCGGGTCCCGGGTGGGGGCCAGCAGCAGGGCCACCAGTTCGTCGTCGATGTGGGCACCACTGGGGTAGGCCTGCCGCAGCACCTGGCGCACGAAGCCGGGCCGGGCCAGGGCCCGGAAGAGGGTCCCCACCAGCCAGCGCTGGCGCACCAGGCGCTTGAGCAGGGGCCGGTTCAGCCGTTGCAGGCTGGAGAGCTGGTCGGCCCGCTTGTCGTCGAGCGTGCGCTGGGCACAGTCGATCAGGATCACCTGGGTGGCCGGCGTGCCCCGGCGCTGCAGCAGGCGGGCGGCGGTGAGGGCCACCATGCCGCCGATCGAATTGCCCACCAGGTGGAGATCCGGGCTGGGCAGGCCCGCCGCCGGGGCCTGGGCATCGAGCAGGTCCACCACCTGTTGGGCCCAGAGGTCGAAGCAGTAGCGCACCGCCCCTGGGCTGGGGGCCTCGCCCGCCAGATACGAACGGGGTTTGCCGCTGGCGCCGAAGCCCAGCAGATCCAGGGCGATCACCTCGGCCACCGGCGCCAGGGCCGGCACCGTGAAGCGCCAGTGGCCCAGAGATGCGCCGAAGCCATGGATCAGAACCACCCGGCGACCCTGGATCGGATCACAGCTGCGCAGCCAGCGCACCGGTTGACCGTTCCAGATCCAGTCGTGCAGCTCGGCCGGGCCGGGAGGTGGTTCAGACACCCACCGTCTGGTTGGCGAGCAGGTTCTTGAGCTTGGCCAGTTCACCGGCCCAGCGCGGGTCGGGGGCATCGCTGTCCACGCTGTCGGCGTGCACCACCTTGTTGCTGGCCTTGCGGGCCGGGGTCGGGGCACCACCGCGGCGCTCGCCGCTGCCACCGCCGCGGCTGTCCCGGCTGTCGCGGCGCTCGGAGATCTCAATCCGCAGGGTGTTGCCACCGAACTCACGGCCGTTCAGCTGCTCGATCACGGTCTCGGCGAGCTGCTGGCTGTCCACATTGGCGAAGCCGAAACCGCGACAGGCGCCCGTGTCCCGGTCATGGACCGCCTTGAAGCGCACCCCCTCGCCCACGCCGGTGAACAGAGCCTCCAGCTCGCTCACATCAAAAGACTGCGGCAGGTTGCCGACATAGAGACGAACGCTCATCAGGAAAGGGGGGTGAAGGTAAAACGCTTTTGCGGGCGAAAAAACACGCCGTTGCATTGAGAAGTTAATCACGCCACCCCTCCCCCGTCGGCCCTTTCTCCAGCCACAGGCGTGCAGCCCGCAGGGGATCGGCTCCGGTCGGCAGGCGCCCGAAGGCCCGTTCCCGGGTGAGGTGGTTCAGCAGGGCACCGAGCTGGGGTCCCGGTGCCAGCCCCAGCTCCTGCTGCAGGCTGCGGCCATCGAGCGGCGGCCGGGGGTGGTGCAGGGGGTCGCTGCCATCGCGCCAGCGCGTCAGCGATGGGCGCGCATCCGCCAGGGGCAGGGCCAGCAGCAGCGCTGGCCAGTCCTTCTCCAGGCGGGAGTGCAGCCGCAGCTGCGCGGCCTCGCCCAGGCCGGCCTGCTCCGGGCCGTTCCCCCCCAGCTGCCGCCAGGCCCAGCGCAGGTCCGCGCAGCGCTGCTCCAGCCGCCGGCTGCCCCGCAGCCGCCGCACCGCCGCACCGTCGAGCACGCTGGCCAGGCGGGCCAGGGGCAGGGCCCAGGCGCTGTCCGCCTCCTCCAGGCCCAGCGCCCGGGCCCGGGCCGGATCGAGGCCGCCGGGGGCGGGCACGCCGCTACCCCCCTCGCCGCTGCTCCAGGGGGCCAGCAGCCCCAGATCCAGCACCTGCTCCAGGCCCGCCCCTCCGGCTGGCGCGGCCGCCAGGCGCTCCAGCTCGCTGAGCACCCGTTCACCGGCCACCGTGGCCAGCCGGGCGGCGTGGCGGCGGATCCAGTGCTCGGTGCCGGGCTCCAGCCGCAGCCCCAGCTCGGCCGCCAGCCGCGGCCCACGCAGCAGCCGCAGCGGATCGGCCAGCAGGTTGGCCTCGCCGAGGGCCCGCAACCGGCCGGCCCGCAGATCCTCCAGGCCGTGCTGGGGGTCCAGCAGGGCCGCGGCCGGTGCCAGGGGCAGGGCGATGGCGTTGGCGCTGTAGTCGCGCCGGGCCAGATCCGTCAGCAGGTCATCCCCTTCCTGCTGCGCCAGGTCGATCGTCCAGCCGTGGCGGATCCAGCGGCCGATGCCCCGTTGGGGATCCAGGGCCACGCAGCTGCCCCCCAGCTCCCGGGCCAGGCGGCGCCCGAGGGCCACGCCATCGGTCGGCACGATCAGGTCGAGGTCGGGCCGGTCGGCCAGCCGGTCCAGCAGGGCGTCGCGCACCGCGCCGCCCACCAGGGCGGTGCCGGCGGGCAGGGCGTCGGCCGGCAGCGGCCAGCGCCATGGCGCCAGCCGCTGGCGCAGCCGCTCGAGCATCAGCGGCGGATCAGCCGTCAGAATGGGGGCTTCCGGGGTGCCAGCTGGCATGTGCATCTGCGTCGATTGCCACTGGGTCGACCGCTGCCAGGCCTACCACGCGGTCGAACGGCAGCACGGCGAACCCCATCTGTGCGACAGCCCCGGCTTTGCCCCCGATCAGCCCCGGATCCACGTGTCGGTGTGTGATCTGCCCGGTGGCGCCGTGGGAATCGAGTGGGATGTGCGGGCCTGCGGCAGCTTTGCGGCCGATCCCGGCCGCTGGCGGCGGCTGCGGCCCGGTGCGGCGCTCCCCCGATGAGCGACCTGTCCGGCCACGGGCCCCTGGTGCTGGCCCTGCACAGCAGCGGTGAAGAGCTGGGCCTGGGCCTCCAGCCCCTGCGCCCGGCTGCGGACCTGCCCGTGGCCGCCGGCCGCCGCCTGGCCCGCCACAGCCTCGGCCGCGCCCTGTCGAACCACCTGCTGACCTGCCTGGAGGAGCTGCTGCCGGCCGCCGACTGGCCCCGGATCGGCCGGCTGGCGGTGGCCACCGGCCCCGGTGGCTTCACCGGCACCCGGCTCACCGTGGTGCTGGCCCGCACCCTGGCCCAGCAGCTGCGGGTGCCGCTCGACGGCCCCAGCAGCTTTCTGCTGATCGCCCGCCGGCTGCAGGCGGCCGGCCAGGCGGATGGCGCCGCCGGCCCGGGGTTCTGGCTGGTGCAGGACCTGCCGCGGCGGGGCCTGGTGGCCGGCCTCTATGGCCTGGAGAATGGCGCCATGGTGGAGCGGCTGGTGCCACGGCTCGTGGCCGACCGCGCCGCCCTCACGGCCCTGGCGCCGTCGGTCACCAGCGTGCACAGTGGCGACGTGATGCTGCCCGACGACGTGGTTCAGCTGCTGGACTGCTCCCTGGAGGCCGAGGCGGCGGGCCGGCCAGGCCCCTGGGCGCCGGTGCTGCCCCTGTATCCCACCAGTCCGGTGGGGGCGGTCTGATGGCGGTGGTGTCAGGCCGCCGCCGCCGCTCCGGCTGCCTGCCCGTGCTGCTGCTGGCGGGGTTGGGCCTGCTGTGGCTGTCGCGGGGCTGGTGGTGGCCGTCGCCGCCGCCAGCGCAGATGATCCTGGTGCTCGGTGGGGAGAAGGCCCGCGAGCAGGTGGCGGCCCGCATCGCCCGGGAAGACGGCCTGCCGGTGGTGGTGAGCGGCGGCACCAACCCCGAATATGCCCACTGGCTGTTCGAGCAGCACGAAGGCCTGCCGGCCTCCCAGGTGCGGCTCGACTACCGGGCCCGTGACACCCTCTCCAATTTCACCTCCCTGGTGGATGACCTGCGCCGTGCCCGCATCCGCCATGCGCTGCTGGTCACCAGCACCGACCACATGGACCGGGCCATGCTGGTGGGCCGCATCGTGGCCGGCAGCCGGGGCATCCACCTCACACCGGTGGCGGTCCCCTGCGGTGAACTGTGCGTCACCGAATCGCGGCGCAAGATCTGGGGCGACGGTGTACGTGCCGCCTACTGGCTGGTCAGCGGTCGGGATCTGCTGGAGGATCTGCGGCGCTCGCGGGCAAGGCCCCTGCTGCGCCTGCTGCTGCTGGCAGCCGGCCCACGATCAGGCCCTGGTCCAGCAGTCGGTTGATCTGCTCCTGGGCGGCGCGGGTGGTGACATCGAGGTCGGCCCGGCGTCGGGAGGCCGGGGGTGGAATGGGGGTGCCGATGCGGATGTGCACCGGCACCAGCCGCAGGCCCTGGCCGCCGGGGCCCAGGGCCCGGTGGCTGTTGACGATCGCCACGGGCAGCAGCGGTGCTCCGGCCCGGGCCGCCAGCAGGGCCGCACCGGCCAGGGGGGCGTTCACCCGACCGTTGCGCTGGCGCGTGCCATCGAGAAACACGCCGGTGGCCCAGCCCTCCAGCAGCCGGTCGGTGGCCACGCGGATGGCTTCCCGATCACCGCCGCCCCGGGCCACGGGGTAGGCGCCGCAGGCCCGGATGATCGGGCCCAGCAGCGGCACCCTGAACAGCTCGGCCTTGGCCATGAAGGCCACCGGCCGGCCCAGGGCGTGGCCCAGCAGGGGGGGGTCCAGGTCGGAACCATGGTTGGCCACCACCACCAGGGCCCCCTCCATCGGCACGTTGCCGTTGCCGGCGGTGCGGCCGCGGAACAGCAGCCGGTAGACCGGAAACACCAGCAGATAGCTGATCAGCCGGTAGGTGAGGCTGGGCCGCGGCGTGCGGATCAGGGCCGGTGGCTCGGGCCGGCGATGGCGGCGGCGCAGCACGCCCATCAGAGCCCCAGGTCGGCGCTGCCGGCCACCTGGGCCGTGACGATGCCGGGGCAGCTGCGGCGGATCAGGCCGCTGAGCACGGCGCCGGGGCCCACCTCCACGGCTGTTGTCACCCCGTCGGCCGCCATCCGGTCCATGGTTTCGCGCCAGCGCACGCCGGTGGTCATCTGATCGAGCAGGCGTCGCTTGAGCAGGGCGCCATCGGTGGTGGGGGTGGGGTCGGTGTTGCTGAGCACCGGCACGGCGGCATCAGCGAAGGGGATCGGCTCCAGGGTGGCCGCAAAGGCTTCGGCCGCCTCCGCCATGAAGGGGGAATGGAACGCTCCGGACACGGCCAGCGGCATCGCCCGCTTGCAGCGGATGCTGCCGCTCACCGCCGCCACCGCTGCCGGCGTGCCGGAGAGCACCACCTGGGCACTGCTGTTGTCATTGGCGATGACCACCCCCTCGGTGTCGGCCACGCAGCGTTCCAGTTCATCGCGGTCAAAGCCCATCACGGCCGTCATGGCGCCTCCGCCGGCGCTGGCCATCAGTTCGCTGCGGCGCTGCATCAGGGCCAGGCCGGTGGCAAAGTCGAACACGCCGGCGGCGTGGAGGGCCACCAGTTCGCCGAGGCTGTGGCCGGCCACCAGATCCGGTCGGCGGCCCTGGGCCTGCAGGGCCGCCGCCAGCAGGCTCTCGATCACGAACAGGGCCGGCTGGGTGTTGCGGGTGTCGTTGAGGTCATGGGGTTCGCCGGTGCCCTCCAGGCCTTCGCCGGCGCAGATCGCCAGCAGGTCGCGGCCCAGCAGATCGGAGGCCTCCTGGAAGCGGGCCCGGGCATCGGGCAGATCCAGCAGGGCCCCGGCCATGCCCAGTTTCTGAGATCCCTGGCCAGGAAACACCCAGGCGATCGCCATGCCCGCATTCTCCGCACAACCGGCCGAGACTACGGCCCTGACCAGCGCAGCAGGGCAGCCCCCCAGCTGAGGCCGGCCCCGAAGCCGCTGCTGGCGATCAGCTGCCCCGGCTGGATCCGGCCGTCGCTGACGGCCTCATCGAGCATCAGCGGGATCGTGGCGGCGGAGGTGTTGCCGTAGGCGGCCAGGTTGCTCAGCACCCGTTCGCCCGGCACGTTGAAGCGCTCGGCAACGGCATCAAGAATCCGCTGGTTGGCCTGGTGCAGCAGCAGCCAGTGCAGGTCGGCGGGGGCGATGCCGGTGGCGGCGAGCAGGTCGGCGAGCATCGCCGGCACTTCGCGCACGGCGAATTTGTACACCTCCTGGCCGTTCATGTGGATCGGCTCGAAGCCTCCCACCTGGGCGCTCAGATCTCCGAGCAGGGGGGCGTGGCGGTCGGTCTGGGCCAGGGTGAGGCAGCCATTGCGGCTGCCGTCGGAGCGCATGCGGAAGCCCAGCAGGCCGGTCTCGCCGGCTGGACAGGCCTCCAGCGCCACGGCACCGGCGCCGTCGCCGAACAGCACGCAGGTGCGGCGATCATCCCAGTCGACCCAGCGGCTGAGCTGATCGGCGCCGATCACCAGCACCCGCCTGGCACTGCCACCGGCCACGTACTGGGCGGCGGTGATCAGGGCAAACAGAAAGCCACTGCAGGCGGCGGTGAGATCAAAGGCCACGGCCCGGCTGGCGCCGATCGCCGCCTGCACCCGGGGCGCGGTGCCGAACAGGTCGTCGGGGCTGGAGGTGGCCAGCAGGATCAGATCCACCTGGTCGGCGGCCCAGCCGGCGTGGGTCAGGGCCGCCCTGGCCGCTGCGGCCGCCAGGCCCGTGAGGGATTCTCCGGGGCCCGCCACCCGGCGGGCGCCGATGCCGGTGCGGCTGCGGATCCACTCGTCGCTGGTGTCCACCCGCTGGCTGAGCTGGTCGTTGCTGATGCTGGCGCGGGGTACGGCGCTGCCACAGCCCGCCAGACGGATGCCCGGAACCTGCTGAGCACCCGCGGACGATCCGGCTCCTGGGGAGAATTCAGCTCCGAGGGACACCCTGTCCAGCCCGATGGCCGTTTCAGTCAACCACAGCTGCCTGCCGACCGGCGCCAGCGCCCAGGGCATGGAGATCGTCCATCACCCCGTGGCTGGCGGCGGAATGGGCCAGCCGCAGGGCACTCACCACCGAGAGCGATTTGCTGCTGCCGTGGCCGATCACGCAGATCCCGTTCACGCCCAGCAGCAGGGCCCCCCCGTGTTCGGCATGGTCGAGGCGCTTCTTGATGCGCCGCAGGTTGCTCATCAGGAACGCTGATCCCACCTTGCCGCGGCGGCCCCGGGGCAGCTCGGCCCGCAGCACGTCGAGCAGCACGCCCCCCACCGACTCCAGAAACTTGAGCAGCACGTTGCCGGTGAAGCCGTCGCACACCACCACGTCGAAATCGCCGGAGAGCACATCACGGCCCTCGCAGTTGCCGGCGAACAGGAAGCGCGATTCACCGGCCAGCAGGGGATGGGTGCGCTGGGCCAGGTCGTTGCCCTTGCACTCCTCCTCGCCGATGTTGAGCAGGCCGATGCGGGGCCGGGCCACCTGCAGCACATCACGGCTGTAGATGTTGCCCAGCAGGGCGAACTGATGCAGCCAGGCGGGCTTGCAATCGGTGTTGCCGCCCACGTCGAGCACCAGCACCTGCTGTTCGGGATCCTTGGTGGGGAAGAGGGCCCCGATCGCCGGCCGGTCGATGCCCGCCAGCCGGCCCAGGCGGAAGATGGCCGAGGCCATCACGGCACCGGAGTTGCCGGCGGAATACACGGCGGTGGCCTCACCGGCCTTCACCAGATCCATGGCCCGGTTGATGCTGGCGTCGCGTTTGCGGCGCACGGCCGTGGCCTCCTCATCCATGCCCACCGAAGGGCCGCTGGCCACGATCTGGATGAGGCCGCGGGCCACGGCATCATCGAGGCTCTCCTGCAGATCCAGGTCGGCCACGGCCCGATCCAGGGGGCCGGGTTCCGCCACGAAGCGGATCCGCACGGGCAGCAGCGTGATCGCCCGCAGGCAGCCTTCGAGAATGGCGCCGGGGGCATGGTCCCCCCCCATGCCATCCACGGCCACCCACAGGCGCTGCCGGTCATCGATCGGTTCGTCGTCACCGCCGCCGCCCTGGAGGCGGCGCAGGGGATCGAACACCAGGGGCTGGAGCACCTGGCCCGCCACCGAGCTGGCCGCACCGGCCATGGTGCCGGCGCCGGAGACCATGCTGCCGGCCACCGAGCCGGCGGCGCTGCCGGCGGCCGAGGCGGTGCCCACCAGGGTGGTCACCGCCGCGTTGCGGCGATACCAGATCACCAGGCGGCGGATCGCCCGGTTGGGTTTGGCACGACCGCTGCGGGCGCCGGCGCGGGGGCGGGCGGTGCGGCGGGTGCCGTCAGGGTCCTTCGGGGGCAACGGGGTCAACGCGGGGCTCGACGATGCGCTGGAACAGATAACCGGTGCCCCTGGCCGTGAGGATCAGCTCGGGGTTGGCCGGATCATCCTCCAGTTTGGATCGCAGCCGGGAAATATGGACATCCACCACCCGGGTATCGACGTGGCGCTCCGGCGTGTAACCCCACACCTCCTTGAGAATCTCGCCCCGGCTGAAGGGCTCCCCCGAGCGGCTGACCAGCAGCTCCAGCAGGCTGAACTCCATGCCGGTGAGCCGGATCCGTTCGTTGTCGCGATACACCTGGCGCTTGTTGGTGTCGATGCGCAGTTCGCCCACCTGAATCACACCGGTGCTGGGCACGCCACCCCCCTGGTCCTTCTCCACCCGGCGCAGCACGCAGCGGATGCGGGCTTCCAGCTCCTTGGGGCTGAAGGGCTTGACCACGTAGTCGTCGGCCCCCAGTTCCAGGCCCGTGATCCGGTCGGCCACGTCGCCCAGGGCGGTGAGCATCACGATCGGCACATCGGAGTGCTTGCGCAGCTCCTGGCAGACGCCGTAGCCATCCAGCTTGGGCATCATCACATCGAGTACCACCAGATCCGGTTGCACCCGGTGGAAGGTTTCCAGGGCCTCCTCGCCGTCGGCGGCCGTGATCACCTGATAGCCGATCATCGAGAGGCGTGTCTCGAGGATCCGGCGGATGCTGGCTTCGTCGTCGACCACCAGGATCGTTTCCTTGCCGGTGTGGCCGGTGCCGTCGGTGCTGGCCGCGGCACCGGCGGCGGGGTTGGAGGCGGAGGCCGTCATCTCGCCCGTGTCGCGTTACAGGAGTCCGATCCACTGAAGTCGTCGGAGGGGTCTGGATTTCACTGAATGCCACCTTTCTTTACGCAACTTGCCCTGAAGTCCGCTCCGCTCCCCGCCGTTCTCCGCCCCGTCGATCGCCGTGCCACGCCCCTCCAGCACCTATGTCTGCCAGGCCTGTGGGGCCCGCAGCCGCCAGTTCTTCGGCCGCTGCAGCAGCTGCGGCGCCTGGAACACCCTGGTGGAGCAGGTCGGCGGCGCCGATCCCCCCGCCGATCGCCGGCGGCGGCGGCCCGCCCCCCCCGATGCGCCCGCCCCGGCCGCCCGCCGCTCGGAGCCCATCGATGCCGTGGGCGAGCGACCTCTGCAGCGCCTGGCCAGTGGCTACGGCGAGCTCGACCGGGTGCTGGGCGGCGGTCTGGTGCCCGGTTCGCTGGTGCTGCTCGGTGGTGATCCCGGCATTGGCAAGAGCACCCTGCTGCTGCAGAGCGCCCGGGCCATGGCTGCTCGCCTGCCGGTGCTCTACGTGAGCGCCGAGGAATCCGCCCAGCAGGTGAAGCTGCGCTGGCGGCGCCTGGGCGAGGTGGGGGGCACCGGCCCGGCGGGTGCCGAGGCCGATGGGGCCGGTCGGCCTGGCCTGCGGCTGCTCTCGGAAACCGATCTGGAGCTGGTGCTCCAGGAGCTGGAGAGCCTGCGGCCGGCGGTGGCGATCATCGACAGCATCCAGGCCCTGCACGATGCCGAGCTGGGCAGTGCGCCCGGCTCCGTGGCCCAGGTGCGCGAATGCGCTGCCGCCCTCGCCCGCATCGGCAAACGTCAGGACACGGCCCTGCTGCTGGTGGGGCACGTGACCAAGGAGGGCATGCTGGCGGGCCCCAAGGTGCTGGAGCACCTGGTGGATGCCGTGCTCACCTTTGAAGGCGACCGCTTCGCCAGCCACCGGCTGCTGCGGGCGGTGAAGAACCGATTCGGCGCCACCCATGAGCTGGGGGTGTTCGAGATGCAGGGCCAGGGGCTGGCGGAGGTGAGCAACCCCAGCGAGCTCTTTCTGGGCGGCAGCGAACCCAGCAGCGGCACCGCCACGATCGTGGCCTGCGAAGGCACCCGGCCCCTGGTGGTGGAGCTGCAGGCGCTGGTGAGCACCACCAGCTACGCCAGCCCGCGCCGCAGCGCCACCGGCATCGCCGTGAACCGTCTGCACCAGATCCTGGCGGTGCTGGAGAAGCACCTGGGCCTGCCCCTCTCGCGCTTCGACTGCTATCTGGCGGTGGCCGGTGGCCTGGAGGTGGAGGAGCCTGCCGCTGATCTGGGGGTGGCGGCGGCGGTGGTGGCCAGCTATCGGGATCTGGTGCTGCCGCCCGGCACGGTGCTGATCGCTGAGCTGGGCCTGGGGGGGCAGCTGCGGCCCGTGAGTCAGCTGGAGCTGCGGCTCCAGGAGGTGGCCCGCCTCGGCTTTCACCGGGTGGTGGTGCCGCCGGGCAGCGGCCTGGCGGCCACGGCTGCGGGCCTGGGGCTGCAGCTGCTGGAGGCCGGCACCGTGGCGGCGGCCCTGGTGGCGGCCCTTGGGGTGAATCCGGCGGCGGATGTCTGAATCCCCCCTAGCCTGATCCGGCCGCCCACCCGGCCCATGCTGCGCCCGATCCTGAGCCTCTGGCTGGTGGCCCTGGCCGCCAGTGCCCTGCTGGTGGCCGCCGGTGCGCGCTGGCCCGATCCCCTGCCCGTGCAGCTGCCGGTGGTGGCCCTGCTGGTGCTGCTGCCACCGGGGCTGGTGGCGGGCTGGCTGCTGGCCCGCTGGCAGCCCTGACGGCCCGAGGTGCGACAAGCCCGGCAGATGTCCCCATCATGGCTGCGGAGATGGGGGCTGCCATGGCGGTGCAGGATTCAACGGCGATCGATCTGCCGGCCCTGGCCCGGCTGTATGCCAGGGCTGAGGATTGCCCGGGCCCCTACCGGATCGTGCACAAGCTGCCGGCGCTGCCGGCGTCGTTGGGTGAGCCGGTGGAGATCGACCGCGTGGTGGCCGACACCCTGGTGGCCCATCCGGATTTCGTCAGCGACATTGCCCGGCTCACGGCCGCGGCCCTGCTGCAGGTGCATGGCGGCAGCGCCAGCCTGGAGGAGCACGCTGTGCGATCCATGGCCGCCCAGGTGGCCACCTCCCTGGCGGTGGCATTGCTGCGGTCGCGGGTGCTGGAGGAGGCCGTCGCCGCCTCGCTCGCCGACCAGGGGGCCTTCGGTCAGGCGTTCATCAGCTGTCCGGAATGAGCGGGCAGGTGTGGCGGTGACCTGCGGCTTCGAGGCACGACGGCAGACGGCGCCTGTTCAGGGAGCTGCCTTGACCGCGCGGCTCGGCGTGGTCATTCTCAAGGGCAGATCTCCCACCCACCATGCAGACCGTGGACTGGCTGATGATCCTGCATCCCGCCCTGGCGGTGCTGGTGATCTTCCCGCTGGTGGGCCAGGTGCTGCGGCTCGGGCTGCAGACCCGCCAGCGGCGGCTGGAGGGGGCCAAGCTGCCCCCCACCGTGGGCCGCGACCATGCCGAGCTGGGCCGCTGGCTGAGCACGGCGGCGGTGCTGGTGGCCCTGGTGGCGCTCACGGTGGTGATCGGCGCCAAAGCGGCGGTCGGCCTGGCCGGAGGCGCCGGCCGGGGTCTGCAGCTGCTGCTGGTGCTCATCGGCACCCTGGTGGCCCTGGCGGCTCTCTGGCAGGTCAGGGCGGCGCCCTTGCGCCTGGCCTTCAGCCTGATCACCTGGGCGGGCGTGCTGGCCCTCGGCGCCCAGCCTGAGGTGTGGCGGCTGTCGGACAACCCGTTCAGCGCCGGGTTCTGGCAGTCCCACTACTGGGCGGCGGCCGGCGCCATCGGCCTGCTGCTGTTCTTCGCCGGCGCCCGGCCGGAGATCACTCGCCAGGGCCGCTGGCGATCGGTTCACGTGGTTGCCGGTGTGCTCACGGGGGTGCTGCTGGTGGTGCTCGCGATCACCGGCAGCCGCGATCTGCTGGAGATTCCGCTCAGCTGGCAGCAGGGTCATCTGCAGGCCTGCGACTGGGCCGCCCAGGTCTGCCCGCCTTCGACTCAGAAGTAGACGTCCACGTTGCCGCGGCCGCTGGTCTTGAGCCAGTTCTGGGCTTCGATGTAGTTGTTGGGTGCCATCCGGATGGCCTTGGTCCAGCAATCGGCCGCCCGGTCGTAGCAGCGGTCGGCTTCATCGGCCTCGCCCCGCTCCTCGGCCTGGGAGCCCAGATGGTGATGAATCACGGCCATGTTGTTGAGCACCTGGGGCATCTTGCTGTTCAGATCCAGGGCCTGCTGGTAGTAATCCAGTGCCTTGTCGTGTTCGCCGTTGCTGGTGAACACCAGGGCCATGTTGTAGAGAATGAAGGCCTTGTCGTTGGGGTCGTCCTCCAGCTTGAGGGCCTCCTCGTAGTTCTCCAGGGCCTCGGCATATTCGCCGTCGCCCTGGGCGCTCATGCCGTCGCGGTAATACGCGAAGGCCTCCTTGGCGCGCCGGTTGGTGGGCAGCACCTTGAGGATCAGGTCGGCCATCACCGTGAAGCTCTTGTCGATGAAGTTGTCGTTGCGCTGCGAGCGGGGCACGGCGGTGGGTCCGGAATCGGGCACCATCCTGCCGCTTTCGCTGCGGTCCTGCCCGTTCGTCGGTCTCCAGCCCCTAGCCTGAGACCAGGTCCGGCCGGCCGGCGTGTTGCCCACCAGCTCCGATTCCCCGGCCGTGGCCCAGGTGCTGCTCCTCGAGGTCGACGGCATGAAGTGCGGCGGCTGTGTGCAGGCCGTGGAGCAGCGGCTCCAGGATCTGCCCGGTGTGCGCCAGGTCAGCGTGAACCTGCTCAGCCGCATCGCCTGGGTGGAGCTGGAACCCGCTGCCGCTGATCCGGCCGCCGCGGCCCTGCCACCGCTGCTGGCCAGCCTGGAGGGGCTCGGGTTTCCGGCCCGCCTGCGGCAGGAGGGCAGCGACCCCCTGGCGCTGCGGCGCCGGCAGCTGGGCTGGTGGCAGCGCTGGCGCGCCCTGATCCTGGCCCTGGCGTTGCTGCTGGCCTCCGGGCTCAGCCACCTGTTCCATGGCATGCCCATGGCCGTTCACGCCCTGCTGGCGGTGTTCGCCCTGGCGGGGCCGGGCCGCCCGATCCTGGCGGCGGGTGCCCGCTCCGCCCTGGCGGGCATGCCGAGCATGGACACCCTGGTGGGCCTGGGCCTGGCCAGCGCCACCGGCGCCAGCCTGGTGGGCTGGCTGTGGCCCGCCAGTGGCTGGCCCTGTTTCTTCGATGAACCGGTGATGCTCCTGGGCTTCGTGCTCACCGGCCGCTTTCTCGAAGACCGGGTCCGCTGGCGCACCGGCGATGCCATCACCGAGCTGGCAGGCCTCCAGCCCGACACCGCCCGCCTGCTGCTCGGCGCCGGTCCGCCCCGGCCGGTGCGGCCCGGTGGCCTGCGCCCCGGCGATCGCCTGCAGCTCCTGGCCGGTGACCGGGTGCCGGTGGATGGCCGGGTGCTGGAGGGCCACGGGCTCGTGGATGTCTCCGCCCTCACCGGCGAGCCCCAGCCCCTGGCCGTGGAGCCCGGCACCGAGCTGGCCGCCGGCAGCCTCAACCTCGACGGCACCCTCACCCTGGAGGTGCTGCGGCCCGGGGCTGAGAGTGCGGTGGCGCGCATCATCCAGCTGGTGGAGCGGGCCCAGGCGCGCAAGGCCCCGATTCAACGGCTCACCGACCGGATCGCCGGCCGCTTCACCCTGCTGGTGGTGGCCCTGGCCCTGGCCACCTTTCTGTTCTGGTGGTTGTGGGGGGCGCGGCTCTGGCCCCAGCTGCTGGCTTCCCCCGCCCATGCCACGCCCCTGGCCCTGGCGCTGCAGCCGGCGATCGCCGTGCTGGTGGTGGCCTGCCCCTGCGCCCTCGGCCTCGCCACCCCCACCGCCATCGCCGTGGCCAGCGGCCGTGCCGCCCGGGCCGGCCTGCTGTTCCGCGGCGGCGATGCCATCGAAACCGCCGCCACGCTGCGCACCCTCCTGTTCGACAAGACCGGCACCCTCACCATCGGCCGCCCCCTGGTGCGGGAGGTGGTGACCCCGGTCGGCGGCGATCCCGCCACCGCTGCCGACCGGGTGATCGCCGTGGCGGTGGCCCTGGAGCATCAGAGCCGCCACCCCCTGGCCCATGCCGTGCGCCAGGAGGCCAGCCGGCGACGGCTCATACCGGAACCGGCCACGGAGGTGCGCAACCTGGCCGGTTCCGGCGTGGAAGGTCGCCTGGAGAGTGAAGCGGGGCTGTGCCGGGTGGGGCGCCTCCCCTGGCTGCGCAGCGCCGGTGTGCGGGTGGCACCGGATCTGGAGACGCGGCTGGCCCAGCTGGAGAGCGGTGGTGCCACCGTGCTGGCGGTGGCGGCCGGTGAGTGTCTGCTGGGCCTGCTGGCGGTCGATGACCAGCTGCGGCCTGATGCGATCGCCAGCCTGGGCCACCTGCGGGCCCTGGGCCTGCGGCTCGGCCTGCTCAGTGGCGACCGTCGGCCGGCGGTGGAGCGGCTGGCGGCGCCGCTGGATCTCGGTGGGGAGGAGGCCCGCAGCCAGGGGCTGCTGGGCTGGGAGCTGAGCCCCGCCGGCAAGCTGGCGTGCATCGCCGACCAGCGGTCCTGGGGCCCGGTGGCCATGGTGGGTGATGGCATCAACGACGCCCCCGCCCTGGCGGCTGCCGACCTGGGCATCGCCGTGGGCACCGGCACCGATGTGGCGCGGGAAACCGCCGATCTGGTGGTGCTCGGTGACCGGATCGAGGGGGTGGTGCGGGCGATGGTGATCGCCCGGGCGGCCATGGCCAAGGTGCGCCAGAACCTGGTTCTGGCCTTTGGCTACAACCTGATCGCCCTGCCCCTGGCCGCCGGCGTGCTGTTGCCCCGCTTCGGGGTGTTGCTGGCCCCGCCGCTGGCGGCCCTGCTGATGGCCCTCAGCTCGATCACGGTGGTGCTCAATGCCCTGCTGCTGCAGGATGGCCCTGCCGTGCCGCCCTCCACCCGCCCGTGACCGCCGCCCCTGGCCGCTTTCTGGTGCTGGAGGGCATCGACGGTTGCGGCAAGACCACCCAGCTGGAGCGGCTGCGCCACTGGCTGCCAGCCAGCGGTCTGTTGCCGCCCCAGGCCCGGCTGGTGGTGACCCGCGAACCGGGTGGCACGGCCCTGGGCCAGGCCCTGCGCCAGCTGCTGCTGCATCCACCGGAGGCGGCGGCCCCCGGCCAGCGGGCTGAGCTGCTGCTCTACGCCGCCGATCGCGCCCAGCACGTGGACAGCCTGATCCGCCCCGCCCTGGAGGCCGGCCACTGGGTGCTCAGCGACCGCTTCAGCGGCTCCACAGCCGCCTATCAGGGCTACGGCCGCGGCCTGCCGCTGGCCCTGATCGACCAGCTGCGGACCATCGCCACCGCCGGCCTGGAGCCCGATCTCACCCTCTGGCTCGATCTGCCGCCGGCCCAGGCTGCCGCCCGGCGCGGTCAGCGGGCCGCCGACCGGATTGAGGCCGCAGGGGCCGCTTTCCAGGAGCGGGTTCACGGGGGCTTCACGGCCCTGGCCGCCGGCGGCGGCTGGTGCCGCATCGATGCCGCCGCCGACCCCGATGCCGTGGCTGCCGACTGTGGCCGGGCGATCCTTCAGCGCTTCGCCCCCGCCCGTGGCCCCGGCGCCGATGGCTGAGCTGTTCGCCGATCTGGTGGGCCAGCCCCGGGCCGTGGCGCTGCTGACGGCCGCCCTGGAGCGGGGGCGGGTCGCTCCGGCCTACCTGTTCACCGGCCCGGATGGCGTGGGCCGGCGGCTGGCGGCGCTGCGGTTTCTGGAGGGTGTGCTGGCGGGCGGCCCCCGGGTGGCGCCGGCGATCCGCCGTCGCCTGGTCCAGGGCAACCACCCTGATCTGCTGCGGGTGGAGCCCACCTACAGCCACCAGGGCCAGCTGGTGCCGCTGTCGGAGGCGCAGGAGCAGGGGGTGTCGCGTCGCTCACCGCCGCTGGTGCGGCTGGAGCAGATCCGGGAGATCGGCCGGTTTCTGGCGCGGCGGCCGGTGGAGGCCGACCGCGGCGTGGTGCTGCTGGAGGGGGCGGAACTGATGGCGGAACCCGCCGCCAATGCCCTGCTCAAGACCCTGGAGGAGCCCAGCGGCGGCCTGCTGGTGCTGCTGAGCGCCGCCCCGGACCGGCTGCTGAGCACCATCCGCTCCCGCTGCCAGCCGATCCCTTTCGCCCGCCTCGGGCCCGGCGATCTGGAGCGGGTGCTGGCGGGTCTGGAGGCATCGGCCCCAGCCGCGGCCGGCCCGGAGCCGCCGGAGCTGCGGGAACTGGCGGCGGGATCGCCCGGCGCGCTGCTGGCCCATCGGCGCCATTTTCAGGCCCTGCCGGCCGACCTGATCGAGCGGTTGCTCCAGCTCGGCCCCCAGCCCCTGGAGGCCCTGGCCCTGGCCCGGGACCTCAGCGAGGGTCTCGATGGCGAGCAACAGCTGTGGCTGCTCGACTGGTGGCAGATCGCCCTCTGGCGGCGGCTGAGACCCCTGCGGCCGGAGCCGATCCGGCGCCTGGATCGCCTGCGGTCCCAGCTGCTGGCCTTCGTGCAGCCCCGCCTGGCCTGGGAGGTGGCCCTGCTGGATCTGGCCCGTGCCGCCTGAGGCCGGCCTCAGGCGGCCTGGGTGCGTTTGCTGTCCTTGGCCGTGCTGGCGGCGTCGGCCCGGGCGGCCCGGGCCTCCTCCATCAGCGGCAAAATCTGGGCGATCTCCTCGTCACTCGGCAGTTCCAGGCAGTAGCCGGCGCCGTACACCGTTTTGATGAAGCGGGGCTTGCGGGGATCGGGCTCCAGCTTGGTGCGCAGGTGGCGCACATGCACCCGGATCGTCTCGATGTCGTCATCGGGTTCGTAGCCCCACACTTCCTTGAGGATCAGGGAGGGGGCCACGGTCTGGCCATGGCGCTGCAGCAGGCAGTGCAGCAGCTCGAATTCCAGATGGGTGAGGCGCACGGGCAGGTCGAACCAGATCGCCTCGAACCGCTCCGGCACCAGGGTGAGGGATCCGTAGCTGAGGATCTCGCTGTGTTTGGTGGAGAGGGGGGCCCGGTCGCTGCGCCGCAGCAGGGCCTTGATCCGCACCATCAGCTCCTCGAGGTCGAAGGGTTTGGTGAGGTAGTCGTCGGCGCCGGAATTGAAGCCGCTCACCTTGTCCTTGGTGCCGCCGAGGGCGGTGATCATCAGGATGGGGATGCGGGCCGTGCGTTCATCGCGGCGGAGCCGCTGGCAGAGGGTGAGGCCATCCACCTTTGGCAGCATCAGATCCAGCAGGATCACGTCGGGACTGAACTGGAGCGCCAGGGCCTGGCCCTTGATGCCGTCGTCGGCGCGGTGCACATCAAAGCCCCCATGCTCGAGGTGGCCGGCCACCAGCTCGCGCATGTCGCTGTCGTCTTCGATCAGCAGGATGCAGGGCTTCATGGCAACTGGCAGGAGGGTTGGGGGCGAGGCGCATGCGGCATTGTCCTCGGTTTTGCGGCAAACCGCACGGTTGTCGCCAGGTTTTGCGGCATCAGCGGACACAGGCGCCGGCAGCGATCCGGTGACCAGCGCCGTCGGGGCCGTTGAAACCGGTGCCGGCCACAGCATTGTGCCGGGGTGCTGGCCCCCGCTGCAGACCACCTTCTTCCGCATGTCTGCGGATTTGAGGGTCACAAATGATGAAACTCCCCGGGCGGGATTCGAACCTGCGACCAATCGGTTAACAGCCGACCGCTCTACCACTGAGCTACCGAGGAATATCGCGGCGGCGCCGCGACCGAATGACCTTACCCCTCGCCCCTGCTGCCCCGCAAGGGGGTGAGCCGTTGCCGCAGCACGGCTCCGCTCTGCCAGCTGCCCACCCGACCCGCTTCCATCAGGGAGGCGCCGCGGCAGTGGTCCAGTTCCTCCAGCCGGTGGGTGATCCAGAGGGCCGTGAGCGTGCGCTCCGGCCGGCGGCAGAGGCGACCGACGAGGTCCAGAATGCCCACCTGGCTTTCGGGGTCCAGCAGGGCGGTGGGTTCGTCGAGCAACACCAGGGAGGCTTCGCCGGCCAGGGCGCCGGCGATGGCCAGGCGCTGCTTCTGGCCGCCGCTGAGCTGGTGGATCGGCCGCCGCTCCAGGCCGGCCAGTCCTACGGCCGCCAGGGCCTCGGCCACGGCCCGGCGCCGTTCGGCCGCGCCGAGATGGTCGGCCAGCCCCAGCTGCACATCGCTGGCGCAGCTGGGGAGCAACAGCTGATGGTCAGGGTTCTGGAACACCAGGGCGGTCCTGCCGGCGGTGTGGATCCTGCCGGAGTCGGCCTCCAGCAGGCCCGTGATCAGGCGCAGCAGGGTGCTCTTACCGCTGCCGTTGCCGCCCACCAGCATCCAGAGGCCCGGCGCCGGGATGGAGAGGCTGCAGTGGTTCAGGGCCCGGCTGCCGTCGGGCCAGCTGAAGCACAGGTCCTCCACCTGCAGGGGGCAGGGTTCAGCCGTCAATGCTGAAGCCGGGACGCTTGCCGCCCCCGCCCGTGGCCGACCGCTCGTAGAGCTGCACCGCCAGCACCTCGCTGCTCAGCAGGCTGATGAGCTTGTCCTCATCCTTCTCGCAGGTGAGGTCCAGCACCCTGGGCGCACCACTCTCAATGGCGGCACGTACCTCGCCGTGCAGGGCCCGGGCGGCCTCCAGCTCCTTGCGCTGCACCGACACCGGCATGGGGCTGAGCCGGAGGGAAAGCTCGACGACGTACATGGAGGCTCACGAGACGGGCCCACTCTGGCGAATCACCCGCCCGGCCGGGCCGCGGCTAGGCATTTCTGCTCATTGCTGCCGGGTCATGGGGTCGGCTCTCCGCACAGGCCGGCTTTCCGGCCTACCATCGCCGTGTAACGCTTCATGAAGCACTCTCATGACGATCGCCGCAGGGCGCTTGCCGCAGAGGGGATGGTTCGACGTCCTCGATGACTGGCTCAAGCGCGACCGCTTCGTATTCGTGGGCTGGTCCGGTCTGCTGCTGTTTCCCACCGCCTATCTGGCGCTGGGCGGCTGGCTGACCGGCACCACCTTCGCCACCTCCTGGT
>JBKDDA010000010.1:0-6533 GCA_046313055.1 Synechococcaceae cyanobacterium | reverse complement strand
CAGGGCGGCGCGGTAGCGGGCGGCGATGGCGCGGCGCCGCTCCACCCAGGCGGGCAGATGGGGCAGCTTGACGCTGAGCACAGCCGCCTGGATGGCGTCGAGGCGGCTGTTGTAGCCGAGATCGGTGTGCAGGTAGCGACGGGGCATGCCATGCACCGCCAGCTCCCGCATCCGCTGGGCCAGCTCCGGATCGCGGCACACCACCGCCCCGCCATCGCCGGCGGCACCGAGGTTTTTGGTGGGGAAGAAACTGAAACAGCCCACATCGCCCCAGCTGCCCACGGGACGGTCGGCCCAACGGGCGCCCGTGGCCTGGGCGCAGTCTTCGATCACGTGCAGGCCATGGGCCGAGGCGATGGCGTTGATGCGCTCCATATCGACCGGCCGGCCGAAGAGGTGCACCGGCAGCAGGGCGCGGGTGGCGGGGGTGATGGCGGCCTCGATCCGCTCAAGATCGATGAGATAGGTGGCTGGATCCACATCCACGAACACCGGCGTGGCCCCCACGGCGCTGATCGCTTCGGCTGTGGCGAAGAAGGAGAAGGAGGCGGTGATCACCTCATCGCCGGGGCCGATGTCGAGGGCCCGCAGGGCCAGGATCAGGGCATCGGTGCCGCTGTTGCAGCCCACCGCATGGCCCACGCCGCAGGCGGCGGCAAAGGCCTCCTCAAAGTCCCTGACCACCGGCCCGCCGATGTACTGGCCGCTGCGCAGCACCGCAAGCACGGCGGCATCGAGGTCATCGCCGAGCTGCTGCAGCTGCTCGGTGAGGCTGAAGGGCGGCACGGTCATGAAGGCAACCTTAAGCCCAGTCAGGCCGGTGGCCGGGGTGCCATTTGATGTTGCAGCCGATCGAGGGGCGCTGCTCCGCCGCCACCGGCGTGCCGGCCAGCACCGCCGCCAGGGCGGCCCGCAGGTCGCGGCCATCCGCAGACCGGCCGCTGCCGGGTCGGCTGTCGTCCAGCTGGCCCCGGTAAGCGAGGTGGTGCGCCGCATCGAAGAGATAGATGTCGGGGGTGCAGGCGGCGCGGAAGGCACGGGCCACGGTCTGCCCGGGGTCGTGGAGGTAGGGGAAGGTCCAGCCGTGGGCGGCCGCCTGGGCCCGCAGACCCTCGGGTCCGTCCTGGGGGTGGGTGGCGGTGCTGTTGCTGGCGATGGCGATGAAGGCCGCCCGGTCGGCGAAGTCGGCCGCCAGGCGCGTGAGTTCGGGCTCGATGTGCTTCACGAACGGGCAGTGGGCGCAGAGAAACAGCACCAGCACCGGTCTGCCGGCCAGGGCCGCGGGCTCCAGTTCGCCGCCGCTCGCGGGGCTGAGGCCGGCGACCATCGCATCAACCGGCAGGGGCGTGCCCAGGGGAAGCATGGTGGAGGGGGTGAGAGCCATGGGGGCGGCAGTGGGGCCAGGCCGGAATCATGGCCACGGCTCCAGGGCCACGGCAGCGGCGTAACCCGCCGGCACCAGCACGGTCCAGACGTTGGCGGCCCGGGGATCGGCCCGCAGGCGCTCCAGGCCGGCAAAGCCCTCCCCTCGTGCCTTGAGGCGGGCCTCCAGCCGGCACCAGGCCCGCAGGCAGGCGGCCGGCTGCGCCTCGACCGGCAACCCCTCCAGGGCCAGCCACTCGGCAGCCGGCAGCACCCGCCGGCTGATCGCCAGCCAATCCAGCCCGGGCCGCTGCCGTTCCACATCGACCCCCACCGGCTGGCTGGGATGCACGGCCAGCAGGATCAGCTCACCGGAGTGGCTGAGGTTGAAGGCGGGTCCGCCGGGGCAGTGGGGCTTGCCATGGGAGCCGGCCTCCAGGGGCACCGCGGCTGGGGCGCACCCCAGCCAGGCGCCCAGCAGCCGGCGCAGGCCGGCCCGGGCCAGCAGCGAGCGCTGCCGGTCGGCGGGCCGGCGCAGGGCCGCCCGGCACTCACGCTCCGCCGGCGAAAGGCTGGCCAGCAACGGCTCCCAGGCGCCCCGGGGGAGGGGCTGCCGGCAGTCGACCAGCAGCAGCACCAGCTGGCCGAGCGGCAGACCGGCCAGGGGCGGCGGGTCATGGAGGCACCAGGGGTGGGGCATGAGCGCACCCACCTCAGGCGATGGCACCGGGCCGGCCATCGGCGGCAGACAACTCGGGCCATTTCACCAGCTGCCGGGCCCGCTCCACCAGTTGGCGCACGCGGTGGGGATCGGCCGGCGGGCGTTCGCCGCTGGCCACAGCCCGGTAGAGGTCAGCCACGGCCCAGGCGGCCGTGGCCGGATCGGCGGCATGGCGGGGAATCAGGTGCAGATGCAGGTGCGGCGCCCCCTCACCGAAGGCGATCACATACACCCGCTCACAGCCCGTGAGCTGCTGCACCAGCTGGCTGGCGAGGCGCACCGTCGCCCCCCAGCCGGCCGCCTCCTGCTCCGCAAAGGCCACTGGGCCTGGAATGTGGCGGCGGGCATCGAGCAGCAGCCAACCCGGCAGGGGGGCCGGCTGGGGGTGATGACGCAGCAGCCAGAGGGGGGTCCGGCCGATCTCAAGGGCCGCTGCGGCGGCCCGATCGGCATGCAGGGCGCAGATGGGGCAGGGGGCCTCCAGCTCGGACATGGGGGATCAGGGTTGCGCCGGCCCGCTGAGCCTGGGCAGCTCAATGGCGCGGCCACCGTCGGCCGAACAGACCGTGGTGGCCGTGCGGTAGTGCCGGGGGGTGGCCAGCAGCAGCTGCCAGGCCTGGCGGCCTGAGAGCAGCTGGTAACGATCGCCGTGGTGGGCCTGCAGCAGCCGCCGCACGGCGGGGTAATAGCTGCTGTTGAGACCGGGAAAGATGTGGTGCTCGGTGTGGTGGGAGAAATTGAGATGGAGCAGATCAAGCCAGCGGGGCATGCGCAGCGACAGGCTGTTGCGCAGCGGGTCGTTGTGCTCGTCGAGGGGGGCCAGCAGGTGGTTGGTGAAGATGTAGGCCATGGCTCCCGCATAGCCCAGCCAGATGGGCAGGAAGTAACCCAGCAGCAGCCGGCGCGGCTCCAGGCCGATCCAGGCGATCAGGGCGGCATGCAGGCCCACGATCGCCAGCAGCTCCCAGGCAATGCGGCAGCGGTCACGCGCCGACACCCGGAAGGCCGCCGGCGGGAAGACCGCGCTGCCATCGGGCACCAGCAGCACCGACGCCAGGGTGCGCATGTTGTGGACCCCCCAGGCGCTGGCCAGGCCCAGCAGCAACCCCAGCCCGCTGATCTCATCCGATGGGGTGAAGCGGTGCTGGATCCACTTGCCCCAGCTGGCGCTCTGATGTTCGAGGTAGCTGCGATCCGGGTCCCGCAGGCTGTTGGTGTGCCCATGGTGTTCGCGGTTGTGCACTGCCTGCCAGAGGGTGGGCGGCATCCACAACAGGGCCAGCGACACCAGCGCCAGCCAGCGTCGCCCGCCGCGCCAGCCGGCCACCCGGCCGTGCAGCAGGTCGTGGGTGGCGAACAGCAGCACGATCACAGCGTTGCCCATCACCAGCGCGAAGGGCAGAAACAGGGGCAGGGCCGCCAGGGGCCAGCGATCCAGGCTGCGGGCCATGGTCCAGCCCAGGGCGAGGATCGCCAGGTTGATCAGCACCAGGGCCAGGCGGCTCGGATCGGTGCGGAAGGCCTGGGGCGGCAGCAGGGGTCGCAGGCTGCGGGCCAGGCTCTCCACGGTGGTGGAGGTGGGGGCGCCTGCTGAAGGAGGCGCCATGGCGGGGGCGTGGCTGATGGACTGTGCCGCGTGTCTTGCAGCAGTCGAGCACGGCAGCGGCCTGGGCGGGTTGGCTCACTCCAGCCCGCGACCGGTGGGGAGGGCCTGCTCTGCGATGGCCTGCTCCACGATGTCTGCGGCACGGGCCACGCCACCGGCTCGGGCGATGGCCCGCTGGAGGTGGCGAGCGTTGCAACGGTAGGTGTCGCTGTGCCAGACGGCATCAACGGCACGGCGCAGGCGGGCGGGCGTAAGCCGCCTAAGGGGCACCACCGCTCCGGTGCCGGTCCAGGCGATGCGGGCGGCCACACCGGGCTGGTCGTTGGTGATCGGGATCGCGACCATCGGCACGCCCTGGCTGAGGGATTCGAGCACCGTGTTCATGCCCGCATGGGTGATGGTGAGGGCGGAGAGCGGCAGCAGATCCAGCTGGGGGGCGCGGGCCACCACCAGCGGCGAGCCCGGCAGGGGAGGCAGGTCTGCGGGCCGGCTGCCGCCACCCAGGGCGATCACCAGCTGGGCATCGAGGTGACAGCAGGCGGCGGCGATGGCGGAGAACAGCGCGAGATGCCGGTTCTGCACCGTGCCCAGGGAGGCGTAGATCAGCGGCTGGCCGGTGAGCTGATCCCACGGAAATGGCACCGGACCGCGACTGGCCGGATCCAGCAGCGGTCCGGTGAAGTGGAAGCCCGGCGGCAGCGCCCTGCGTGGATACTCGAACTCCGCCGGCTGCTGACAGATCTGGGCGCGCTGGAGCTCGGACGGACGGACATCGGTGAGCGGGGCCAGGCCCGCCTGGCGGCGGCAGGTCGCCACCGGCTCCAGAACCGGGCGGTACAGACGGGCCAGAAGCCGATGGCCCAGGCGGTTGCGCAACCGCCCCAACGGCGTGGGCCAGTGGGGCCAGCCCACGGTCGCTGGCGCCACATCCGGCTCCCGGTTGAGAAGCAGGGCGGAGCTCACGGTCACGAACGGCAGCTCCAGCAGGTCTGCCACCGTGGCCCCCCCGAAGGAAACCTGGTCGATCAGCAGCGCCTCGGCCCCGATGGCGCGCAGCACCGGCGGCGCCTCCCGCAGCACCATGGCCGTGGTGCGGCCGAGCAGGGCCATGGTGGCCCGGGCTGCGGCGAGGCCGCCCAGTGCGCCCACGCGGGCCAGCAGCTGCCGGAGGGCGCCCTCGGGAAACTCAGCCGCACCGATGGGCACGAACTCCAGGCCGGCCGCCAGCACGGTCTCACGGGCATCAGCCAGCCCCACCAGGCTCACCCGGTGGCCTCGCCGCAGCAGGCCATGGCCGAGGGCGGTCATTGGATTCAGGTGACCGCTGGCGGCGGGGCAGAGCAGGGCGATATGGGTCATGGGTCCGATTCCGCCAGCTTCAGGGCATCCTCCAGCGCCGCTGCCAGTTCCGGCATCAGCTCGGCCCGCATGAAATCGAAGTGTCCTTGGAACAACGGATGCAGCCGCACGCCACCCCGTCCGTAGAACCGCCACAGAATCCGGAGCTGGGGCAGGTGGTCGGCAGGCCCGAACAGGTCGACCACCAGGGGCAACCGGGGCGGCCGATAGCCCTCGCGCAACAGCTCCACAAACGGCTCCTCAACGACCTCTGCAGTCAGGGGTGCCCGCACGTGCAGATGGGCTTCCACAGACCGGTTCAGCGTCCGCAGGCGGTTCAGCAGATACCGGCCACGCCCCTCGCCCTGCGGTGTTGCGGCCAGCCTCCGCAGCTGGGGCCCGAGCCGGCCCACCAACTGGCGGGTCAGCAACAGCAACCCCAGTCGCCGGTGAATGCGTGCCGTGGCGTGGCTGTCGAGCACGGCGAACAGCCCGATGCGGCCACCGCGCTCCAGCAGTGCCGCTGCCACCGCATGGGCGTACCAGCCACCGGCTGAATAGCCGAGCAGGTGGATGGGGCCGCCGCTGTGGCGCGCCAGGATCTGCTCCGCATAGCGGGCCGCCAGCACCGCCACCGGCTCCGACGGGCGCCCATCGCCATCGCCGGCCCCGCTGGCCTGCAGCCCCAGCACGGGGCGGTGGGGCGCGAACGCCCTGGAGAGCTCGATGAAATGGCCGACCGTGCCGCCCCAGCCATGGAGCACAAACAGGGGCGGGCGATCCCCCTCAGGCTGCAGGCTCACCAGGTTGGGGGCAGCCCCGGCCTGGAGACTCCGGACCAACCGGCTGGCCTGGGCATGGATGGTGGGGCAGTGGAAGATCGCCGTCACCGGCAGTGCCTCACCCCGCGCCCGAAGCACCGCCGCCGCCAACCGGGCCGCCGCCAGCGAATGGCCCCCCACCTGGAAGAAGTTGTCGGTGATGCCGAAGTTCCCGTGCCCCAGCACCTCCGCCCACAGCCCATGCAGCATGCGCTCAAGCTCGGTCGCTGGCTCCACACGGTGCGCCAGGTCCCCTGAAAACGATGGCGCGGGCAGGGCCTTCCGATCCAGCTTGCCGTTGCCGCTGAGTGGCAGGACCGGCAGTTCAACAAAGGCAGCTGGGATCAGATGGTCCGGCAGGCGCTCGGCCAGAAACGCGCGCAGCGGCTCTCCGTCGGCAACGCCCGCCGATCGCTTGGCAGACTCAGCAGGATCAGCCACCCAGTAGGCAATCAGGCGGGGGTTGGCAGGATCATCACGGCGCAGCACAACAACCGCCTGCGCCACAGCCGGATGGCCAAGCAGCTGGGCCTCGATCTCAGCAGGCTCGATCCGGAATCCACGGAGCTTGATCTGCTGATCGATCCGGCCATGAAACGCAAGGCTCCCGTCTGCATTCCACGAAGCCAGATCACCGGATCGGTACAGCCGCGCCGACGGATCGCCCGACAGAGGGTCAGGGATG
>JBKDDA010000009.1:0-825 GCA_046313055.1 Synechococcaceae cyanobacterium | reverse complement strand
CAATCCGGGCAGCCGCCTGAGCCATGGCGAGCGCCAGTGAGTGCCGCTCACCAGAGCCGGCTGGAGCGGGCCAAGGTGGTGCGGAGCCGGCGGAGGGTGCCGGGAGCCTGGCCGTCTTCCAACGTGATCAGAGCGGTCGGGCGCGGACAGCCGGGTGGCCTGCAGCAGGCGCTCCAGCAAGGCAATTCGGCCCCGTTCAGCCAGGAGCTGCAGGGGGTGGCCTGGCTGCTGCAAGGGAAGGGGATCACTCCTGCGGCGCCAGCTCCAGTCACCCGGCACCGTGATCGGCAATGGCCGGGTAGAAGCCAGCCCAATCGAAGCGCTCGATGTTCTGCGGTTTGTTCTGGAAGGTGAAATCGATCAGGCGTCGTTGTTGTCATCGCCAGGCACTTTCCAGATCATGGACTGATCGGTCTGGTGAGAACCATCACGGCTGAGCAGGGCTGACAGGCTGCCAGTACCTGCACTGGTAGCCATCACCAAGGGTGCCTCGCCACGCCTGTGGCCTTCGGTGATCAAGGGGCCGAGAGTCGCACTGGAGCCTGGCTCGTGCCCTGGAGACCCGCTGGCGGCTGCTGTTTGTTCCCGATCTCCGCAGCGGCTACGGCTGCGCTGCCCTCGGCGCGGCCGTGCTTCGGCCGCTGACCAGCCCTGAACGGCCCATACACTCCCCATACCTGCTCTTGAACCCTGGCCCCATCTGATGTGCTGGTGATCGGCGCCGGCCCGGCGGCCCTGGCGATCGCCGCTGAGCTGGCCGGCCGGGGCCTGGCGGTGGCCGGCCTCGCGCCCGGCGATCCCGATGCCCCCTGGCCCAACACCTAC
>JBKDDA010000008.1:0-12289 GCA_046313055.1 Synechococcaceae cyanobacterium | reverse complement strand
CCGAGAATCTGAGGAGGTTGGGATATGAGTGAACCTCAATATGCTCCTCTCGAAGAGTGGATGGAGTCGATCTTCGATTATCGAGGCAAAACGCCAGAAAAAACAACTGCTGGCATACCACTCATTACGGCAAAAGTTATCAAGGGTGGGAGGATAGAGACCCCCAGTGAGTTTATTGCTCCCGATGCCTACGACGAATGGATGAGGCGTGGGATGCCTGAGGCAGGAGATGTTGTCATAACGACTGAAGCGCCTCTTGGCGAAGTCGCTCAACTCCCCAAGGGGAAAGTTGCACTGGCGCAACGAGTGATCACACTGAGGGGCAAGAAAGGTCTTGTAGACAACACATTCTTGAAATACCTGCTGCTCTCAAGACCATTTCAGGAGGATTTAGAGGCAAGGGCAACGGGAACAACGGTTGTAGGAATAAAGCAGAGCGTTCTCAGGAAGATCGATCTCGCCTTCCCGTCTTTTCTTGATCAGAAAGCAATCGCCCATATCCTCGGCACCCTTGACGACAAGATCGAACTGAACCGCAAGACCAACGAAACCCTGGAGGCGATGGCAAAGGCGCTCTTCAAGTCGTGGTTTGTGGATTTCGATCCAGTCAGAGCGAAGGCAGAGGTACGACCCACGGGATTGCCAGGGGAAATCAGCGACCTGTTTCCCGATTCCTTGGTCGAGTCGGAGCTGGGTGAGATTCCGAGTGGGTGGGGAGTTGCAGCGGTGGGGGATCTCGTTTATTGCGTCGGGGGTTCGACTCCCTCGACAAGCGAGCCTAGCTATTGGGATGGTGGTGAAAACCTATGGGCTACTCCGAAGGATTTGTCGTCTTTACCCGCGCCATTCCTTCTGGATACTGCAAAGATGATCACCGAGAGCGGTATTCGCCGTATCTCCTCGGGAGTTCTTCCTGTCGGATCCGTACTTCTCTCCTCAAGGGCGCCAGTTGGCTACGTGGCTGTTACCTGTGTTCCTGTTTCAATCAATCAGGGTTTTATCGCCTTAATGAGCAATGAGCTGATGCCTAGTGCTTTCCTTCTGAACTGGTGTCTCAGCAATGTTCAGCAGTTTAAGGACCGGGCATCGGGTACCACCTTTGCCGAAATTTCAAAGGCTGCGTTTCGTCCAATCCCTATTCTTGTTCCCGACCAGCGGATCACAAAGCTTTTTGCCAAAGAATCTCAATCACTGTACGATCGGATTGTCTCAAGCATGAAACAGTCTGATCTCCTTGAATCCTGTAGAGATACTCTCCTCCCCAAGCTCATCTCGGGCGAAATCCGGATCCCCGATGCCGAGAAGCTCCTTGAAGAGGCTGATGTCTGATGGCCAACAGCACCCCGGTCGCAGAGCCCCAGGGGGACGCCCTCGACCAGGTGGTGCTGTTCCAGGCTGCCGACGGCAAGGTGTCACTCGATGTGCGCCTGGAGGCTGACAGCGTCTGGCTCAGTCAGGCACAGATGGCCGAGCTGTTTGGTCGGGAACGTTCCGTCATCAGCAAGCACATCGGCAATGTTTTCAGGGAGGGCGAGCTGGAAGCGAAGTCAACGTGTGCAAAATTTGCACAGGTTCAAACGGAAGGCACCAGGGTCATCCAACGCCAGGTTGATTTCTACAACCTCGATGTGATCATCTCTGTGGGCTACCGGGTGAAGTCGCTCCGCGGCACCCAGTTCCGGATCTGGGCCACCCAGGTGCTGCACCAGCATCTGGTCCAGGGCTACACGCTCCATCAACGTCGCCTGCAGGAGCGGGGCCTCGGCGAGCTGGAACAGGCCCTGGCCCTGATGGCCCGCACCCTCAGCAGCCATGCCCTGGTGAGCGATGAAGGGCAGGCGGTGCTGGAGGTGGTGCAGCGCTACAGCCGCGCCTGGCGCTGGTTGCTCGCCTACGACGAGGATCGGCTGCCGCCCATCACGGAACAGCCCGATGCCAGCCCGCAGGCTCTGGGGCTGGCGGAGGCGAAGCGGGCCATCGAAACGCTTCGGGCTGATCTCGCCCGCTGCGGCGAAGCCACCCCGCTGTTCGGGCAGGACAACCGCCAGGCCCTGGCCGGAATCATTGGAGCGATCGAGCAGACCTTTGATGGCCAGCCGCTCTATCCCACAGCCCAGTTGCGGGCGGCCCATCTGCTCTACTTCGTGATCAAGGATCACCCCTTCGCCGATGGCAACAAACGCATCGGCACCCTGCTGTTTCTGGAGTTCCTGCGCCGCAATCAACTGCTGCTGCTTGCCGACGGCCAGCCCCGCATCGCCGATAACGGCATGGCGGCCCTTGCCCTGTTGATTGCCGAAAGCGCTCCCCAACAGAAAGACCTGATGATCCGTCTGGTGATCGCCCTGCTGGAGGATCAACCCTGATGGCAGCAGAGCGTCCTTATTCCCCACCGCTCACCCTCACCCCCGCCCTGCTCAGCCGCGTCGCCGCCATCGCCGAAGCCCTCGGCCGCTGGAGCGCCCGCCAGGAGCCATCCCCCTCCCCTCGCCTGCGCCGGGAGAACCGCATCCACACGATCCAGGCATCGCTGGCGATCGAGCAGAACAGACTCAGCCTCGAGCAGGTGACCGCCCTGTTCGATGGCCAGCGGGTGATTGGACCGGCCCGCGACATCCAGGAGGTGCGCAATGCCATCGCCGCCTCTGACGCCCTGCCCCGCTGGGATCCCGCCAACCGCGAGCATCTGCTGGAAGCCCACGGCCTGCTGATGGCCGGGCTGATCGACACCCCCGGCCGTTTCCGCAGCGGTGGCGTCGGCATCTACCGCGGCGATCAGCTCGTGCACATGGCCCCACCCGCCGCCCGGGTACCGGCCCTGGTGGGAGATCTGCTGGGCTGGCTGGCCGCCAGCGACTGGCATCCCCTGCTCGTGAGCTGCGTGGCGCACTACGAACTGGAGTTCATCCATCCCTTCGCCGATGGCAACGGCCGCATCGGCCGCCTCTGGCAGACCCTGATCCTCAGCCGCTGGAATGCCTTGCTGGCCTGGCTGCCGATCGAGGAGGTGATCCGCTCCCGCCAGCAGGGCTACTACGAATCCCTCGGTCGGGCCGATCAACAGGGCGATCTGGAGCCTTTCGTGGCCTACCAGCTGGAAGCCATCCACGACGCCCTGCGTTCGGAGATCGCTTCGGAGATGGGTTCGGAGATCGGCGCCACGACCGGAGCCGCGATCGATGCGCGGATCCTGCGGGATCTCGCCGCCGAGCCAACCCTCTCGGCCCGTCGCCTCGCCGAGCGGCTGCAGCTCAGCCCGCGGGCCGTGGAGAACCATCTGGCGGCGCTCCAGCGCCAGGGGCGCCTGCGACGGCATGGCTCACCCCGTGCCGGTCACTGGCAGGTTCTTTAGTCTCACGCCATGGCACTCATCACAGAAGACCATCTGGAGCAGCAGTGTCTGGAGTGGTTCCAGGACATCGGCTATACCCACGTTTTCGGCCCCGATCTCGATAGCGACGCCAGCACTCCGGAACGCAGCGACTTCCGCCAGGTGATCCTTGCCGCGCGTCTGCGCTCCGCCCTGCAGCGCCTCAATCCAGGCATCGCCTCCGCCACCCTCGAGGCCGCGGTGCTGCAACTGACGAACCCCAACGTGCCAGGGCTGCTGGCCGCGAACCGCCAGATGCACCGCTGGCTCACCCAGGGCCTGCCGATCACCGTGATGGAGAACGGCGAACAGCGGGGGATCCGCCTGCGGGTGATCGACTTCGATGACCCCAAGGCCAACGACTGGCTGGTGGTCAATCAGCTGGCGGTCCAGGGCAGCAAGACCAACCGTCGCCCCGATGTGGTGGTCTATGTGAACGGCCTGCCGCTGGCGGTGCTGGAGCTCAAGAACCCGGCCGAGGAGAAGGCCGACATCTGGGCCGCCTACAACCAGCTGCAGACCTACAAGAGCGACATCCTCGACCTGTTCGTCGCCAATGTCCTGCTCGTCATCAGCGATGGGGTGAACGCCCGGGTGGGCTCCCTCAGCGCCGATCGCGAACGCTTCCAGCGCTGGCGCACGATCGAGTCCGACCAGCAGCTCGATCCACTCGGGCAGCACCGCGATCTGGAGACGGTGGTGCGGGGCGTGTTCGATCCACGCCGCTTCCTCGATTTCCTGCACTTCTTCTGCCTGTTCGAGGAAGACGGCCGCATCATCAAGAAGATCGCCGCCTATCACCAGTTCCATGCGGTGCGGGTGGCCGTGGAGCGCGTGGTGCAGGCCAGCCGGCCCAGCGGTGATCGCAAGGGCGGCGTGGTGTGGCACACCCAGGGCGCCGGCAAGAGCATCGAGATGGCCTGCCTGGCCGGGATGCTGCTGATGGATCCACGGCTGGGCAACCCCACCCTGGTGATCGTCACCGATCGCCAGGATCTCGATGGTCAGCTGTTCGGGGTGTTCGCCGGGGCCGGGGAGCTGCTGGGCGAATCCCCCAGGCAGGCGGGCAGCCGGCAGGAGCTGCGGGAGCTGCTCGCGGGCCGCCCCAGCGGCGGCATCCTCTTCACCACCATCCAGAAATTCGCCGCCGAGCCCGGCGAAGAGTGCATGCCGGCCCTGAGCGAGCGCCACAACATCGTGGTGATCTGCGATGAGGCACACCGCAGTCAGTACGGCTTCAAGGGACGGCTCGACCTCCGATCCGGCGCCATCAAGTACGGCCTCGCCAGGTCGCTGCGCAGCGCCCTGCCCCAGGCCACCTTCCTCGCCTTCACCGGCACCCCCATCAGCCAGGACGACCGCGACACCCAGGCGGTCTTTGGGCACTACATCTCCATCTACGACATCCAGCAGGCGGTGGAGGACGGCGCCACCGTGCCGATCTACTACGAATCGCGCCTGGCCAAACTCGCACTCCGCGATCCCCTGCTTCCCGAGGTGGATCAGCAGGTCGATGAACTCTTCGCCGAGGAGGACGACATCCCCGCCGCCGAGCGGGCCAAGAGCCGCTGGGCCGCCCTCGAGGCGCTGGTCGGCGCCCAGCCCCGCATCGAGGAGGTGGCCGCCGATCTGGTGGCCCACTTCGAGCAGCGCAGTCGCACCCAGCCCGGCAAGGCGATGGGGGTGCTGATGAGTCGCGACATCTGCGCCCGTGTCTACGACGCCATCGTGGTCCTGCGACCCGACTGGCACGACGACGACCACCGCAAGGGCGCGATCAAGGTGGTGATGACGGCCGCCGCTTCCGATGAGGCGCACCTCCAGCCCCACCACACCACCAAGCAGCAGAAGAAGGATCTGGAGAAGCGCTTCAAGGACCCCACGGACCCGCTGAAGATCGTGCTGGTGCGCGACATGTGGCTGACGGGCTTCGATGCACCCTGCCTCTGCACCCTTTACGTGGACAAGCCGATGCGGGGGGCGAATCTGGCCCAGGCCATCGCCCGTGTGAACCGGGTGTTTCAGGACAAGCCCGGTGGCCTGGTCGTCGACTACATCGGCATCGCCCCTCAGCTCAAGGAGGCCCTCGCCACCTACACAGCCGCCCATGGCAAGGGACGCCCCACCATCGACAGCCACGCGGCCCTGGATGTCCTCAACGCCAAGCTGCGGGAGACCCGAACGCTGCTGGAGCCGATCGACTGGAGCGGTTACCGGATCCCCAAAACCGCCCTGGCCTTGCTGCCGCAGTGCCTGGATCACATCCTGGCCCTGCCCGAGGGCAAGAAGCGCTACTGCGATCTGGTGCTGGCCATCACCAAGGCGTTTGCCCTCTGCGGAACCCTGGAGGAGGCCCTGGCCCAGAACGAGGAGATTGCCTTCCTGCAGGGGCTGCGCGCCCTGCTGCTCAAGGGCGAACCTGCTGAAGGCAACGGCTCCGGTGTCCGCAACGTCGACTTCCAGTTGCAGCAGCTCCTTTCCGATGCCCTGATCTCGGAAGGGGTGACCGACATCTTCCAGGCGGCGGGTCTGCAGAAGCCCGACATCAGCATCCTCTCCGAGGAGTTCCTGGCGGACATCGCCCAGCTTCCCCAGAAGAACCTGGCGGTGGAACTGCTGCAGCGCCTGCTCAAGGACGAGGTGCAGACCCGCTTCCGCATCAACCAGGTGAAGCAGAGACGCTTCAGTGAGATGCTCCAGTCCTCCCTGGCCCGCTATGCGAACCGCTCCATCGAGGCGGCGCAGGTGATCGAGGAGCTGATGGCCATGGCGCGGGAGTTCCGCCAGGCTGCGGAGAAGTCGGAAACCCTTGGGCTCTCCCCCGCAGAGGAAGCCTTCTACGACTCCCTGGCCAACAACCTCTCCGCCCAGGAGCTCATGGGGGATGAGGTGCTGATGGCGATGGCACGGGAACTGGCCCAGAAGTTGCGCAGCAACATCAGCATCGACTGGCAGTACAAAGAGAACGTCCGGGCCAGGCTCCGCACCATGATCAAGGCCCTGCTCAAGCGCTACAAATACCCTCCCGACAAGGAGGCCGCCGCGATCGAACTCGTGCTTCAGCAGACTGAGGTGATTTCAGAGGAATGGGCTCGCCAGGAGCTGGGCGACAGGATTCAGGCCACGGTTGCCGCCCACCTCCAGAACAGCACCTGTCTGTAGAGAGATGGCATCTCTCCCCCCTCCTCGGACCAGGACCAACCGGGCCGGCTGATCGTTGTTCGGACCCTCGCCAGGGGGCCCCGTCCTCCCACCGACGGGCACCGCCCAGAGGGTCTTGGCCACCTCCCCTCGCCATCCCTCTCGCGATCCTGAGCGCCGGCATCGTCGGCCTCGCCGCGGTCGTTCCCCGACCAGAGAGGAACATGGGAAGGCGTTTCCCGCCCGATGACCTCCCAGGAGTCGACCTCTTCGCCTGAGCTGGCTGCCGCACAGGCGGCAAGGAGGATCGCTCTGCAGATGCTGGAGGAACGCGGCCGGGGCGCCGTGCTGGTGGGCGTGGCCCGAGTGGATGCGGCCCTGGAGAGCCTGCTGCAAGCAGTGCTGCTTCCTTCCCCCAGCGGACGGGATGCCCTGTTCCAGCCCGACCGGCCGCTGGGATCCTTCGGCGCCAAGATCAGCCTGGCCAACCGCCTCGGGCTGATCGATCGGCCTGTGGAACGGGCTCTCCACACTCTGCGCCGCTTGCGTAACGCCTTCGCGCACTCCAGCGAGTCAGCGGCTCTCACCGACCCTGCCCATGCCAGCGGACTGGCGGAGGCCTACCGGGAGGCGCAGGCCAACCCGCTCTGGAGTCCGTTGCAGCAGGCTCTCCAGAACGCCCGTGGTGCCGGCGACCAACCCCTCGACCCCGCCCTGCGGGACTACATCCTGCTGATCACGATCCTGGTGGCGTTCCTGGAAGCCACGGCCCAGCAGCTGCGGCCCTTGCCCTTCTGCAAGCCCGAGGAGGATCCGTTCCTGCTGCTGGAGTCCAGCCTGCGGGCGGTGCAGGAGATCCTCGTGCGGCGGCGGGGATTGCCGCTGCGGCGCTCCTGGATCGAGCAGCCCTATGGGGAGGAGGAGATCGCCCTGCTCGAGGAGGAGGTGCTGCCGGTGCTGCAGCGCGCCCTGCTGCGGGTGGCCTGAGGCCACGGGGGGCCTGGGCTCCAGGTGGGGCTGGCCCGATGGCTGGCCCCTTTTCCCTGACTGGGGTGAGCTGCCGCTCTGAGCCTCTCCCACCGGCTCCTGCAGCTCTCCACGGGCCGTTCGGCGATCAACCTGCGGGGCGGGCCACTTGCCGATCCCCTTCTTCCTGGCCCAGCGACCGGCGCAGCAACGCCGGCATCACGCCGGCAGCGCCCGAAGCCGCCCGATCGCCATCAACAGCTCATAAACCAGATCGCCAGTGCCCTGGTCGCAGGCATCGGCGCCTTTGAGCAACGTTGCATCTGGCCGCAGATGTGGGCCAGCAGCGCGAGGCCCTCGATCGCGTGGTGGACCAACGCCGCGAGGACGCCGCCCGTTTTGCCAGGGTGCTGGAGGAGCATCGCCACTGCCGAAGAGCTCGAAGCCGTGCCTCACCAGGTAAGCGACAACTGTCGCACCTGGGAGCCGCGGCTGGCGTCGATCGACACCGACCAGGAGCGGGACCCCGAGCGCATCCGCCACGCCTACGCGCTACAGACCCACCGGCTTCCTGGTGCCCACCGATGGGGTGAACCTGCGCGAACCCAGAAAGGCAAACAGCGAGTCAGGCCCGGCCAAGCCCTGGTGGAGAGCTGCATCTGATCGCCCGCTGCGGCGACTACGGAACCGGTGCAGCAGAGCTCAGCGGCCGGGGCCGGAGCCGGTGCCGGGGGTCACGGGCCGCGTCCAGCGCCGGTAGAGCCAGACGCCGCCGCCACCCCAGAGCAGGCTCCAGAGAATGAAGGTGGCAGTGGTGCCGAGCTGGCCGCCCTGCAGCCCGTAGACGCCGGCGTTGATCAGGCCGGCATCGATCAAAGAGCCACCGATGCCCCAGCCCAGCACCCAGGTGAACAGAAAACCGATGGCCTGAAGATTGCCGGTCATGGAAGGGACAGAAACGGCCGAGCGACTGCTCAGAAGCAGAAGGGCAGGAACTGGGTGCGGCAGGCGGCGTAGCCGTCGACCAGGGCGCCCAGGCCGATCTGATGGGCGATGCCGGAGCCGGTGATGGCCTCGGTGAGGATGCCGATCACGATGCCGAGCATGGCGGCACGGCCATTGAAGCGCTCAGCCCGCTGAAGCTGCTCCAGGTGGATCAGCTCCTCGGCGCGGTTCTGGAACCACTGGTCGTTGGCGGGCGTGGTGGCCGGGGTGCTGGCGGGGGTGTTGGTCATCGGTGCTCCTGGGTGCAGTGGTGGTGGGCTGAAGGGGTGAAACCTGACGGGATCGGCGATCAGCCGAGGCCGATCTGCTGGAGGATGCCCTGGCCGGTGAGCAGCTCGGTGGCCAGGCCGATCACGAAGCCGAGCATGGCCAGGCGGCCGTTCCAGGTTTCGGCGAAGGCCACGAAGCCGAAGCGGGGTGCGGGCTGGGTCATTGGTGTTTCAGTTCGTTACGAGAACTGTACCGGTGCAGGCGGCGGCTGGGGGGTGCGGGTACCCGTTCACAGTGCATTGGCTGCGATGCGCGGCGGTCTGGGCAAGCGGGTGCTCACCACAAAGGCCGCAGCCACCAGCAGCGACGAGGTCCACAGACACGCCTGCAGGCCACCCAGCAGGAACACGGCCCCCGACAGCAGGGTGCCTGCCAGCCGGCCGGCGGCATTGGCCATGTAGTAGAAGCCCACGTTGAGACTCACGGCTTCGGCATCGGAATAGGCCAGGATCATGTAGCTGTGGATCGAGGAATTCATGGCGAACACCACGCCGAACACCGCCAGGCCCGCCACCACCGCCACACCGGGCTGGCCCACCCCTCGCCACAGGGCAATGGCGATCAACGCCGGAATGGCCGTGAGCACGGCACTCCAGAACTCCACCGCCGCCACCCCGGGCGGCGCCGCCTGGCCCCAGGCCCGCCGCAGGGCCGGCGCTGAGCCCTGCACGATCCCATAGCCGATCACCCACAGGCCCATGAAGCCGCCCACCTCCCAGAACCTCCAGCCCAGGGCGGCCTCGAGAAACACCGGCAGCGCCACCACGAACCACACATCGCGGGCGCCGAACAGAAAGAACCGCGCCAGCGAGAGCACATTGATGCCGCGGCTCTTGGAGAACAGGGCGCTGAAGGCGGGCTTCTGCTTCATGCGGCCCATGTCGGCCGGCAGCACCAGGGTGCCGCCGAAGGCCAGCAGCAGGCCGGCGGCCATCACCGCCACGGCCGCGTTGAAGCCGATCGTGGTGAGCAGCACGCCCCCGAGAAAGAAGCCCACGCCCTTGAGGGCGTTCTTGGAGCCGGTGAGCAGCGCCACCCAGCGAAACAGCTGCTGTTCGCCCCTGGTGTGATCATCGGGCGTTGCGGGCACCACGGTCTTAATGGCGCTCTTGGCGCTCATCTTGTTGAGGTCCTTGGCGATGCCGCTGAGCGCCTGGGCCACCATCACGTAGGCCACGCTCCACCACTTGGGCCAGCTGTCTGCCACCGGGATCAGCATCAGCAGCGCCGCCACCTGCAGCAGGGTGCCGCTCCAGAGGGTGAGCCTGAGGCCGAATCGGCCCCCCAGCCAGCCGCCATACAGGTTGGTGAGAATGCCGAAGAATTCGTAGAACAGGAACAGCAGCGCGATTTCGAGCGTGCTGTAACCAAGCGCATGGAAGTGGAAGACCACCAGCATGCGCAGGGCCCCATCGGTGAGGGTGAAGGCCCAGTAGTTGGCCGTCACGACCATGTACTGCTGCAGAGCCGACAACCGGAATGCATTGCCCATGGTGCGACCTCAGCGCTGATCCAGCAGCGCCACATGGCACACCAGATCGGCCATGCGCGAGCTGTAGCCCCATTCGTTGTCGTACCAGGCGTAGACCTTCAGCTGGGTGCCGTTCACCACCATCGTGGAGGGGCCATCCACAACAGCGCTGCGTGAATCGTTCACGTAGTCGACCGAGACCAGGGGCCGGGTTTCGTAGCCGAGGATCCCCTGGAGGGGCCCGTTGGCGGCCTCCTCAAAGGCCCGGTTCACCTCCTCCACCGCCACGGCGCGCTTGAGTTCGAACACCGCATCGGTGAGCGAGGCATTGAGCAGCGGCACCCGCACGGCATGGCCGTTGAGGCGGCCCTGCAACTCCGGAAAGATCAGGCCGATCGCCTTGGCCGAACCGGTGGTGGTGGGGATCAGGCTCTGGCTGCAGGAGCGGGCCCGGCGCAGGTCGCCCTTGAAGCCATCCACCACCACCTGGGTGTTGGTCACATCATGCAGGGTGGTGATCGCACCGTGCTCAATGCCGAAGCTCTCCTGCACCACCTTCACCACCGGGGCCAGGCAGTTGGTGGTGCAGGAGGCGGCGGTGATCAGCCGGTGCTGGCCCGGGTCATACCGGTGGTGGTTGATGCCATAAACGATGTTGAGCGCCTCGGCGCCGGCGATCTCACCCTTCACGGGGCAGGCCACCACCACACGCTTGAGGCCCACGGCATCGAAGTAGGGCTGCAGGGTGGCCGGTGTCTTGAACCTGCCGCTGCATTCGAGCACCATCTCCACGCCGGCCTGGCGCCAGGGCACGGCAGTGGGGTCTGTCTCCTGGCTGTAGCCCACCGGGGTGGTGTTGACCGAGAAGCCAGGCTGGCCGGCCTCGGACCCGGGATCGGACAGCACGGCCTGCGACCAGCGGCCATGGACCGAGTCAAACGCCAGCAGGTGGGCTGCGGTGTGGGCGTCGCCGGCCGGATCGTTGACGTGCACCAGCTCGATGCCGGGCCGGCCCCAGAGGGCGCGGAAGACCAGGCGGCCGATGCGCCCGAAGCCGTTGATGCCGAGTTTCATGAGCGCCGCATGCCCTGCCCGCACCATAGATCAACTAGGGTTGATGGATAGGGTGTTGCGGGTCACATGCCTGTCGCTGCTCCGGAGTCGGTCGCCATGCCGTTGCGCGCCCTGGCCGAACCGATCCGCCTGCAGGTGGTGCTGGCCCTGCAGCAGGGTGAGCGCTGCGTGTGTGAGCTCACCAGCGACCTGGATCTGGCCCAGTCGAAGCTCTCGTTTCACCTCAGGGTGCTCAAGCAGGCGGGTCTGATCCGTGCCCGCCAGGAGGGCCGCTGGATCTACTACCGCCTGGAGCCGGCGGCCCTGCTGCCGCTGCGCGACTGGCTGGAGCAGCTCGCCGCCACCTGTCAGTCCCCAGCCCATCCCTGCTCCTGAACACCATGCCCGATCCAGGCTGCAACCAGCCCGCCCGCTCTGCCCGGGGCGCGGTGCCCGGCCATCTCCCCTGGCTCGACCGGCTGCTGCCGGTGTGGATCCTGCTGGCGATGGCAGGCGGACTGCTGGTGGGCCGCCTGGTGCCCGATGTGCAGGCGCTGCTGGGTTCGGTGCAGGTGGGCCACACCTCCCTGCCGATCGCCCTCGGCCTGCTGCTGATGATGTATCCGGTGCTGGCCAAGGTGCGCTACGGTGAACTCGGCTCCATGGCCCGCGATCGGCGCCTGCTGACCCTCACCCTGGGGCTCACCTGGGGGCTGGGCCCGCTGCTGATGTTCAGCCTGGCCTGGTTGTTCCTGCCGGATCAGCCCGCGTTCCGCACCGGGCTGATCCTGATCGGCATCGCCCCGTGCATCGCCATGGTGCTGATCTGGATCGATCTGGCCCAGGGGAACCGGGAAGCGGCAGCCCTGCTGGTGGCGATCAATTCGATCCTGCAGGTGTTGATTTATGCGTTGCTCGGCACCTTCTACCTGCAGATCCTCCCCTCCTGGCTAGGGCTCGACCCACAGATCGTGCGCTTCTCCTTCGGGGAGATCGCCCGGGCGGTGCTGATC
>JBKDDA010000007.1:0-79454 GCA_046313055.1 Synechococcaceae cyanobacterium | reverse complement strand
CAGCAGATGTTTGTGATTCAGTTCAATGAATCGGTAGGGATTGCAGCGTTCAAAGAAGCGCTGGCGGTACAGTCCACTGCGGGCCACTCCCCGCACCAGTTCGCGCACCGTCAGGTCACCGTTGCGGAACAGCGACTCCAGGCCTTGCCGGCGTTCGCTGCGCATCAGCCGCTGAGCACCGCCGCCAGCAGGATCAGCAGGGCGCCGGCCACGGTGAAGCCGCTGGGCAGTTCGGCGAACCACCACCAGCCCAGCAGGCCGGCGAACAGCACCTGCACGTAGGTGAGGGTGGTGGCCCGGGCGGCGGGCAGGTCGGTCAGACCACGGGTGATGCCCAGCTGGCCCAGCTGGGTGAACACCCCCACCGCCCCCAGCCACAGCAGCTCCACCGGTGTGGGCAGCACCGGATCGGCCAGCACCAGCGGCAGGCAGAAGGGCACCGCCACCATCGGGAAATAGAGCACGATCACCAGGGGGTGCTCGCTGCGGCCCAGCTGCCGCACACTCACATAGGCCAGCGCCGTGAACAGGGCTCCGGCCAGGGCCAACCCCACCCCCAGGGGTGAGAGCAGCGGCTGCACGCCGCCCCTCGGCAGGGCCGGCACGCAGACCAGCACCACCCCCAGCCAGCCGAGCGCCAGGCCCCCCAGGGCCCTCGGCGCCGGCCGCTCCCCCAGCCAGGGCCAGGCCAGCAGGGCGGTGAGGCTCGGATAGAGAAACTGCAGCACGGTGGCGGTGGCCAGGGGCAGGTGCCGCAGGCCACCGAACACACACAGCAGGGCCAGGCTGCCCACCAGGCCGCGCCCCACCAGCAGGCCCCGGCGCCGGCCCCACGGTGCGATGCCGGCCCGGGTCAGCATGACCCAGGTGATCGCCACACCGATCAGGGAGCGGGCCAGCACCACCTCCGCCAGGGGGATGCGGCCGGCCACCTGTTTCACGCAGGCGGCCATCAGGCTGAAGCTGAAGGCCCCCAGCAGCAGCCAGAGGGTTGCGTGCCGTTCAGCGGTCCGGCCGTTCAGCCGCATCGATCGCCGCCCCATCCCTGGTGCTCTGCCGCAGAATGGAAGGCCGTGGCCCACCACCGATGGGGTCCTGCCGCCCCGGCTCTCCTGTTTTCATCCCCCATGGCCGCTCCCCGCCTGCATCCGCGCACGATCGAGGCCGTCAAGGAACGGGCCGACATCGTTGATGTGGTGGGTGAGCACGTGGTGCTCAAGAAGAAGGGTCGCGAGTTCGTCGGCATCTGTCCCTTCCACGACGACAGCAAACCGTCGATGACGGTCTCGCCGGCCAAGCAGTTCTACTACTGCTTCTCCTGCGGTGCCGGCGGCAATGCCATCAAGTTTCTGATGGAGCTGCAGCGCACCAGCTTCAGCGAGGTGGTGCTGGATCTGGCCCGCCGCTACCAGCTGCCGGTGGAGACCCTCGAGGGCCCCCAGCAGGAGCGGCTGCGCCAGCAGCTGGGCCGGCGGGAGCGCCTCCATCGTGTGCTCACGCTGGCGGCCGGCTGGTTCCAGGGCCAGCTGCGGGCTCCCGAGGGGGCCGCTGCCCTCCGCTACCTGCGGGATGGCCGGGGGCTCAGCGAAGCCACCCTGGAGGCCTTCCAGCTGGGCTATGCCCCCGACCGCTGGGATGGTCTGCTGAACCATCTGCGCCAGGTGGAGGGTCTCGAGCCCCAGCTGCTGGAGGCTGCCGGGCTGGTGGTGCCCCGCAAGGGCGGCGATGGCTTCTACGACCGGTTTCGCCACCGGGTGATGGTGCCGATCCGCGATCGTCAGGGGCGGGTGATCGGTTTCGGCGGCCGCAGCCTCGACGGCGGCGAACCCAAATATCTCAACTCCCCGGAAACGGAGGTGTTTGAGAAGGGCAAGCACCTCTTCGGCCTCGATCGGGCGGCCGATCCCATCCGCCGGGCCGACAGGGCGGTGCTGGTGGAGGGCTACTTCGATGTGATCGCCCTGCATGCCGCCGGGGTCACCAATGCCGTGGCGGCCCTGGGCACCGCCCTGAGCGGCAGCCAGATCACCCAGCTGTGCCGCTGCAGCGACAGCCGGCGCCTGATCCTCAACTTCGACAGCGACGGCGCCGGTGTGCGGGCGGCCCAGCGGGCGATCGGTGAGGCGGAGCAGCTCGCTCTGCAGGGCCAGCTGGAGCTGCGGGTGCTGCATCTGCCCTCCGGCAAGGATCCCGATGAATTTCTCCGCGAGCACGGGGCGGCCGAGTACCGCGCCCTGCTGGATCAGGCGCCCCTGTGGTTCGACTGGCAGATCGAGCAGGTGCTGGCGGGTCGTGATCTCAGCAGGGTGGATCAGTTCCAGCAGGCGGTCACAGCCCTGGTGGAGCTGCTGGGCCGCCTGCCGGAGGCCACCCTGCGCACCCGTTACCTGCAGCAGGTGGCGGAGCGTCTCAGTGCCGGCCAGGCCCATCTGGTGCGTTCCCTGGAGGAGGACCTGCGCCGTCAGGTGAAGGGCCAGCGCTGGCATGGCCGTGCCAGCCGCTGGGAGAAGCCCGGTGCCACCACCGTGCAGGAGCATGCCGAAGCTGCGATCCTGCTGCTCTACCTGCACGGGCCGATGGTGCGTGCCGAGATCCGGCGCCAGCTGCGGCTGGCCGAGCAGGATGATTTCGGGCTCCGCCACCATCGCCAGCTCTGGGCAGCCATCGGCGAGATCGAGGAGGACAACCTGGGGGTGGAGCGGCTGGAGGCGATCAACCGTGGCCAGGATCCGGGGGATGATCTGGCGGAGCTGGATCTGCCGCGCCTCCTGGCTGACCGGCTGGTGATGGAGCAGAGCGCCCTGCTGGATCGGCTGACCCCCCTGCTGGAACCGGGTGAGGTGCGGCGGCTGAGCCTGGAGCGGCCCCTGCTGGAGCTGCGGGGTGCCATCGCCGTGCGCTCCCGCCTGCAGGCGGAGAAGCGCTGCCGGCATCTGCTCGATGCCTGGCGTTCCCAGCAGCTGCGCACCCTGGAGCATTGCCTGGGCCGCATGCTGGCGGGGGAGGCTGAACCGCCGGCCGGTCTCACGCCCGTGCTGGCCATGGAGCAGCGGATCGAGGCGCTCTTCAGCGAACTCAATGCCGATGCGCTGCGTTTTCAGGAGGCTTACTACACCGAGCGCCGCCATCTGGGTGCTCTGGATGAGCGCCGCCGCGCCGCTTATGAGGACATCCTGGCTGCCACCGCCGGTGTCCCAGCGGCGTAGGGTGAACCTTCTGAGGAGAATCCGTGATGGCGGATGACCCTGACGGCATCGGCATTGCCCAGCGAATCGGTACACCGCCGCCCACCCCGGTGCCGGCGGATGAGGATCTGCGTCTGCGGGAGCTGGAACGCCACGGCGTGCTCGATCAGCCCAGCGATCCTGATCTCGACCGGATCGTGGAGCTGGCCAGCGCCATCTTCGGCACGCCGATCGCCCTGATTTCGCTGGTGGATGCCGATCGGCAGTGGTTCCTCTCGAGCAAGGGGGTGGAGGTGCGCCAGACCCCACGGGAGGTGGCCTTCTGCGCCCATGCGATCACCGGTCCTGATGTGCTGGTGGTGCCCGATGCCCTGGCCGATGAACGGTTCCGCGAGAACCCCCTCGTTCGACAGGACCCCCACATCCGCTTCTATGCCGGGGCGCCGCTGACCACGGCGGCGGGCCATAACCTCGGCACCCTGTGCGTGATCGACCGGGAACCCCGGCTGCCGAGCGACCAGCAGCTGCAGCAACTGCGCTGGCTGGCCCAGCTGGTGATGCGGGAGCTGGAGCTGCGGCGCCGCAGCCAGTTCTGCCCGGTCACCGGACTGCTGAACCGATACACCTTTCTGGCGCAGGGCCAGCTCGAATTCGACCGCTGCCTGCGGCAGCACAGCCCCCTGGCGCTGCTCTGTCTGGATATTGATAACTTCCGCCAGATCAACCACCGCTGGGGCCACGCCGCCGGCGATGCGGTGCTGCTTGACCTCTGCCGGCTGCTGCTCAGTTTTCTGCGGGAAGAGGATCTGGCCGGCCGCCTGGGGGACGAGGAATTCGCCCTGCTGCTGGTGAACAGTGATGCCGCTGCGGCCATGGCCCTGGCGGAGCGGCTGCGGAGCGCGGTGGCGGCGATGCGTGGGGTGTACAGCCATTCCGACTACCGGTTGCGGATCAGTGGTGGCCTCACGGTGGCCGACCGCAGCGATACCGGTTTTGACGCCATGGTGGTCCGTGCCGACCGGGCCCTGGAGCTGGCCAAGATCAACGGCCGCGATCAGATCGCCGGTCTGTTCGGCAACGGCCAGGCCTGAACCCCACGGCCGCCTCAGTCGGCGTGCACCACCGGGATGTCGGCCAGGCGGGTGGTGGCGGCGCGGGAGAGGCGGGAGCGGCGCATCGCCCAGGTGGGCGCCAGGCCGCAGGCGGCCCAGCGGATCGTGCCACTGCCGTAGCGGCGGTTCAGGCCATCCACGGTGGCCATCAGCATCTCCCGCCGCCGCTGCTCGGCTTCGCCGAGGGGGGCCAGCAGGTGGTGCTGCAGTTGCTCGATCGGCTGCAGGTTCTGCAGCAGCACGCCGGCCTTCTGCAGGGGTTTGTGGGGGCGGTGCAACCGGGTGGTCAGGGGCAGGGCGGCCGCCAGCAGCACGGCGGTGTCGTTGCTGGCCAGGGGGAGCTCCACGGTGGCGGCGTTGCTGTAGAAGCGGGTGCCGTTGAAGGGGCTGCTGCGCACGAACACGGTGATTGCCCCGGCCCGCTGCCGCTGGTGTCTCAGCTTCTCGGCGGCCCGGCTCAGGTAGGTGGCGATCGCTTCGCGCAGTTCGTCGGGTTCGCTGATGGGCCGGCTGAAGCTGCGGCTCACGCAGGTTTCCTGCTTCGCCGGTGGTTGGCTCACCAGCGGCAGGCAGCGCTGGCCCCGCAACTCCAGCTGCAGCCGCACGCCCACCACGCCGCAGCGGCGGCGCAGTTCACCGGTGGGCAGGTCGCGCAGGGCGCGGGCGTGGGCCAGGCCCCGCAGCCGGCACCAGCGCGACAGACGCCGGCCGATGCCCCACACATCTTCGATGGCGACCGCTTCGAGCCAGGGGTCGGGGTCGGCCACGGCGCCGATGTCGAACACCCCTCCGTGGGCGGCGTGGGCCTTGGCGATCCGGTTGGCGATCTTGGCCAGCACCTTGGTGGGGGCGATCCCCACCGCCACCGGCAGCCCCAGCCGTCGGCGCACGCAGCGGCGCAGTTGTCGGCCCCAGGCGCTGAGGTCGCCGTCCGCGGGGCGGTGCAGCAGGCCGAAAGCCTCATCGATCGAGTAGATCTCCAGCTCCTCCACCCATTCGTCGAGGGTGGTCATCAGCCGCTGGCTCATGTCGGCATAGAGGGCGTAGTTGGAGCTGCGCACGATCACCCCGAGCCGCTCGAGCTGGTGTCGCACCTGGAAGTAGGGGGTGCCCATGGCGATGCCGAGGGCCCGGGCCTCGGCGCTGCGGGCCACGATGCAGCCGTCGTTGTTGGAGAGCACCACCAGGGGCCGGCCCACCACCGAGGGATCCACCACCGCCTCGCAGGAGGCGTAGAAGTTGTTGCCGTCGATCAGCACCGTGGCCAGGGGCATGGCGGTGGGGGCGCGGGGGGCGAAGGGAAGGATCAGGGGGGAAAGGATCAGAGGGGGTGGATGGCATGCACGGCCACGCCCCAGAGGCGCACATCGTCGGCATCGTGCAGGTCAATCGCGGGGTAGGAGGGGTGGGCCGCCTCCAGCCGCAGGCGACCGCGATGGCGGGCCAGGCGCTTGAGGGTGAAGGCCCCCTCCAGCACGGCCACCACGATCCGGCCGGGCCGCGCTTCAAGACTGCGGTCCACAATCAGCAGATCGCCATGGTGGATGCCCGCGCCGGTCATCGAGTCGCCGCTGACCCGCAGAAAGAAGGTGCTGCTGGGGTGGCGGATCAGCTGCTCGTTGAGATCGATGCCCACCTCCACGTAGTCGTCGGCGGGGCTGGGGAAGCCCGCCGCCACGCTTTCACCGGCCAGGGGCAGCACCAGGGCCCGACGACCGGGGCGCAGGCCGCCGAGGGGCTCCAGATCGCTGATCAGCTCCAGGCGATCCGGTGAGGGCAGGGGCGACACGGGCTGGCGGCAGACCGTGTCAATATAGTACAAACGTACTCAGTCCGATGGGGCGGGCCGGCGCCGGATCGGGTGGGTCAGCGGGTCACCACCTGATCCCGGCCGGAGCCCTTGGCCTCGTAGAGAGCCCGGTCAGCCCGGCCCACCAGATCCAGCGCCCGTTCCCCCGGCCGCCAGAGGGTGCAGCCGATGCTCACGCTCACCGGCAGGCTCAGCCCATTGATCTGCAGGGGCTGGCGGCTGATGCTGTCGCACAGATCCCGGGCCAGTCGCTGGCCGTGGTCGGCCGCCACGTTGGGCAGCAGCAGCAGGAATTCCTCGCCTCCCCAGCGAAACAGCAGGTCGGTGCTGCGGATGCGGTCGGCCATCCGCGCCCCCACCTGGCGGATGGCCTCATCTCCCACCAGGTGGCCGTGGTTGTCGTTGATGCCCTTGAAGTGGTCGATGTCGACCAGGAGTGCCGCCAGGCAACCGCCATGGCGGCGGCCGGCCATTGTCGCCGCCTGGAACAGCCGTTCAAAGGCGGAGCGGTTGTAGTGGCCCGTGAGCGGGTCGGTGATGGCCTGCTGCTCCAGGCGGCGCTGGTAATCGCCGATGGTGAGATTGGCGAGCCAGAGCACCAGCAGGCTGATCAGCAGGGCGATCAGCAGGTTGTGAACCAGGGTGGTCAGAATCCCCCTGGAGTCGGGCCCGCTGCGCTGGCGCACCACCAGCCACCAGTTCAGTTCCGGAATGTGACGGCTGTTCACGAAGACGGTCTGGCCGCCGGCGTGGTAGTGGAAGGAGGAACCGGCACGGCGCAGCACGGCCGTGCTCCGGCTGCCCAGGCCCGGCAGATCCGTGAGCCGCCCGAGGCCGGTGCCGGCGCCGGACAGCTGGATCTGGCCCTGGTGATCACTGAACAACACCTCGCTGCGGTAGCGCTCCTCGATGCGGTGCATCACGGCGGATAGCGAACGCACCTCCACGCCGATCCCGATTGCGCCCCGCAGCTGCCCCCGCTGATCCCGCACCTTCTGGTTGATGAAAGCGGTCAGCCGCTGCGGATCGGCGGTGTCGCGGTCGATGTTGATTTCAAAGGTCGCTGGGTTGCGGCGGAAGCGGTAATACCAGCGGTCGCGCGGATCGCTGGCTGACACCCGTTTCAGCACGCCGTTGGGGTGGTAGTAGCGGCCACTGGTCTCCGACACGAAGAAGGCGGTGATCGCCCCCACGTCCCGCTGCACGCCGGCGAGGTAGGCGCTCGCCTTGCCCGGGGTGATCTCGCCCTCGTCGAGCCATTGCAGCAGGAAACTGTTGGCGGCCATTGCCCTGGTTACCGCCACCTTCTGGAACAGCTGGGTCTCCAGTTCGGCCTGGATGATCTCGGCAGTCTGGGGCAGGGCCACCTCGGCGATCTGGGCCTCGATCGAGGCCTGGGCAGCGAGATAGCTGATCAGGCCGGAGCCGCCGAAGCCGAGGGCCAGCAGCAGCCCCAGGGCCGGCAGCAACGGCAACCGCCTCAGGCGGCGGGTCCCGGCGGGAGCCCTGGCCGGCGGCGGTGCTGGAGGGGTGGCAGCCGACAAGGGCCTGGCCCGGCGATTGCCTTAGGCAAGCATGAACTTGCCATGGGCAAGCAGCGGGCCCACCAGCGCTTCGCGTCAACTCCCCGTCCGCCGGCAGCGCGTACCATGCCGGCCCCTGGCACTGGCCGATGGCGATCCGACAGAACGAACCTCAGGTCTCTCCCCTGCGGCTCAAGCTCACGTTGCTGCTGGGTGTGCTGGGTCCCCTGCTGGCGATCGCACTGCTGCTGCAGTCCAAGGGATTCTTCGGTTGACAGGCCCGGGCGACCTGGGCTAGTACAGGTGTATTCACTGCTGCCCGCGGTCAGGCGCGGGCTTCTGCCATGGCTGCCGTCGCTTCCCCTTACGCCCCGTTCCGCGCCGCCGACTGGGCCAGGTCCCAGGTGGTTCCTGGGGCTCCTTGGCCGGCCGTGGCGCCGCCCGGCCGGCCGGCCGGCTGGGCGGGCTGGATCCAGGGAGATCTGTTCGCCCCGGTGCCCAGCCTCCCGGTGCCCAGTCCCCCGGCGCGGTGATCGCGCCATTGTGTTCAAGACATTCCCCGTCTCCGATGCCGGTCAGCCCAGCCCGTTCCGTGCTCATCACCGGTGCCTCGGCCGGCATCGGTGCCGCCACAGCTGAGCGCCTGCTGGCCCGTGGCTGGCAGGTGATCGCCGTCGGGCGGCGGCTGGAGGCCATGGCGCCCCTGGCCGATCAGGGCGCCGTGGTGCTGCCCCTTGACCTGGCGGATCCGGCTTCCCGCCAGGCCCTCGCCCAGGAACTGGAGCAGCGGGTGGGCCCCCTCGATGCCCTGGTGAACAACGCCGGTTTCGCTCACGTGGGTCCGCTGGAAACCATGCCCCTCGACCAGGCCCGGGCCATCTTCGAGGTGAATGTGTTCGGCCTGATGGATCTCACCCGTTTGCTGCTGCCCGCGATGCGCGTCCGGGGTCAGGGCCGCATCGTGAACATCTCCTCGATCGCCGGCCGCTGGGTCACGCCCGGTTCCGGCTGGTACGGCGCCAGCAAATTCGCCCTGGAGGCCCTCAGCGATGCCCTGCGCATCGAACTCAGCCGCTTCGGTCTGCAGGTGGTGGTGGTGGAACCGGGCCTGATCGGCACCGAATTCGCCGACCGGACTGGGCCTTCCCTCAACGGGAGTCTCGACTGCCCGGTCTACGGATCGATGATGGCCCGGGTGCGCGACAGCTGGCGGAGCGTGTATCAGGGTGCATCACCACCCGACACCGTGGCCCGCACCGTGGAAACGGCCCTCACCGTTGCCCATCCCCGGGCCCGCTACCTCTGTGGCCATCGGTCCTCTTCGGTGATCGCCCAGCGCTTTCTGCCCACGGCCCTCTGGGACAGGATCCTGGCCCTGCAGATGACCTGATCCCGCGCTGCGCCGTTCCCGACCCATGCCCGGTCTCGCCAGACTGGTGCCCAGCCGTAAAGCCCTTCCTGTGTTGCCCCTGCCGGTCCTGCTTCCCTGTCCGTTCACAGCCGCCCGCATCGCCGCGCTGCGGGCCACGGTGCTGCTGCTGCTGGTTCTGCTGATCAAATCCAACCTGCTGCGGGTGAAGATGTCGCTGCTGGGCAGCCTGCTGGGGCTGCTGCTCACCCTGGGCTTCCTGGCCAGTAGCGGTCTTCTGATCATTCTGGGGGGCACCGCTGCCGGGGTTGCCATGCAGCAGCGCCGCCCTGCTGCCGGCTGATGGTGCGCCCCCTGCCCGATACCGGGGCCGTCACCGGCATCCTCGAGGCCGTGGCCTTCCTCCAGGATGCCGGCTTCGCCCAGCGGCGCTTCGAACGGTTCGGCAACGTCTACCAGACCCGTCTGCTGGGTCAACCGATGGTGTTCATCCGGGGCGGCACGGCGATCAGCGACCTGTTGGCCCAGCCCGATGCCACCGAGGGCTGGTGGCCCGCCAGCGTGCGGCAGCTCCTGGGCCATCGGTCGCTGGCCAATCGCCAGGGCCCCGACCACAGGGCCAGGCGCCGGGTGGTGGGCCAGCTGTTCTCGGCGGCGGCCCTGCGCCGTTACAGCCCGGCCATCGTGGACCTGGTGTCCGATCTGGTGCAGGAGCTGGGCCAGGCCACCACGCCGGTGCCCCTGGTGGCCCGCATGCGTCGCTTCGCCTTCAGCGTGATCGCCACCGTGGTGCTCGGCCTGGATGGGGCCGACCGGGAGGCCCTGTTCCGCGACTTCGAGATCTGGACACGGGCCCTGTTCTCGATTCCGCTGGCCATTCCCGGCACCCCCTTCGCCCGGGCCCTCCAGGCCCGCAGCCGGCTGCTCGAGCGCCTGCGGCAGGTGCTCGGCCAGGCCCGGGTTCGGGCCGCGGCCGGCCTGCCCCAGCCCGGTGGGCTGGATCTGCTCACCGGCGCGGTGGATGAGACCGGCCGGCCCCTGGACGACGACGACCTGGTGGAGCAGCTGCTGTTGCTGCTGTTCGCCGGCTACGAAACCACCGCCTCCTCCCTGAGCTGCCTGATGGCGGCCGTGCTCCAGCATCCCGAGCTGGAACCGTGGCTGCAGCCCGAACTGGAGCGGCTCGCCTGGCCGCCAGCCGCCGAGCAGGCGGCCTCCGCCTACGACGCCGCCGCGGCTCCGCGGCTGGCGGCCCTGGTGCAGGAAGTGATGCGTCTCAATCCTCCGGTCGGTGGCTTCTTTCGCCGCACCACCCGGGAGCTGGCCCTCGATGGCGTTCGCGTGCCGGCGGGCCGGGTGGTGCAGGTGGCCCTGGCCGCCTCCAACCGCACCCCCTCGGGTTGCGCCGACGATGACCTGGAACAGTTCCGGCCCCAGCGCCACCTCGACGGCAGTTGCGGTCTCACCCTGCTGCCCTTCGGCGGTGGTGAGCGGGTGTGCCTCGGCAAGGCGCTCGCTGAGCTGGAGATCCGCCTGATGGCCGTGGGCCTGTTGCGCCGGATCCGGCTGCACCTTGCTCCAGACCAGGACCTCAGCCTGGAGCTGATCCCCAGTCCGAGCCCCAGGGGCGGCCTGCTGGTCCAGGTTGTGCCGCCGGCCTGAGGTCCCTCAGGCTTCCCCCGGTCGGCGGGGCCGGTCGGCCGGCTTCGGCTTGAGCCGGTCATCCGTCGGCCGGCCGGCCCGCGGCGCCGGCCCGTCGTCGCTTTCGTCAGCCTCCAGGTTCAGCAGGTCGGCGAAGGCTTCGTACAGCTCCCGCTCGCCGTCGGCCGGTCCAGGCCGTCGCCCACTGCGGCCGCCGGTGCTGCCACGGCCGGCCGGCCGGCCAGGTGGTGCTGTGGTTTCGGCGGGCCGTGCCGCTGCCGGTGCCGTCGCCTCCAGACTCCGCAGCCGCTCCAGCAGATGGGGTGGCACCGTGCCATCGCTGCTGGCACTCATCAGCTCACGGAACAGCTGCTCAGGGTTCTGCTCCGTTTCCAGCCGATGCTGCCTTGGTTTCGGCTTGCTGGCGACCGGTTCAGGTGCCGGCAACGGTCGCGGCAGGCTGCGGCCGAGGGCCTTGAGGCGCTCCAGGCTGTGGGCATCGAAGCTCATGGGGCTCCAGGGTCAACCGCAATCGAGGGTGGACCGGGTTGTGCGGCCGGTCACCGGGTTCGTGCCGGTGGCCGCTTCGCACAGGGTGGCCAGGGCATCGCCCCGCAGGGGCACATGGGTGAAATCGGCCCCATCGATCCGCACCGACCGGAAGCGGGTGTTGAAGGCAAAGGCATCCTCCAGCAGGGCATTGCGCAGATCCGTGCCCTCCAGCACCGCCGAATCCAGGGTGGCCTCCCGCAGGTCAGCCCCCGACAGGTCGGCATCCTGCAACTTGGCTCCGAACAGACTGGCGCCCCGCAGGTCGGCATCGGACAGGTCCGCTTCCCGCAGGTTGGTGAGGTTGAAGGTGACCCCCCTCAGGTCGGCCCCATGGAAATCGGCGCCGATCAGCTGCTGCTTGGCGTAATCCATCGCCGCCTGCACGGGCTGGGGGGCAAGGCCCAGCAGCAGCAGCGCCGCCAGCAGGGCCGCCAGCAGCCGCGGCGGCAGGCCGGCTCTGGCCGGAGCCGGCTCTCGGGCATCAACCGGGCTCGGTGGCAGCAAGGTGGCGCTGGATCGGGGCCCCAGCCTAAGGCGACCGTGGCGGGGGCCGGGAACCCTGAGCCAGTGCTTGGAGTTCGATGGCGCCTGCCAGCCGCTTCGCCCGGGGGGCCTGGGCCGAACAGCATGTGCAGCGCCTGCTGGAGAGCCGGGGATGGCGCCTGCTCGCCCGCAACTGGCGCTGCCGCTGGGGCGAACTCGACCTGGTGATGCACAAGCCGGGTCGCTTGCTGCTGGTGGAGGTCAAGGGTCGTGCTGCTGGCGGCCGCGACGGCGCCGGCCGGGCCGCCCTCCAGGCTGGCAAGCGCCGCCGCCTGCAGAGGGCCTGGGGGTGCTGGCTGGCCGCCAACCCCGGCTGGGGCTGCCATTCGGTGGAACTGGTGGCGGCTCTGGTGGCCCTGCCGCCTGCCCGCCGTCCGGTGCGCTGGTTGCGCCTTGAGGTCCCGGGTGGCGGCCGGGCGGGCTGACTCGCCGGCCGCGCCTCGGGTGCGGGGCATGAAGATGCGGAATGAGGGGGCATGAATGCGAATCAGATGCATATCGAATCGCTTGGATCAATCAATTCTTCTTATTCTGTTGCTGCAATTCTTGGGGTCTTTCGATCTTGCAACCCACCATGGAGGCGCCACCCCAGGTCCGCCATCTGGCCAGTGTGCTGCGCTGGGCTTCCCTGGCGTTGGCCCTCGCCCTGGTCGGCAGCCTCCTCACCCAGCTGCTGCCGCCGGTGCCCAACAGCTCCGCCTGGCAGCTGCAGTTCGCCGACAGCCTGATTGCCCAGGCTCCGTTGCTGGTGCTGGCGCTCTGTCTGGTGCAGCTGGCGGCCTGGCTCGATGGTGGATCCCCCGCCAGCACCCGCCTGGTCCGGTTCAGCCGGCGTCTGGCCCTGCCGCTGGCCCTGCTCTATCTGCTGCTGATTCCCCTGCAGGGCATCGTTGGCCTGACTGCCTGGCGGAGTGATGTCGCCGCCGGCGTGGAGCAGGTGGGCCGCCTGCGGCAGGGCATCAGCCGTCTGCGGATCGACGCCGGCCAGGTCAGCAGTGCCTCCCAGCTGGAGGACCTGTTGCGCCGCCTGCCCCGTGGCGGGCCACCGCCGGCCAGCCTCGGTTCCGACCTCGCCACCCAGAAGCGGCAGCTGCTCATCGGCCTGGATCAGGCCTCCCGCCAGCTCGACGCGGCCGCCAGCCAGCGCCGGCTGCAGGGGCTGCAGGCCACGGCCCGCCGCTTCGCCCGGGTGCTGCTGTCAGCGCTGGGTGTGGCCGGTCTGCTGGTGGTGCTCTCGGAATGGCGTCCTCTCCGGAACCGTCGCCATGCCGGCCTCCTGGGCTGGCGCCCGTCGCTCGCCAGGTTCGGCCTGCGCCGTGGGCGGCGCAGGCCGTCGCCCAGTGCCTATCTGCGGCGGCTGTCGCGCGAGCAGTCCGGCCCCTGACCCGCCCCGCGGCCCTGCAGGCTGGAGGCAGCAGCCCCACCGCCATGTCCTTCAGCGGCCATCGCCCCCGCAAACGCTTCGGGCAGCACTGGCTCATGGATGGCGCGGTGCTGGACCGGATCGTGGCCGCGGCCGCCATCACCTCCGGCGAAACGCTGCTGGAGGTGGGGCCCGGCCGCGGCGCCCTCAGCGAACGGCTGCTGGCCAGTCCCGCTGCCCGCATCACTGCAGTGGAGCTGGACCGTGATCTGGTGGCGGGCCTGCGGCAGCGTTTCGGCCACGACCCGCGCTTCCAGCTGATTGAAGGAGATGTGCTGGCGTTGCCCCTGCCGCCCGCCGATGCGGTGGTGGCCAACATTCCCTATAACATCACCGGCCCGCTGCTGGAGCACCTGCTCGGTCGGATCGACCGCCCCCTGCAGCGGCCGTTCCGGCGGCTGGTGCTGCTGGTGCAGCAGGAGGTGGGCGAACGGCTGCGGGCCGATCCCGGCAGCAGCGCCTTCTCGGCCCTGAGCGTGCGGGTGCAGTTGCTGGCCCGCTGTCGCTCGGTCTGCACCGTGCCGCCCGGCTGCTTCTCGCCACCGCCGAAGGTGATGTCGGAGGTGGTGTGCCTTGATCCGCTGGAGCCGGCGGCCCTGCCTGAGCCGGCCCTGGCCCGCACCCTCGACTCCCTGCTGCGGCGCTGTTTCGCCTCCAGGCGCAAGATGCTGCGCAACACCCTGGCGGGTCTGCTGCCCCAGCCCCGGCTGGAGGAGCTCGCCGCGACCGCCGGCATCGGCCTCAGCCAGAGGCCCCAGGAGCTGGCGCCCCAGCTCTGGCTGGCCCTGGCGGCCGGCTTGAATCAGGCCACCGCCGACCCCATCCATGGCTGAACTGCGTGTGCTCGCTCCGGCCAAGATCAATCTGCACCTGGAGGTGCTGGGGCTGCGCGGCGATGGCTTTCATGAACTGGCGATGCTCATGCAGAGCATTGACCTGGCCGATGAGCTGCAGCTGGCCAACACCGCCGATGGCCGCATCAGCCTCACCTGCGACCGGCCCGGCCTCTCCTGCGGCGAGGACAACCTGATCGTGCGGGCGGCCGAGCGGCTGCGCAGCCATGCCGGCCTGCCGGAGCTGGGGGCCCGCATCCACCTGCAGAAGCGCATCCCCGTGGGGGCAGGGCTGGCGGGCGGCTCCAGCGATGCGGCTGCGGCCCTGGTGGGGCTCGACGCCCTCTGGGGCCTGGCCCTGCCCAGGCAGGAGCTGCACGGTCTGGCGGCCGCCCTGGGTTCCGATGTGCCCTTCTGCCTCGATGGCGGCAGCCAGTTGTGTTTCGGCCGGGGCGAGCGGCTCGAGCCCCTGGTGCAGGGATCCGCTCCGGCCCTGGCGGTGCTGTTGATCAAGCATCCGGCCGCCAGCGTGTCGACCCCCTGGGCCTACGGGCGCTGCCGCGAGCTGCGGGCTGATTTCTACCTGTGCGACGAGGTCGATTTCGAGGAGAGGCGCCGGGCCCTGCGCCAGGGCCCCCTGCTGGCGGCCCTGCGGGGTGAGCGCCCCCTGCCCGCACTGCGCAACGACCTGCAATCGGTGGTGGAGCCGGAGGTGGCGAGCGTGGCCGCCGGTCTGGCCCTGCTGCGGGGGGCTCCCGCAGCCCTGGCGGTGGCCATGAGCGGTTCCGGTCCCAGCCTGTTCAGCCTGCACTCCGGTGTGGAAGCGGCGGAGGCCGCCCGCCGCAGCCTGGCGGCCGATCTGGCGAACGCCGGCTTCGAGGCCTGGTGCTGCCGCTTCCGCTGCGGCGGTGTCAGCCTGGAACCAGCCGGCTGAGCCCGATGAGCGACCACGACCCCACCCCTGGACAGGAGGCCCCTCGCAAGGGTCCCCTGAGCTTTCTGTCCGGTGCCGTCACCAGCGGCCTGCTGGCCTGGGTCTGCCTGTTGCTCTGCCAGCGGGTGATCACCTACTACACCCTCCACCCTCCCCACTACGAGGCCCGGGTGGCCCAGAGCATCGCCACGGCTGTGAAGACCCTGGTGGTCGGCATGAGCGTGCTGGCCACCTTCAGCTTCGCCTTTGTGGGCGTGGGCCTGCTGCTGGTGTTCGTGCGCTCGCTGTTGGCACCGGCACCCCCGTCCCGCTCTTAGCGTGGAACCAGCATCCGACCGGGCAGGCGCACCGGTCTCCCCCATGACCGCCCACGACCTCGGACTGCTGGTGACCCTGCTGCTGCCGGGCATGCTGCTCTCGGTGCTGCTGCTCAGCACCTTCGCCGCCGGCGGCTGAGATAGGTTGGCGCCACCAAGGCCTTGCCCTGCCCGTGGCGGAAACCCTCCTCTTCAATGCCCTGCGTGAAGCCATCGACGAAGAGATGGCGCGTGATCCTCACGTCTGTGTGATGGGCGAGGACGTGGGCCACTATGGCGGCTCTTACAAGGTCACCAAGGACCTCTGCGAGAAATACGGCGAGTTGCGCGTGCTCGATACTCCGATCGCCGAGAACAGCTTCACGGGCATGGCCGTGGGGGCTGCCATGACCGGTCTGCGGCCGATCGTGGAGGGCATGAACATGGGCTTCCTGCTGCTGGCCTTCAACCAGATCTCCAACAACATGGGCATGCTCCGCTACACCAGCGGTGGCAACTACACGATTCCGACCGTGGTGCGGGGGCCCGGAGGGGTGGGGCGCCAGCTGGGGGCCGAACACAGCCAACGGCTGGAGGCCTATTTCCATGCGATTCCCGGTATCCGGATCGTGGCCTGCAGCACCCCCACCAATGCCAAGGGGCTGATGAAGGCCGCCATCCGCGATGACAATCCGGTCGTGTTCTTTGAACACGTGCTGCTCTACAACCTCTCCGAAGACCTGCCCGAAGGGGATTACATCTGTGCTCTGGATCAGGCCGAGGTGGTCAGGGAGGGCACCGATGTCACGATCCTCACCTATTCCCGCATGCGCCACCACTGCCTCAAGGCCCTGGAGCAGCTGGAGGCCGAAGGGCTCAGCGTCGAATTGATCGACCTGATCAGTCTCAAGCCGTTCGATATGGCCACCATCAGCCGTTCGATCCGCAAGACCCACAAGGTGCTGATCGTGGAGGAATGCATGAAGACCGGCGGCATCGGCGCCGAGCTGATCGCCCTGATCACTGAGCACTGCTTCGACGATCTCGATGCCCGGCCGGTGCGCCTCTCCTCCCAGGACATCCCCACCCCTTACAACGGTGCCCTCGAGAATCTGACGATCATCCAGCCCCACCAGATCGTGACCGCCGCCCGCCAGCTCCAGGCCGGCAGCCTCTGATCCCATGGCACGTCAACAGGGATGGTTTGCGCTGATCCTGGCGCTGGCGATTGCCGCCGCGGCGCTGCTGATCAGCTATCCGCTCCAGCTGGGTCTGGATCTGCGGGGGGGAAGCCAGCTCACCCTGCAGGTGCTGCCGGCCGGAGCGATCCGCACCGTGGAAGCCGAGCAGCTGGAAGCGGTGAAGGAGGTGCTCGAGCGGCGCATCAACGGCCTCGGCGTGGCTGAATCCACCCTGCAGACCGTGGGCCGCGACAAGCTGATGCTTCAGCTGCCGGGCGAGCAGGACCCCAGCCGGGCCGCCCGGGTGCTCGGCACCACCGCCCTGCTCGAGTTCCGCGCCCAGCGGCCCGGCAGCGAGCAGGAAATGCAGGGCCTGCTGCAGCTCAAGCGCCAGGCCGAGGCGGTGCTGGCCGCCCGCCGGCCGCAGACGATTGACGGCACCGCCGTGACCACCCCCCGCGACAAACCCACTCTCAAGGCTGAGGAGCTCGCCAAGGCCCTCGGCACTCTTGGGGTGGAGGTGCCGGCCGGCAGCGACGAAGCCGACCAGCTGGACATCCTGCTCCAGGAGGTGAACCGCCGCATCCTGCCCCTCTACGGACCGGCGGAGCTCACGGGTCGCGAACTCACCAGCGCCGGTCGCCAGCAGCAGCAGACCGGCAGTGGCTGGGATGTGACGCTGGGCTTCAACCGCCCCGGCGGTGAGAAGTTCGCCCGCCTCACCCAGTCGATCGCCGGTACCGGCCGGGTGCTGGGGATCGTGCTCGATGGTCGCTCGATCAGCGAAGCCACCGTGGGGCCCGAATTCAAGGCCGCCGGCATCACCGGCGGGGCCGCCACGATCACCGGCAATTTCAGTGCCGAGGAGGCCCGTGAACTGGAGGTGCAGCTGCGGGGCGGGTCCCTGCCGCTGCCCGTCAAGATCATCGAGCAGCGCAGTGTGGGCCCCTCCCTGGGGGCCGAGAACGTGCGCAACAGCCTGATCGCGGCCCTCACCGGCCTGGCCCTGGTGGGGGTGTTCATGGTCTGCGTGTACCGCCTGGCCGGGGCGGTCTCGGTGGTGGCCCTGGCGCTCTATGCCCTGTTCAATCTGGCGATCTACAGCCTGATTCCCGTGACCCTCACTCTGCCGGGGATCGCCGGTTTCATCCTCTCGGTGGGCATGGCCGTGGATGCCAACGTGCTGATCTTCGAGCGGGTGAAGGAGGAGCTGCGCTCGGGCAACACCCTGATCCGCTCGATCGACACCGGCTTCTCCCTCGCCTTCTCCTCGATCCTCGATGGCCATGTCACCGGTCTGATCAGCTGTGCGGCCCTGTTCTTTCTCGGTACGGGCCTGGTCAAGGGATTTGCCGTCACCCTGGCCATCGGCCTGCTCATGAGCCTGTTCACCGCCCTCACCTGCACCCGCACGCTGCTGCGGCTGCTGATGAGCTACCCGGCCCTGCGGCGACCCACCTACTTTCTGCCCGCCCGCCAGCTGTCGTGACCGCCCCCTCCCCCCGTTTCCGCATCAACCGCTATCGCCGGCTCGCCTGGCTGGGTTCCGGCCTTGCCGTGGGCCTGAGCCTCCTGGGCATCCTGCTGTGCTGGCTGAATCCGGCGATCCGCTCCCCCCTGCGCCCCGGCCTTGATTTCACCGGAGGCACCCAGATCCAGGTGGAGCGTGCCTGCGGCAGCCGTTGCACTCCGGTTGCAGCCATTGAGGTGCAGCAGCGGATCGAGGGATCCACGGTGCAGGTGCTCGACGGCGGCCGCTCGCTGCTGGTGCGCCTGCCCGCCCTCAGCCCCGAGGAGGGCCAGGCCGTGGTCGGCCAGCTCAATACCCTGGTCGGCCCTCTCCTGCCCCAGCAGACCGCGATCGACACGATCGGTCCCACCCTCGGTGAACAGCTCCTGCGCGGCAGTCTGATCTCGCTGGTGGTGAGCTTCGCGGCCATCGCCGCCTACATCACCATCACTTACAGCGGTGTCTTCGCCGGGCTGGCACTGCTCTGTCTGGCCCACGATGTGCTGATCACCTGTGGCGTGTTCGCCTGGCTGGGCCTGCTGCGAGGTGTGGAAGTGGATTCCCTGTTCGCCGTGGCCCTGATCACCGTGGCCGGCTACTCGGTCACCGACACGGTGGTGATCTACGACCGGATCCGGGAGCAGCGCCGCAGCCTGCCCGACCTGTCAGTGGCCGACCAGGTGGATGTGGCGGTCGATGCCACCCTCACCCGATCGCTCTACACCTCCCTCACCACCCTGCTGCCCCTGATCGGCCTGATCGCCTTCGGTGGCAGTGCTCTGTCCTGGTTTGCCGTGGCCCTCACCGTGGGGATCGCCGTGGGCAGCTGGTCGAGCATCGGCGTGGCCCCCACGCTGCTGCCCCTGCTCCTGCGCCGCTGAGAACCGTCACATGCCCCGCTTCCGCCTGAGGGTCGCTCCGCTGCTGCTGCTGCTGCTGGCCCTCAGCGATCTGCGGGTCGAACTGATGCTGCTCGCCGACCACCCCACCTTCACCACCCTGATCACGGGTCTGGTGAGTCACCCCCTTGCGGTCGCGGTTCTGCTCCTGCAACCGTCGCTCTGGCGCCGCTACCGCTCCACCGGTCCATGATGTCGCGCACCAAAACCTCCCGACCGATCACCTGAAGCACCACCACCAGCGGCAGGGCCAGCAGCAGGCCTGGCAGGCCCAGCAGGGCACCGAGGCAGAGCTGGGCCATCAGGGCCACCGTGGGCAGCAGGTGGGCGGTGCGGCTGAGCAGCAGCGGGGTGAGCAGAAACGCCTCGGCGTTCTGCAGCACGAGTCTGAGCACCAGCACCTGGGCCATCGTCAGGGGTGACACCAGCAGGGCGACCGCCATCGGCAACAACGTGGCCGCGGTGGGTCCCACGGTGGGCACGAAGGTGAGCAGACCGCACACCAGCGCGCTCAGCAGGGCCAGGGGCACCCTCAGCAGGGCCAGGCCGGCCCAGGTCAGCAGAAACACCGCCAGCGCCGAGATCGTCATGCCGGCCAGCCAGCCCCCCAGCGCGTCGCGGCATTCGCGCAGCAGCAGGGCCATCCGCTGGCGGTAGAAGCGGGGTGTGGCCGCCACCACAAGGTTCTGGTGGCTGCGGGGGTCCAGGGCCAGCAGCAGGGCCAGCAGCCCCATCAGCAGCACCTGCAGGGTGATGTTGGCGGCGCCGCCGGCCACCCCCAGCAACTGGCCGCCGAGGGGCTGGAGCCGTTGCCAGTCGGGCCCATCGGCCAGTTGCCGTTCCAGGGTTTCCAGGCCCGGTGCCAGGCCGCGGATCGAGCCCAGCAGATCCAGCACCTGGCGGCTGAGGGTGGGCAGCAGCTTCTGCAGGGTCTCCACCTGCTCCAGCACCTCCGGCAGCAGCAGCGACACCAGCTGGCTGCCCACCACCAGCAGCACCAGCAGCACCAGCCCCAGGGCCATGGGCCGCTTCAGGGGAAGGCGGCGCCGCAGCAGGCTGATGGGCACATCCAGTGCCACCGCCAGCACCACGGCGCCGAACAGGATCATCAGCACCCAGCGCAGCTGCCAGGCCAGCAGGACAAGCCCCACCAGCACCAGTGATCCCAGCAGGGCCCGCCCGTTCATGCCCGCTGGCGCTTCCACGGGTCGAGCACATCGTGAATCAGCACCTCCCGCACGATCACCTGCACGCAGACCGCCAGTGGCAGCGCCAGCAGCAGTCCCAGGGGTCCGAAGAGCATGGTGAACACGAGCTGGGCCATGAGGGTGAGGCCGGGCAGCAGCCGCAGCTGGTGATGCATCACCGATGGGGTGATCACGTAACTCTCCAGGTTCTGAACCAGCACGTAGAGCACCAGCACCGCCACGGCTTTCCAGGGGGCCTCCAGCAGGGCCACCGACATGGGAAAGACGGTGCTGAGGGTGGGCCCGATGTTGGGGATCACATTCAGCAGGCCCGCCAGAACGGCGTTGGCGGCCACCAGCTTCACCCCCAGCAGCGACAGGCCGATGGCCGCCAGGGTGCCCACCGCCAGCGAACTGATCAGCACCCCCACCATCCAGGCACTCAGGGCCTCACCGCACTGGAGCAGCACCTGCCGCAGGCGGCGGCGATAGAACGAGGGTGCCAGCAGCAGGGCCACATCGCGGTAGGCGGTGGGCTGGGCCGTGATCATCAGGGCCACCGCCAGCACGAACAGGGTCTGCAGCAGGCCGCTGCCCAGGTTGCCCGCCAGGCCCAGCAGCCGCACGGCTCCTCCGCCCAGTCCCTCTGCCAGGGCGCCGCGGTTGTCGGCGCCGGCCCCCAGCAGGCTGCCGCGCAGCCAGCGGAGACTGCCATCGGCATCGGGCGCGGCACTGCCGTAGATCATGCGGGCTCCGCTGCGCAGGGCCTGGCGCATGAGGTCGATCAGTTCGCCGGCAGCCTCCGGCACCTTCTGGAGCAACTGGCCGAACTGATCCACAAATGGCGGAATGATCGCCGTGGCGGCCACCAGCACCACCACGGCGATCAGGCCCAGGGCCAGCACCAGGGCCAGGGGGCGGCGGCAGCCCAGCCGGGCCCGCAGCCAGCCCACCAGGGTGCAGAGGGCCATGGCCAGCACCAGTGCCGCCAGCAGCAGAATCAGCGCCTCCCGCAGACTCCACAGCAGCACCAGGGCCGCTACCAGGCCCAGCAGTCCCAGCCAGTTGCCGAAACTCAAGCGCCGTCACCCTCCTCGCCGGGTTCGCCGCCCCGGTCAGCGCCGGCCTCATCGCCACTCCCCGAGAACCCCAGCTCATGGCTTTCGGCGTAGCGCTGGGCGAAACGCATGAAGCGCTCGAAGTCGGCCACGCTCTTCCAGGTGAAGGTGGCCTCCAGGGCACTGGCCTTGCCGTTCACGAAGCGGGCCTTGACATCGCGGGTGACCAGCTCACCCTCCTCATCCACCATGAACATGCCCGTGATGTCGCCCATGGCTTCCGGTGCCAGGGCTTCGGGCTCCTCGAACACGAACAGCGCCTGCCCGGTGCGGCCATCACGGGAGCGGGTCAGGCGGATGTCGGGCACCACAGGTTCGTCCACGCCCCTGAAAAACTGGATGGCAGCAGCCATGGCACCCTGGTAAAGCCGGATCCTAGGCAGCGCCCTGCGCTGCGCCAGCGATCCGCCTGACATAGTGGGCCCTGCTGGCTGCCCCCCCTGGCTGGATTTTCGATGCTTTCCGGTGTTCCGGCCGCCTCCAACCTTTCCTCCGGCGCCCCGGGCGGCGCCGCTTCACTGCTTGATCGGTTCCTGGCCGGATCCCCGCGCCAGCGGCGCAGCCTGATCCCCGACCTGCTGCGGAGTCGCGGCGAGCTGGTGCCCCAGATCCTGCCGCGGCTGGCGTCGTTCGATGCCGAGGGTGACGACTGGGCTGCGGGTCTGCTGATCCAGCTGGTGATGACCGCCGACGATCCGTCGTGGGGGGAGGCGCTGCTGCAGAGCCACGCCGGCGGCTGGTTGCAGACCGGCAGTGCCGCCGGTCTGGATTACGCCCCCCTGCAGCTCCATCTCATGCGTGAGCAGTTCGAGGCCGCCGACCGGCTCACGAGCGAGCACCTGCGCCAGCTGGCCGGACCGGCTGCGGTGCGGCGGGGCTACGTGTACTACAGCGAAGTGCCGCCGATCGCCGCGGTTGACCTGGAGAGCATCGACCGCCTCTGGCACTGCTATTCCCGTGGGCGCTTCGGTTTCTGTGTGCAGGGCAGGCTGCTGCAGGCCTGCGGCGGCCGCTGGGACAGGCTCTGGCCCCGCATCGGCTGGAAGCACGATGGGGTGTGGACCCGCTATCCGGGTTCCTTCACCTGGAGCCACGACGCTCCGGAGGGTCACATGCCCCTGGTGAATCAGCTGCGGGGGGTGCGTCTGATGGATTCGCTCCTGCAGCACCCAGCGCTGCGCAGGCGCATCCAGGCTGGTCAGATGCCCGCCTCGCGTTAGCGTTCTCAGAGCCAACCGGGCGGATCCGCACCGATGACGCTGCGCTGGGCCGACTTCGTCACGCCTTCGACCCTGCATCTGGCCCCCCTGCTGGATCTGCTGCTGGAGCCTGCCGGCTGCCCCTCGTCCGTGCGATCCGAGCTGCAGCTGGGTCTGCAGGAGGCCCTCGTCAATGCCGTGCGCCACGGCAACGGCTGCGACCCTGCCAAGTGTCTGCGCATCCGCCGCATCATCACGCCCCGCTGGCTCATCTGGCAGGTTCAGGACGAGGGGCCGGGTCTGGCCGATGACTGCCGTGGCCATGGTCTGCCCGATGTCAACGAGACCCCCAGCGGCCGTGGCCTGTTTCTGATCCATCACTGTTTCGACGACGTGCGCTGGAGCCGGCGGGGCAACCGGCTGCAGCTGGCGGTGCGTCGCGGCCGGCTCAGCGCCCGTGGTCGGGGCAACCCGGATCACTGATGTCGGCCCGGAGCCAGGCCAGGGCGTGTTCCAGCAGGGCGATGGCCTCCTGCCGTGCCGGCGTGGCGGCCGACCGGGCCGGCTGATCCGCTGCCAGCAGCTGCACCAGGGCGGCGGCCACCTGTTCGGCCGCTCGCCGCGACCGTTGCCGTTTGAGCCGGTGCCAGTCGCGGTCGCCGATGGCGAGCTGGCGCTGCAGGCTGCTGGCCAGTTCCAGCGCCCCGGCAGGCCAGCCCTCGTTGACGGGGAAGGGGGCAGGAGGATCAGCAACCATGGACCACGCTGGACGCAGGACGTATCAGCGACCATCCTGGCGCCATGGGACGACAACGGCCGCTGCGACTGCTCCATCACCTGGCGGTGCCCCTGGCCCTGTCGGCCAGGCCGTTGCCGGCGGAAGAGGCTGGCCAGGCACCGGTGCTGCGCCGCCGCCGCCAGCGGCTGGCCCTGGCCCAGAGACTTCTCGATCCGCTGCCACCGGCCCTGCGGGCGCCGGTGAGCGGCGACGGGCGCTTCTGGAGGGCGCTGCGCTGGGGCACGCCGGCCCTGCTGCTGGGCTGGTGGCTCGCCCGTTAGAGCGGCCGGCGGGCGCTCCACACCCGGGTCATGAAATGGGAGGCGGCAGGCCCCGGCACGAAGCCGGCCTGGCTGAGCCGGGCCGGGATGTCTTCGCGGATGTAGCTGGGGTAGTAGGGCTCATGGAACACCCGGCTGAAGTTGCGCATGGGCACGGCGAATTCGGGTGAATCGGCGAGCTGCACCGAATCGGCCAGCACCAGCACCCCGCCCGGCTCCAGCACCCGGTAAGCCTCCGCCAGCACATTCACCCGGGCTGCCGGGGGCAGCTCGTGGAGCAGGAACACGCAGGTGATGGCCTGGATGCTGCCGTCGGCGAAGGGCAGGGCTTCGGCGTTGCCCTGCACCAGCTGGGGCAGCTCACCCGGCAGCTGGCTGAGCCAGCGGTTGGCCTGGCGGAGGTAGGCACCTGAGAGGTCGAGGCCGATCAGCTGGGCCTCGGGCATGGCTCCCCGCAGCTGGCGCAGGGTGCGTCCCGTGCCGCAGGCCAGATCCAGCACCCGCAGCCCGGCCCGGGGCCTGTCGGCGAAGGTGGCCAGGCCGTCGAGCAGGGGCCGCAGCACCCGCCGCCGCATGGGATCGGCAGTGCCGTTGAACAGGATTTCGACCTGCAGGTCGTACAGCGCCGCTGAGTGGTCGCTCAGGTAGCCGTCGGTCTGGTGGTGGAAGTTCTGCAGGTAATAGTCCGGGTAGGTGCCGCTTTCGCTTTCCCGCGGCAGATCGCGCACATCGCGTCGCTGACGCCGGGCCCAGGTGGCAGGCATGTCGAGCCACACCATGGGGTAGCGGGTGGCCCAGTCAAGCCAGGGGGCATCAAACAGCAGTGAAGCGGGGTAGAGACCCTGTTCCGCCTCCCGCCAGTCGAGGTCGAGCAGGCGGTCCATGGCCTGGCGCAGGGTGTCGAGCTGCTGGGGCGAGAGAGGTTCGGTGGGGGCCACGCTGTCGGGCGCCACCACCTGCATCAGACGGTTGCTGGCCTCCTTGTGCACGAGCCCCATCAGGCTCTTGCCCTGCTGCAGGGTGCGGTAGGCGAGCTGAGTGAGGGGATCGGCCATCGGTGCGGCGGCGGTGGGCTTGGGTCACCCATTCCAGCAGGTGCAACGGGTTGTTGAAGACCTGTGAAGCAAGTCCGGCAACCGTAGCCGTTGCTACAGACTGAACTCATCAACTTCGAAAGCAAGGGAGGGAGATTCATGGCCGCCAAGTCCAGCAGCGCGGGGCCGCAGGCGGGGGCCGCGCCCGAATTCCTGGCGTGGGCCAGCGACCACCAGCGGGAGCGCCGCCGTCATGGCGCCGACCTGGCCCAGATCACCGAGCACCCCGATCCCCATGCCCGTGAGGACGCCATGGCCCAGCAGCAGGCCTGGGTGCGCCGGCGCAACCACAGCCGCCATCTGCACGACAGTGCTCTGGCCCAGATCCGCCCCCAGGTTGATCCGGCAGGCTCCCTCCCGTAGGACCCCATGAAAAAAGCCCCTCCTGGGAGGGGCTCCTGCCGATCGCCGCTGAATCGGTGCAGCGGCATGAATCGGGCTGGTCAGGCGTCGTAGTACATCACGAACTCGTGGGGGTGCGGTCGCTGGCGCAGCTGCTGCACCTCTTCGTATTTGAGGGCGATCCAGTTGCTGATGAAGTCCTCGGTGAACACCCCACCGGCCAGCAGGTAGTCCTTGTCGGCATCGAGGGCCTCGAGGGCGCCGTTCAGGGAGGCGGGCACGGTGGAGATGCGGGACAGCTCCTCGGCCGACAGTTCGAACAGGTCCACATCGGTGCCGTTGCCGGGATCGATCTGGTTGCGGATGCCGTCGATGCCCGCCATCAGCATGGCGGCGAAGCCCAGGTAGGGGTTCGAGAGGGCATCGCCGGAGCGGAACTCCAGGCGCTTGGCCTTGGGGTTGGGTCCCGTGAGCGGAATGCGCACGGCTGCCGAGCGGTTGCCCTGGGAATACACCAGGTTCACCGGCGCCTCGAAGCCCGGCACCAGCCGTTTGTAGCTGTTGGTGGTGGGGTTGGTGAAGGCCAGGAAGCTGGGGGCATGCTTCAGCAGCCCGCCGATGTACCAGCGGGCTGTCTGGGACAGGTTGGCGTAGGTGCCCTCCCCGAAGAACAGGGGCTGGCCATCCTTCCAGAGGCTCTGGTGCACGTGCATGCCACTGCCGTTGTCGGAGAAGACCGGCTTGGGCATGAACGTGGCGGTCTTGCCGTATTTCCTGGCAATGTTGCGCACCACGTATTTGTAGATCATCACGTTGTCGGCCGCGCTGATCAGCTCGGCGAACTTGATGCCCAGCTCATGCTGGGCCGTGGCCACCTCGTGGTGCTGCTTCTCGATCGGCACCCCCAGGGAACCCATGGTCAGCAGCATCTCCGTGCGCATGTCCTGGAGGGTGTCGTTGGGGGCGACGGGGAAGTAACCCTCCTTGAGCTGGATCTTGTAGGCCAGGTTGCCGCCCTCCTCCACCCGGTTGGTGTTCCAGGGGGCCTCATTGGAATCCACCGAGTAGGAGCAGCCTCCCGGGCCCGAGGTGTAGCGCACATCGTCGAAGACGAAGAATTCAGGCTCGGGGCCGAAATAGGCGGTGTCGGCCAGGCCGGTGCTGGCCAGATAGCCGAGGGCCTTCTGGGCCAGGGCCCGGGGGCAGCGGCCGTAGGGCTGGCCGCTGCGGGGGTCCTGGATCGAGCAGATCAGGCTCAGGGTCTTGTGGCTGTAGAAGGGATCGATCCAGGCGGTGGCCGGGTCGGGCACCATCGCCATGTCGGATTCGTTGATCGCCTTCCAGCCGCGGATGGAGGAGCCGTCGAATGCCACACCTTCGGTGAAGGCATCGGCATCGATCAGGTCCGCACAGACCGTGAGGTGCTGCCATTTGCCGTGGAGATCCACGAACTTGAGATCGATCAACTCGATCCCGTCATCCTTGATCAGGCGCAGGATGTCCTGGGCGGATTGGGCCATCGCAGTCGGAAGACGCAGGGAGGAGGGGCGGAGGGCGCTGCCGGCTGCAGGCCCGCCTGGGCGGGACCGTAAGGATCGACCCGTTCCCGCTTTGTAGCGTATGCAACCAAACGCCCGGCTGGTCTCGGGGCGCTGGCGGCGTAACCGTTTCTGTCAGATTCGCCAGATCGGGCCTCCCATCAGGGATTGGCCGGCCCGTGAGTGCTACGTTCCGCACCAGGTGTGTTGCTTCCAACAGCCCCATGCGCGATGCCATCTCTGGCCTGATCGGGCGTTACGACAGCCTCGGCCGCTACCTCGACCGATCCGCCATCGACCGCATCGATGCCTACTACGCCGGTGCCGGGGTGCGGCTGGCGGCGGTGGAGCTGATCAACGGCGAGGCCACCACCATCGTGCGCGAGGCCTCCCAGCGCCTGTGGCTGGAGGATCCGGAGCTGATCCTGCCCGGCGGCAACGCCTACACCACCCGGCGCCTGGCCGCCTGCCTGCGCGACCTCGATTACTTCCTGCGCTACGCCAGCTACGCCCTCCTGGCCGACGACACCACCCTGCTCGATGAGCGGGTGCTCAACGGTCTCGATGACACCTACAAGAGCCTGGGAGTCCCCACCGGGCCCACGGTGCGGGGCATCGCCCTGCTGGCCGATGTCGTCGCCGAGATGCTCGGTGATCGTCTCGGTGCCGACCGCGCCACCGTCGAATCCGTGGTGCGTCCACCCTTCGAGCACCTCTGCCGCGGTCTGGCCCCCACCAACGTCCGCGCCCGCTGACGTCAGCGGGTAGTCTCCACACCACATCCCGTCCGCACCGCACCACGGTCTTGCCCCACCCGTCGCTGCCACCCATCAGCCAGGCGCATCGCCTTGCCCTGGCGCCGATCGCCACCCCCAGCCGCCTGCTGCTCGGGCCTGGACCTTCCAATGCCCACCCCACCGTGCTCGCCGCCCTGGCGCGCACCCCGATCGGCCACCTCGACCCTCTTTACATCGAGTTGATGGGTGAGGTGCAGGAGCTCCTGCGCTATGTGTGGCAGACCGATAACCGCCTGACCCTGCCGATGAGCGGTACCGGCAGCGCCGCCATGGAGGCCACCCTCGCCAACGTGGTCGAACCCGGTGACACCGTGCTGGTGGCGGTCAAGGGCTACTTCGGCCACCGCCTGGTCGACATGGCCGGCCGTTACCGCGCCAACGTGGTGACCATTGAGCAGCCCTGGGGTGAGGCCTTCAGCCTGGCCCAGATCGAGGAGGCCCTGACCACCCATCGGCCGGCCGTGCTGGCGATGGTGCATGCGGAAACCTCCACCGGTGTCTGCCAGCCCATGGAGGGCATCGGCGACCTCTGCCGCCGCCACAACTGCCTGCTCCTGCTCGACACGGTCACCTCCCTGGGTGCCGTGCCCCTGTACCTCGATGCCTGGGGGGTCGATCTGGCCTACAGCTGCAGCCAGAAGGGGCTGAGCTGCCCGCCGGGCCTCGGCCCGTTCACCATGGGACCGCGGGCCCAGGCCAAGCTGGAGGCCCGCACCGGTCCAGTCCCCAACTGGTACCTCGACGTGTCGCTGTTGACCCGCTACTGGGGCAGTGATCGCACCTATCACCACACGGCTCCGGTGAACATGAACTTCGGCATGCGCGAGGCCCTGCGCCTGCTTGCTGAGGAGGGCATCGAGAACGCCTGGGCCCGCCATCGGCAGAACGCCGAGCGTCTCTGGAGTGGTCTCCAGCGGCTGGGTCTGGAGCCGCACGTCCGCGAAGATCTGCGCCTGCCCACCCTCACCACGGTGCGCATACCCGAGGGGATCGATGGCAAGGCCTTTGCCCTCCATCTGCTCAACACCCACGGGATCGAGATCGGCGGTGGCCTCGGCGCCCTGGCCGGCAAGGTGTGGCGCATCGGCCTCATGGGCTACAACAGCACCCCCGAGAATGTGGACCGGCTGCTCAACCTGCTGGAGACCGAGCTGCCCGCCTTCCATTCAGGCTCCCCCTCCCTGGTGTCGGCCGCCTGACCGTCGGTCACGGAACCACCATTCCAGCTGACGCTGGGCCGGACCGGCCAGCACACCGCCGATCACCCTCATGTGGTGATGGGCACTGCGGTGGCTGGCCAGGTCGATGGATCCCCCCAGGCCGCCCCGCTTCGGATCGGCCGTGCCGTACACCAGGGTGCCCACCCGGGCCTGAATCACCGCTCCGGCGCACATCGGACACGGCTCCAGGGTCACCAGCAGGCTGCAGTCGTTGAAGCGCCAGTCGCCCCGCAGGCGGGCGGCCTGGCCCAGAGCCACCAGTTCGGCGTGGCCCAGGGGATCCTGGCGTCGTTGCCGCCGGTTGGTGCCCCAGCCCAGGGCCCGCCCGGAGCCATCCAGCACCACCGCCGCCACCGGCACCTCCCCGGCCAGGCCGCACCGCTCAGCCAGCCGCAGCAGCCGCCCCATCCACCACTCCCTGCTGTCCGTCACGACCCCCCTCACCCGTGCATCCAACCTGTCACGGGTCGGGTGCAGAATGCACCCGACCGACCCCGGATCGTTCCGGTCGCACGCCGTTGGCCAGCGCTTCCCCTGCCCAGCGGTCCACACCGCCCGCCAGCCCGCCCCCCAGCCCCTTTCCCGTTCCAGGCGCCGTGGATCCGGCCCTGGCCGCCCTGCTGCACCAGTCCGCCGATCTGCTCTGCCGCTGGCTGGCCAGTGCCGCCGACCGCCCGCCCTTGCCCGGGCTGAGCATGCTGCCGGTGGTGGAGCCCGATGGGCTGGGGCTCCCCAATGAGCAGCTGCTGGCTGATCTCCAGCTGGTGATGGATGGGGCCTTCAACCCCAGCCATCCCGGCGCCATCGCCCACCTGGATCCGCCGGCCCTGCCGGCCTCGATCGCCGCCGAACTGATCTGTGCCGGGTTGAACAACAACCTGCTGGCCGAGGAGCTCTCTCCGGGCCTCAGCCGCCTGGAGCGCAGTCTCTGCGCCTGGCTGGCCGAGCGCCTCGGCATGCCCAGCGGGGCGGGGGGGGTGGCCGCCAGCGGCGGCAGCCTCAGCAACCTGATGGCCCTGGTCACGGCCCGCCGCAGCCGCGGCCTGGGTGCGTGCGCCGATGCCGTGGTGCTCTGCAGCGAAGATGCCCACGTGTCGCTGATCAAGGCCCTGGCCGTCATGGGTCTGCCGGCGACGGCCCTGCAGCGGCTGCCCGTGGATGACCTGGGTCGGCTGCAGGTGCCGGCGCTGGCGGAGCGTCTGGCGGACCTGGCCCGGCGCGGTGTGCCCGTGATCGCCGTGGTGGCCACGGCCGGCACCACGGTGCGGGGCGCCATTGATCCGCTGCCGGCGATCGCCGACCTCTGCCGCCGCCATGGTCACTGGCTGCATGTGGATGGTGCCATCGGTGCGGTGTTCGCCCTGGCCCCTGATCGGGCACCCCTGCTCCAGGGGTTGGCGGCCGCCGATTCGGTGACCGTGAACCCCCAGAAGCTGCTCGGTATCACCAAGACCTCCTCCCTGCTGCTGCTGGCCGATCCCCAGACCCTGGTCCACAGCTTTGCCACCGGCCTGCCGTACATGGAACCCAGCTGGGGCGGAGGCCATGGCGGTGAGGCCGGCCTGCAGGGAAGCCGGCCAGCGGAGATTCTCAAGCTCTGGCTGGGCCTGCGCCAGCTGGGCCTGGCCGGCATCGCCGACCTGGTGGAGGCGGCCCTGGACCGCCGTCACCAGCTGGAGGCCCTGCTGGCCACCAGCGACCGGCTGCTGCTGCTGGGCGGGCCATTGCACCTGCTGGCGTTCCGCCCCCGGGGCTGTGAGGCAGAGGCCAGCAACCGTTGGAGTGCCGAGACCCGTCAGCGGTTGCTCGCCGCCCAGCTCATGCTCTCGCGGCCGCTGTACCAGGGCAGCCACCATCTCAAGGCGGTGCTGGGCAATCCCTACACCCGCAGCACCGATCTGGAGCGCGTGGCCCGGATCGTGCTCGACCGTCTTCCCCTCCCGTCCTGATCCCAGCAGTCGCCGATGCGTTCCTCCGAACCTCCGCCCCCCACGGGAACGGCCCAGCGCCGTGGCCGCTGGGTGGCGATCATCACCGGTGCCATCTCGATCCTGATCGGCGTGGCCTACCTGGCCCTGATCATGGTTCTCGACAGTCGTGGTCCGCTGCTGCCTCCTCCCCCCGAGGCCCTCGGCGCCGGCCCGGCACCTGGGGCGGCAGCTCCCGCTCCGGCTGGCGCCGCAGCGGCTCCACCACCCGGCTGAGGGCCGCCTCCAGGAAGCGCTGCAGGGCCCCCTCCCGCCTGTTGAGGTCGTATTGCCGCTGCAGCACGCCTGCGGCCCCGCCATCTCCCCAGTCCTGATCCTGCTGGAAGTAGGTGATGAAACTGAGGCCCGCCACCCGGGTCAGCCAGGCGGTGGTCACCGCCTGGATCGCGCGGCCCACCAAAAGGCTGGGCAGGCTGATGCTCATGGCGGTGCCCAGCAGGCTCACGCCCCCCTTCACCAGGCCCAGCCCCGCCAGGGTGCGGCCCACTGACAGGGCCAGGTCCCGGGCGGTGGCCTGGGTGAGTTCCACCCCGTGCACCCGGCCCAGTTCGATCACCATCTGGGTGTTCACCGCGGCGGCGGCGAGCAGATCCACCCCCGGCAGGGGCGTGACCGCCACCACCCCGGCGGCAAGCCACATGTGGCGTTCCACGATCCGTTCGCCATCGCGGCGGCGCTGGCGGGCCAGCAGGTTGCGCCCGCTCTCCCCCAGCCGCCGGCTCTGCAGCAGCAGGTTGTCGGCAATCAGTTCCTCCCCATCGGCGTGCAGCACCGCCGCCATCCGTTCCAGCAGGGCCTCCACTTCCGCGGGCGGCTGGTGGGGCCTGCCGCCGGGCAGGGGCACGCTCTGGGGGGCGGCACTGGCCGCCAGCACATCGGCGGCCGCCAGCCTGTCGCCGCTGCGGCCCCGCAGCAGGGCCAGCAGGCGCCGCTCCTCGTCGTCGCCGCGCAGGTCGCATTTGTTCAGCACCAGCAGCAGGCGCTTGCCCATGCCGGCCAGGGCCTCAAACACCACCTGCTCGCTCTGCCTGAGATCCCCATCCACCACGAACAGCAGCAGATCGGCGCGGGCGGCCTGCCGGCGTGCCAGCTGCTCCCGGTCGCGACCGTCGGCACCCGCTTCGAGAATGCCGGGGGTGTCCTCCAGGATCACCGCCCGCTGCAGGCCCCGCAGCCGCAGCCGGTAGGCCTGGGAGCTGCGGGTTGAACCCATGGCGGCTCCCACCTCGCCCACCAGCTCACCCAGCAGGGCCCGGATCAGGGAGGTCTTGCCCACTGAGCCGCCGCCGAACACCACAATCCGCAGGTCCCCCCGTTCCAGCTCCGCCGCCATCCGTTCGCGCTCCTGCCGCAGTGCTTCCCGTTCCACCGCATCGCGCAGCCGCTCCACCGTCTGATCGATCGAGTCGAGCTGGCGGCGGGCGGCCTCGCGCCGGCTGCCGGCCGGGGCCGGCGGGGTGGGGCCGCTGCCGGCCCGGCCGCGCCGCCGGCTCCGCAGCCATGGCCCCCCCAGCTGCACGGCCGCCAGCACCACCACCAGCAGGGCCAGCAGCAGCAGAGGCCCCACCAGGCCCGGCGGCAACCAGTAGCTCAGTTGCCAGAGCAGCTGGTTCACCGCCTGAAGCATGAGGGCCAGCACCAGGGCCGCCGCCAGGGCCAGCGACAGCCATAGCCAGAGCCGGGGTGGCAGCTTCATCGCAGGGGGGAGTTCATCGGCTGGGGGGGATCGTGCGCAGGATCTCTCCCCAGAGGGAGGCGGCCAGGGCACTGGTGGCCCGGGTGGGCGTGTTGTCGTCGTTGCCCAGCCAGATGCCCGCAACCAGATGGCGGCCCGGATCGAACCCCACGAACAGCAGGTCGCGGCCCCGGTTGGTGGTGCCGGTCTTGCCCCCTTCCCGGCCCCCGAGCGAGGCGGCACCGCCCGTCCCGCTGCGCACCACCGCCCGCAGCATGGACTGCAGCGAGCGGGCGCTGCTGCTGGCCATCACCCGTCGCCCCGGAATCACCGCAGCACGGTCGCCGTTGGCCTCACGGCCGCAGCGGCCCGTGCCGGACCGCTGCTCGCCGAGGGAGTCGGGGCAGATCTCCGCATCGGTCACCCGGCGGATCGTGGAGGGCGCATGCCAGATGCCGTCGTTGGCCACGGCGGCGTAGGCGCCGGTGAGTTCCAGCAGGGTCACCTCGCTCTGACCGAGCACCAGCCCGGGCACCGGCTGCAGGGGGGCGGTGATGCCCAGGTCCCTGGCCTTCTGCACCACGGTGTCGAGCCCCACCCGCTGGCCCAGCCGCAGGGCCACGGTGTTGCTGCTCACGGCCAGGCCCTGGGTGAGGCTGAGACTGCCGCCGCAGCCACCGGCGAAGGTCTGACCCTGCCAGTTCAGCGTTCCACAGGCGATCCGGTCCGTGGGCCTGAGCCCCCGTTCCAGGGCTGCGGCGTAGGTCATCAGCTTGAAGGTGCTGCCGGGCTGGCGCAGGGCCATGGTGGCGCGGTTGAACTGGCTCTGGCGGTAGTCGCGCCCGCCGGCGATCGCCACGATGCCGCCGCTGCGGCTGTCGAGCACCACCACGGCCCCCTGGCCCACACGCAGATCGCGGCTGCCCTCAAGCCGCCGTCGCAGCAGCCGTTCCACCTCCGCCTGAATCACCGGATCGAGGTGGGTGTCAATCAGAAAGTTGCCTTCCGCTGCCACCTCGCCGCCCACCAGCGCGGCCAGGTCGCGGCGCACCTGATCGCTGTAATAGGGCACGGTTTTCGCCTGGCTGGCCCGGCAGGCGGTGCTGGCCAGGCGGATCGGCCGGCGCCGGGCGGCCCGGGCGTCATCGGCGCCGATGCGGCCGGTTTCCACCATTTTGGCCAGCACGCGGTTGCGGGCATCCAGGGCCGCCTGGGGGTCCAGGCAGGGGTCGTAGCCGTTGGGCGAAGGCAGCAGGCCCACCAGCAGGGCCGCCTGCTCCAGATCGAGGTCGCTGGCTGATCGGCCGAAGTACCGGCGTGAGGCATCTTCAAAGCCCCAGCCCACCCCCAGATACACCCGGTTGAGGTAACTGAGCAGCAGGTCCCGTTTGCTGAAGCGGGCCTCCAGCTGCAGGGCCACCAGCAGCTCCCGCCACTTGCGCTCCAGGGTCTCCCCCTCACCCACGCTCTCGGGGTAGAGGCTGCGCGCCAGCTGCTGGGTGAGGGTGGAGCCTCCCTCCAGCACCCGTCCGCCGAGCACGTTGGTCACCAGGGCCCGGGCGGTGCCGATGGGATCCACGCCCGGGTGCCACCAGAAGCGGCTGTCCTCGCTGGCCAGCAGGGCCCGGATCAGCACGGGCGGAAAGGCCGTCAGACCGTCGAGTTCACGGTGCTGCCGACCCTCGGCTGTGGTCACGGGTCGGCTGCGGGCGTCGTAGAGCACCAGGGGGCCCCGGACGGTGGCCAGGCTGCCGCGGATCGGAATCGTGAGGCTGCCGATGGCCAGCAGCAGCAGGCCGCCTCCGGCCATGGCGCCCAGGCCCAGCACCAGCCCCTGCAGCGTTCGCCGCAGCCGGGGTCGGGGCCGCCGCTGGAAGACCAGCTCGGGCACGCCCGGTTGCTGGGGTGGAGCCAGCCGCACCGCATCGCCGTCGCGCACCAGCAGTTGCTGCACGCGTCGGCCCCGCCACCAGAGCCCGTTGGTGGAGCCGTCGTCGCTCAGCAGCCAGCCCCGGCCGCAGCGCTCCAGCAGCCCGTGGCGGCGGCTGACCGCCGGGTGGTCGAGCTGGATCGGCCCGTCGTGGTCGCGCCCCAGTCGGTAGCGACCCGGCGGCAGGGGAATGCGCCTGGGCTGCTGGCCGGCCTGGTGGATCAGCAGCAGCCATTCGGCGGGCCGGCGGATGTCGTGCCACTGGCGCCGCAGTCGTCTGAGCGCACCCTCAACCATGGGAGCCCGGCGGGGGGCGGTCCGCCAGCAGGTCGAGCACGAAGGCGACCACGGCCAGGTTGATCGCCACATCGGCCAGGTTGAACACGGGGAACGGCACCGGCACCAGGGCCAGGAAATCGACCACCGAGCCGAGCCGCCAGCGGTCGAGACCGTTGCCGGCCGCCCCCCCCAGCAGCAGTCCCAGGGCCAGGGCCTGGCGGGTGCGCTCCGGTGGCCGCAGCACCAGCGAGATCACCAGCACGATGCTCACGGCGCTGCTCACCACCGCCAGCAGGGTGGTGGAGCCGCTCAGCAGGCTGAAGGCAGCCCCGTTGTTGTGCACCAGCCGCAGGTCCAGCAGCCCGGGCACCAGCCGCACCGCCTCGCCCAGGTCCAGATGGCCGAGGGCCCAGTGCTTGCTCAGCTGGTCCAGCAGCAGGGCGGCCAGGGCGGCGCTCCAGGCGACCGTGGGGGCAGGGGCGGCGCCACGGCGCCGGGCGGCCGTTCCCCTCACGATTCCCCTCACGATTCCACCAGCAGCAGGCGCCGCAGCAGCAGGGCCACCACCGCCACGGCGCAGCAGGCGATCAACTGGGGGATCAGGGCGGCGCTGTAGCTGACCAGCAAGGGCAGCAGCGGTGTGGACCAGCGGCCAAACAGGGCACCCGTGAGCAGATTGACCAGTCCGCAGGCGTGCATGACCAACAGGCCCAGGGCGGCGGCTGCGGCCAGGGCCAGGGGATCGTTCATGCCGCTCTGGCGGGCCAGACGGCCGCTGAGCCAGGCGGCCGGCACGAAGCCCAGCAGGTAGCCGAAGCCCGGGTCGAACAGGTAGGAGAAGCCACCGCCTTCGTGGAAGATCGGCATCTGGAAGAGGCCCACGCTCAGGTAGGCCACCGTGGCCAGCAGGGCACTGCGGGGACCGCACACCAGGGCCGTGAGCAGCATGGCCGGCACCTGCAGGGTGATGCCGAGTGGCTGGATCAGCACCGTGCCGGCCTCGGGCAGGGGCAGATAGGCGGGGATCAGCCCGCCGACGAGGATGAGCAGCAGGCCGGCGACGGCACCGCTCCAGGTGGCAAGGGCCCGCAAGGAGAAACCGAGACTGGGGCCATCCTGCTGCAGTTAGCTTCCGATGAGAAGGTGGGAGACCCGACAGCGATGAGCACAACCCCGGAGCCACCGCTGACGGTGGGTGAATCGGTGCGGCTGCGCGGTCAGCGCCGCTACCTCAAGAGCGCCGATCCCATGCCCATGCTGCGCCCTCCCGACCTGGTCCAACCGGGGGAGGAGGGGGTTGTGCTGGAGCTGCGGGCCGGTGATCAGCTGGCTGTGCGCTTCCGGCGCGGCACCTTTCTGCTGGCGGCCGGCGAGCTCAGCCGCCTGACCAGTGAGCCTCCGCCTGCTCCAGGGCCCCGGCAGGCCCCACCAGACTCAGGCACGGCCGGCTGAGCCAGCGGGCGGCGGCCGCCTGCAGCTGCAGGCTGTCCAGGCGTGCCGCCCGTTCCAGGCAGTGGTCGAGGTGGTCGCCTGCCAGGCCATGGCTGACCAGCAGGGCCTCCCGTTCGGCGATCTGGCCGCAGGTCTGGCGGCCCATCGCATCCATGCCCCGCAGCTTGGCCAGGGCCAGGTGCCGTTCACCATCGGTGAGCGGCACCTCGATCAGCCGCTGCCATTCCGCCAGCAGGCAGCGGCTGGCTTCTGCAGCCCGCTCCGCCGACGTGGAGAGATGCACCACGAACGGTGCCGGCCCGCTGCGGCCCGGCATGTGCACGCCCACGTCGTAGGCCAGGCCCCGCTGCTCCCGCATCTCCTGAAACAGCCGGCACGACATGCCATGGCCCAGGTGGGCCTGCAGCAGCCGCAGGGCCAGGGCATCCTCATGGCCCATGGGCACGGTGGCGGCGCCGAGCATCAGCACCAGCTGCTCCGTGTCCTGCTCCAGGCAGGCCAGCTGGCCTGCAGCCGTGCATCCCCCCTCCACCGGGGCGGCCGCCGGCAGACCGGTGGACCAGGGGTGGGTCCGCAGCTCCTGCTCCAGCCGATCGCGGGCATCGGCGGGGATGTCGCCGCAGAGCACGAGCACGGCCCCCCGCCGACCGAGGCCCTGCAGCACCGGCTCCAGGGCGCTCCGGTCCAGGCCCTCCAGATCCTCCGCCACCCCCAGGGGATCGTGGCCGTAGGGGCCGCTGCCGTAGAGCAGGCTGCGCAGGCCGTCGTAGGCCACCTGGAAGGGATCCTCCCGCTGGCGCTGCAGTGTCTGCAGGTTGAGCTGGCGTTCCAGGTCCACCTGGTCGTCCTGCAGCAGCGGAGCCCGCACCATCCGGATCAGCAGGGGCAGCAGATCGGCGGCATCGTCACGGGCGCACTTGAGCGCCAGGGTGAGGCTGTCTTCGCCCGCATCGGCCCGCAGGGCGGCACCGGCTCCCTCCACCAGATCCGCGAGTGCCTCCGGCCCGAGATCGCCGCAGCCCCGGGTCATCACCCCGGCCAGCAGCTGGGCGGCGCCGCGGCATCCGGGCCGGTCGCCACCGCTGCCGCCTGGCACCACCAGGCGTGCGGCCAGGATCGCCGGTCCCTCGCGCACGATCGTGTGCAGGGGCAGGCCTCCTGCCAGGTTGAAGCGCTGGCTGGTGGTCATGCCGGCACCGCCTCCAGCACGCAGGCCAGGGCCGGATCGAACCGGGGCAGCAGGTCGGCCTGCAGCCGTTCGGGGGTCCAGGTGGCCAGCCGTTGCAGTGGGTGGTCCAGCGGCTGGCGGCGGCCCCAGAGCTCATTGCTGCCCAGCAGGCCGGCCACGCCCCCTGCCGCCTCCAGCCCGAACCGGTAGCCGTTGCTCACCAGCCGCAGAGCCCGCCGCCACTCCTCCGGACCCGGTGGATCCTCCAGCAGCCGCCGCCATTCGTCCTCGATGGCGGCCCTCACGGCCGGCAGGTCATCCACCTCGCACACCGCCTCCAGCAGGGCCAGGCTGCCGCCCTCGAGCACATGCAGATCCAGGTCGATGCTTTCCACAATCCGCAGCTGTTCCCGCAGCCGGTCCACCAGCCGGCTGCGGCGACCCTCCGCCAGCAGCGTGGTGGCCAGATCGGCACCCATCACCCCATCCAGATCGCCCGCGGGGGGCAGGGGCCACACCATCAGCAGCCGGGCCGCCTCGAGCCGGGGCAGGGCCAGGCGCCGGTGGCCCGGCCGGATGGTCAGGGCCGGTGGCGGGGTCGGGGCCGCCAGGGACTCCAGGGTCGCCAGGGGGCCCTCACAGGCCCGCTCCACCAGGGCGCTGGCCTGCAGGGCGCCGCTGAGGGCCAGCACGCAACCGCCCCCGCCGTAGAGCCGGCTGTGGAAGGCCGCCATGGTCTCGGGGGTGTGGGCCAGCAGGGCCTCCCGCCGGCCCAGGATCGGCAGGCCGTAGGGGTGGTCGGGGGCGGCGAGGCTGAGCAGCTGCTGCAGGGCCACCTCCTCGGGCTGGTCTTCGCTCTGGGTCAGTTCCTCCAGCACCACCTGCCGTTCCATGGTGAAGGCCTCGGCCTCCAGTCGCGGCTGCAGCACCAGATCCAGCAGCAGGTCCATGGCCTCGGCCGCGGCGGGTGGAGGGATCAGCACATGGAAGTGCACATCATCAAAACCGGTGGCCGCATTGCTGCTGCCGCCGAGGGCCTCGATGCGGCGGTCGAACTCACCGGCGGCCAGCCGCTGGCTGCCCTTGAACACCATGTGTTCGAGAAAGTGGGCGATGCCGCTCTCGGTCTGCTGTTCAGAGACACTGCCGGCCCGGCACCAGAAGTCGAGACACACCAGCGGCGCATCGACCAGCGGCAGGCTCACCACGCCGTTGCCGTTGGCCAGCCTGCGCCGCTCCGGCACGGCCAGGCCGGGTAACAGGGTTGGCGGCGCCGCCGGCGGATCGATCACTCGGTGGGGGATGCATGGCAGGATCCGCATTCTGCTGGCTGCCCACCCATGAGTGCCTCTGCAGGCCCAACTCCAGGTGACACCGCCCTGGGGATCCATCCGCTGGTTGATGCCCTTGCGGATCGCATCCGCGGGCTGCGTCACGGCCTGCCCGACCTGGAACCGCTGGCGATCGCCGCGGATCTGGAGGCCATCAGCGGCAGCCTCGACGGTGAGGATCTGTTCATCCGCAACGAGGTGCACCGCTGCCGGGGGCTGCGCAAGCTGCACCTGGAGACCGCCCGCCTCGGGGCGGGTCTGCAGATCCTGCACTGCGTGTTCTTTCCCGACCCCCGCTACGACCTGCCGGTGTTCGGGGCCGACATCGTGGCCGGCCGTGGCGTGGTCTCGGCGGCGATCGCCGACCTGTCGCCCGTGGGGCCCCGGCTGCCGGAGGCGATTGCCGGTCCCCTGGCCGCCCGGCGACCGCGACCTTTTTCCCAGCCCCGGGAGCTGCCGCCCTGGGGCACGATCTTTTCGCCCCATGTGCTGTTCGTGCGGCCGGCCGGCGCTGACGAGGAGCGAGCCTTTGTGGATGAGGTGGCCGACATGCTCACGATCCTGGCCTCAGCCGTGGCGGCGGGCGAGGCCCAGGCGGTGGATGACGGGGCTACTGTTGCCCGATGGCAGGGGCAGCTCCACTATTGCAAGCAACAGAAACAAAACGACAAGACCCGCCGGGTCCTGGAGAAGGCCTTCAACCCCCAGTGGGCGGACCGGTACATCGAGAACCTGTTGTTCGACGATCCCCCGGCCCCCTGCTGATCGGCCTGGTGGCGGCCCTGGCCGGTTCGGCCCTCACCCTGGCGGTGCCGGCGCTGCTGCGGCTCAATCAGCGCCCCGGACCGGCCCCCACGCCGGCGACCCCTGTGGCGGCCAGGCCTCCGGAGGCGGTGGCGGCCCTCGGCCGGTTGGAGCCAGCTGGCGACATCCGCCAGCTGGCGGCTCCGATCACCGGCATCGGCGGCAGCCCCCGCATCACCGCCCTGCTGGTGGCCGAGGGTGATCGGGTGGCGGCGGGGCAGCTGCTGGCCCGCTTCGACAACGGCCCCAGCGTGCAGGCCGCCCGCATTCAGGTGCAGGCCAGGATCACCAACCTGGTGGGCCGCCTCACGATCGTGGCCCGCGATCTGCAGCGCAACCGCAACCTGGCGGCCCAGGGGGCGATCGCCCGCTCGACCCTGGATCAGACTGAGGGCCGCTACCTGGAACTGCAGGGCCAGCTCAACGAAGCCCGCACCGAACTGCTCAAGCTCAACGCCGACCTGGTGAACACCGAGCTGCGGGCCCCCTTTGCCGGCACCGTGCTGCGGCTCCAGGCGCGGGTGGGCGAACGGCCCGGCGACGAGGGGATCATCGAGCTGGGGGCCAGTGACCGGATGGAGGCGCTCGTGGAGGTCTATGAATCCGACATCGACCGGGTGCGCATCGGCCAGACCGTGCGCCTCACCAGCGAGAACGGGGGCTTTCAGGGCAGTCTGGCCGGCCGGGTGAGCCGCATCAGCCCGCGGGTGAGCCAGCGGCAGGTGCTGGCCACCGACCCCACCGGCGATGCCGATGCCCGGGTGGTGGAGGTGCGGGTTCAGCTGGACCCGGCCGATGCCGCCCGCGTGCGTGACCTGGCCGGCCTGAAGGTGATCGCCCGGCTGCGGCCATGACCCCCGGCCTCTGGCAGGGGCGGCGGATCCCCCTGGCCTGGCTGATGCTCACCCGTCAGCCGGTGCGGTTGGCGGTGGCCCTGGCCGGGATCGCCTTCGCGGGCATCCTGATGTTCATGCAGCTGGGCTTCCGCGACGGTCTGTTCGACGCCAGCGTGACCATCCACAAGCTGTTCGATGCCGATCTGGTGCTGATCAGCCCGCGGACCATGAGTTCGATCAGCATGGCCGGCTTCCCGCGGCGGCGGCTGGTGCAGGCCCTGGCCGATCCTGCGGTCACGGGCGTCACCCCGGTTCACTGGAACTTTCTGCTCTGGCGCAACCCCCAGACCCGCCGCACCCGCTCGATTCTGGCGATGGGGTTCGAGCCCGGTGATCCCCTGTTCACCGACCCCTCCCTGGCAGCCAGGGCCAGGTTGCTGACCCAGCGGGGTCGGGTGCTGTTCGATGAACGCTCCCGGCCCGAGTTCGGGCCGGTGGCCGACTGGTTCCGCCAGGGCCGCACCGTGGAGACCGAACTGGGCGGCAAGCGGGTGCGGGTGGCGGGTCTGGTGGCGCTGGGCCCCTCCTTCGGAGCCGACGGCAACATCCTCACCAGCCGCGAGACCTTTCTGCAGCTGCTCCCCGATACGGCCCCTGGCAGCATCGAACTGGGCCTGATCCGGCTGGATCCCGGCAGCGATGCCGAGGTGGTGGCCGAGCGGCTGCGACGGGCCCTGCCCAGTGATGTGCGGGTGCTCAGCAAGGCCGGCTTCGAGGCCTTCGAGAAGGAGTACTGGCGCAGCAGCACCGCGATCGGCTTCATCTTCACCCTTGGCGCGGGGATGGGCTTTGTGGTCGGTTGCGTGATCGTGTATCAGATTCTCTATTCCGATGTCAGCGACCACCTGCCTGAATACGCCACCCTGATGGCCATGGGTTATCCCCTGCCGACCCTGTTGCTGGTGGTGGCGAGGGAGGGCCTGCTGCTTGCCGTGCTGGGGTATCTGCCCGCCTGGCTCGCCGGTCTGGGCCTCTACGAGCTGGTGCGCAGCGGCACCCAGCTGCCGGTGGCGATGTCCACGGAACGGGCCCTGATCGTGTTCGCCATGATTCTGGTGATGTGCCTGGGCTCGGCGGTGCTGGCCATGCGCCGGCTGGCCGACGCCGACCCCGCGGAGATCTTCTGATGCCTTCCGTTTCGGCTGTTGAAGTGGCGGCCCTCAGCCATTGGTATGGCAAGGGCAGCAACCGCCGCCAGGTGCTTCAGGGTGTGGATCTGCAGATCGCCGCCGGCGAGGTGGTGCTGCTCACCGGCCCTTCCGGTTGCGGCAAGACCACCCTGCTCACCCTGGTGGGGGCCCTGCGCCAGGTTCAGCAGGGCCATGTGCGGGTGCTCGGCACCGAACTGGCCGGTTCCGGCCGGACGGAACGCCAGCGCCTGAGGCGCCGCATCGGCATGATCTTCCAGGGCCACAACCTGCTGAGCTGCCTCAGCGCCGAGCAGAACGTGCAGATGGGCGCCGACCTGCTGCCCGGCCTGGGCTATCGGGTCCGCCGTGATCTCGCCCGTGAGTGGTTGCGACTGGTGGGCCTGGGGGACCATCTCGACAGGTTGCCCCATGACCTCTCGGGGGGCCAGAAGCAGCGGGTGGCCATCGCCCGGGCCCTTGCGGCCAGGCCCCAGCTGCTGCTGGCCGATGAGCCCACCGCGGCCCTCGACAGCCGCAGCGGCCGCGAGGTGGTCGACCTGATCAAGGGGCTGGCGAGGGAGCAGGGTTGTGCCGTGCTGATGGTCACCCACGACCCCCGCATCCTCGATGTGGCAGATCGGCTGGTGCGGATGGAGGACGGTCGTCTGATCCGTGGGGGCCCTCCCGGCGGCCCGGCTGGCGCTGCCGGCGAAGCGGTTCTGAGCCGTTAGGTAGGGTGAGTGTTCACCGATCCATCTACCAACGCCCGCCCGCATGGCCAAGCGCAGGAATCTCAAGAAGGAAAAGCAGGAGCGCAACCGCGCCTACGCCCGCAAGTTCAAGAAGCGCAAGCTGCGCAACGACGGCCGGGGTGAAGGCGCCGGCAACGGCGTCACCGGCACGGCCAACAACGGCGGCGCCGCTGACTGACCGCCGCTCAACGACCAGGGCGCCGCATACCGGTGCCGGGGGGATCCAGTGGAGGGTCCCCTTTTTTTGCAGGCACCGGCTTGGCTCGCAGGCACCGGCCTGGGCCACCATGGGCGCCCGGACCAGCCCCCGGTGCTGGGTCCACCCCGCGTTCGTCCGCTTCGGTTTTCGCTCCGGCCGTGTTTCTCAGCGTCGTCATCCCCACTTACAACCGCCTGCCGATCCTGCGCAAGTGCCTGCGGGCCCTTGAGCAGCAGCGCCTGGTGGCTCCGGTGACCGGCCATGAGGTGGTGCTGGTCGACGATGGCTCGACCGACGACACCGTGGCCTGGCTGGCCGACCACGCTGGCGAATTTCCCCACCTGCGGCTCATCCGCCAGGACCATGGTGGCCCGGCCGCCGGCCGCAACCGGGGGGTGGAGGCGGCCCGGGGCGACGTGATCGTGTTCATCGACAGCGATCTGGTGGTCACCCCCGGGTTCCTCATGGCCCATGCCACGGCCCTCGCCGCCGACTGGCGCCGGCGGGGCGACCGGCTCAGCTTCACCTATGGGGCCGTGGTCAACACGGCCGATTTCGAGGATCCCACCCGGGAGCGCCACAAGCTGCGGGATCTGTCGTGGGCTTACTTCGCCACTGGCAACGTGGCCATCGAGAAGCAGCTGCTGGAGCGGGCCGGCCTGTTCGATACGGGCTTCCGGCTCTACGGCTGGGAGGATCTGGAACTGGGGGAACGCCTGCGGCGGCTGGGCGTGCGGCTGGTGCGCTGCCCCGGGGCGGTGGGCTACCACTGGCACCCTCCCCTCTCGCTGGCGCAGATCCCCGATCTGGTGCGGGTGGAGCACGAGCGTGCCCGCATGGGGTTGGTGTTTTACCGCAAGCACCCCAGCCGCCGGGTGCGCTTCATCATTCAGTACACCTGGCTGCATCGGGTGCTCTGGGATCTGCTCACCCTTGGTGGCCTGCTCAACGAACGCAGCCTGCGCCCCCTGCTGGCCTGGCTGATCCGCCGCGGTCGCCCCGACCTGGCCATGGAACTGCTGCGCCTGCCGCTGAACCGGATCGGTGTGCGGGCCCTGTTCGCCGAAGCCAGGGCCGGTCGGTCGATTTGATAGGTTGTCGGGGTTCCCAACACCGCACACCTGCGTGTTTCGGGTGACCGCGCCGGTTCCGGTGGCTTCCACCACCCCCCTTGGCTGTGGTCCCTAGGCAGGTGGAGGCCAACCCGAAACCCCTTTCAAGCCATGGCTGTCGTCACTCTCGCCGAGATGATGGAGGCTGGTGCCCACTTCGGTCACCAGACCCGTCGCTGGAATCCCAAGATGTCGCGCTACATCTATTGCGCGCGCAATGGGGTGCACATCATTGACCTGGTGCAGACGGCCGTCTGCATGAACAACGCCTACAAGTGGGTGCGCAGCGCCTCCCGCAGTGGCAAGCGCTTTCTGTTCGTGGGCACCAAGAAGCAGGCCTCCGAGGTGATCGCCCAGGAGGCAGCCCGCTGCGGTGCCGCCTACGTGAACCAGCGCTGGCTCGGGGGCATGCTCACCAACTGGACCACGATGCGGGCCCGCATCGATCGGCTCAAGGACCTGGAGCGCATGGAGTCTTCCGGCGCCATCGCCATGCGACCCAAGAAGGAAGCGGCGGTGCTCCGCCGTGAGCTGGACCGTCTGCAGAAATATCTCGGTGGTCTCAAGAGCATGCGCCGCCTGCCCGATGTGGTGATCCTGGTGGATCAGCGCCGCGAAACCAACGCCGTGCTCGAGGCCCGCAAACTCGATATCCCACTGGTGTCGATGCTCGACACCAACTGCGATCCCGATCTCTGCGACGTGCCGATCCCCTGCAACGACGACGCCGTGCGCTCGGTGCAGCTGGTGCTGGGCCGCCTTGCCGATGCCATCAACGAAGGTCGCCATGGCGCCGGTGACCAGCGCGGTGGTGACGACAGCCGCGACGACGACGAGGGCTGATCCCCGTCGGCCCCCGATCCCTCCCCCTTTTCCGTTTCCTCCACCTCGACCCGACCCATGGCTGAGATCTCCGCGAAGCTCGTCAAGGAACTGCGCGACAAGACCGGCGCCGGCATGATGGACTGCAAGAAAGCTCTTGCCGCCACCGGCGGTGACAGCGACAAAGCCATCGAGTGGCTGCGCCAGAAGGGCATCGCCTCCGCCGAGAAAAAGGCGGGTCGGACCGCTGCCGAAGGGGCCATCGGCAGCTACATCCACACCGGTGCCCGGGTCGGTGTGCTGGTGGAGGTCAACTGTGAGACCGACTTCGTGGCCCGGGGCGAGGTGTTTCAGGAGCTGGTCCGCAACGTGGCCATGCAGGTTGCGGCCTGTCCTGGAGTCGACTATGTGACCACCGACCAGATCCCCCAGGAGGTGGTCACCCGCGAAACCACCATTGAGATGGGCCGCGATGATCTGGCGGGCAAGAAGGAGGAGATGAAGGAGAAGATCGTTGCTGGGCGCATCGGCAAGCGCCTCAAGGAAATGGCTCTGCTTGATCAGCCCTTCATCAAGGACAGCACGGTCACCGTGGGTGAAATGGTCAAGCAGGTGGCGGGCAAGATCGGCGAGAACATTCAGGTGCGCCGCTTCACCCGCTACAACCTCGGTGAGGGCATTGAGGTGGAACAGGCCGATTTCGCGGCCGAAGTCGCGGCCATGAAGGGCGCCTGACCCGGGTGCTGCCACCGGCGCTGCCGGGCGATGCCGCCGCCCCGCCGCTCTCCCCCCCTGAAGAGCTGGATGACCTGATCCCCCAGCTCTACCGCTGCCTGGCGCTCTATCTCCAGGTGCTGCGCCAGGGCCTGCTCCCCGCTGTGGAGCAGGCCTGTTTTCATGTGGCCACCCAGGTTTACCCCGGCCGCTACGCCCGCCTCTCGCCCCGTCGCCGCCGCCACCTGCATCACCGCATCAGCGGTCTGGTGCGCCGCTGCTCCAGCCTGCTCACGGTGGAGCAGCTGGCCACGCTTGCGGCCCGGCTCCATGCTGAGCACGACTTCCGTCGGCACGAGGAAGGCCGGGATCTGCTGGAGCGTCTGGGCGCCGATGCCGCCGGTGACGCCCTCGGTCGCCCGGATGGCTCGATCCACCTTGATCTCAACCCGCCGATCGCCCTGGCTCCTGCCTGGTCCGTGCTGATGCCCCCCGGGCCCGAAGGTGCTTTCGCCCGCAGCCACGACGATGACGACGACCACGATCCCGGTGACGACAGCGGCCATGGCGGGGAGCTGCCTTTCGCTGCTGAATCCGGTCCAGGGGAGGATCTCGCCGCCCTCTCCTCCCGCCTGCTGGAGGCCTTTGCCGCCGCCCTCAGCGCAGGATTGGCCCCCGAGGTCGACTCCCTGGATCCGCCACCTGAGCCATCCCCCTGGCAGGACGGCCGCCTCCCCCGCCACCCCGTGCTGTTGCTGCAGTGGCTCGATGGGTTCGAGCAGGCCCTGGTGCGGCGCCTGCGCAACCTCTCCCACGCCATCAACGTGGAGCTCACCAACGCGGGGCTCTGCGTCAGCCTGCTGCCCATCGGCGTGCTTGATGCCGTGATCGACGGCCAGATCGAATCCCAGGGTGGTCCCCCCAACCTGCTGCGGCTGGAGGTGCCTCTCAGCATCGAGATCGCCACCGGTCAGCTGCAGATGACGGCCGTGCTGTTTCGCTGCACCGATCTGGAGATGGAACAGCCCAAACTGCGCACCTGTCGCCACCGGCTGCTCCAGAAGCGCCAGGAGCTGCGCAGAATGGCCGACCAGTTCCGCCGTCTTCAGCGGCGGCAGGAGATCAGCGAGGCGGAACGGTTGTGGCTGCAGGATCTGCGGGCGGGCCGGCGCCACGGCCCGATCACCGGCACCTGACCCCCGAGGAGGGGGGCCTGGAGGGCTGGTGCCGCATCCTCCAGCAGGCCTGCGCCCTGGAGGTGCAGCGGGGTTTCGGCGATCTGCAGGGGCGCCAGGAGCGCTTCAGCGCCTTTCTGACCCGTTCGCTGTCCTCGCCGCCCGCCGGCCTGGCGGTCGACGATCAGGCCCTGCTGGAGCGGCTCGGCGGTTCCTTTGCCTCCTATGCAGACCTTGCGGTTCCGCAGCGCCAGGAGCGGGTGCGCCAGCTGCGCCAGGGGCTGCACCAGCTCCTGGCCCGTTACCGCCCCCAGACACCACCCGCCGCACCGCGGCTGCGGCGGGCCCCACCCGAAGCGGGGGGGACCGCCGCAGCCGCCGGCACCACCGCCCTGGAGGCCCACACCCCCCTGGCCGAAGTGCGGGGAATCGGGCCGCGCACCGCCACCCGGCTTGCCTCCATGGGTCTGCTGCTGGCCCGGGATCTGCTTCACCACTATCCCCGCGATTATCTCGACTACGCCAATCTGGTGCGCATCAGCGGCCTCAGTCCCGGCAGCACCGCCACGATCGTGGCCCAGGTGCGGCGCGCCCACGCCTTCAGCAGCCCCCGCAACCCCAACCTCTCGATCCTCGAGCTGCAGCTGCAGGATTCCACCGGTCGGCTGCGGGTGTCGCGTTTCTTCGCCGGGCGCCGCTTCAGCAGCCCGGCCTGGCTGCGGGCGCAGCAGCGGGCCTATCCGGTGGGGGCCACCGTGGCGGTGAGTGGCCTGGTGAAGCCCGGACCCTGGGGTCCCCAGTTTCAGGATCCGTTGCTGGAGGTGCTGGAGGGCCCCGGGGCGCCGGTCAGGAATCCGCAGATCGGCCGGCTGGTGCCGGTCTACAGCCTCACCGAGGGCCTGGGGGCCGAACGCATGCGCCACTGCATCGAGCAGGTGCTGCCCCTGGCCCGCCGCGAGGTCGAGCCGTTGCCGCAGTCGCTGCGCCAACGGCTGCAGCTGGGCCCCCGCGCTGAGGCCCTGCAGGCCCTGCACCAGCCCGCCAGCCGCGAACAGCTGCAGTGGGGGCGCCGCCGGCTGGTGTTCGACGAATTTCTGCTGCTGCAGCTCTCGCTGGCCCTGAGGCGGCGCCAGCTGCGGCGCCTGCCCGCCCCCAGCCTGCCTGCGACCGGGGGGGACCATGACCTGGTGGCGCGGCTGTTGGAGCTGCTGCCCTTCCCGCTCACCGGTGCCCAGCGGCGGGTGCTGGCCGAGATCCAGACCGACCTGGCCCGGCCCCAGCCCATGGCCCGGCTGCTCCAGGGCGATGTGGGCAGCGGCAAGACGGTGGTGGCCCTGGCGGCCCTGCTCACCGCCATCGGTGCCGGCTGCCAGGGGGCCCTGATGGCTCCCACCGAGGTGCTTGCGGAGCAGCACCACCACAAGCTGGCCCAGTGGCTGCCCCAGCTGCACGTGAGCGTGGCCTTGCTCACCGGCTCCACTCCCGTCCGGCGCCGGCGCCAGCTGCTCACCGACCTGGCCAATGGTCAGCTGGCCCTGCTGGTGGGCACCCATGCCCTGCTGGAGGACCCGGTGCAGTTTCAGCGGTTGGGGCTGGTGGTGGTTGATGAGCAGCACCGCTTCGGCGTGCGTCAGCGCAACCGGTTGCTGGCCAAGGGGCTGCAGCCCCACCTGCTCACCATGACGGCCACGCCGATCCCCCGCACCCTGGCCCTGTCACTGCACGGCGATCTCGACGTGAGCCAGATCGATGAGCTGCCGCCGGGCCGCACGCCGGTGCGCACCCGCCGCCTGGGCGGGGGCGAGCGGCAGGAGGCCTGGGAGCTGATCCGCGAGCAGGTGGGCCTGGGCCAGCGGGCCTACGTGGTGCTGCCCCTGGTGGAGGAATCGGAAAAGCTTGACCTGCGCTCGGCGGTGGAGGAGCACCGGCTGCTGGCCGAGGAGGTGTTTCCTGACCTGCGGGTGGGGCTGCTGCATGGCCGTCTCAGCAGTGAGGCCAAGCAGGCTGCGATCACCGCCTTCGCCGATGGCACCACCCAGGTGCTGGTAAGCACCACCGTGGTGGAGGTGGGGGTCGATGTGCCGGAGGCGAGCGTGATGGTGATCGACCATGCCGAACGCTTCGGCCTGGCCCAGCTGCACCAGCTGCGCGGCCGGGTGGGCCGGGGTGCGGCGGCCTCCCATTGCCTGTTGATCCAGCATGGCAGCAATGCCCAGGCCCGCCAGCGGCTGGAGGTGCTGGTGGGCAGCAACGACGGCTTTGAGATCGCGGAGATGGATCTGCGCCTGCGGGGGCCGGGTCAGGTGCTGGGCACCCGCCAGTCGGGCCTGCCCGATCTCGCCCTGGCCAGCCTGGCCGATGACGGCGACCTGCTGGAACTGGCCCGCGAGGTGGCTCGGGAGATTGTGGAGGAGGATCCCGATCTGCAGCGCCATCCCCACCTGGAGTCAGCGCTGGCCCAGCAGCGCGCGCGCCAGGCGGAGGTGGCCCGGCTCAACTGAGTTGCCCCCCGGCCCTAGGGTCACGGGCCGTGTGCCGTCTCCGCCGATGACGCCGCTGCGTCCCTGGAGTCCGATCCCCATCCACGACAACGGCGAACCGCTGCTGCCGCTGCCACCGGCCCTGCTGCGGCTCGAGCCCCACCCCTATGTGCGCCTTGGCGCCCCCTACGGCCAGGGTCTTTCCCCGTTCCGGCTGCGCAGCGGGGTGATCGATCGCCTGCTGGTGGCCCAGCGGCACCTGGAGCAGCAGGCCCCGGGCCTGCGGCTGGCGATCTTCGACGGCTGGCGGCCCCTGGCGGTGCAGCGGTTCATGGTCGCCTGGGCCTATCGCCAGGAATGCCACCGCAGGGGCCTGGATCCAGAGGCCCCCGGGCCGGCCACCGAGGAGGTGCGCCGGCAGGTGGGCCGCTTCTGGGCTCCCCCCAGCGAGGCGCCGGCCACGCCACCGCCCCACAGCACCGGCGCCGCCGTGGATCTCACCCTGGCCGACGCCGATGGTCTGCCCCTGGCCATGGGGGGCGAGATCGATGCGATCGGCCCGGAATCGGAACCCGATCACCATGCCGCCGCCGCCGCGGTTGAGCCCGATGGTGCGGCGGCGCTCTGGCACGGCCGGCGCCGGCTGCTGGCGGCCGTGCTCACCGGGGTCGGCTTTGCGCGCCATCCCAACGAATGGTGGCATTTCAGCCATGGCGACCAGCTCTGGGCCTGGCGCAGCGGCCAGGGCCAGGCCCACTACGGCAGGGTGCCCGAGCGGAACTGAGCCCGCAGGGCGCTGGCCTCCTCGGGGCTGAGCAGGCCCCGTTCCAGGCAGCGTTGCAGGCTGGCCTCGGCCAGTTCGGCCTGCAGGGCCCGCAGCCGTTCGAGCACCGCCGCCGGCTGGTCGGCAAAGGGGGCGAGCTGCTGGCGGTAGCCGGCGCTGAGGGCCTCCGGCCGGCAGCTGCCCGCATCGGGATCAAACCGTTCCGTTCGGCCGGAGGCCTGGGGGCGGAGGCTCTCGGCGCTGGCGGCACCGCCGTGGAGGGCCAGCACCAGGCCGGCCGCCACCCGTGCCGGCCCGGCAACCCGCCGGAGCGGGGCCGTCATGGCGCCGGCAGCAGTGAGCGGATCCGCTCCGGGTCGCAGCGGCCCACGAACTCACCGAAACTGCGGCGGCCCCCCTCCTCCTTCCAGGCGAGCAGCAGTGGCTCCAGGGTGGTCTCCAGATCCTCCAGCGGCATCCGCTCCAGATAGGGGGTGGCCAGGCGGCTGAGGTTGGGGGTGCCGCCGAGCCACAGCTGGTATTGGTCCACGCCGCTGCCCACCAGGCCCAGCTCGGCCATGTAGGGCCTGGCGCAGCCATTGGGGCAACCGGTCATGCGCACCAGCAGCGGCCGGTCGATCTCCAGGCGTCGCAGCAGGCCATCGAGGCGATCGAGCACCTGGGGCAGGATCCGCTCCGATTCCGTGATCGCCAGGCCGCAGGTGGGCAGAGCCGGACAGGCGATGGCGTGGCGGGCCAGCCGCGCGGGCGCCTCCGGCGTGGCGTAGCCCAGGTTCGCCAGGGCCTGGCGGATGCCGCTCCGCTGGGCGGTGCCGATGTTGCCGAGCAGCAGGTCCTGGTTGGGCGTCAGCCGCACATCCAGCTTGTAGGTGTCCACCAGCTGCCGCAGGCCCGCCTTCAGCGGTCCCTCCAGGCGGCCGCACAGGAGCGGCAGCCCCACGAACCAGCGGCCGCTGCCCTGGCGATGCCAGCCCAGGTAGTCGCACAGGGTGGTCTTCGGCTCCCGGTGCATCGGACCGATCGGGTGGGGAAAGTACCGCTGCAGTTCCTGGCGGAACCAGTCGATGCCCCGGTCGTGGATCAGGTACTTCATGCGGGCGTGGCGCCGCTGCTCGCGGTCGCCGTGGTCGCGCTGGAGGGCCAGGATCGCCTGCACCAGGTCCAGCACGTGCTCCGCGGCCACATGGCCGAGGGGGTCGGCGGTGCGGGCGAAGGTCTCCTCCTTGTTGTGGGTGCGGCCCATGCCGCCACCGGCATACACGTTGCAACCCCGGGGCCGGCCGGCGCTGTCGCAGAACAGCACCAGGCCGATGTCCTGCGTCAGCAGGTCCACCGAGTTGTCGCCGGGAACGGTGACCGCCACCTTGAACTTGCGGGGCAGGTAGGTGGATCCATAGAGGGGTTCGCTCGAATCGCCGCTGAACAGGGCACCCTGCGTCTGCCGTTCGCGGGCCCGCCGCACGGCCGTGTTCGGCCGGATCCGGTAGGCCAGGTCGCCGTCGACCCAGAGGTCGAGGTAGGAGCCCTGGGCCGCCTCCGGGGTGAGCAGATCGGCCACGGCATCTGCCAGTTCCCGGGCGGCCGGATAGGCGCCGGTCTCGAACGGTGCCGCCGGGGCCATCACGTTGCGGTTGATGTCGCCGCAGGCGGCCAGGGTGGAGCCCATGTGGCGCACGATCGTGGCGATCACCTCCCGCAGGTTCTCCTTGCGCACCCCGTGCATCTGGAAGGCCTGCCGGGTGGTGGCCCGCAGGGTGCCGTTGCCGAGCCGGTCGGCCAGCTCATCGAGCGCCAGGTAGAGATCGGCGGGAATGCGCCCGCCCGGGCTGCGCAGGCGCAGCATCATCGACCAGTCCTTCTCCTGCCCCTTGCGGCGGTTGTCGCGGTTGTCCTGCTGGTAGCTCCCGTGGAACTTGAGGATCTGAACCGCGTTTTCGCTGAAATTGGGCAGCTCGTTGAGCAGTTCGGTGGCCAGGGGTTCGCGCAGGTGCCCACTGCCGGCCTTGAGCTGTTCGAACCGGCTCGGGCCCCTGGGCGCTGCGACCGTGGCGGCCCCGGTCTGGCTGCCGATCGACTCGGACATCACACGCTCGGAACAAGATCCCGAAACTAGCGAATGGGATCGGCCGTTCCGGGATTCCGGCGAGGCATTCAATACGATCGACGCAACTGGTGAGGAGCTGTGGCCACCTTTCTGCTGGAGATCGGCACGGAGGAACTGCCGGCGGACTTCGTTCGCCAGGCCCTGCCCCAGCTGGAGGAGAGGGCTCGCCAGGATCTGGCGACCGCCCGCCTCAGCCCAGGCCGCCTGGAGGCCGTGGGCACCCCCCGGCGCCTGGCCCTGATCGTGCACGACCTGCCACCGTGCCAGGGGGATCTGCGGGAGGAGCGCAAGGGGCCACCGGCCGGGCAGGCCTTCCACGATGGCCAGCCCACCCAGGCCGCCATCGGCTTCGCCCGCCGTTGCGGCATTGATCCCAGCCTGCTGGAGATCCGCCAGACGGCCAAGGGTGCCTTCGCCTTTGCCACCGTGACCGAGCCCGGCCTGGCCACGGCAGAGGTGCTGGCTGGCCTGGTGCCCGGCTGGATCACCGGTCTGCAGGGCCGCCGCTTCATGCGCTGGGGCACCGGCGAGCAGCGATTTTCGCGGCCGATCCGCTGGCTGGTGGCCCTGCTCGACGATTCGGTGGTGCCGCTTGAGATCGGCGACTGCGATCCACCGCTGGCCAGTGGTCGTTGCAGCCGCGGCCATCGGCTGCAGCCCGGGCCGGTGACCATCCAGGCCGCCGGCGACTATGGCGCCAGCCTCGCCGCCGCCGGGGTGCAGGTGGACCGTGCTGGGCGGGGCCACTGGATCCGCGGGCGGGTGACCGCGGCTGCGGCCGCCCACCAGGCCACCGCCGACCTGCCGGAGCCCCTGTTCGAGGAACTGGTGGACCTGGTGGAGGCCCCCCAGCTGGTGGAGGGTTGTTTCGAGGAGCGCTTCCTGGCCCTGCCCGCCGAAGTGCTGAGCACGGTGATGCGGGTGCACCAGCGCTATGTGCCTCTCGTGCGGGCTGATGCCCGTGTCGATCCCCTGGCCATGGAGGCCACCGGGGTTTTGCTGCCCAGATTCCTGTGCATCGGCAATGGCCGTCCGGAGGCCGCCCCCACCATCCAGCGGGGCAACGAACGGGTGCTGCGGGCCAGGCTGGCCGATGCCGAGTTCTTCGTGCGGGCCGATCGGGCCGTGCCGAGCATCGACCGGCGCGAAGCCCTGGCCCGGGTGACCTTTGCTGAGGGGCTCGGCAGCCTGCGCGACCGGGTGGAGCGGCTGGAGTGGCTGACCGATGGGCTGCTGGAGCTGCTGTGCCTTGATCCGGCCACGGCCGACCATGCCCGCCGCGCCGCCCATCTGTGCAAACACGATCTGGTCAGCCAGATGGTGGGTGAGTTCCCAGAGCTGCAGGGGGTGATGGGCGGCAAGTATCTGCTGGCGGAAGGCGAGCCCCGTGAGGTGGCCCAGGCGGTGCTGGAGCACTACCAGCCCCGTGGCGCCGGCGATGCCCTGCCGGCCTCCGACGCCGGGGCCCTGCTGGCCCTCGCCGAACGGCTGGAGCTGCTGCTCAGCATCTTTGCCAAGGGCGAGCGGCCGAGCGGCTCCTCCGATCCCTATGCCCTCCGGCGCGCGGGCAACGGCGTCCTGCAGATTCTCTGGGATCGGGGCTGGAGCCTCAATCTGGAGCGGCTGCTCAGCCGGGCTGCCGGCCAGTGGGCGACCCAGCTGGGCGCCTTCGCCGTGCAGAGCGACGGCCTGGCCGCCGATCTGGGTGAGTTCCTGCGGCAGCGGATGCTGTCGCAGCTGGAGGAGGAGGGCATCGACCCCGACCTGGCCCAGGCGGTGGCAGGCGACACGGTGGAGCTGGCGCGGGTGCTGGCCGATCCGGCCGACGGCCGGCTGCGGGCCGGGCTGCTGGCCGAGCTGCGGGCCGATGGTCGTCTGGCGGCCGTGCAGGCCGTGGTGCAGCGGGCGGCCCGCCTGGCGGTGCATGCCCAGCTGCCCGCCACGGTGCTGGCGCCGGCTGAAGCGGTGCGGCCCGAGCTGTTCGACAAGCCCAGCGAGGCGGCCATGCTGGCGGTGCTGCAGCGGCTGGAGCCGATCGCTGCCGGCAGCGGCAGCGACCGCTACCGGGCACTCGCCGCTGGGCTGAGTGCCAGCGCCGCCACCCTGGCCGCCTTCTTCGATGGCGACCAGAGCGTGATGGTGATGGCAGAGGATCCGCAGGTGCGAACCAACCGCCTCCATCTGCTGGCCGTGCTGTGCAACCAGGCTTCGGTGCTGGCCGACTTCAGCCGCCTGGCGGGTTGACGGACGGAAGGATCAGCGCGAGGCCGCCACCGGTGTGCGATCACCCGCGGCGGCGGAGCTGGCGGCCGGACTCGGCAGCTCCACCAGCTCCAGGGCCTCCTGCTCCGTGCGCACGGCACTGGGCACCGGCCGGTAGCCCGAGGGGGCCAGGGCCTGGCCGCGCAGCACCGAACCCAGGGTCTTCAGCGTCAGCTTGAGTTGCTGCCAGGGGTTCATCGCCACCACCCGCTTGTACAGGTAGCTGTCGAAGGTGAGACGCTGCACATCCTTGTCATCGCACATCTCCACGAACGCCTCGCGGGCCGGGTCGTTGGAATAGAAGACGTTCTGCAGGATTTCAAGCACCTTGTAGGTGGGTCCGTATTTGCGGTCCCACTTCCTGAGGTACGCCTTCAGGTCCTGTTCGCTGGGGATACGGCTGCCGCCGGCACTGGCGGCCACGATCTCTTCGGCACACATGCGACCGCTCTTGGCGGCGAAGTAGATGCCCTCACCGGAACTCTTGGTCACGTAGCCGGCGGCATCGCCCACCAGTGCCATGCGACCCACCACCCGCCTCGGCCGCGGGTGCTCGGGGATCGGGTGGGCCTCCACCTTGATCACCTCACCCTGGAGCAACCGCTTGCTGGCCCGTTCGCGGATGCCTTTCTGAAGGCTTTTGATCAGGGACTGATTCTTCTGCATGGTGCCGGTGCCCACGGCCACATGGTCGTATTTGGGAAACACCCAGGCGTAGAAGTCCGGAGAAACGTCGGTACCGACATACATTTCGGCCAGATCTTCGTAGTAGGTCATCTCCTGCTCAGGTAGGCGGATGCGCTCCTGAAATGCGATCGCCACGTTGTAGTCACCAGCATCCATGGCCTTGGCCACCCGGCTGTTGGCGCCATCGGCACCCACAATCAGATCCACCTCCAGACTGCGCAGCTCGCCGGTGGCGGCGCCGGAGGAATAGTCGGCGTAGTGAATGGTGTAGGGGCCCTGCCGGGCCGTGCCGGTCTCGATCTTCTGCACCAGCCCGTTGATCAGCTGGGCGCCCAGATCGGCGGCCCGGTTGCGCAGAAAGGCATCCATCACTTCGCGGCGGCACATGCCGATGTATTCATCGGGATTGTCGAGATGGATGTCCACTTCCCGATTGGAAGGGGAGATCATCTTCATGTTGCGCACCTTGCGATCAATGATCGACTCGGGCAGGTCGAACTCACTCACCATGCAGAGTGGAATCGCCCCTCCACAGGGTTTGGCATTGTCGAGTTTTCGCTCGAACAACCAGGTCTGGATGCCGGCTCTGGCGAGCACCTCGGCAGCACAGGAGCCGCTGGGGCCACCGCCCACCACCGCAACGCGCAACATCTTGAAACCTGCTCCAGCAAAGGGATCCTGATTGGAAGCTAACACCGCTGCACCAGCAGCCGGGGCCCGTGGTCAATGTCGTGCCTACGATCCGGCCACCTGCGAAAGCATCGCGTGACGCGAGGCTCTGCCGGCCGCCGCGGCCCCGGCGACGACATCCCCCAGGCTCGCCGCAGCCACAGTCTGGTGTCCGCAGCGTCGGCCCGTCGCGGCCGTTCCGGCTGGCTGCTGCTGGGGGCGGCGCTACCGCTGATGCTGGTGGGGCTCTGGCTCCGGTTCGCTCCAGCGGCCCGGGCCCCGGCCACTGTGGCCGCCCCCGTGCCCGGCCTGAAGGCCCGGCTGTCCGCCGATGGGCGCCTGCTGGGCCATTTCCCCTACCCGGAGGCCAGGCCGGACCAGCTGGTCAGTTTTGCGCCGGGACTGGAGCTGCGGCCCGAGGCGGCCGAGGCCCTGCGGCGCATGCAGGCCGCCGCCGCTGCCGACGGTGTGGCCCTCACGGTGCTCAGCGCCTTCCGCAGCGAGGCGCTCCAGCGGGAGCTGTTCTTTGATGTGAAGGCCGAGCGCAACCAGAGTTCGCGGGAGCGGGCCCAGGTGAGTGCTCCTCCAGGCTTCTCGGAACACGGCACCGGCTATGCGGTGGATCTGGGCGATGGCCGCCGCCCGGAGACCCATCTGTCCACCAGCTTTGAAGCCACGGCGGCCCACCGCTGGCTGGCATCGCATGCGGCCCGCTTTCACTTCGAACTCTCGTTTCCGCGAGACAACGCCCAGGGGGTGAGCCATGAGCCCTGGCACTGGCGTTTCGAGGGATCCACCGCGGCCCTGCGCCTGTTTGAGCCTGCCCAGCGCCTGCGGCGCTGAACGGTGGCCGGGCTAGGATCAAGAATCGCTTCAATCAACCCCTTCGCCCCAGCAGGTCCGGCCTCAGCCGTCTGGCCGAAACCGTCCGGATGCCCCTTGCGGTTTCCCTCCGGCAGGCGACAGGGTTCATGGGCGACGCAGTTCCCTTCGCACGACAGGCAGCCCATGAGTGGCGGAATCAAAGGTGTAGCGATCCGCAACATCGCGATCATTGCCCACGTTGACCATGGCAAGACCACCCTGGTGGATGCCCTGCTGAATCAATCGGGCATTTTTCGCGAGGGCGAAGCAGTGCCCACCTGCATTCTCGATTCCAACGACCTGGAGCGGGAGCGGGGGATCACCATTCTCTCCAAGAACACGGCGGTTGATTACAACGGGATTCGCATCAATATTGTCGACACTCCCGGTCACGCCGACTTCGGCGGTGAGGTGGAGCGGGTGCTGGGCATGGTGGACGGCTGTCTGCTGATTGTGGACGCCAATGAGGGCCCCATGCCCCAGACCCGTTTCGTGCTCAAGAAAGCCCTGGAGAAGGGTCTGCGGCCGATTGTGTTCGTCAACAAGATCGACCGTGCAAGGGTCGACCCTGAACAGGCGGTGGACAAGGTGCTCGACCTGTTCCTGGAGCTCGGCGCCGACGATGACCAGTGCGATTTCCCCTACCTGTTCGGCAGTGGCATGGGCGGCTATGCCAAGCCCGATATGGCCACCGACAGCGACAACATGAAACCGCTGTTTGACGCCATTCTCCGCCATGTGCCGCCGCCGGTGGGTGATCCGGCCAAACCCCTGCAGCTGCAGGTGACCACCCTGGATTACAGCGATTTTCTTGGCCGCATCATGATCGGCCGCATCCATAACGGCACGGTTGCCGCCGGCCAGAGCGTGGCCCTCATCCGCGACGACGGCAGCATCAAGCGCGGTCGGATCAGCAAGCTGCTGGGTTTCCAGGGCCTGCAGCGGGTGGAGATCGAGCAGGCCAGTGCCGGTGATCTGGTCGCCGTGGCCGGATTCGATGAGGTGAGCATCGGTGAGACGATCGCCTGCCCCGACAACCCGGAGGCCCTGCCGTTGATCAAGGTGGATGAACCCACCCTCCAGATGACCTTTGTGGTCAATGATTCACCTTTCGCCGGCAAGGAAGGCAAATTCGTGACCAGCCGCCAGGTGCGTGATCGCCTGCAGCGGGAGCTGCTCACAAACGTGGCCCTGCGGGTTGACGACACCGATTCGCCTGACCGCTGGGCGGTGAGCGGCCGTGGTGAACTCCACCTGGGCATCCTGATCGAGACTATGCGCCGCGAGGGCTTTGAGTTTCAGGTCAGCCAGCCCCAGGTGATTTTCCGCACCATCGACGGCACACCCCATGAGCCCTTCGAAACCCTGGTGATGGATGTGCCCGAGGAAGCGGTTGGGGCCTGCATCGAGAAGCTGGGCATCCGCAAGGGTGAAATGCAGAACATGGAAACATCCAACGATGGCCGCACCCAGCTGGAGTTCGTGGTGCCTTCCAGGGGCCTGATCGGCTTCCGCGGTGATTTTGTGCGGGCCACCCGCGGTGAGGGGATCATGAGCCACTCGTTCCTCGATTACCGCCCCATGCAGGGTGAATTCGACACCCGCCGCAATGGTGTGCTGATCGCCTTTGAGGAAGGCACGGCCACGTTCTACGCCCTGAAGAACGCCGAGGACAGAGGTCAGTTCTTCATCACCCCGGGCACCAAGGTCTACAAGGGCATGATCGTGGGCGAGAACAACCGACCCCAGGATCTGGAAATCAACGTCTGCAAGACCAAGCAGCTCACCAACATGCGTTCTGCCGGCGCTGAGGAACTGGACACCCTTCAGACCCCGATGCAGATGACCCTCGAGCGGGCCCTGGAGTACATCGGCCCCGACGAGATGCTCGAGGTGACCCCCGAATCGATCCGCTTGCGCAAGCTGCCTGCCCGCAAGCCCGCCAAGCGGTGATCGCCGCCGACGGTGACGATGAGGAGGGCCAGCTGCGGCGGGATCCCCGCCTGCAACGGGCCATCGACCTCTTCAATGCCGGCGACTGGTACGCCTGCCACGACGGCTTCGAGGAGCTCTGGCATGAAACCCAGGGCCCCACGCGACCGGTCCTGCAGGGCATCCTCCAGATTGCCGTGGCCCATCTCCACCTGGAGCGGGGCAACCGCCGGGGTGCCACCGTGCTGCTGGGCGAAGGGCTGGGGCGCCTGCAGGCCGGTGGCGCCACCGCCCTGGGGCTTGATCTGGTGCTGCTGAGCCAACGGGCTGGCCAACGTCTGCTCTGCCTGCAACACGATGGGGACCCTGGACGTCTGCCCGTGCCGGAACTCCGGGTTGCCCCGCCCCCGTCGCCGCCGACCGGTCCCCCAGGCATCGATCAGTAAATTGCAGTCACAGCCCCCCGATCCCTCCAGCGTTGTGCAGCCGTCTGCCCCGCCATCGCTGCCACGCCGCCTGGGCCCCCCCTGGTACAGCCTGCTGCTGCTGCCGCTGGTGATCGCGCCCTGCCTGGCCGGCTCCGTGGCCGGGCAGACCAGCGAGCCTGCCGCCGCCGATCAGCTCACGATCGAGTCCGATCTGCAGCAGGCCGACAACCGCACCGGTGTGATCACGGCCACCGGCAATGTGCGCATTGTCAGCGAGGCCCGTGGCCTCACGGTCACGGCCCGCCAGGCCCAGTACTACAGCCGAGAAGGCCGCCTGGTGCTCAGCGGCAATGTGGATGCCCTCGATGGCAGGGGCCAGCGGATCCGGGCTGAACGCCTCGTCTATCTGGTCAGAGGCGAGCGCCTGGTGGCGGAACCGCCCAGCGGCGGGCAGGTCACCACCCGCTTTCTGCTGCCGCGCTCCAGCGGTGCCCGCCCCCCCCTGCCGCTTCCATGAGCCTCCAGCTCCGGCATGTCGGCGTGACCCTCGGGGGCCGCCAGCTGGTGGCCGATGTCAGCCTGGAGCTCGGGGCCCATGAGGTGGTGGGTCTGCTTGGCCCCAACGGGGCCGGCAAGACCACCACCTTTCATCTGGTGACCGGCCTGCTCCAGCCCGATCGGGGTGAGGTGCTGCTCGACGGTCGACCGATCCAGGGTCTGCCGATGCCCCGCAGGGCCCGGGAGGGCATCGGCTACCTCCCCCAGGAGGCCAGCATCTTCCGCCAGCTGTCCGTGCGGGACAACCTGATGCTGGCCCTCCAGTCCAGTGGCAGCCCTGCCGAGGGCCGCCGCCAGCGGCTCGAGCGGTTGATCGAGGACTTCCACCTGCAGAACTTCCAGCATCGCCGGGGCTTTCAGCTCTCGGGGGGTGAACGGCGCCGTGCCGAGGTGGCCCGGGCCCTGGCGGTGGGCGAGCGGGGGCCCAGGTATCTGCTGCTCGACGAACCCTTCGCCGGCGTGGATCCCCTGGCAGTGGCCGACCTGCAGGAGCTGATCCAACGGCTGCGCCAGCGGGGCATGGGTCTGCTGATCACCGACCACAACGTGCGGGAGACCCTGGCGATCACCGACCGTGCCTACATCCTCACCGAGGGCCGGATCCTGGCGGCCGGCAGCTCCGCCCAGATGGCGGCCGATCCCCTCGTGCGGCGTCACTATCTCGGGGAGGGATTTCAGCTTTGAAACTGCCTGCGCTGGTCCGGCGCCTGTCCCTGCTGGACCGTTGGCTCGTCGGTGAACTGATCGGCCCCCTGCTGTTCGGCATCGCCGCCTTCACCGCCGTGTCCCTCTCGGTCGGCGTGGTGTTCGAGCTGGTCCGCAAGGTGGCTGAATCCGGCCTGCCCCCCTGGGTGGCCGTGCAGGTGCTGCTGCTGCGGCTGCCCGGGTTCCTGGTGCTTTCGTTTCCCATGGCCACCCTGATGGCCACCCTGCTGGCCTACAGCCGGCTGTCGGGCAGTTCGGAACTCACGGCCCTGCGCAGCCTCGGGGTGAGCACCGGCCGTATGGTGATTCCGGCCCTGGCCCTGGCCCTGGCGATGAGCCTGCTCACCTTCGTGTTCAACGATGTGGTGGTGCCGCGAGCCAACTTCACCGCCATGCAGACCCTCGACATGGCCCTGGGCAAGGCCATCTCAGGCGCCCGGGCCGACAACACCCTCTACTCCCGGTTTGCCCGCATCCGCAGGGCTGACGGCGAATCCTCTGAAGGGCTGGCCCAGTTGTTCTATGCCCGTGAATTTGAACTCGGTCGCATGAACGATGTGACGTTGCTTGACTTCTCCCGACCCGGTCAGCGCCAGATGCTCACGGCTGCCCATGGTGAATGGAACGAAGAACGTGCTGAATGGGAATTCAGCCAAGGCAGGATCGTCAGTGTTGACGAAGCCAGTGGAACCACCACCTCGGCTGATTTTGATCGTTATTTCTATCCTCTGGGTCGTGATCCGATTGATGTGGCAAGCCTTCCCACCGATGCCAGCACGATGACGGTGGGCCAGGCACGGCGGGCGGAACGGCTGCTGCGTGAGGCCAACAATGAGCGTGAAGCCCGGCGGTTGAGAGTTCGTATTCAGGAGAAATTTGCCTTCCCAGCGATCTGTCTCGTGTTTGGCCTGATCGGCAGCAGCCTCGGTGTGCGCCCCCACTCCCGCACCAGCCGGAGTCAGGGGTTCGGCATCAGCGTGCTGTTGATCTTTGGTTATTACCTGATGTCGTTCATCTTCAGCTCGCTCGGCATCAGCGCCACCCTCGCCCCACCGCTGGCGGCCTGGCTGCCCGTGCTGATCGGTCTGGCCGCCGGTGCCAGCCTCCTGCGCCAGGCGAGCCGCTGAGCAGCAGCCGCTGCGGCCCCTGCGGCGTCAGACTGGCGGGGCTGATGCCCCTGCTCCATTGCGACCGACCGTGGCCCTGCTGCCCCCGTTCCCGAGTCTCCCCACCGCCCTCCAGGATCCGGTCACGGGGCTCGGTCTCCTGGCCTTTGCCCTGTTGCTGCTGGCCCTGCCCCTGGCCTTCTGGGCCCTCAGCGGTGGCCGCAGCAGCTCCGGCGTGCGGCTGCTGGTGGCCGCCGCCAACCTGGCGCTCACGGCCCAGCTGGTGCTGCGCTGGTGGGAGTCGGGCCATTTCCCGATCAGCAACCTCTACGAATCGCTCTGCTTCCTGGCCTGGGGCTGCACCCTCACCCAGCTGCTGGTGGAGCGGGCCTGGCCCAGCCCCCTGGTGCCCGCGGCCTCGAGCCCCATGGCCCTTGGCTGCGTGGCCTTCGCCAGCTTCGCCCTGCCTGACCGGCTCCAGGAGGCCTCACCGCTTGTGCCGGCCCTGCGCTCCAGCTGGCTGGTGATGCACGTGAGTGTGATCATGCTCAGCTATGCCGCCCTGCTGGTGGGCTCCCTGCTGAGCCTGGCGGTGCTGTTCACCGATCGCAACGAGGCCCTGGAGCTGCGCAGCAGCTCGATCGGCAGCGGCGGCTTCCGCCAGGCCCGGCTGGCCAGCGATGGACCGGGGGCGCTCAGCCTCTCCAGCAGCGGTTTCCGCATCAGTGAGCAACTCGACAGTCTCAGTTACCGCACGATCACGGTGGGCTTCCTGCTGCTGTCTGTCGGGCTGGTGAGCGGTGCCGTGTGGGCCAATGAGGCCTGGGGCAGCTGGTGGAGCTGGGACCCTAAGGAAACCTGGGCTCTGATCTGCTGGTTGGTCTATGCCGCCTACCTGCACACCCGTCTGATCCGGGGCTGGCAGGGCCGGCGACCGGCCCTGGTGGCCAGTGCCGGTTTGGTGGTCATCGTTGTCTGTTATATCGGCGTGAATCTTCTGGGAATCGGACTCCACAGCTACGGCTGGTTCTTTGACTCCTGATCTGGGCTCGGATCTGGCACACTGCCCCCGAACGATTCAGACATCTGCAGGTTTCCATGGCCATCGGCGTCCGACCTCCTGAGGGCCCTGGCGAAGACTTCCCGCTTCTGTCACCGGAGAACCATCGACTCTCCCGGTTGGCTGCGGCGGTCGCCGGCTCCCTGTTTCTGGCCTATTTCAGCATCATCGTGATTGCGGCCCTGCCCCCCCGACCGCTCGATCCGGGCTGGGTGCTGCGCATGGCCGGTCTGCTCACCGACAACGCCGCCATCCCCCTTGTGGGGGTGGTGCTGCTGTTCATGGCTGCCCATTTCGATCCGGAAAGCCCCGTGCTGCGGGCCCGCCGCAACCGGGCGGCAGGTCTGGCACGCTGGGTGGCGATCGGATTCCTGCTGCTGATCCCGGCCCAGCTGGCGGCCAGCTGGACCGGGGTTCAGCAGGTGGGCCTCAGCCAGGGCGAGCAGATGCGGGCCGCCGCGGTGCGGGTGGCCGAGGTGCGCAAGGCCACCGAGCAGGCCACCTCCACCGCCGATCTGCAGGCACGCCTGCAACGCATCGGCGCCTCCCTCAATCCCCGGGATCTGGACCAGCCGATCGCCAGCCTGCGACCGCGCTACCTCAAGGAGTTGAAGATCACCGCTCAGCAGGTGAGCCAGCAGGAGAAGCAACCGGTGACCGCAGGCCAGCAACTGGTGGTGGCGCAGGGCACGGTCAAGGGCCTGCTCATGGCCCTGGCCTACGGCCTCGGCTTCGCGGCCGCCGCACCCGGTGCCGATCCCTACAGCTCCATGCTGCTCGACTGGAAGCGGTTGTTGCGCAGGCCTGGGAAACCCGCGGGGGGCCTGCGCAAGGGCGACGTGAATTCCTCCTACATGGACACCCTGAGCCGCCTGGATGCCGAGGAGGGTGGGGGACAGTCGTGAGCCCAGGCCTGGGCCTGGGCTCCGTGGCCCATCAGACCAGGGCCGGCTCGGGCCGGCGGCTCCGGCGGATCCCCTCGATGGCTTCGGCGTAGTCGGCGGCCCCGAACACACCCGACCCGCTCACGATCGCGTTGGCACCGGCTTCGATCACCTTCCAGGCATTGGCAGGTTTGATCCCCCCATCCACCTCGATCCAGGGGTCGAGACCACGTTCGTCGCACATGCGCCGCAGGTCACGGATCTTCTGAACCTGGTTCTCGATGAAGCTCTGACCGCCGAAGCCAGGGTTCACGCTCATGATCAGCACCAGATCGCACAGATCCAGGCAGTACTCCAGGGTGTCCAGCGGCGTACCGGGGTTGAGCACCGCACCGGCCTGTTTGCCCAGTTCCTTGATCTGGGCCAGGTTGCGGTGCAGGTGCGGGCAGGCCTCCACCTGCACCGAGATGATGTCGGCCCCGGCTTTGGCGAAATCCGCCACGTATTTCTCCGGCTCCACGATCATCAGGTGCACATCCAGAGGCTTGGCGGTCACCGGTCGCAGGGCCTCCACGATCAGGGGGCCGATGGTGATGTTGGGCACGAAGCGCCCATCCATGACATCGACATGGATCCAGTCGGCGCCAGCGGTGTCAATGGCCCGCACCTGATCTCCGAGGCGGGAGAAGTCGGCGGAGAGGATCGAGGGGGAGACCACCAGGGGCTTGGTGCTCATGGTCGGGCCGGAGTGAAAAGGATGGGGGATCTTAGGCGGGCGCTCCCGCCGGTCTCACCGCCGGTGCCCCGGGCCGGCCCGATCCGGAGTCGCCGAAGCCGCTGATACAGTGGCCGCGCCCGATCAGGGAGAGCCCCTGCGATCAGACGTGTCGTCAGACGGCTCGTCAGATGTGTCGTGAGTTCCGGCGCAAGATCGCGTCCGGCGTTTCCGATGCCAGGTGCCACTCCGGGATTCCCGTCCCGGACAGGGACCTCCGAGCGCGTGTCCCGCACCACCTCGGCCGCTCTTCCTCCCCCCCTTTCCCCCTTACCCCGCCGGACAGCTGTGGATCGTTCCCTTATCCAGGAAATTCTCGAGGTCGTCGAGCAGGCCGCCATCGCCTCCGCTGAGCTGACCGGCAAGGGCCTCAAGAATGAAGCGGATGCCGCCGCCGTGGAGGCCATGCGCAAGCGCATGGGTTCCATTCCCATGCAGGGCCGGATCGTGATCGGTGAGGGTGAGCGTGATGAGGCGCCCATGCTCTACATCGGTGAAGAGGTGGGCAGCGGCAGCGGCCCCGGCGTTGATTTCGCCGTGGATCCCTGCGAAGGCACCAATCTCTGTGCCAACAGCCAGCGCGGCTCCATGGCGGTGCTGGCCGCCTCCGGTCGCGGTGGCCTGTTCAACGCACCTGACTTCTACATGAAGAAACTGGCGGCTCCGCCGGCCGCCCGCGGCAAGGTGGACATCCGCAAATCCGCCACCGAAAACATCGCCATTCTCAGCGAGTGCCTCGGCATTCCTGCCTCCGATCTGGTGATCGTGGTGATGGACCGGGCCCGCCACAAGGACCTGATCGCCGAGATCCGCACCACCGGCGCCCGCGTGCAGCCGATCTCCGACGGTGATGTGCAGGCCGCCATCGCCTGCGGCTTCACCGGCACCGGCACCCACTGTCTGATGGGCATCGGCGCCGCACCCGAAGGGGTGATCTCCGCTGCGGCCCTGCGGGCCCTGGGCGGCCACTTCCAGGGTCAGCTGGTCTATGACCCCGCCGTGGCCCAGACCAAGGAGTGGGAAGGCCTCACCCGTGAAGGCAACCTGGCCCGCCTGGCTGAGATGGGCATCGCCGATCCCGACAAGGTCTACGAGGCCGAGGAGCTGGCCTCCGGCGAGCATGTGGTGTTCGCTGCCAGCGGCATCACCGATGGCCTCCTCTTCCACGGGGTCAAGTTCGAGAAGGACTGCGTGCGCACCAGCAGCCTGGTGATCAGCACCCTCGACAACACCGCCCGTTTCACCGATACGGTGCACATCAAGCCCGGCGCCCAGAGCATCGCTCTGCGCTGAGTCCGTTTCGGCACCAACCCAGAGCCGCCTCCATGCACATCGCTGTCGTCGGTCTCAGCCACCGCACGGCTCCTGTTGAGGTCCGTGAGCGTCTGAGCATCCCCGAGCAGAGCATGGAGGATTCCCTGCAGCAGCTCCGCTCCGATGAGCAGGTGCTTGAGGCCTCCATCCTCAGCACCTGCAACCGTCTTGAGATCTACGCCCTGCTGCGGCATCCGGAGCAGGGCGTAGAGGCGGTGGGTTCGTTTCTGAGCCAGGTTTCCGGCCTCGATCTCGAGCAGCTCACGCCCCATCTCTTCACCCTCCACCACAGCGAGGCCGTGGCCCACCTGCTGCGGGTGGCCGCTGGCCTCGACAGCCTGGTGCTGGGGGAGGGGCAGATCCTCTCCCAGGTGAAGAAGATGGTGCGGCTCGGCCAGGAGTATCGCTCCGTGGGGCCGATCCTCAACCGCCTGCTCAACCAGGCCGTGAGCACCGGCAAGCGGGTGCGCACGGAAACCAACCTCGGCACCGGAGCCGTGTCGATCAGTTCGGCTGCCGTGGAGCTGGCCCAGCTCAAGGTGGGTCAGTCGCGGGGTGTCGATGAGCTGGTGTCGCTCGAGCAGGAGCAGGTGGCGGTGGTGGGTGCGGGCCGCATGGCCCGACTGCTGCTGCAACATCTCCAGGCCAAGGGGGCGCGGGCGGCCGTGCTGCTGAACCGCACCCTGGCCCGGGCCGAGGCCCTGGCGGCCGACTTTCCCCAGCTGCCTGTGCAGTGCCGCTCCCTGGCGGAACTGGACCATTGCCTGAGCACCTGTTCCCTGGTGTTCACCAGCACCGGTGCCGAGGAGCCGATCATCAGCGGTAGCCGGCTGGCGGGTCTCAACCGCCGGTCCAGCCTGATGCTGGTGGACATCGGCGTGCCCCGCAACATCACGGCCGATGTGGGGGAGCTGCCCGGGGTTCAGCGCTACGACGTGGACGACCTGCAGGAGGTGGTGGCTCGCAACCAGGAGGCCCGTCGCGAGATGGCGGCCGAGGCCGAGGGGCTGCTGGCCGAGGAGGCCCGCCTGTTTCTGGACTGGTGGGATGGCCTTGAGGCCGTACCTGTGGTGAACCGGCTGCGCACCCAGCTGGAAACCATCCGGGAGCAGGAGCTGCAGAAAGCTCTCAGCCGCATGGGTCCCGACCTCTCGGCCCGGGAACGCAAGGTGGTGGAGGCGCTCTCCAAGGGCATCATCAACAAGATCCTGCACACGCCGGTGACCAACCTCAGGGCTCCCCAGCCACGCCAGCAGCGCCATGCCGCCATACGGGTGCTCCAGGACCTCTTTGAGTTGCGCGATGAGCCCGATTTCTGATCACATCGGCCGCGCTTCCGTCAAGCAACTGCCAGCCGACTACGAAGTGCATCCACGGGTCGCGCCAGGTCGCCCCGCTCATTTACGGTCAGCCGTGCCAGGGCCAGAGAGGACAGCTCCATGAAACGTGTGTTGGCGATCATTCTCGGCGGTGGTGCTGGCACCAGGCTGTATCCATTGACCAAGATGCGGGCCAAGCCCGCCGTGCCCCTCGCTGGCAAGTACCGCCTGATCGATATCCCCATCAGCAACTGCATCAACTCGGAGATCAACAAGATCTACGTGCTGACCCAGTTCAACAGTGCTTCGCTCAATCGTCACCTGACGATGACCTACAACCTCTCCGCCGGTTTCGGCCAGGGGTTTGTGGAGGTGCTGGCGGCCCAGCAGACCCCCGACAGCCCCAGCTGGTTCGAGGGCACCGCCGATGCGGTGCGCAAGTACCAGTGGCTGTTCCAGGAATGGGACGTGGATCACTACCTGATCCTCTCCGGCGACCAGCTCTACCGCATGGACTACAGCAAGTTCGTGCGCCATCACATCGAGACCGGTGCCCAGCTCTCGGTGGGAGCCCTGCCGGTGGACCCGCCCCAGGCCGAGGGTTTCGGCCTCATGCGCACCGATGCCAAGGGCCGGATCCGGGAATTCCGGGAGAAGCCCAAGGGAGAGGCCCTCGAGGCCATGCGGGTGGACACCCGGGCCCTGGGCCTCTCAGCTGATGAAGCCGAGCGTCGCCCCTACCTGGCGTCGATGGGCATCTATGTCTTCAGCCGCGACACCCTGTTCGATCTGCTCAAGACCAATCCCAACGCAACGGATTTCGGCAAGGAGCTCATTCCCGAGGCCCTCAGCCGCGGTGATCATCTGCAGAGCTTCCTGTTTGACGACTACTGGGAAGACATCGGAACCATCGGTGCTTTCTATGAGGCCAATCTTGCCCTCACGGAACAGCCGAATCCCGCATTCTCCTTCTACGACGAAAAGTTCCCCATCTACACCCGACCCCGTTACCTCCCCCCCAGCAAGCTGCAGGATGCCCAGGTGACCGAGTCGATCGTGGGCGAGGGGTCGCTGATCAAGGCCTGCAGCATCCACCACTGTGTGCTGGGCATCCGCACCCGCGTGGAAGACGAGGTGGTGCTCCAGGACACCCTGGTGATGGGTGCTGACTACTACGAGTCCGGCGAGGAGCGGCTGGTGCTGCGTGAGCGGGGTGGCATCCCCCTCGGTGTGGGTCGCGGCACCACCGTCAAGCGGGCGATCCTCGACAAGAACGTGCGCATCGGCAGCGATGTCACGATCATCAACAAGGACAGGGTTGAGGAGGCTGACCGTCCAGAGCTGAATTTTTACATCCGTAACGGCATTGTGGTGGTGGTCAAAAACGGAACGATTGCTGACGGCACCGTGATCTGATGCCCCCAGCCAGGCCCCCGGCGCCCGGGGGCCTGGCTCAGCACAACAGCGCTTCCTGACAAGCCTGCGGCCCCCGCTGCAGTTGCCTGTCGGCGTGTCCACACTGCCAACAGAGCCCGCCTGAGCCCCCACCCCATGGCAAACGCGCATTTCGGCCTGATCGGTCTCGGCGTCATGGGCGAAAACCTCGTCCTCAACGCAGAGCGCAACGGTTTCTCCAGCGTTGTTTACAACCGCACCTGGGCCAAGACTGAGGAGTTCCTTGCCGGCCGCGGGGCAGGCAGGCGGATCGAGGGTGCGGCCACCCTGGAGGCCTTTGTGGCCGCGCTCGAACGACCGCGCCGCATTCTGATGATGGTCAAGGCCGGCGATCCGGTGGACGCCATGATCCGCCAGCTGTCGCCGTTGCTGGAGGAAGGCGACCTGCTGATCGACGGCGGCAACTCCCTCTACACCGACACCGAACGGCGGGTGGCGGAACTGGAGAGCCGCAGTTTCGGCTACATCGGCATGGGTGTGTCCGGTGGCGCCAAGGGAGCCCTCGAGGGGCCGAGCATGATGCCCGGCGGCACCCGAGCCGCCTACGACGCCATTGAATCGCTGGTGACCAAGATGGCCGCCCAGGTCGATGACGGGCCGTGCGTCACCTACATCGGCCCTGGTGGCGCGGGCCATTTCGTGAAAACGGTGCACAACGGCATCGAATACGGCATCGAGCAGGTGCTGGCCGAGGCCTATGACCTGATGAAGCGGGTGGCCGGCCTCAACGGCGACCAGATGGCCGATGTGCTGGCCGCCTGGAACGGCACCGAGGAACTGGCCTCCTTCCTGGTGGAGATCACCGAGGTGTGCCTGCGCACCAAGGATCCAGAGAGCGGTGGCGATCTGGTGGAGCTGATCGTGGATGCGGCCGGTCAGAAGGGCACTGGCCTGTGGACCGTGGAAAGCGCCCTCAACATGGGCGTGGCCGTGCCCACCATCTATGCCGCCCTCAACGCCCGGGTGATGAGCTCGCTGCGGCCGGAGCGCCTCGCCGCCGAAGCCAGCCTGCCTGCGGCCCGCCCGGCGCTGGAGCCCAGCCATGCCTTCGACCTGGGCGACCCGGCCGCTGCCATGCCTGCCCTGCGCGATGCCACGATCCTGGCCTGCATCGCCAGCTATGCCCAGGGCATGGCCCTGATGCAGGAAGCCTCGAAGCTGCACAACTACAACCTCGACATGGCGGCCATCGGTCAGATCTGGAAAGGCGGTTGCATCATCCGGGCCCGGCTGCTGCAGCGCATCCAGGATGCCTACCGCACCCAGGCCGATCTGCCGAATCTGCTGGTGGATCCCTGGTTCGCCGGCCAGGTCAACAGCCGGCTGGCGGGCCTGCGCCAGGTGGTGGCCGGTGCCGCACTGGCCGGCATTCCGGTGCCCTGCCTCAGCAGCACCCTCGACTACATCACCAGCTACGGCAGCGGTCGCCTGCCCCAGAACCTGGTGCAGGCCATGCGCGACTGCTTCGGCTCCCACACCTACGAGCGGGTCGACCGGCCGGGTTCGTTCCACACCGAGTGGCTCAGCTGAGATGCCCCAGGACCCCACCCGCTATCAGCTGATCGTGGCGGCATCGCCTGAGGAGATGGCACGCCGCTGTGCCGAAACCATCGCCGCCCGGCTCGACCTGGCCCTCGGTGAGCGCGACCGGGCCCAGATTGCCCTCGCCGGGGGGGAGACCCCCCGGGCCACCTATCACCGTCTCGGCGGCGAGCGGCTCCCCTGGGAGCGTGTCGACGTGCTGCTCGGCGACGAGCGCTGGGTTCCGGCGGATGATCCCGCCAGCAATGCCCGCATGATCCGCGAAACCCTCCTGCAGGGCGAGTCGGGCCGCCATGCCCGGTTCCATCCTGTGCCCACCCAGCTCGCCGATCCCGAGGAGGGGGCCCGCGCCTACGGCGAGCTCATCGAGCAGCTCTGCAGCGGCTCTCCGCCCCGGCTTGATGTGGTGCTCCTGGGCCTGGGCGATGACGGCCATACCGCTTCGCTGTTTCCCGGTACGGCCGCCTGCGGGGTGGTGGATCGCTGGGTCACCGTGGGCGCCGGCAAGGGGCTGCCGCGGATCACCGCCACGGCTCCCCTGCTCTCCGCCGCCCGCCAGGTGCTGTTTCTGGTGAGTGGTGCCGGCAAGCGCGAGGCACTGCAGCGGCTGCTGGATCCGGCGGCCTCGGCCGCTGAGACCCCCGCCAAGCTGGTGGCCCCTGCCCAGGAGGTGGTGATCGTGGCCGATGCCGCCGCCGCCGCAGGTCTCGGCTGAGGCCGGACAGGGCCACAATGGACCTGCCTTCCCGATACCGCCGGCCCATGGCCTCCGCCGACCGTCTGGCCGACCGCCTGAGTGTTGTGCAGGGTGAGGCGTTCGCCGGCTGGCATGCGCTCAACGACACCATCATGGGCGGCCGCAGCAGTGGCGCCTGCCGGGTGGGATCGCACGGTCTGGTGTTCGATGCCGAGGTGGTCGAGGCGGGAGGTGGTTTCGTGAGCCTGCGCTCGCCCCTGTTCTCGCCCCCCCTCAACCTCAGCCGCTGGTCGGCCCTGGAGCTCGAGCTGCGGGGCGATGGCCGCACCTACAAACTGGCAGTGGCCTGCGCCGACGGAGTGGCCGGCCTCACGGAACTGATCCCCGGTGGCCTGCGCTGGGTGGCGGCCTTTCCCACGGTCGAAGGCGGGATCAGCCGGGTGCGGATCGGCTTTGACCAGCTCACCCCGTCGCTGCGGGCTCGGCCGATCGAGGGTCTGCCGCTCGGCATGCCGCTGCGGTTTGACCCGGCCCGGATAACCCGCCTGCAACTGCTCCACTCGCGCTTCGGGGATGACGGCCAGCCCAACCCGGGCTTTCGCGCCGGCCCCCTGCATCTGGATCTGCTGGCCATCCATGCCGTGGCCTGAGACGCTGCATCGGATCGCGGCGGCGGCCGACCTCACCCGCAAGCCCCTGCGCCACGGGGCCCACCAGGTGGCAGGTGACCCCGACGAGGACGACTTCACGGTGCTGCTGGAGGTGCGCACTGCCGAAGGCCAGCGGCTGGAGCCGGAGGACCTGGACCTGGAGATCTACCGCAGCGGTGATGGGCTGAATCTCACCCTGGCCTGGCACCACGCGCCGGACCGCCCCATGCTCTGGCACGGCAGCCATTCGGTGTGGATGGACCCGACGGGCCGCCGCTGTGGCGTCCCTGCCGATGGGGCACCCCTGGAGGCCCTGGCCCGCCGCCTGCGGGCCCTGTTCAGCGGCTGAAGTGGGCCTTGGCGTCGTAGAGCGTTTCGGCGTTGATCAGGGCGATGCCCCGCTCGCGGGCGTAGATCTCAGTGTTGCGCCGCACTTTGCCGCGCACGAAGAAGGGGATGCGATGCAGTTCCGCCTCGCCATCGTCGCTCCAGCGCAGCTCCCCATCGCCGGCGGTGACCATGCTGCCGGCTACGGGCTCCGCTGTCGGAAGGGGGTCGGCGGCCTGGCCCCCGGCGGCGGCTGCCGGCGGCGGCGCCTCTCCCAGGTGACTGCGGTGTCCGTCCACGAATTCGAAGTCGTGGCGGAACATGCCGATCAGGTGCTCCTCCAGACCCATCATCAGGGGGTGCACCCAACTGTCGAAGATCACATTGGCCCCTTCCCAGCCCATCACCGGTGAGCTGCGGGCCGGCACATCCTGCACATGCAGCGGTGCGCTGATCACGGCGCAGGCCACCCCCAGGCGCTTGGCACTGTGGCGTTCCATCTGGGTGCCGAGCACCAGCTCCGGCGCGGAGTCGGCCATGGCTTTTTCCACGGCCAGGTAGTCGTCGGTGATCAGGGCCTCCAGGCCGATGGCCTGGGCAGCGGCCCGCACCTCCCGGGCCATCTCGCGGCTGTAGGTGCCCAGACCCACCACCTCAAAGCCCATCTCCTCGCGGGCGATGCGGGCGGCAGCCAGGGCATGGGTGCCATCGCCGAAGATGAACACCCGTTTGCCGGTGAGGTAGGTGGAGTCCACGCTGGCGGAGTACCAGGGCAGCCGCGACTTGTGCTGGGCCTCGCTGCGGGGATCGGCCATCTCCAGGCCCAGCACCTGGCCCAGCTCTGCCAGAAACTCGCAGGTGGCGCCGATGCCGATCGGCACCGTGCGCACCGTGGCCATGCCGAAACTGCGCTCCAGCCAGCTGCAGACACTGCCGGCCACCTCGGGATAGAGGCAGACATTGGCGTCGGCGGCGGGGATGCGCAGCAGATCAGCGGGGCGGGCCCCCAGGGGGGCCGCCACATTCACCTCAATGCCGTACTCGGCCAGCAGGCGGCTGATCTCCGCCACATCGTCGCGGCAGCGGAACCCCAGCAGACTGGGGCCCAGCAGGTTCACCCGTGGCCGGCGCCCCTCCTGGCGCCAGCGACCGGGATCGGGTTTCGGGCTTCCCGGGGGGGGCACCTCGGCCTTGAGCAGGCCCCGCACCAGCTGATAAAAGGTCTCCGCTGCCCCCCAGTTCTCCTTCTTGGAGTAGGCAGGCAGCTCCAGGCTCACCATCGGGATGCCCCCCAGATCCATGCCGGCCGCCAGGGCACCGGGCTGGTCCTGGATCAGCTCGGCAGTGCAGCTCTCCCCCACCAGCAGGGCCTCGGGCCGAAAGCGCTCCACCGCCTCGGCAATCGTGCGCTTCACCAGTTCGGCGGTGTCCCCCCCGAGGTCGCGGGCCTGGAAGGTGGTGTAGGTCACCGGTGGCCGCCGGTCTCGCCGCTCGATCATGGTGAACAGCAGATCCGCATAGGTGTCGCCCTGGGGGGCGTGCAGCACGTAATGCACCCCTTCCATCGAGGTGGCGATCCGCATGGCCCCCACGTGGGGGGGGCCTTCATAGGTCCAGAGGGTGAGTTCCATGGGGCGGGATCTTGGGTGGTGGGTGTCAGGCCGGCCAGGGGGCTCCGCCGGCGGCGGCGAAGCTCAGCTGGCGGCGACGGCGCAGGGGCCGGGAGAACAGCTCGGCCAGGTCGCCCGCCTGGTCGCAGCCGTGGATGGGGCTGAACACCAGCTCGATCGACCACTTGGTGGCGATTCCTTCGGCTTCAAGGGGATTGGCCAGCCCCAGCCCGCAGAGCACCAGGTCGGGTCGCGACCGGCGCAGGCGCTCGAGCTGATTGTCGACATGCTGGCCCTCACAGATCGCCGTGCCCGGCGGCAGCAGCGCCAGTTCCGCCTCCATCAGTCGCCGGTCGAGATAGGGCACCCCCACCTCGATCAGCTCCATGCCGCATTCCCGTGAGAGGAAGCGGGCCAGGGGGATCTCCAGCTGGGAGTCGGGCATCAGGAACAGGCGCCTGCCGGCCAGCAGTTCGCGGTGGGGGAGCAGGGCCCGGCGACCCCGTTCCACCACCGGCTCCAGCACGGCGGCGGCCGTGGCGGTGGCGATGCCGCAGGCCTCGGCCGCTGCCATCATCCAGGCCTGGCTGCCCTCCACCCCCAGCGGGTAGGGCGCCTGAATCAGCTGGGCGCCCCGGTTGATCAGGGCCCGGGCCGTGCCGCTGAGAAAGGGCTGGGCCAGCAGCAGGCGGGTGCCCGGTCCCACGGGGGGCAGCTCGGTGGAGCGGCGGGGCGGCAGGCTGCGCACCCGTTCGATGCCCATGCGGCCGAACAGGGTCAGCAGCCGATCCTCCACCGCATCGGCCAGGGTGCCCACGATCAGCAGCTGGTCGGCCTCGCCCGGTCCGGGATCGGGCAGCAGGGGCACCAGGGCCTGCAGGGCGCCGTCCTCTCCCTGGGTGAAGGTGGTCTCGATGCCGCTACCGGAGTAGTTCAGCACGCGGGTGCGGCCGCCGAGCCTCTCGTTGAGCCGTTCGGCGGCCCGGGCCAGGTCGAGCTTGATCACCTCACTGGGGCAGGACCCCACCAGGAACAGGGTGCGGATCTCGGGTCGCCGTTCCAGCAGGTCTGCCACCAGTCGGTCGAGCTCATCGTTGGCGTCGGCCAGGCCGGCCAGGTCCCGTTCCCCCAGGATGGCGGTGCCGAAGCGGGGTTCGGCGAAGATCATCACTCCGGCGGCACTCTGCACCAGGTGGGCGCAGGTGCGCGAGCCCACCACAAGAAAGAAGGCATCCGGCATGCGCCGGTGCAGCCACACGATTGACGTGAGGCCGCAGAACACCTCCCGCTGGCCGCTCTCCCGGAGGATCTCCTGGCCTGGTGCGATGGCAGCGGAGCCTGGGGCCATGGGGGCGGGGCCGGAAACGGTCCCACCTGGGTTAGCCAGAACGGCGCCCCCGCGGCCAGGGTGCGTTACATGCTGTGGCGGAGCGCCAGGCCGATGGGTGCGTCAGAAGCGGCGGGCGAAGCCGTCGGACTGAGCCTCGCGGAAGCGATTGCCGCCGAAGCCGCCGCTGCTGTCGCGCTCGTCCGAGAGGCGGCTCAGGCGCCAGAGATTGCGCGACAGGCGCCGGGCCCGCAGGCCTGCCCGGTCCACCACGTCGCCGCTGGCCCGGGCGCCGAGCAGCTGGCTGACCTCCGCCGTCGACAGGGGAGCGCCGGTGTCGATGGCCAGGCGGGTGAGCTCCAGGCGCTGGCGGAGAGCGGCCAGATCGGTCTGGGCTTCGTCGCCGTCGCTCCAGATCCAGGGCAGGTCATTGCCGCCGGCGGCCAGCTTCTGCAGCAGGCCCATGCCGATCACCGCCAGTGCCTGGTCGGGCTTGAGGGTCTGATCAGGGGCGGATTGGCTGGAGGCACCGGAGGGATCAGAGGCCATGGTCTGCCGTCGACTGGCCGGAAGGTACCGGCTGACGCCGTTGCTGCAAGGGGTTGTCCGCTCTGAAGGAGTACGATCCACCCCATTGTGGGCTCCTGCCGATGCCAGCCAGGCCGTTGCCCCGCATCACAGGAACGGTGATCCGCAGCGGTGCCCTCGGCGGTGAGCCTGCCGGCGATGCCTCCGGTGCCAGCTGTGTGATCACCACCGACAGCGAAGGCCGCCGGATCGCCCGCCAGTCGAGCCATGTGCAGTCCATCGAGCTGCGCACCTATGTGTTTCTCGATTCGCTCCAGCCCCAGCTGGCCGCCTACATGGGCACGGTGTCGCAGGGCTTTCTGCCGATTCCCGGCGATGCCTGCCTCTGGCTGGAGGTGTCGCCCGGCATGGCGGTGCACCGCGTGACCGACATCGCCCTCAAGGCCAGCACCGTGCGCCTGGGGCAGATGGTGGTGGAGCGGGCATTCGGCTCGATCGCCATGTATCACCGCGACCAGAGCAATGTGCTCCATTCCGGCGATGTGGTGCTGGAGGCGATCGGCAGCAGCATCAACCGGCGCAGCCGTTGCCAGGTCACCTGGACGGAGATCATCCGGGCCATCACTCCCGACCATGCCGTGCTGATCAACCGCCAGAACAGGCGTGGTTCCATGATTCAGTCCGGCATGAGCATGTTCATCCTGGAGACCGAACCGGCCGGTTATGTGCTGATGGCCGCCAACGAAGCTGAGAAGTCGTCAAACATCACGGTGGTGGATGTCAAGGCCGTGGGTGCCTTCGGCCGTCTCACCCTGGCGGGCCATGAAGGTGACGTGGAGGAGGCGGCGGCGGCGGCGATGCGGGCGGTGGATCTGATCAACCGCGGCGGCGGCTGAGGCCGGGCCTGACTGCCTCCGTTGCCCCTGGATCCAGCCCGAGCAGCTGTCGCAGCCCGGGGGCGATCGCCCGGGCGGCCTTGCCCCGGCTGCCCAGGCGGCTGCGCTGGTGGTCTCCCATCTCGGCGTAGGTGCAGCCGGCCTCCCGCACGTAGAAGATCGGGTCATAGCCGGCGCCCACACCCTGGGCCTCCCGCAGCACCTGCCCCCGGCAGATGCCTTCGGCCTCCAGCACGGTCAAGCCGGCCGGGTCAGCCAGCACCATGGCGCTGCGGAAGCTGGCGCCGCGGTAGGGGGTGTCGCCGAGGGCCTGCAGCAGTCGATGGATGCGCTCCCGGTCGGTGGGGGCATAGCGGGCGGACAGCACGCCCGGTGCGCCGCCGAGGGCATCCACCTCGATGCCCGAATCATCGGCCAGGGCCCATTGGCCGGTGAGGGCTGCCACCGCCTCGGCCTTGAGCCGGGCATTGGCGAGGTAGGTGTCGCCGGTCTCCTCGATCTCCAGCCCCTCGGGCTGACCGCGCACATCGAGGCCCACCGACTCCAGCATGGCGCTGATCTCGGCCACCTTGTGGGGGTTGCCACTGGCAATCACCAGAATGGGCGCGGCCACGGGATTCTCCGTCAGGCACCCATTGTGATGGATTGGGTGAGGCAGGACGGGTTGAACATTCCACCCCGGCACAGGTCCAGGATTCCTGCCTCGCCAGGAGAGTAGGCACTTTTTCCTAGGGTCAGGGCGGCGGCGAAGCCTGTTTGTGGGCTTCCTGACGTCCGTTCCGGCAGCCGCGCCTAGGTTGCTGGATTCCGGAGCAGCCCGATGGACACCACGCTGATCCTGCAGAACCTGCTGACGGCGCCGGTTCTGTTCTTCTTCCTCGGCATCCTCGGTGTGCTGGTGGGGTCCGACCTGGAGATTCCCTCCCCGCTGCCGAAGCTGTTCTCGCTCTACCTGCTGCTGGCGATCGGCTTCACGGGTGGCGTGGAACTGGCCCAGAGCGGTCTCGGATCGCAGGTGCTGTTCACGATCGCGGCGGCCGTGCTCATGTCACTGCTGGTGCCGATCACCAGCTTCCTGATTTTGCGCAGCCGACTGGATGTGCCGAATGCGGCGGCAATTGCTGCTTCTTATGGTTCAATCAGTGCCGTGACATTCATCACGGCACAGAGCTTTTTGACGGTGCTTGATCTGCCATTCGATGGTTTCATGGTGGCGGCTCTGGCATTGATGGAATCCCCGGCAATCGTGGTGGGTGTGGTGTTATCAAAGCTGGCGGTCACGGCAGCAGAAGCCGGCAACAACGGTGGTCTTCGCTGGGGTGAGGTGCTTCAGGAGGCCTTCCTGAACGGATCGGTGTTTCTGCTCATCGGCAGTCTCGTGATCGGGGCCGTGGTGGCGGCATTCAGCCCAGGTGGGGTGGAGAAGATGGAGCCATTCACGGTCAGATTGTTTTATGGAGCCCTGTGCTTCTTTCTGCTCGACATGGGGATCGTGGCCGCCCAGCGCCTCGGCGAGCTGCGCCGGGCAGGAGCCTTTCTGATCGGCTTTGCCCTGCTGGCGCCCCTGCTGCATGCGGCGGTGGGGCTGGCGATCGCGGTCGCCCTGCACCTGCCCCAGGGCGATGCCCTGCTGTTCATGGTGCTCTGTGCCAGTGCGTCGTACATCGCCGTTCCGGCGGCCATGCGGATGACCGTGCCCCAGGCCAACCCCAGTCTCTACATCTCCTCGGCCCTTGCCGTCACCTTCCCATTCAATGTGGTGGTGGGCATCCCGACCTATCTGATCCTGGCCCGCCAGGTCATTCCCCTGCCATGAACCGCATCGATCTGTTCGTGAATGAGCGCGAGGTGTCGCGGGTCTGCCAGGCCCTGCGCCAGGCGGGGGCACCCGGCTACTCGGTGGTCCGGCCTGTCACGGGCCGCGGTGGGGGCGGTGAGATCTCCGAGTCGATGGACTTCAGCAGCTTCGGTGCCAACGCCCACGTGATCGTGTTCTGCGAGGACCCGGTGCTGCAGGCGGCCCGGCAGACGGTGAAACCCCTCCTCAGCCGCTTCGGCGGGGTGGCGTTCGTCTCCCGGGCCGAGGCATTCTGAAGTTTTGCAAAGCGCTGATCAGCCGCTCTTATCAGTGAGCGCCTGTTTCTTGATCGACCCGGTGGTCGGAATGGGTTGACGGACGGTCCCGTGGCGGAGCAGGGTTGCCCTCGAACATTCCACCCCTCCTCCAGGAGCAGGTAATGGCTAACGAAACCATGGGCATCGCCCTCGGCATGATCGAGACCCGCGGTCTGGTGCCCGCGATCGAAGCGGCTGACGCCATGACCAAGGCTGCCGAAGTGCGCCTGATCGCCCGCGAGTTCGTCGGCGGCGGCTACGTGACCGTGATGGTCCGTGGCGAAACCGGTGCTGTGAACGCCGCTGTGCGTGCCGGCGCCGATGCCTGCGAGCGCGTGGGCGACGGTCTGGTTGCCGCCCACATCATTGCCCGCCCCCACCGCGAGGTTGAGCCGGCCCTGGGCAGCAGCGCCGGGTTCGTGGGTTCCAAGGACTGAGATCCGGCAGGCGCCTGATGCGCCGGTCTGATCCATCCCCCAACGCCCCATCCCGAGATTTCCCATGAGCAAGAAGTACGACGCCGGGGTCAAGGAGTACCGCGACACCTACTGGACTCCTGATTACGTCCCCCTCGACACCGACCTGCTGGCCTGCTTCAAGTGCACCGGCCAGGAAGGTGTTCCCAAGGAAGAAGTCGCTGCCGCCGTGGCCGCTGAGTCTTCGACCGGCACCTGGTCCACCGTGTGGTCCGAGCTCCTCACCGACCTGGATTTTTACAAGGGTCGCGCCTACCGCATCGAAGATGTGCCCGGTGACAAGGAGTCCTTCTACGCCTTCATCGCCTATCCCCTCGACCTGTTCGAGGAGGGTTCCATCACCAACGTGCTGACCTCCCTGGTCGGCAACGTGTTCGGCTTCAAGGCCCTGCGCCACCTGCGCCTGGAAGACATCCGCTTCCCGATGGCCTTCATCAAGACCTGCATGGGTCCGCCGAACGGCATCGTGGTCGAACGCGACCGGATGAACAAGTACGGCCGTCCCCTGCTGGGCTGCACCATCAAGCCGAAACTCGGCCTGAGCGGCAAGAACTACGGCCGCGTGGTGTAAGAGTGCCTCCGCGGTGGTCTCGACTTCACCAAGGACGACGAGAACATCAACTCCCAGCCCTTCCAGCGCTGGCAGAACCGTTTCGAGTTCGTGGCTGAAGCCGTGCGCTCCGCCCAGGAAGAGACCGGCGAGAAGAAGGGGCACTACCTCAACTGCACCGCCGCCACCCCTGAGGAGATGTACGAGCGGGCCGAGTTCGCCAAGGAACTCGGGCAGCCGATCATCATGCACGACTACATCACCGGTGGCTTCACGGCCAACACCGGCCTGGCGAAGTGGTGCCGCAAGAACGGCATGCTGCTCCACATCCACCGCGCCATGCACGCGGTGATCGACCGCCATCCCAAGCACGGCATCCACTTCCGCGTGCTCGCCAAGTGCCTGCGCCTCTCCGGCGGCGACCAGCTGCACACCGGCACCGTGGTCGGCAAGCTCGAAGGCGACCGTCAGTCGACGCTCGGCTACATCGACCAGCTGCGCGAATCGTTCGTCCCCGAAGATCGCAGCCGCGGCAACTTCTTCGATCAGGACTGGGGTTCCATGGGCGGCGTGTTCGCCGTGGCCTCCGGCGGTATCCACGTTTGGCACATGCCCGCGCTGGTGAGCATCTTCGGTGATGACTCGGTGCTGCAGTTCGGTGGTGGTACCCACGGTCACCCCTGGGGCTCCGCTGCTGGCGCCGCTGCCAACCGCGTGGCCCTCGAGGCCTGCGTCAAGGCACGCAACGCCGGTCGGGAGATCGAGAGAGAGGGGCGCGACATCCTCATGGAAGCCGCCAAGCACAGCCCTGAGCTGGCGATCGCCCTCGAAACCTGGAAGGAGATCAAGTTCGAGTTCGACACCGTCGACAAGCTCGACGTCCAGTGATGCGGGCCTGATGGAGCTGGGGGCGGCAGAACACCGTCCACCAGCCCCATCCCCAGCCAGCGTCCGATACTCCGGCACCCTTCCGTTCGGGTGCGGAGACGTTTCCCCCAATGTCCAGACGGCAGCCTCCCGCTACCGTCGCCACCCCTTCCTCAAGGATCCCCATGCCCTTCAAGAGCACCGTGGGTGACTATCAGACAGTCGCCACCCTGGAGACCTTCGGCTTCCTACCGCCGATGACCCAGGACGAGATCTACGACCAGATCGCGTACATCATTGCCCAGGGTTGGAGCCCGCTCGTTGAGCACATCCATCCCAGCCGTTCCATGGCTACCTACTGGAGCTACTGGAAACTTCCCTTCTTCGGTGAGAAGGATTTGGGCGTGATCGTCAGCGAACTCGAGGCCTGCCACCGCGCCTACCCCGACCACCATGTGCGACTGGTGGGCTACGACGCCTACACCCAGAGCCAGGGTGCCTGCTTCGTGGTGTTCGAGGGCCGCTGAGCCGCGTTCCCAGGGTCCCGGCCTAACGCCGGGACCCATCGTTTCCATCAGCCTGAACTGACGTCACACCTCCGGGTCCGCGTCACTCCGTTGTTCCCATGCGGCACGCCCGATTGAGGCTTGCGCTGGGGGTCCAGGGCGGTTTTTCCTCGGCACCTCCGTTT
>JBKDDA010000006.1:0-20077 GCA_046313055.1 Synechococcaceae cyanobacterium | reverse complement strand
GTTTACCCCACTTGCTACTATCAGCTTCATTAGCGAGTCCACAACATCTTCTTTCTTATCAGCAGGTGTATTTGACATAAAGAAAGTCTTGTCTTGCAATTTATCGTGAATAATGCGTAGTGCCATATGTGGTCGGATTGTTGCTGGCGAATATCCTCTAGTATAAAAAGAAGCTACGACACACAGATGCGCTTCTGGTACCATCGTCTGCGCGAGCTTTTCGCGCAGCTCCCCTAATCCAAGTAGGTCTTTCGTTGATGCATCTACAACCAGCTTGGTGTAGTGGACAAGATTTTCTCGGATACCCCGAGCAAAAGATTCTGCCAGTAGCTCAATATCCTTTTGCCTTGCTTCCCCGTCCACGTCTTTGTATGGGAACATGATTGCAAACTTTCCCAGAGATAGACACCATGATTCTTTCTTGTCGTTCTTGGTAAGCTCCGAGAGCTGGGGACAGCGCTTTACGACTTCCAAGGAGTATGGAATTGCCCCAATTTCATTGGTCCTGCAGAGTCCACGTAAAATAGCGGCGATTATGGGCTCTCGCGAGATTGGATATTTAGTGATCTCGTCAAGATCCAGGCAGATGGGATTTTCTGGTATTGGCTTAGAAGCATACTTGTCCAACCATTCCTGTGCACCCTTGAGAGCCTTGTTTAATTGATCAACCTTTTCAGCAGCATTACGATCCCGCTCCATCAGCTCGTCATACGGTTCATAGCGACGAAGGGTGGGCCCCCAGTTGTCTCGTCTAGACCGTGAAAGAAGATCATCGTCAATCCTTATCAAACCCTGCGTACCAGTAAATCCAATTGACGTGATCTCGACCTGTGGCTTGGCTCGGGCTAGCCATCTCTGAAATAAGGCACCTCCAACACCGGAGAACAGTAGGGCAATGAATGCGCCTAGAATCTTTTCTGACAAAGAAAAGGTGGGAGCTGCTCCTCCTGTTGTTTGCCCTGTCTTGGCAAAAGCAACATGACCGGCTAGACTTATGATTAGAAAGATTGCCGGCAACTGAAATCGACGGAAATAAGCATAAAGCATTTTAGGTCCATTTTTGTTCCATATAATACTAGGCCCTCTGTCGCCGAACGCTACATGGACGGATCCGCTGAACCAGTCTCAACGCCGCATCTGCCGAAGCATAAGACAGCCCACGCCTCCCGCGCATGTCGACGAGCCCCCAGGCCGTGCAAGGGTTGTGGCTCGGCTCGCTGGGTAAGTGTGCCGTGATATGCGGATCCGTTATGCACCGTTCACTCCGCTACAGCAGGTCGGCGGGGCTGCTCACGCCCAGGGGCCCCCGGTTGAGCACATGGGTGTAGATCATGGTTGTGTTCACGTCCTGATGGCCCAGCAGCTCCTGGATCGTGCGGATGTCCTGGCCCCGTTCCAGCAGATGGGTCGCAAAGGAGTGGCGGAAGGTATGAGGGGTGGCCGGTTTGTGGATCCCTGCCGCCTGTACAGCCCGGCGCACCGCCTTCTGGATCAGACTCGGATCCAGGTGGTGGCGCCCTTCCTGGCCTGTCTCCGCATTGCGCCAGCGGTGCTGTTGCGGAAACACCCACTGCCAGCCCCACTCCGCGGGCGCGTTCGGGTACTTTCTCGCCAGTGCATGGGGCAGGTCCACCCGTCCGTAGCCCGCATGCAGGTCCGCCTGATGGATTTGCCGCACCTCCTCCAGGTGCCGCTTCAGGTGCTCCCCGACCCGTGCGGGCAGAAGGGTGCGGCGGTCCTTTCCTCCTTTCCCATCCCGCACGGTCAGCTCCTTCCGTCCGCAGTCCAGGTCCTGCACCCGTAGCCGCAGGGCCTCCATCAGCCGTAGGCCGCTGCCATAGAGCAACCCCACCACCAGCGCCTCAGGCCCGTCCAGCCGTTCCAGAACCGCCCGCACCTCGTTCTGTGTCAGCACCACCGGCAGCCGCTTCCTTGTGCGGGCCCGCACCACTCCCTCCAGCTCCAGGTCGATGCCCAGCAGCTCACGGTAGAGAAACAACAGGGCGGAGAGCGCCTGGTTCTGGGTCGACGCGCTCACCTTGAGATCGACAGCCAGGTGCGTCAGGAAGGCATTCACCTCCACGCTGCCCATGTCCCTTGGATGGCGCAGGTTGTGAAACCGCAGAAACCGCCTGAGCCACAGCTCGTAGGTTTTCACCGTTCGCCTGGCGTAGTGCCGCGCCTGCAGCTCCTCGCGGAAGCGCTGGATCAGGCCGGGCGGACGGGGCGAGGGCTCCACGGGCAGACGACCATGTCCCTTCAGCTTTCCCGCAGCGCGCCAGGGTCTGAGCCGCCCGCCACCCCTTGCAAGGCCGCCAGGGCCGCCAGCCCCCACAGCAGGCCGTATAGCGGCGTGGCCCAGGGCCAGCGTTGCTCCAGCAGCCAGCTCGCCACCAGCGGTGCCGTGCCGGCGAACAGGGCCATGGACAGCGAATAGGCGATCGAGAACACGGCGCAGCGCTGGCGTTGCGGCACCAGCGCCACCCCCAGCACCCCCTGGGCGCCCATGGTGGCCATCAGCGGCAGCAGCACCAGACCCAGGGCGATCGCCAGCCCCGCCAGGCTGCCCCCCTGGCCGATCAGCAGGGCTGCCGGCATCACCATCACCAGGGCCAGATTGCCCCAGCGGTTCACCCGCACCAGGCCGTGGCGGTCGGCCAGGTGGCCCCCCAGCACCACGAGCGGCAGCCCCAGCGTCTGCAGCACCGTGGCCACCGTGTTCGCCGCAGCCGTGTTGCCCAGCTGCTGGCCGGTGTGGTCCACCAGGAACACGAACACCAGATAGAAGATCACGTTGGCGAAGGTGACCAGGCCGATCACGCGCAGCACCAGCCGCCACTGGCCGGCCATCTCCGCCAGCCGGCCCGCCATGGCGCCGCCCAGTTGCCCCACCGTGCGGATTGCAGGGCCATCGCCCGGGGCCAGGGTTTCCGGCATCGACCGGCGCATCCACAGCCCCAGCACCGCCACCACCGCCCCCAGCAGAAACGGCAGCCGCCAGCCCCACAACGCCATCGCCTGCTCCCCCACCGCCCAGGCCGTGGCGGCGGCGGTGGCTGATCCCAGGCTGAAGCCCACCAGGCCGCCGGCGGTGGCCAGGCTCGAGAGCAGGCCGGCCCGGCCGCGGGCGGCCGCCTCGGTGGCATAGGTGATGCTGCCGGTGAACTCACCCCCCACCGAAAAGCCCTGCAGCATGCGCAGCAGCACCAGCGACACGCCGGCGGCCATGCCGATCTGGGCATGGGTGGGCAGCAGGCCGATCGCCAGGCTGGCCAGGCCCATGATCACGATGCTGACGCTGAGCATGCGCCGCCGCCCCAGCAGGTCGCCCAGCGGGCCCAGCACCAGGCTGCCCACCGGCCGCATCAGGTAACCCACCGCGAACACCCCGAACGACGCCATCGTCTGCAGCGCCGGCACCTCCGCCGGGAAGAAGGCCGCCCCCAGCGCGCTGGCCACATAGCCATACACGGCGAAGTCGTACCACTCGAGGGCATTGCCCAGCAGGGCGGCCAGGGCGGCGGTGCGGCGCTGGCGGGGGGTGAGGTCCATGGCGGGCAGTCTGTGGCAGTCCGCCGCTGCCCACCCGGCTGCGACAGGCTGGCGGCTGCCGATCCGTTGAAATGACAGCGCCGTTCCCGCCGGTGGCCCCCCTGCTGGTCTTCGACGGCGGCTGTGTGTTCTGCCGCCACTTCGCCGAACTCAGTGAGTTGCGCAGCGGCATCCCCGGCCTGCAGATCCGTGATGGCCGGGCCGATCAGCCGTTGCGCCGTGATCTGGCCCGCCGCGGCTTTCGCCTGCGCGACGGCGCGGTGCTGATCGATGGCGACCGGGTGCTGCATGGCGCCGCGGCAATCGCCTGGCTGTGCGAGCGCATGGCCCCCAGCGCTCCCCTGCTGGCCCTGCTGGCGCCCCTGTTCGCCGATGGCGCCCGCGCCCGCCGCCTCTACCCCCTGCTGCTGCTGGCCCGTCGCCTGGCCCTGGCGGCCCGCGGCCTGCCGGTGGATCCGGATGCATCCACCCCTTGGGAAACCCCTGAGCCGTCGCTACGGTCGTAGCTGCCAGCGGCTGCCGCCGTGCTCACCGGCCTGCGACTTGAGAACATTGCTCTGATCGAGCGCCTGGAGCTGGCCTTCGATCCGGGGTTCACCGTGCTCACCGGCGAGACCGGAGCCGGCAAGTCGATCCTGCTCGATGCCCTCGATGCCCTGCTGGGCGGTTTCCAGGGGGCCCAGGCATCCAGGCTGTTGCGGCGTGGCTGCGAGCGGGGCCGGATCGAGGCCACATTCACGCTCACGCCGCCGCTGCTGGAGTGGCTGGCGGCCCAGGAGCTCGACGCCGATGGCGAAGACCTGCTGCTCAGCCGCGACTGGAAGCTGGCCGATGGCCGTCTCAGCAGCCGCCACCGCCTTGATGGCACCGCCATCAGCCGCGCCCAGGTGCAGGAGCTGCGGCCCCTGCTGATCGATCTCACCGTGCAGGGCCAGACCCAGCAGCTGGCCCGCCCCGGCCAGCAGCGCCGCTGGCTCGACCGCTTTGCCGGCGAGGAGCAGCTGGCCCGGCTGGAGCAGGCCCGCGGGCTGTGGCGCCACTGGCGCCAGGCCAGCAGCGCCCTGGCGGCCGCCCGCGCCGACCTGGATCGGCTGGCGGCCGAGCGCCAGGCCCAGGAGCAGCTCCTGGCGGAGCTGGAGGCCGCCGGCCTGGAGGATCCCCACGAGCGCCAGCAGCTGCAGAGCGAGCAGGACCGGCTGGTGCACGGCGTGCGCCTGCAGGAGGGGGTGATGGTGCTCCAGGGGCGGCTGCTCGACGGGGCCGAGGCGGCCCCCTCGGTGCTCGATCACCTGGCCGCCTGTGGCCAGGAGCTGCAGCAGATGGCCGGCCTCGATGCCGGCCTGGCCCCCCTGCTGGAGACCCTCAATGGCGCCCTGGCCGACCTGCAGGATCTCAGCCGCGACCTTGACCGCTACGGCGGCTGCCTCGACAGTGATCCGGAGACCCTGGCGGCCCTGCAGGAGCGCATGGCCCAGCTCAAGGCCCTCGAACGGCGCCATGGCCTGGACCTGGCGGCCCTGATCGGGCGCCGCGACCAGCTGCGGCAGCAGCTGGCCCCCGGCGGCGCTGCCGCCTCCCTGGCGGCCCTTGAGGCCGCCGAAGCCCAGGCCCGCGCTGCCCGTGACCGCTGCCACCAGGCCCTCAGCGATGCCCGCAGCGCCGCCGCCACGGCCCTGGAGGAGCAACTGCTGGCGGCGCTGCGGCCCATGGGCCTGGCCAATGTGCGCTTTGCGGTGGCGATCGAGCCCGCCGAAGCCGGCGAAGACGGCGCCGATGCGGTGGCGTTCCTGTTTTCCGCCAACCCCGGCCAGCCCCTGGCGCCCCTGGTGGAGGTGGCCTCCGGCGGTGAGATGAGCCGTTTTCTGCTGGCCCTCAAGACCTGCCTGGCCGCCGCCGATCCCCATGTCACCCTGCTGTTCGACGAGATCGACACGGGCGTCAGCGGCCGGGTGAGCGGCGCCATGGCCGAGCTGCTGCGGCGCCTGGCCGGCCGGCGCCAGGTGTTCTGCGTGACCCACCAGCCCCTGCTGGCCGCCGCCGCCGATCACCACTTCAAGGTGGCCAAGCAGGTGGTGGAGGGTCACACCCACACCCGGGTGTCCCATCTGCGGGACACCCGGGCCCGCCAGAGCGAACTGGCCGAGCTGGCCGGTGGCGATTCGGGCGAGGCCCGCAGCTATGCCGCCAGCCTGCTCGATCGGGCGTCCTGAGCGGCATCGGGGCCCCGGCCGCTGGCGTCAGCCACGAATCAATACCGTTCAGTGCTCATTGCTGCGCTTTTCTGTAATTTCTCAGCCCCCACCTGGGCCGGGCCGGCCCTATCGGCGGCCAGCCCATGATCGGCTGCCAGCTCATGCTCTGGCCGCCGTTGCCCTGCAACCGGGGATCGCGCCTACAATCAACGGCTCCTGTGACGGCTGGATGCCCAGCAGCAAGACATCAGGTGTGCCCCGTGGCGCCCAGCCCCAGACGATCACGGAGAAAGCTGCCCTCAGGAGCCTCAACGGCGGCAGCCTTGAGGATGTGATCCGGGTGCGGGGTGCCCGGCAGCACAATCTGCAGAACGTGGATCTCACGATTCCACGCAACCGCCTGGTGGTGTTCACCGGGGTGAGCGGCAGCGGCAAGAGTTCGCTGGCCTTCGACACCATCTTTGCCGAAGGACAGCGCCGCTATGTGGAGAGCCTTTCGGCCTACGCCCGCCAGTTCCTCGGCCAGGTTGACAAGCCCGATGTCGATGCGATCGAGGGGCTGTCGCCGGCGATTTCGATCGATCAGAAATCCACCAGCCACAATCCCCGCTCCACCGTTGGCACCGTCACCGAAATTCAGGACTACCTGCGGCTGCTGTTCGGCCGTGCCGGTGAGCCCCACTGCCCCCACTGCGCCCGCCCGATCCGGCCCCAGACCATCGATGAGATGGTGGACCAGATCCTCACCCTGCCCGAAGGCACCCGCTACCAGCTGCTGGCACCGGTGGTGCGTGGCAAGAAGGGCACCCATGTGAAGCTGCTGGGCGGCCTGGTGGCGGAGGGCTTCGCCCGGGTGCGCATCAACGGCGAGGTGCGCGAACTGGCCGACAACATCGAACTCGACAAGAACCACGCCCACCAGATCGAGGTGGTGGTGGACCGGCTGGTGGCCCGCGAGGGCATCCAGGAACGGCTCACCGATTCCCTGCGCACGGCCCTCAAGCGCGGTGAGGGCCTGGCGCTGGTGGAGGTGGTGCCCAAGGGTGATGAACCCCTGCCCGAAGGTGTGGAGCGGGAGCGGCTGTTCTCCGAGAACTACGCCTGCCCCGAGCACGGGGCCGTGATCGAGGAGCTTTCGCCCCGGTTGTTCTCCTTCAACAGCCCCTATGGCGCCTGCCCCGATTGCCATGGCATCGGCCACCTGCGCAGGTTCACCCTGGAGCGGGTCGTGCCTGACCCCACGCTGCCGGTCTATGCGGCGATTGCCCCCTGGAGCGATAAGGACAATTCCTATTACTTCTCCCTCCTCTATTCGGTGGGTGAAGCCTTTGGCTTTGAGATCAAGACCCCCTGGAATCAGCTCACTGATCAGCAGCGCGATGTGCTGCTGAACGGCAGCCGTGAGCCGATCCCCATCCAGGCTGACAGCCGCTACCGCAAGGGCCAGGTCTACAGCCGGCCGTTTGAAGGCATCCTGCCGATTCTGGAGCGGCAGCTGCGTGATGCCGGCGGTGAATCGATCCGCCAGAAACTCGAGAAATTTCTCGACCTGGTGCCCTGCGCCACCTGCCAGGGGTTGCGGCTGCGGCCCGAGGTGCTGGCGGTGAAGGTGGGTCCCTACGCCATTCACGAGCTCACGGCGGTGAGCGTGGCCGAAACCCTCCAGCGGATCGAGGCCCTGATGGGGGTGGGCTCCAGCGAGGGCTCCGCACCCCTGCTCAATGCCCGCCAGATCCAGATCGGTGAGCTGGTGCTGCGGGAGATCCGCATGCGGCTCCGCTTTCTGCTCGATGTGGGTCTCGACTACCTCAGCCTCGATCGACCGGCCATGACCCTCAGCGGTGGCGAAGCCCAGCGCATCCGCCTGGCCACCCAGATCGGTGCCGGCCTCACCGGGGTGCTCTATGTGCTCGATGAACCGAGCATCGGCCTGCACCAGCGCGACAACGACCGCCTGCTCGCCACCCTCACCCGCCTGCGCGACCTGGGCAACACCCTGATCGTGGTCGAGCACGACGAAGACACGATCCGCATGGCCGACCACCTGGTGGACATCGGCCCCGGTGCCGGGGTGCACGGCGGTCGGATCGTGGCCCAGGGCGATCTGGGGGCCCTGCTGGCCTGCGAGGAGTCGCTCACCGGCGCCTACCTCTCGGGTCGCCGTTCCATTCCCACCCCGGCGGTGCGCCGCACCGGCGGCAGCCGGCGGCTCACCCTCGCGGGCTGCCGACGCAACAACCTCCAGAACCTCGATGTGGAGATCCCCCTGGGCCGGCTGGTGGCCGTGACCGGGGTCAGCGGCAGCGGCAAGAGCACCCTGGTCAACGAACTGCTGCACCCCGCCCTCGAGCACCAGCTGGGCCACAAGGTGCCCTTTCCCGCCGGGCTGGAGGAGCTGCGCGGCATCAAGGCGATCGACAAGGTGATCGTGATCGACCAGAGCCCGATCGGCCGCACCCCCCGCTCCAATCCCGCCACCTACACGGGCGCCTTCGATCCGATCCGCCAGGTGTTCGCCGCCACGGTGGAGGCCAAGGCCCGTGGCTATCAGGTGGGCCAGTTCAGCTTCAACGTCAAGGGCGGCCGTTGTGAGGCCTGCAGCGGCCAGGGGGTCAACGTGATCGAGATGAACTTTCTGCCCGATGTGTACGTGCAGTGCGATGTCTGCAAGGGGGCCCGCTACAACCGCGAAACCCTGCAGGTGACCTACCGGGGCCACACGATCGCCGATGTGCTCCAGATGACGGTCGAACAGGCCGCCGAGGTGTTCAGTGCCATTCCCCAGGCCGCCGACCGGCTGCGCACCCTGGTGGATGTGGGCCTGGGTTACGTGCGCCTGGGCCAGCCCGCGCCCACCCTCTCCGGCGGCGAGGCCCAGCGGGTGAAGCTGGCCACCGAGCTCTCCCGCCGCGCCACCGGCAAGACCCTCTATCTGATCGATGAACCCACCACCGGCCTGAGCTTCTACGACGTGCACAAGCTCATGGATGTGATGCAGAGGCTGGTGGACAAGGGCAACTCGATCCTGGTGATCGAGCACAACCTTGATGTGATCCGCTGCGCTGACTGGATCGTGGACCTGGGCCCCGAAGGCGGCGACAGGGGCGGCGAGATCGTGGTCTGCGGCACGCCCGAGCAGGTGGCCGCCCACCCCACCAGCCACACCGGCCGCTATCTGGGTCAGGTGCTGGCCCAGCACCCGCCCGAGGCACTGGCGGCCTGAGGCCCGGGGCCCGGCTGTCGATTTCAGCTGTCCGGCCTACCATCGCCACCGACCGACCCGGCCGGAATGACTGCCCCGCTGCGCTTTTCTGTTCTCCGTGCCCTGGGCAAGGGCCTGGGCAGGGGCCTGGGCACCGGCGTGTTGGCCGCCGCCGGCCTGCTGGCGGCACCGCACCCGGCCCGGGCGCTCGACACCGTGAAGCTGGATCTGCCGATCGTGGACACCGCCTTCACGGTGCGGCTGGGCGAACTCCGCTCGGCCGACGCCCTGCTGGCGGGCCACAGCGACATGGCCGAGCTGGACCGGGCCCTGGGGGGCACCTTCGCCAGCCGGCTGGTGGAGATCTTCGCCACGCCCCTGCCGCTGCCGGTGATCAACAACGTGGCCGGCACGCCCCTGGCCAGCCAGGTGAGGCTGATCCTCTCCAGCTTCACCACCATCGACGGCGCCCCCAGCCGCCAGATCGAGACCCAGGTGCTGCTTGACATCATCAATCGCCTGGCGGCCCGCGGCCGGCCCACGATCCTCGATCTGCTGCAGGCTCTCCCCGGCCGCACCGCCGAGATCGACCTGGCCCAGGCCGGTGTGTTCGTGAAGCGGCTGGCCAGCCAGCAGCGCCAGGCCGACCAGCTGCTCGCCCAGGACCGGCCGGCCGGCGCCGATGGGGCGGCGACCCGGCCCGGCCCGGCCAGCGTGGCCCGCAGCGAACGCAGCCTGCCGGTGGCCCACCGCAGCGGCCCCCTGCCCCTGGTGCTGCTGCAACCCCAGTCGGGCGCCAATGGCCGGCTGGTGGTGATCTCCCATGGTCTCTGGGACAGCCCCGAGAGCTTCGAGGGCTGGGGCCAGCACCTGGCCAGCCACGGCTACACCGTGCTGCTGCCCCGCCACCCCGGCAGCGACAGCAGCCAGCAGGAGGCCATGCTCTCGGGTGAGGTGCCGCCCCCCAGTCCGGAGGAGCTGCGGCTGCGTCCGCTCGACGTGCGGGCCGCCCTCGACGCCGTGGCGGGCGGGCTGCTGGCCGGCGTGGCCGGCGTCAGCCCCGATCGGGTGGTGGTGATCGGCCATTCATGGGGTGCCACCACCGCCCTGCAGCTCGGTGGTGCCATCACCGAGTCGGACAAGCTGCGCCAGTCGTGCGCCTCGATCACCAGCCCGGATCGCAATCTCAGCTGGGTGTTGCAGTGCAGTTTTCTCAGCTCGGCCGACCACAGCTCCCTGGCCGATCCACGGGTGGTGGCGATCGCGGCGGTGAGCCCGCCCCTGTCGCTGCTGTTCGACCACGAGTCGGCGGTTCGCATGCAGGCCCGGGCCCTGCTGGTGACCGGCTCACGCGACTGGGTGGTGCCGCCCGACCCGGAGGCGCTCGCCCCCTTCGGCCGCAGTGGTGCCGGCACCTACGGCCATCGGCTGGTGCTGGCCTCCGGCGGTGATCACTTCAATCTGCGGGCGCCGGCCGATGGAGACGGCACGCCGTTGCGGGCCCTGCTGCTGAGCTGGGTCAACGGCGCCTACCAGGCCGGCGGCAAGGTGCGACCCGGCCCCGGAGCCCCCGATCTGCTGCCCCCGACCGGCTGGGGTGACGGCGCCATTCCTTTGGTCAATGTGACCGGCCAGATGGCGCCCCGCTGACCATCGCTGGTGGCGATCCGCACACATTTCGCAACACTTTCAGGCGGGTTGGTGCCGGGCGGAACCCATGGCCTCGCATGAGTCTCATGCTGTGAACCCAGTGCCGGGAGCGGTTCTCCGACCCTGCCCCCGGCAGACGGATCCCCGCAACGTCGCTATGGATGGAACCACCGCCCACGGTTTGCTCCATGGGTCATCACATCCTTCACCTCCATCTGCATGGCCTGTTCCGTGGCCATGACCTTGAACTGGGGCGCGATGCCGATACCGGTGGCCAGACCACCTACGTGCTCGAACTGGCCCGCACCATGGCCGCCCGGCCCGAGGTGGACCGGGTGGAGGTGGTCACCCGGCTGATCGACGACCGCCGGGTCTCCCGCGATTACGCCGTTCCCCTGGAGACCCTGCCCGAGGGCACCATCATCCGGCGCCTGGCCTTCGGCCCCAGGCGCTATCTGCGCAAGGAGCTGCTCTGGCCCCACCTCGATGAGCTGGCCGACCGCCTCACGGAAGATCTCCTCAGCCGCCCCCGCCTGCCCGACTGGATCCACGCCCACTACGCCGATGCCGGCTACGTGGGCGCCGTGCTGCGCCGCCGGCTCGGGGTGCCGCTGCTGTTCACCGGCCATTCCCTCGGCCGGGAGAAACGCCGGCGCCTGGTGGCCAGCGGCCTGGATCCCCGCCAGATCGACCAGCAATACGCCATGGACCGGCGCATTGAGGCCGAGGAGCTGGCCCTCACCCATGCCGATCTGGTGGTGACCAGCACCCGCCAGGAACGGGAGCAGCAATACAGCCGTTACCAGGCCTTCCAGCCGGACCGTGCCCGGGTGATCGCGCCGGGGGTGGATCTGCGGGCCTTCCATCCGCCCCTGGCCGGCGCCGACGATGGCGCCGTGGAGGCGATGCTGGCCCCCTTCCTGCGGGATCCCGCCCGGCCGCCCCTGCTGGCGATCTGCCGGCCCGACCGCCGCAAGAACATTCCGGCCCTGGTGGAGGTGTTCGGTCGCTCGCCCCTGCTGCGTCAGCAGGCCAATCTGGTGCTCGTGCTCGGTTGCCGCGAGGATCCCGGCGACCTCGAACGCAGCCAGCGGGAGGTGCTCCAGCAGGTGTTCGAGCTGGTCGACCGGTTCGACCTCTACGGCCAGGTCGCCTATCCCAAGCAGCACCAGCGCCACCAGATCCCGGCCTTCTATCGCTGGGCCGCCCGACGGGGCGGCGTGTTTGTGAACCCGGCGCTCACCGAACCCTTCGGGCTCACCCTGCTGGAGGCCGCCGCCTCCGGCCTGCCGGTGGTCGCCACCGATGACGGCGGCCCCCAGGACATTCTTGAGCGCTGCGCCAATGGTCTGCTGGCCGATGTCTCCGACCCCGAGGCGTTGCAGCTGTCGCTGGAGGCCGCGCTGGCGGAGCCCCGCCGCTGGCGCCGCTGGGCCGACAACGGCGTGGAGGCCATCAGCCGCCACTTCAGCTGGGATGCCCATGTGTGCACCTACCTGGGCGAGGCCGATGCCGTGGCCCGCCGCACCCAGCCCCGCCAGCGCTGCCCCTGGTTGCTGCCCGCCCAGACGGCCGGATCCACCGGCGCCGGCCGGCGCCTGCTGGTGCTGGCTCTCGATGCCGGCCTCTCCAGCCCGGACCATGCCAGCCTGGCCGAACTGCGCCGCCGGTTGCAGGCCGATGACCAGCTGGAGGTGGCGGTCTGCACGGGCCGTGGTTTCCGCTCGGCCCGCCATCGCTTCGGGGAGCTGCACCTGCCGCCCCCCGGCCTCTGGATCACCCGCACCGGCACCGAGATCCACTACGGCGCCAGCCCGCCCTTCGAGGCCGATGACCACTGGCTCAGCCACATCGGCCGGCATTGGAACCGGGCCGCCGTGGAGGCGGCGATCGCCGACCTGGGCGCACGCCTGCATCTGCAGGGCCCCGATGATCAGGGTCCGTTCAAGGTGAGCTACCTGCTGCGCCAGCCCGATCCGAGCATCCTGCCCATGGTCCGCCACACCCTGCGCCAGCACGGGGTGCTGGCCCGGCCGCACCTGTTCCAGCACTGGTACCTCGATGTGCTGCCGCTCACGGCCTCCAAGGCCGAGGCGATCCGCTATGTGGCCCTGCGCTGGCACCTGCCGCTCACCCGCATCCTGGTGGGCGCCAGCCAGCAGGGAGACGGCGAACTGCTGGGCGGCCTGCCCCTGGCCGTGGTGCCGGAGGACCATGACCCCGCCATGGACGCCATGCGGGGCCAGCGGCGCGTGTTCTTCTCGCCCCGGCCCCAGGCCTGGGGGTTGATCGACGGCCTGGAGCACCACCGCTTTCTCCAGCGCCCCTGAGCATTCCGGGCGGATCCCTAGAGCGGTGGGTCCTGCTCGCCGTCGTGGCTGCTGTAGTGGGCGTTGTTCAACGGCATCCAGTAGCTGAGATCGTTGTGCCAGTAAGCCCGGCCCGGCAGCATCCTGGTGCTGAGGTTGGTGCGGGTCATGGCCGTCAGCAGACGGGTGAATTCCAGGGGCGAGAGGTCGGTTTCGATGTCTTCGCCGGCGATCTTCAGCAGGGCCGGCAGCTGGGCCAGGGTGGTGGGATTGGCCATCCGGCGGAACACTTCCCCCAGCACCTGCCGCTGGCGCTCCATGCGGCCGATGTCTCCCGCTTCATCGTGCCGGAAGCGCAGGTAGCCCTCCAGGTCGTGGCCCCGCAGCACCTGCCGGCCCGGATAGAGGTCGATGGTCAGGTCCTGGTGGCTGTCGGTGTAATACATCCGCTTGGGCACATCGATCTCCACGCCCCCCAGGGCATCGGCCACCTTGGTCACGGCGGCCAGGTTGACCCGCAGGTGGCGATCCAGGGGTGCCGCCAGCAGCCCCGACAGCTCGCTGCGGGCCCGTTTGAGGCCGCCGTAGGCATAAAGGCTGTTGGCCTTCACCACCCCCAGGTCCTGGGTCTCGATGTAGGTGTCCCGCGGCACCTGGGTGATCTCGGTGCGTCCGTCCTTCACCCGGATCGCCAGGATCACATCGGTGTTGGCGCCCACCGCGTCGGTGCCGATCACCAGAATGTGGCGCCGGCCGATGCCCAGCGGATCCAGCAGGGGTGCCAGCCCCGCCGGCGCATGCAGCAGGCCCGCCAGGCCGGGAACCATGGCGCTGGCCAGGCGTTGGGGCAGGGGGCTGGCGAGGGCGTAGCCCAGGGCGATCCCGGCCAGAAAGGGCAGCAGCGGCAGGCCGCCCCGCGGTCGCCGGCCGGGCACGGGTCGCCGCTGCGGGCGTCCGTTGGCGGCTGGCCGGGTGAGGGGTGTGACCACGCCGGTTTCGGTGACCTGATCGGCAGGCCGCCGTCCCCGTTTGCGCCGTTCCGCACCCGTCATGCCGGCCAGACGCTTCAGGGGACGGGTGGACGGGGAAGGCGCCTGGCTCATGGTGGTCCCTGAAGGTCCGCACGTTAAGGCCAGGTTTGGCTTCTCACCAGGGGCTGTGTCGGTTCACGGGTCCGCCGTCACGCGGATGCAGGCCGCCGCCGCATCGGCCCGGCAGCGTGCTTCGGCCACGCTGCTGCCCAGGGCCAGGGCCACGCCCATGCGCCGCCCCGGCCGCAGTTCGGGCTTGCCGAACAGCAGCACCGAGCTCTCCGGCTGCGCCAGGGCCTGGGCCACGCCATCGATCCGCACCGGCGCCGGGGCGGTTGCCGTGGGGGGGGCCAGGATCACGCGGCTGGCGGCGGCACCCCGGATCTGAATCGCCGGGATCGGCAGGCCCAGCACCGCCCGCAGATGCAGCTCGAACTCGCTCAGATTCTGGGCCGCCAGGGTCACCAGGCCGGTGTCGTGCGGCCTGGGCGACAGTTCCGAGAACACCACCTCCTGCCGGCCGGGTTCGCCGCAGAGAAAGAACTCCACGCCGAACAGCCCGGCTCCACCCAGGTTGTCGGTGACCGTGCGGGCCATGGCCTGGGCCTGGGCCAGGGCCTGGCCATCGAGGGCCGCCGGCTGCCAGCTGCACTGGTAGTCACCCCCCTCCTGCAGGTGGCCGATCGGCGGGCAGAACAGGGTGGGTCCGTTCCACTGGCGCACGGTCAGCAGGGTGATCTCCAGGTCGAAGCGCAGGAATTCCTCCACGATCACCCGTTCGCCGGAGCCGCGGGCACCGGCCATTGCCGCCTGCCAGGCCGCCGCGATGCCCTCCGGCCCCCGCACCACGCTCTGGCCCTTGCCCGAGGAACTCATCACCGGTTTCACGACCACCGGCCAGCCCAGCGGTGCGGCGGCGGCGGCCAGTTCCGCGGCGCTGGCGGCATAGGCAAAGCGGGCCGTGCGCAGCCCCAGCTCGTTGGCCGCCAGGTCGCGGATCCGGTCGCGGTTCATGGTCACCGCCGTGGCGCGGGCGGTGGGGATCACCGTGATCCCCTCGGCCTCCAGGGCCGCCAGGGCATCCACCGCCAGGGCCTCGATCTCCGGAATCACCAGCTCGGGCCGGTGGCGCCGCACCACGGCGGTGAGCGCCTCCGGGTCGGTCATGGCGATCACCTCGGCCGCATCGGCCACCTGCATCGCCGGTGCATCGGCGTAGCGATCCACGGCGATCACGCGGCACCCCAGGCGCTGGGCCGCGATCGCCACCTCCTTGCCCAGTTCGCCGCTGCCCAGCAGCATCAGCGTGCGGGGAAACGGCCGCTCCGCAGCGGGCGGGGGGGCGAACGTCATGGCTCGGAGGCGCTGCTCTGGGCTGATCCTGCCCCAGCGCCGTAGCCTGGCACCATGACCCCGGAGATTCCTGCCGCCGTGCTGCCCCTGGCCCTGCGCACCGCCGGCGATGCCGCCTCAGGTCTGCCCTTCGGGCCTGACATCGCCACCCTGCAACGCTGGACCCTGATCTATCTGGCGATCTCCTCGCTGGCCTTCGTGGTCGTGTGGCTGGTGGGCTACCTGCGCCGCAGTGGTTGAGGCCCGCCGGCGCCGCCCCCGGCGAGCCTGGCGCCTCGTCAGGACCCGTTGGTGTCGTCGAGCAGGGTGAGCTGGCGTTCCGGCGGGGCCTCGTTGATGAATCCGTAGGCCTCGAACACGCTCGGGTCGGCGTGGATGATCCGCACCCCATCGGTGTGGCGCTCCAGGCGAAAGCCCTCGGCCGCCATCCGCCGCATCAGCTGGGCCGCTTCCTCAAAGCGGGCGGCCATGGCATCGAGGCTGGCGCAATCGGCCGTCAGGCCGGCTTCTCTCCAGTTGAAGTAGAGCATGGCGACATCAGCTAGGGGAGCAGGAGCAGGGCCAGCAGCACCAGCCCCAGGCTGGTGAGCCAGAAGGCGACCACCACCTGCTGCTCGGCCATGCCCCCCAGCTCGTAGTGGTGATGCAGGGGTGCCATGCGGAACAGGCGGCGACCCTGGCCATCGGCGCCCTTGGTGGCCTTGAACACCCACACCTGCAGGATCACCGACACCGATTCGGCCAGAAACACGCCGCCCATCACCAGCAGGGGCCAGAGGCTGTTGCTGAGCACGGCCACCGCTGCCAGGGCAGCACCCATGGCCAGGGAGCCGGTGTCGCCCATGAACACCCGCGCCGGATGGCGGTTCTGGCTGAGGAACCCCAGCCAGCAGCCGGCCATGGCCAGGCAGAAGGCGGCCAGGGCCGGGTCACCGTTGTGGCCGCGCAGCATCAGCTGCAGGCCCATGCCGGTGAACACGATGGCGCCGCAGCCACCGGCCAGGCCGTCGAGACCATCGGTGAGGTTGGTGGCGTTGCCCTCGGCCAGAAACACGAACAGGGCCAGGGGCCAGATCAGCAGGCCGAGGGGCAGGGTCCAGCCGAAGGGCAGGGCCACATCGCCGGGATTGGCCCCCAGCCAGCCGGCCACCCCGGCCCACAGCAGGAACAGGGCCGAGGCCAGGGTCTGCAGCAGCAGTTTGCCCCTGGGGGTGAGGCCGGTGTTGGTGCGGCGGGTGAGGCTGCGCCAGTCGTCGATGGCGCCGATCGCCATGGTGGCCAGGGTGATCGCGGCCACCGCCGGCAGGCGACCATCGCCGGGGCTGATCAGACAGCCGATGATCACCCCCACCGGCACCACCAGCAGGCCCCCCATGGTGGGGGTGCCGGCCTTGCTGTGGTGGGCCTGGGGCCCTTCGCTGCGGATCACCTGGCCCAGCTTCAGGGCCCGCAGCCGCGGCACGCCCCAGGCGGCCACGCCGGCACTCACCAGGGTCGCCACCACCAGGGGCAGGGTGAGCACCGAGTTGGCCAGCCGCCAGTCGGCCAGCAGGGTGCTCGCCAGAACGGCCAGGGCCAGCAGGCCGGCCGTCACCCGGCCATCGTGCAGTTTCAGGGCCGGAGATGACGGTGCCACAGGAACGGATGCGGGGGGGACCGGTGGATCAGTCTTCCCAGTCTTCCTCAGGCTGCTCATCGGCCTGGTTGTAGTCCTCCTTCTCGCCCATCAGCGCCGAGAGCTCCTCTTCCTCCACGGTGCTCACATCGGTGCTGGCCGTTTCCTCGTCGGCCACCAGCCGGCCGCTGGCCTCAAGCAGGCTGAGCAGGTCAGGTTCGTCGCGCAGGGGCAGCACCGGTGCGGGCTCATCCCGACGGAAACGGGTGAGCGAGGGATTCACGCTGTCGAGTCTGCTCATGGGCTGGTTCGATCTCCGGTGGCGGGCTTGCGGTACGGATCCGGTCGCCTGCGGCGCTGCCCGTGCCAATCCTTCACTGTAGTCACCCTCACGCATGCCCGTCGCGGGGGACAATCGGTGGGATGTGAATGGGAGCAGCCCAGATGGGTCGGGCCAAGAAGGCGGTGCTGGCGTATTCCGGTGGTGTGGACACCAGCGTGTGCATCCCCTATCTCCGGCAGGAGTGGGGCGTGGAGGAGGTGATCACCTTCGCCGCCGACCTGGGCCAGGGCGACGAGCTCGAACCGATCCGGCAGAAAGCCCTCGATTCGGGCGCCAGCCAGTCGATCGTGGGCGATCTGATCGAGCCTTTCATCTGCGAGTTCGCGTTGCCGGCGATCCGCGCCAATGCTCTGTATGAGGGCCGCTATCCGCTGTCCACCGCCCTGGCCCGGCCCCTGATCGCCCGCCGGCTGGTGGAGATCGCCCGGGAGGTGGGGGCCGATGCGGTGGCCCATGGCTGCACCGGCAAGGGCAATGATCAGGTGCGCTTCGATGTGGCGATCGGCGCCCTGGCGCCGGGTCTCAAGGTGCTGGCCCCGGCCCGGGAATGGGGCATGAGCCGGGAGGAAACGATTGCCTACGGCGAACGCTGCGGCATTCCGGCGCCGGTGAGCAAGGCCTCGCCCTATTCCATCGACCTCAACCTGCTGGGCCGCTCGATCGAGGCCGGTGAGCTGGAGGATCCGGCCGTGGAGCCGCCTGAGGAGATCTACGCCCTCACCCGTTCGGTGGCGGCAGCGCCCGACCAGCCCCAGATCGTGGAGATCGGCTTCGAGCGGGGCGATCCGGTGAGCATCGACGGCGCCCGTCTCGATCCGGTGAGCGTGGTGCGGCGGGCCAACGAGCTGGCCGGCCTGCACGGCTTCGGTCGGCTCGACATGGTGGAGAACCGGGTGGTGGGCATCAAGAGTCGCGAGATCTATGAAACCCCGGGCCTGCTGCTGCTGATCCGCGCCCACCAGGAGCTGGAAAGCCTCACCCTGGCCGCCGATGTGATGCGCACCAAGCGGCAGCTGGAGGGGCAGTGGGCCGACCTGGTGTATCAGGGTCTCTGGTTCGGACCGCTGAAGCAGGCGATCGACGGTTTCATCGACCGCACCCAGGCCTCCGTGAACGGCACGGTGCGGGTGAAGCTGCACAAGGGCAATGCCACCGTGGTTGGCCGCAGCAGCAGCGACAGCCTCTACGTGCCCGACATGGCCACCTACGGCGCCGAAGATCGTTTCGACCACCGGGCCGCTGAGGGTTTCATCTACGTCTGGGGTCTGCCGACCCGGCTCTGGGCCGCCCGTCAGCGGGGCTGAGGGCCGGCACCGCGGCTGAAGATCCGCCGCAGCCGCTGGCCCAGGCCCGGCTCGCGCCCGGCCGGAGGGCCATCGGCATCGGGCAGCCAGCGGCGGGGGTCGGCACCGGCCTGCTGATGGGCCAGCATCTGCTGCCGCAGGGCCTGGTTGTCCTGCATCAACTGGTCCCGCTGCTCCAGCAACGGTTGCAGCCGCTGGCGGAATTTGCTTTCAAAGATGCCGGGGAGATCCTCCAGCAGATCCTGCAGGGCGGCGATCTCAGCACGGCAGGCGCTGAGTTCCCGTTCCAGAAGCTCCACCTCCCGGGAGGTTTCTTCGCTCATCGAACCCCTTCCTCAGGCCTGGGCTGAATGCCGGGGTCAGCTGCCCACCGGCGCGGTGCTGGGGGCCTCCACGGTGTCGGCCACCGCCGCCGGAATCGACCGCGGCGGAGGCATGGGTCCATCCTGCTTCACGGTCAGGTAGCGGATCACGTCTTCGGAAAGGCGCATGGCCCGCTCCAGGGGAGCCACCTGCTGGCCGTCGCCGTTGTGGTTGAGCTGCACGTAGATGCCCTCCCGATGCTTGGCGATCGGATAGGCCAGCCGCCGCTTGCCCCGCATCTGGGTGTCAAGCACTTCGCCGCCGGCTTCCACCAGCAGGTCCCGGTACTTGGTGACGTGGCTCTCCACTTCTTCCTCCGGAATGTCCGGCCGGAGGATGTACATGGTCTCGTAATAGGTGTCGGTCATGGACGGTTTGGAGCGTCGTGGGCACCCCGCCTGCCCCCCGTGGGGGAGCGGCCAGGGATGAGGCTGAGGGGCGGCTGCCCTGCAGCGACGGGTCTCTGAACCTATCGCAGCGGCCGTACCGGCCCGTTTCGGGGTCTGGCGCCGGTCAGGGCAGCTGCATGCGAACCGCTTCCGACACCGTGGGAATGTCCGCTTCGCGGCCCCGCAGGTTCTGGACCATGGCGTAGACCACCAGCACCAGGGCTCCCAGGTACACCGTGTTGCTCAGGGTGCGCACCGCAAAGCCGGCGCCCAGGGGCACCAGCAGGGTGCGGAAGGCCAGGGCCAGCACCACCAGCACGATGTCCAGCAGGATCGCCTGCAGCACGTTGAAGCGCAGGGGGTAGGGCACCTGGCCATTGCGCACGACCCCCAGGTAGAGGGCCAGAAACAGCACCAGACCGCCGAAGGGAATGCCCATCTGCAGCTGCAGCAGCGGCAGGGCCGGCAGCTGCAGCCATTGCAGCTGGGGCACCAGTGAATAGAGGCTGCGCCCGAATTCGATGGCATCGGCCCAGGGCAGCAGGTAGGCCAGGGCTGCCAGCAGCCGCTGCCAGATCGGGGGGGCGTCCATGGGTGGGGGCCGGTGGGGGCCGGGGCCGGGGTCGCCCCAGGCTAGGGGGCCGGCCCCGGCCCGGCCGTGAGCCGCTCCAGGGCCGCCGCGCGCATCGCCGCCACGGGCACCTCCGCCCGGCCGCTCCAGAGCCGCAGCGAGGCTGCCCCCTGCTGCACCAGCATCTCGAGCCCGTCGATCAG
>JBKDDA010000005.1:0-11296 GCA_046313055.1 Synechococcaceae cyanobacterium | reverse complement strand
TTCAGCCGACAGAAGGCTGAATGAACAGCCAGATCAGCCAGATGGCGCCCACCAGCGGAATCAGGCCGATGAACAGCCAGGCCCAGTGCTTGCCCGCATCCCGCAGCCGCCGCACACTCAGCGACAGGCCGGGAATGATGGTGGCCACGCTCCAGATCGAGTAGATCCACCCGAAGAATGTGGAGAGATTGCTGAGCAGCAGCAAAACGATGCTCAGAATCAGATTGGCGAGGGCGAAATACCAGTAATCGCCACGCCTGGATCGGCCGGTGTAGTCAAAAGAGCGGTTCCAGGCAGACACAAACGCATCCACCGTGGCATTCAGAACAGCGGGCACAGGGAAACCAGCATGGATCCGCCTCAATGTGCTGAGCGGAACCAAACCTGTCAACGGACCGTCAGCAGCGCCGCAACCACCCCGGGCTGAACGCCGCGGGGGTGCGGGCCTGCAGCGATCGCCAGGGCCCCTCAATACAGTGAATCAACCGCGCAACGGAAACGGGGCAACGGACCCCACAGCGCAGCGACCCGCCCGCCCAGCCACCATGAGCACCAGTCCCAGCTCCCATCAGATCGCTCCGGCCCAGGTGCTGCGCGGCAGCGGCGCCTGGACCGATGGCCTGCCGCGGCTCGCCGCCCTGGGGCGCCGGCCCCTGCTGGTGGGCCGCAGCGCCGCCACGGCGGGCCTGCGCCAGCAGCTCGCCGGCGAGCTGGCCACCCTCGACCTGACCACCACCACCGCCGAGCTGCAGCACGACTGCTGTGAGAGCGACCTGGCACGGCTGGCGGCCGCCGCCCGCGACGGCCGCTGCGATCTGGTGCTGGCCATCGGCGGCGGCAAGGTGCTCGATGCCGGCAAGCTGCTGGCCCACCGCCTCGACCTGGCCTGCGTCACGGTGCCCACCAGCGCCGCCACCTGCGCCGGCTGGACCGCCCTGGCCAATGTCTACAGCGAAGCGGGCGCCTTCCGCCACGACGTGGCCCTGCACCGCTGCCCGGAGCTGCTGATCTTTGACCACGAGCTGGTGCGGCAGGCGCCGGCCCGCACCCTGGCCAGCGGCATCGCCGACGCGATGGCCAAGTGGTACGAGGCTTCGGTGAGCAGCGGCGCCAGCGGCGACGGCCTGATCCAGCAGGCGGTGCAGATGGCGCGGGTGCTGCGCGATCAGCTGCTGCTCGATGGCCAGGCCGCGCTCCAGGATCCGGCCTCCGAGGCCTGGGAGCGGGTGGCCGAGGCCTGTGGCCTCACCGCCGGCCTGATCGGCGGCATCGGCGGTGCCCGCTGCCGCACCGTGGCCGCCCATGCGGTGCACAACGGCCTCACCCAGCTGGCCACCACCCACGGCCACCTGCATGGCGAAAAGGTGGGCTTCGGGATCCTGGTGCAGCTGCGGCTCGAGGAGCTGGTGGGCGGCAACCAGCTGGCGGGCCAGGCCCGCCGCCAGCTGATCCCGTTCTTCGAGGCGCTGCAGCTGCCGGTGTCGCTGCCCGAGCTGGGCCTGGGCTCCGCCAGCCTGCCCGACCTGGAGGCGGTGTGCGCCTTTGCCTGCCGAAGCGACTCCGACCTGCACCACCTGCCCTTTGCGGTGTCGCCCCACGACCTGCTGGCGGCCCTGGTGAGCTGCAACGCCCGGCAGCCGGCATGACCACCAGCCCGATCCCGGCCGGGGCCAGCAACCAGGCATTGGTGGCATGGGCCGCCGAAGGCCTGATCGATCCCCTCGGCCGCGCACTGGCAGCGGCCGTGCGCTGGTGGCCGCTGCCGGGTCTGGCGGGGGAGTGGCCGGTGGCGGTGCTGGGCCAGGGGCCGCCGCTGCTGCTGCTGCACGGCTTCGACAGCTCGTTTCTGGAATTCCGGCGCCTGGCACCGCTGCTGGCCGGCAACCACACGCTGATCATTCCCGATCTGCATGGCTTCGGCTTCTGCCCCCGCGCCGACGGCGCCAGCCAGGGGCCGGCACCGGTGCTGGCGCACCTGGAAGCGCTGCTGCAGCGGCTGGCGGCCGACCATCCCCACCCCCTGGGTGTGATCGGTGCCTCCATGGGCGGTTCGGTGGCGGTGGTGCTGGCCCGGAGCCGGCCGGAGCGGGTGGAGCGGCTGCTGCTGCTGGCGCCCGCGGGCCTCACGGGCCGGCCCATGCCCCTGCCGCCCCTGCTCGATGGCCTGGGGGTGCGCTTTCTTGCCCTGGAGGGGGTGCGCCGGGGGCTGTGCCGCAGTGCCTTCGCCGATCCCGACACCGCCGTGGGGCCCGCCGAACTGGAGATCGCCTGTCTGCACCTGCGCTCACCGGGCTGGGCCGCGGCCCTGGCCCGCTTTGCCCGCTCCGGCGGCTTCGCCGGCTGCGGTGACCCCCTGCCACCCCAGCCGCTGCACGTGCTCTGGGGGGCCGACGACCGGATCCTGCGGCCGCCGCAGAAGCGGGCGGCCGAGGCCCTGCTGGGATCGCGGCTGGAGCTGGTGGAGCGCTGCGGCCACCTGCCCCACCTCGACCAGCCGGCCCTGGTGGCCCAGCGCTGGCGCCACTGGCCCGGGGAGCCAGCGCTGGGGTAAGACTGCCGGGTGAGCCGCACGTCCACCATGGACACCCCATCCCTTGCCAGCGACGACGGCGGCGGTCCGGTGCTGGGCCTGCTGGCCCGGGGCCTGGAGATGTGGCTTCGTCGCCAGTGCCAGGCCATCGGATCGCTGGAGATCCAGTTGCTGGGCAACACCCGCCAGCTGCTGCGCGGTGAACTGAGCGGCGTGCGCCTGCGGGCCCGGCGGGTGCGGTACCGGGATCTGCCGATCGAACGGGTGGAGCTGGAGAGCGAGCCGATCCGGGTGCGGATGGGCCAGCTGCTGCGCGGCGGCGGGGCCCTGCTGGATCAGCCGTTCCGGATCCAGGGCATGGTGGTGTTCAGCGGCGATGGCCTCAGCCAGGCCCTGAGCCTGGAGCCATGGCGCCAGATCGGCGATGGCCTGGCCGAGGAGGTGATCGGCGTGGGACCGCTGGCCGCCCTGCGGGTGAGCGACGACCAGCTGGTGCTGGAGGCGCCGCCGCCGCCGGGCGACAGCCAGCCGCTGCGGGTGGCCACCCGGCCCCAGGCCAGCGATGGCACCGTGGTGTTCCACCGGCTCGACGGCACCGTCGCCAGCCGCCTGCCCATGGATCCCAACATCCGGATCGAGGAGGCCCTGGTGGGCACCGGCCTGCTGGAGCTGCACGGCAGCGCCAGGGTGCTGCCCTGATCCGGCCGGGCTCAGCCCCGCTCCAGCAGCGGCAGCACCAGGGTCACCAGGGAGACCACCACCGCCGGCACGAACAGGTAGCTGTCGATCCGGTCGAGCACGCCGCCGTGGCCGGGGATCACATCACCGGAATCCTTGAGGCCCGCATCGCGCTTCATCATCGATTCGGTGAGGTCGCCCACCAGGGCGAACACCGCCACCACCACCCCGAGGGTGGCCCCCGCCGGCGGCCCCAGGCGCCAGCCCAGCAGCACACCCCCCAGGGCGCCCACCAGGGCAGCGCAGACCAGGCCGCCGCAGGCCCCTTCCACCGTTTTGCCGGGGGAGATCGGCGAGAGGGGGTGGCGGCCCCCGCGCCGGCCGATCACATAGGAGCCGATGTCGGTGGCCACGATCAGGAAGCAGGCCAGCAGGGTGAGCCCCAGGCCCGAACTCCAGGGCCCGCCCAGGCGGGCCAGGGCCGGGGCCAGGGCGGGATCCACCAGGGCCCGCAGCTGGATCCAGTGGCTGGGCAGATAGCCGAGATAGAACAGGCCGAACACCGAGGCGGCGATGTCGGCGATGGTGCCGGTGCGCGGCTGAAGCAGCAACCAGCCGCAGATCACCGCCCCGGAGGCGGGCAGCACGGCTGCCGCCACGGCATGCACCAGGGCACCGCGATCGGGGCTGAGGGCCGCGGCCTGGGTGGAGATCAGCAACAGCTGCACGGCCACCAGGGTGGTGCGCACCGCCGGCCTGATGCCCTTGAACTGGGCCATGCGGAAGAACTCCAGCAGGCCCAGGTGCACGATCAGACCCACGGCGGCGGTGAACCACCAGCCCCCGAGCCAGACCACCACGAACCCGAAGCCCCCGGCGGCCCAGCCGCTCAGCAGCCTCGGCAGCGAGGTGGTGGTGCGGGGGGGAGGGATCACCGTTCAGCTGCGATCACGAACAGGGGTTCGGCCGCCGCCAGCTTGGCCTGGCTGCCCCGCCGCTGCATGCGGTGCACGGTGGCCTGCACCACCTGCACATCGCGGGCCCCCAGCTGGCCGAGGCGATCGGTGGCATCGACCAGCCCCTCCAGGCTGGCGGTGCTGATCACCAGGCGGCCGCTGGGCTGCAGGGCCTGCCACACGGCCTCGAGGGTGTCGCCGAGGGGGCGGCCCACCTCCAGCAGCACCCGGTCGGGCTGGGGCGGCAGGGCGTGCAGGTCGGCCGGGGCCTGGCCCTGGTGAATGTGCAGATTGGTGATGCCGAACCGGCGGCGGTTGGCCTCGAGCAATCCCACCGCCTCCGGATCGCGCTCAAGGGTGTGAACCACGCCGGTGGGCATCAGCCGGGCGATCTCCAGCGCCAGGGCCCCGGTGCCACCGCCCACATCCCACACCAGCGAATCCGGCAGGGGCCGCAGGTGGGCCAGCAGCATCACCCGCAGTTCCATGGGGGTGGGGCTGAAACCGGGCGCATCGTCAAACAACGAATCCGGCAGGCCCGGGGTCACGAAATCCCAGCGGTAGGCTTCAGCGCCAGCCAGCGCTGCGGCCGGCGGAACTGCCGGTGGAACCGCCGGTGGTGCAGCGGGCAGCGGTTGGGCCGCTTCGGCGGCCTGGCCATCGGCAGGGCCGCCGCCGGCATGGAAGCGGCTCGGATCCATGGTTCAGGCCACAACAGCAACCGTATCAGCGACCTGATCGGGCCACAGGCACCGCTGCCGCTCCAGCCAGGCAAGCCGTTCGCCATCGAGCCGCTCGCCTGGAACCAACAGGGGAATGCCGGGCGGATAGGGGCACACGGGCCGGGCCACCAGCCGGCCGGCCGCCTGGGCCAGGGGCAGCAGCTGGCAGGGGGCCCGCCAGGCCCGGGCCAACGCCAGCTCGGGCGCCGCCACCAGGGGCAGGGGCGGGGCGGCAAAGGGCGGCAGGGGTGGGCCACCAAGGGCCCGGCGCAGGGCGGCCAGCTGGCGCGGCAGTCGCCGTTCGAGCCCGGCGGGGGGCTGGAGACCGAGGCAGAAGGTGAGGGCCCCCGGCTCCGGCAGCTCGGCGATCACCCCCTGCGGCAGCAGCCAGGCATCGGCCTGCGGACCGGTGATGCCCAGGGCGGCCGTGGCCAGGGTGAGGCGCAGGGGGTCGGCGGTGGCCAGCAGGGGCAGGTCGCGGCGGTCCAGCTCGGCCCGCAGGGCCTGGGCCCGCCCCAGCGCCCGCCGCCGCTGGCGGGCACCGGCGGGGGAGCACTGCCAGTCGATGGCGGCGGCGGCGGAAGCCAGCAGCAGGGCGCTGGGGCTGGAGGTCTGCAGCCAGAGCAGGGCCCGCTCGACCGCGGCCCCATCAACCCGGGGGCCGCGGGCCAGCAGCAGGGCGGCCTGGGCCAGGCCCGCACCGGCCTTCTGGGGCGAGAGCACCACCAGGTCGGCACCGGCCGCCAGGGCATCGCCACGGCCGTGGGCCTGGTCCACCAGCACGGGCAGGCCGCGGCCGTGGGCCAGGGCCACCAGCGGCGCAAGCGGAGCCGAGAGGCCGTGATAGGTGGGATCCACCAGCACCAGGGCCGCCACCGGACCGCAGGCGGCCAGCACCCGGTCCAGGTGGGCGGCCGTAGGCGGCAGGCGGATGCCGGTGCGGGGGTCGCTGGGACCATCGAAGAGCACCGGTTCCAGCCCGCCGAGCACGCAGCCATGGAGCAGGGACCGGTGCAGGTTGCGGGGCAGCAGCACCCGCTCCCCCGGTGCGGCCAGGGCCAGCAGCGCCACCTGCAGCAGGCCGGAGGCACCGTTCACCCCGAACCAGCAGCGGTCGGCGCCCAGCAGGGCCGCCGCCCGGGCCTGGGCCGCGGCCACGGCCCCCTCGGCCTCCAGCGGTCCACCGATGGCGGGCAGCTCCGGCAGATCCCAGCTGCCGGGGCGGCGGCGCAGCAGCAGCCGCAGGGCGGGGGGCAGGCCACGGCCGCGACCATGGGCGGGCAGATGCAGGGGCAGGGGTGGCGGCGGCGCCGCCAGCAGATCGAGCAGGCGCGGGCTGGGCGGCTCTGGATCAGCCATCGGCAGAACGGCCCGGGCGTGAGGTTTCTAGAGTCTGCGCAGCCGCCGGATCCCCCCTGAGCGCCACCCCCGTCTACGACCCCAGGGCCGACCGGCGCTGGTTGCTGCAGCGCCCCTGGTTGTGGATCGGCCGGCTACTGGAGGTGCTGGGCCGCCTCAGCTGGCTGGCCCTCGGCCTGGTGGTGCAGGGCAACAGCCCCGACCCGCGGGTGCAGAAGAAGCTGGCGGGCCGGATTCTGGCCACCCTGGGCCAGCTGGGGCCGTGCTTCATCAAGGTGGGGCAGGCCCTCTCCACCCGGCCCGACCTGGTGCGGCGCGACTGGCTGGAGGAACTGACCCGCCTGCAGGATGACCTGCCCGCCTTTCCCCATGCGGTGGCGGAACAGGTGATCAACGAAGAGCTGGGCGCGCCGGCCCAGCAGCTGTTCGCCGATTTTCCCACCTATCCGGTGGCCGCCGCCAGCCTGGGCCAGGTGTACCGGGCGCGCCTGCACGACGGCCGCTGGGTGGCGGTGAAGGTGCAGCGGCCCAACCTGCCCTTCATCCTGCGGCGCGACCTGGTGATCCTGCGGGCGCTGGCCCTGCTGGCCGCCCCCTTGCTGCCGTTGAACCTGGGCTTCGGGCTCGACGAGATCATCGACGAATTCGGCAGCACCCTGTTCGAGGAAATCGACTACCGACGGGAGGCCGACAACGCCGAGCGATTCGCCGGCCTGTTCGCCGGCCATCCGGAGGTGAAGGTGCCGGCGGTGGAGCGCAGCCTCTCAAGCCAGCGGGTGCTGACCACCGAGTGGATCAACGGCGTGAAGATGCAGAGCCGGCAGGAGCTGGTCAACCACCATCTCGACCCCACGGCCCTGATCCGCACCGGTGTGGTGGCCGGCCTGCGCCAGCTGCTGGAATTCGGCTACTTCCACGCCGACCCCCATCCGGGCAACCTGTTTGCCCTGCCGGGCAGAAACCACGGCATGGGCCACATGGCCTACGTGGATTTCGGCATGATGGACAGCATCAGCGATGGCGACCGCCTCACCCTCACCGGTGCGGTGGTGCACCTGATCAACCGGGATTTCGATGCCCTGGCCCGCGACTTCATCAACCTCGGCTTCCTCAATCCCAACTGCGACACGGGTCCGATCGTGCCTGCCCTCGAGGAGGTGCTGGGCAATGCCCTGGGCGCCAATGTGGGCAGTTTCAACTTCAAGGCGATCACCGACCGTTTCTCGGAGCTGATGTATGAGTACCCGTTCAGGGTGCCGGCCCGGTTTGCCCTGATCATTCGGGCGGTGGTGAGCCAGGAGGGTCTGGCGATCCGCCTGGATCCCGGCTTCAAGGTGATCGACGTGGCCTATCCCTACGTGGCCCGGCGGCTGCTGGCGGGCGACACCGCCGAGATGCGCGAGAAGCTGATGGAGGTGATCTTCGACCGCCAGGGGCGGCTGCGGATCGAACGGCTCGCCAACCTGCTCGACGTGGTGGACAGCGATGCCGATCCCACGGAACTGCTGCCGGTGGCCCGCGACGGGCTGCGGCTGCTGCTGGGCCGGGAGGGCAGCGGCCTGCGCCAGCGGCTGCTGCTGAGCCTGGTGGCCGATGACCGGCTGAACACCGACGACCTGCAGGCCCTGGTGGGCCTGCTGCGCCAGCGGTTTTCGGTGCGCCGGCTGGCCGGTGGCCTGGTGGCCCGCCTCAACCCGCTGGCTGCCTAGCCTGGCCCACCCGGCCCCTCAGGCGCCGGGTGGCAGGGTGAGCCAGCAGGCGGTCACACCCACCACCCCGAGGCAGACGACCACCAGGGGCCAGCCGTCATCGAGGCGGTGCAGGCGGCGCTGCAGGATCGCCCTGGCCACGGGATCCTCGATCGCCTCCATGTCGGCGTAGCGGCGGCCGATCCAGATCACCAGCACAAAGGCCAGCAGGGTGACCACGTAGGCGATCACATAGACCTGATCCAGAAAGGTGAGAAACGGCAGGTTGGGCAGTTCGGCCCGGTATCCCTGCTGCAGAAACACCAGTGTCAACAACACGGTGACCGGAATGCTGGCGCGGGCATCCTGCTCATCAGGCCGCACCTTGAACACCAGCAGCACCATGGTCATCAGCACCGCCAGGGGCAACAGCAGGCGCCAGAAGGCCGCCCAGGCCGAGGTGCCGAAGGAGATGTCAAACACGATCTGGCTGTAGTCATCTTCGGCGCCACCGAGGCCGAAATTGGTGGCGTAGTGGTGCCGGTACTCGGCGATGGACCAGCCGCCGTTCAGCCAGCCGATGATCCGGGCGTAGAGGCCCATGCCGCTGTTGCGAATGTCGGCCATCAGGCGCAGGCTGCGGTAGCGAAAGTCACCGTCTTCGTCGTCCACCTCAAGCACCAACGGCAGGCTGACATTGACGAAGGGGTAATGGCGAAAGCTGACCTTGTCGATGTAGAAGCGCCCCACGTAGGTGAACAGCTGGTAGTAGCGGCCGTCTGCGCGCCTCACGGGCCCTTCGGCCACCTGCCTGAGCACGGGTTCCGAATCGGAGAGCAAACCGTTGACGAGGTTGAAAAGATCACCGATCTTGCGGTTCTTGGCCTCCAGGTATTGCTCCAGATCTTCATCCCACTGCAGCCACACATAGCCATTGCCGGAATAGCTCGGAATCCGCAGGTCCAGGTCATAGGTGCTGTTCATGTACACCCCGACTCCAACCCGGAAGCGGGCCTCCTCCAGCTCGGTCCGGTCCTGCTCGGCCTCACCGTTGGTGAGCACATCGCCCCGCAGGGAGCTCCAGCCGCTGCCCGGCAGCAGCTGGGGTTCCACGGTCAGCGCCCGCGACGAGGCCGAGAGCCGCAAGGCATCGCGGTTGAGCACCGGCACCATGTCGATGCGGCTCAGGGCCAGGCCCGCCAGTAGCGTGGCCAGCACCACCGAGACGATGGCACCCACGTTCCACAGTCTCCGTCTGGGCTGCACCATGGGGAGCTGGAACGGTCGCCAGACAACGGGCTCGACGCTAATCCTCCGCTGGCTGGGAGCAGGGTTCACCAGCCTGGCCCTGGTGGTCTCGGGCTGCGCCATCGAGGCCCCGCCGGAGCGGCGGTCGGCGGCGGCCGGCCCCAGCCCCCGGGCGGCGGCGCTCGGCGCCAGCCCGGCCGCCGGGGCCGAGCTGCTGATCGGCCAGTCGGCCCCCCTGAGCGGCCCATCGGCCCAGCTGGGCCAGGAATACCGCGAGGGGGCGATGGCCTGGTTCGATGAGGTGAACCGCCGGGGCGGCATCCATGGCCGGCGGCTGCGGTTGATCAGCCGCGACGACCGCTACGAGCCGGCCCTCACCGTGCGCAACACCCACCAGCTGATCGAGCAGGACCGGGTGTTCCTGCTGTTCGGCTATGTGGGCACACCCACCGTGAAGGCGGTGCTGCCCATGGTGGAGCACCTGCGGATTCCCCTGGTCGCTCCCCTCACCGGTGCGGCCGTGGTGCGCGAACCGCGCTGGAGCGGTGTGTTTCACCTGCGCAGCGGCTACCAGGCCGAGATCGACCGGATCGTGGACACCCTGGTGCGGGCGGGCCGCCATCGGCTGGCGGTGCTGCACCAGGCCGATGCCTTCGGAGACGACGGCCTGCGCAGCGCCCGGCGGGCCCTGCAGCGCCACGGCCTCAAGCCGGTGGCCACCGCGGCGGTGGCCCGCAACTCCAGCGCCACGGGCGCTGCGGCGGCCAGCCTGCTGCATGCCCAGCCCACCGCCGTGCTGATGGTGACCAGCTATCCGGGGGCAGCGGCCTTCCGCCGCGACCTGCGGGCCGCCAATGCCAACGTGCAGCTGATGAGCGTGTCGTTCGTGGGCACCCGCGCCCTGCAGGACGCCCTGCCCGGCGGCGAGGGCAACGGCATCGGCATCACCCAGGTGGTGCCCTTTCCGTGGGACCGGCAGCAGCCGGTGGTGGCCGAGTATCAGCAGCTGATGGCCCGTCGCCGCCGCCGACCCCAGTACGGCTTCAACAGCCTGGAGGGGTTTCTGGCCGCCCGGATGCTCACGGAGGGCCTGCAGCGGACCGGGCCCCGGCCCAGCCGCCAGCAGCTGGTGCGGTCCCTGGAATCAATCCGGGATCTGGACCTGGGCGGCTTCCGGCTGCAGCTCGGACCGGGTGACCACAACGCCAGTGACTACGTGGATCTCACCTACCTGGGCGCCCAGACCTGGGGGCCATGAGCCGGCCTTCGGCGGCTCCGCCGCTAGGGTCTGGCCCATCTGCAGCATTTCCGTGGCGCCAGCTCCCGACCTGAGTGTCTCCAGCCTGGGCGACCCGGAGTTTCTGGATGCCGACATCGTTCTGAACACGCTGACGATGCTGCCCCAGCCGCCTTACCTGGTGGCGGGTGTGGGACTGGCGGTGGGCATTCTCTGCGGCCTCACGTTTGCGCGGCTGGTGCAGAACCGGCTGGAGGCCTGGAAACAGGACCGGCTGCCCCTGCTGCCCCTGGCCACCCAGGAGACCGTGCTGCCGTGGAGCGGCCTGCTGCTGGGGGTGACCCTGTTTCTCGGGGCCAGCCTGCAGGTGTTCGGTTTCGGAGGGGGCACGGCGCTGCTGGTGGCCTTCGTGCTGTCGCTGGCCACCGCCGGCGCCCTCTGGGTGCAGCTGGAGCGGCTGATGCAGCAGGTGCAGAACGGCACCTTCCGGGCCGTGGATTTCGACAATTTCGACCAGTTTTTCTGACCAACACGCCGGCAACGGCAACACAAATCGGCCAGGGTTTTCCCCCGATCAGCCACGTTTTCCCCCATTTGGAGTGCTTTTTCCCCAAATCCTTTCCCGGGGGATCAGGCCACCAGGTAGCCCTGCAGATCGCGGGAATGGGCGCGGATTCCCTCAAGGGCCCGCCGCTCCAGGTTGCGGGTCTTGTCGCGGCTCATGCCGAGGCTGCGGGCGATGCCGGTGAGGCTCATCGGCTCGCCGCCGTCGATCCCATACCGCATCCGCAGCACACGCGCCTGCAGCTCCGGCAGCTGCTCCAGCAGCGCCCTCAGATCTCCCTTCATGCACTCCCCATCCACCAGCTCCGACGGGC
>JBKDDA010000004.1:0-5653 GCA_046313055.1 Synechococcaceae cyanobacterium | reverse complement strand
CCCAGTGTCAGCATCAGCGGCCTCGGCGGCAGCGACCGGGTGGTGAGCAGCCTCCCCGGCGACAACGTGCTCAGTGGCTCCGCTGAAGCCGGTGCCAGCGTCTCCCTCAGCAGCGGTGGGGTGCTGCTCGGCACCACCACCACCGACGGCACCGGCGCCTTCACGTACACCCTCACTGCCGCCGACCTGGCCCTGCTCGGCCAGGGTTCCGGCAAGGCGATCACGGCCAGCCAGAGCGATGCCGCCGGCAACACCGGCAGCTCCTCACCCTTCAGCTTCAGCGTTGACACCCTCGCACCCACTGTGCTGATCACCGCCATCGGCGGTGCCGACAGCACCGTCACCCGTCAGGCCGGTGACAACACCGTGGTGGGCAGCGCCGAAGCCGGCCGCAGCGTCACCCTCGCCTTCAACGGCACCACCCTGGGCAGCACCACTGCCAGCGCCACTGGCACCTTCTCTTACACGCTCACCACCGCCAACCTGACCACCATCGGCCAGGGCGCCGGCAAGGCAATCAGCGCCAGCCAGAGCGATGCCGCCGGCAACAGCGGCAGCTCCTCACCCTTCAGCTTCAGCGTTGACACCGCCCCCCCGCCGCCGCCCGCCGATGACTTCGCCGGTGGCACCGGCACCACCGGATCCGTGACCGTGGGCGGTTCCAGCAGCGGCAACCTGGAGCGCAACGGTGACCGCGACTGGTTCCGGATCACCCTGGAGGGTGGCCGGCGGTATTCCTTCCGCCTGAACGGAGTGACCCTGGCCGATCCGCAGCTGCGCCTACGCACCGGCTCGGGCCTGGAGATTGCCGAAAACAACGATGCCAACGGCAGTCGCAATGCCGAAATCCTCTTCGACATCAGCGGCACCGGCACCTACTACTTGGAGACCGGAGCCGCTGGCGATCTGGGCACTGGGACCTACACCCTCAGCGCCAGCGACATCACTCCGGCCGAGCCGTCCAGGCCCTACAGCAGCACCGATGGCTACGGCGAGATCAGCGTGGCCCGGGCCCTCGACCAGCTCACCGGCCAGCGGCTCGCCCGCCAACCCGCCCTCGGTGGTGTGTTCTGGGGGCTCGATCGGGTGGGGGCTCCCAGCGCCTGGGCCGCCGGCATCACCGGCGCCAGCATCACGGTGGCGGTGCTCGACACCGGCGTGGATTACCTCCACCCCGATATTGACGCCAACATCTGGACCAACACCCGTGAGGTCGCCGGCAACGGCATTGACGATGACCGCAACGGCTTCATCGACGACATCCGCGGCTGGGATTTCGCTTACAACGACAACAATCCCTCAGACATCAACGGTCACGGCACCCATGTGGCTGGCACGATCGCCGCTGAAAACAACGGCTTCGGCCAGACGGGCGTTGCCTACAACGCCAAGATCATGCCCGTGAAGGTGCTGAGTGATACGGGAAGTGGCAGCTTCAGCAACGTGGCCCGGGGCATCCGCTACGCCGCTGACAACGGCGCCGATGTGATCAACCTCAGCCTGGGCGGATCGACGGGCTCATTTGAGCTGCTTGATGCGCTGCGCTATGCCAACAATCGGGGAGTTTCTATTGTGATGGCCGCTGGCAATTCCCGCGGTGCTACACCCAACTTCCCTGCTGGCTACGCTGGTGAATTGGGCCTGGCGGTCGGGGCTGTTGATATCAACGGTACCCTCGCATCCTTCTCCAACATGGCGGGATCCACCGTGATCGACTATGTCACCGCCCCTGGTGTCAGCATCTATTCGCTTTCGCCCAACAATAGCTACCGCAGCCTAAGTGGCACGTCCATGGCCGCACCCCATGTGGCAGGTTCCGTTGCGCTGCTGCTCAGCTACAGACCCGATCTGGCCCCTGCGCAGATCGAAGCCCTGCTCACCAGTACCACCAAGCCGGATGCCAATGCCTTGATTGCAGGTTCAACCCAGGCTCCCACGGCGGAAGCCGCCTCGACCTTGGCTGCCGAAGCCCCCTTGATTGATCTGCCATTGATCGACGACTGCCTTGGTGATGACGGTGATGCCGATGACGTTGATGATGATCGCGCTGATGCTGACGCTGCTACCATGCTTGCCCTGGATCAATTCGATCATGTTGTGGGTGATGCTGCACCAGTAATCGGTCCGGTCTTCGGGGTGGATATCCAGGCGCAGAACCATCAGGTCGACATCCCAGGGGAGATGGTTGAGTTCTCGGACTCCGATTCCATGGCTGCTGCCGTGGGTCGGTTGATTTCTGAAGCCAAAGGTGTTGATACGCCATACGCGGATGGTCTGATTTCATCGGCTCCCGAAGTCACTGGCGTTGACACCTCCAGCGATGGGTCTGTCACCTTCGATCCCACCATGCTGTATTTTCAGGCTGCGACAGCCACAGAGGAGGATATGGTGGTGATTCATCGGCGATAAACGCTGGGATGGAGACCCCCGCTGCGCGCCTCTTTCTCGAAGGCCAGGAGCTGCATCGCCGCGGCCGCATCGAAGACGCACTGCAGCGCTACGACCTGGCCATCGCCCAGGACCGGGCACATGCCCCGGCCCGTATCTTCAGGGCGATCATTCTCCAGGCCAGCGGCCTGCCGCGGCCGGCCCTGGAGGAGGCCGAGCAGGCGCTGGTCTGCATGGGGACACCCGATCCCGGCATCCTGATCAACTACGGGGTGATCCAGAAGAACGCAGGCCGCCTCGACCGGGCCGCCCAGGCTTACGAACAAGCCCTGGAGATCAATCCCGGCCTTCTCTCAGCCCAGGCCAACCTGGCCACCATCTACCTGATCCAGGGTCGGCTGGATGAGGCCGAGCAGCGCTTTCTCGAGCTCACCGAGCGCATGGAGGAGCCGGCGCCCTGGCTCAACCTGGCCCGGATCGCCCTGCTGCGCCAGCGCCAAGACGATGCCCGGCGGTGCCTGCAGCGGGCCGCTGACCACGACTCCTCCCATCCCGATCTCTGCCTGCTGCGGTCTCGGCTGGAGCGGCAGCAACGTAACGACGAAGACGCCTTCACCGCCTGCATCGAGGGTCTGCGGCGAGCGCCGGCCCACGGGGAGCTGTGGCAGCAGCTGCAGATGATTGAGGCCTGCCACTTTGAGCTCGATGCAGTGGAAGAGCGACTGCTGGAGCTTTCTCGCCTGGAGGTGACCAGCGCCACGGTGCTGTCTGTGGCGGTCGACCTCTGCCGCAAGAACTGGCTCTGGCGGCCCCTGCCGGTGCTGGAGCGCCGCCTCGCCGCCAGCCTGCTCCAGCCGCTTGACCGCAGCCCGAGCGTGGCCGATGTGTTCACTCTGCTGGGGGCGGCCATTCCCCAGCAGGCCCACCTGGCTGCCGCCCGCCGCTGCTGGGAGACCCTCACCGCCGTTGCGGTGCCCCTGGAGCCAGTGGCCCCTCGCCCCCTCGCCGGTCGGCGGCTGCGGGTTGGGCTTCTCTCCTCCGATCTGCGGGGCCATGCCATCGGCCACCTGCTGGTGGGGCTGCTTGAACACCTGCCCCATGACCGGATCGAGTGGTGGGCCTACCACAACGCCTTTGATGATGCCTCCAGCGTGCGCGAGCGGCTGCGGGACCCCTTCGACCGTTCCGTGAATGTGGCCCGGCTGGAGTCGGCCGACCTGGCCCGCCGCATCCGCGATGACGGCATCGATGTGCTGATCGACCTCAATCAGATGACCGCCATGACGCGGGTGGAGGTGATGGCCTGGCGGCCGGCCCCGCTGCAGATCCAGTGGCTCGGCATGCCGGGATCGCTGGGGGCCGGAGATTCTGTCGACTACGTGATCGTTGATCCCTGGGTGGTGAACGAGGCCAACGCCGATGGCTTTTCGGAATGCCTGTTGCAGCTGCCGCGCTCTTACCAGCCCAACGACCATGTCCCCCCCGACCTCACGCTCTGCCCCAGCCGCGAGCAGGCCGGTCTGCCGGCTGAAGGGGTGGTCTTCGGGGTCTTCAACCAGACCTACAAGTTCTCCCCCGACACCTTCGCCCTCTGGGCCCGGATCCTGCGGCAATGCCCCGGCTCCTGGCTTTGGCTGCTGGATCCCGGCAACGAGGGTCTTCGGCAGCGGATGCGCCACCAGGCCCGCTGCCATGGCATCGACGCCGAGCGGTTGCTGCTGGCGCCCCACCAACCCCAGGACCAGCATCTGGCCCGGCTGCGCTGGCTTGATCTGGTTCTCGACACCTGGCCCTACAACGCCCACACCACCTGTTCTGATGCCCTGCGGGCGGGCGTACCGGTGCTCACCCTGCCCGGGCCCACCTTCGCGGCGCGGGTGGCCTCCGGCATCTTGGCGACCGCCGGTCTTGAGGCGTGGATCGCAGCTGATCAGGCTGACTACGTGGCGCGGGCCGTGGCCTTCGGCCAGCAGGAACGCCCGGCCATTGATGCCCTCAAGGCGGAGATCGCCCGTACCTACTGGTCCAGCCGGATGGTCGACAACGGCCGCTTCGGCCGGGAGTTGGAAGCTCTGCTGCTGGGCCTGCACGAGCGGGCGGTCGCCGGCCGGGCACCCACATCCCTGCGGCTTACCGATGCCCTCACCCTGGAGCCCCTGCCCTGGGGCCGCCGAGACCACCGGCCCGCCAGCGCCGCCAGCGCCACGGCCAGCACTGCCGTTGCCGTCACTTCAGGCTTCGCCGGCGAGGATCCTGCCCCCTGGGACATGCGGCTGCAGCATGAGGGGCCCCGGGCCCGGTTGGCCAACCTGGCCATCCTCGCCCGGGAGGTGATCAGGCTGGACCAGCCCCCGGCGGTGCTGGAGGTGGGTCCGCCGGCCGGGGGTGAGGCCGACGAGTTGGTGCCGCTGCTGGAGGCGGGCCTGCTGGTGGGGCAGCGGGTGGCACCGGAGCAGCTGGGGGATGGTGGTTCCGCCAGCTGTTATCGCCACCAGGCTGCTGACCTGGATTCCTGCCTGCCCCTGCGCCACGACTGGCTGGAGCGCTTTCCTGGCTATGCCCGCTGGGGGCGTCTGCTTGACACCGAACCGGTGCAGACCAGTCGCCTCGATGACCTGGTAGGCGACGCCATGCCGCGGCTGTTGCGCGGCGACTGCCGCGGCCGCGACCTGACGGTGCTCCGTCACGGCGTGGGCTGTCTGGGCGCTTTGGCCATGGTCGAGCTGAAGACCGCCCCCACGCCCCTGCACGTTGGCGGGTCTAGCCTGTTTGAGCTGGGTGGCTGGCTGGCAGAGCAGGGGTTCTTACTGCACACCTTTCGGCGGGAGAACCGGCGGCTGTTCCTGCCGGCGGGAACGGAGCAGAACCCCTATGGCGGTCGGCACCAGCTGCTGCAGCTGGAGGCGGTATTCATTCCCAACCCGCTGCGTTGGCCCGAGTTGGAGACCGAGCAGCTCCAGTCCCTCGCCTTCCTGGCCCACGCGCTGCACCGCAGCACCGACCTCACCATGCATGCCCTCGACACCCTCGACCGGCTGGAAGGGAGTGATCGGCTGGTCGCCTACCGCCGCTATCTCGACCGGGCCGGCATCGACGCCTGAACGGCGGCGGTTGAGCAATGGCCTCAGGTGACCACAAACCGTGCCGCCGTCAGCGCCAGGCTGGTGTTGAGCTGGGCAAAGGTGACAGAGCTTTCGGCACCGCTGCCGTCGGCGTCGTACCACAGGTGACCATTGGTGGGGTTGTAGCCGATGCGGTGGGCGGG
>JBKDDA010000003.1:0-2260 GCA_046313055.1 Synechococcaceae cyanobacterium | reverse complement strand
GCCTGCGGGAGGGGTGGATGCCGGCGTGGGGGCGGGCAGCGGCTCACCGGCCATCGCCCGCTCCAGATCGGCGAGCAGCGGCTGCGTATCGGCCGGGCTGTCCCACAGGGCCCACTGGAGCGGGTTGAGGTAGGCACTGAGCGGATAAGGAAGAATCTCCGCATAGGCCACCCGCACCGGCAGGATCCGCGGCTTGCCCAGGAACTTCTGCAAACGCTGGGCCGTCTCCACCTCCGCCAGCACCATCTCGCTGCCCACCGCCTCCGCCGAAAGCAGCAGCACCAGCACATCCGACTGGCGCAACTCCTGGTCGATCCGCTCGGCCCAGGGGGTGCCCACCGCCATGGCCTGATCGATGAACACCGTGTGGCGCGTGCGCAGCTGCTCATACAACTGCAAGGCCAGGGGCTCATCTGGGCTGGCACCTCGCTTGTAGCTGATGAAGAGGTGCATGGCGAGGCTGTGCCCTGTAAAAGAGGCCATTGTGCCTCCGGTGACCATGGTTATCAGAACAGCACAGCATTCCTTCACAGCGGCCAGCAACGGGGCCAACGCAGAAGACCAAAGCCCCACCTATACCGACCAGATCCGTATTGCAGCGCTGAAATGTGGCGCAAATCATGTCAAGGCCGTGATCCAAGCCTGATCAGCACGCAAGACCTGACTTGACCAACGTGATTGATCCATTCACCGCCCACAGTAACGACACGGCAACAGGGCCCTGCGTGCAGGAAGAGCGATTCCCAGGGCCACCATGGGGAGGCCGAGCCGGTTGACGGGTGAGCCCTGGCGATCCGCAAGACGTGGCCCGCGTGAACATTGGATGATCTACTCACCGCTGCTGTGGATCTGCCCCACCCTGGCGATGCAGGAGCCACCCGCCACGGCGCCGGACGGCGCAGCCCGGGAGAGCCCGATCACGGAGAAGGAGCTGGCGAAGGCCTTCGTGAACGGGCCGGCGGCTGGTGATGGATACCCTCTGCCCAGGCGGGGTGGAGCCAGGCCTGGTGCTGGCCGCTGGTTCTTCCTGGTTGCGGAAGCGATCGTGGGCCAGATGGGCGGGCCATTGGATCAGGAGCTGCGCCGCGCCGTGTACGCCAGCTGCCTCGATGCCTCCTTCGCCGGCACCGGCGCCTGGTGCGCCTCAAACGCCGGCAGGCCCGGATAGGGCGGCTGGCTGGGGGCCCACGCCTGCAGCTGCCACCAGCCGATCCGCCCAGGCCTCGCCCTCAGGGTCGCGGCCGGTGTAGCTGAGGAACAGTGCACCCATCAAGCTGCCCTACCGCTTGGCCGGATGGGTTCACCCTATGCGGTACAGGGATGGCCATAGCATCCTCCCCAGAGGCCTGCAGCCACCCGCGATGCCATCTTCCGCCTCGGTGTTTGAACTCAGCCCCGGTGAGTACGAACAGGCGGTGAAGGCCATCCTCGATGCCGCCGCCGGCGGAGTGGTGGCCTATTCCTCCCGCCATCTGGAGTCGATCGCCGGCAGTGACGGCGATTACATCTTTGATGTCACCGCCCGCTTCGAGGCGCTCGGGGTTGCTTTTCTGGTGCTGGTGGAATGCAAGCGCTATCGCCGCCGGGTGGAGCGCCAGGAGGTGCAGGTGCTGTGGGCCAAGATGCAGTCGGTGGGGGCCCAGAAGGGCATGCTGTTCGCCACCGCCGGCTTCCAGCAGGGCGCCGTGGAGTTTGCCAAGGCCCACGGCATCGCCCTGGTGCGCCTGGCTGCGGCCGAGCCGGAATTCATCAGCCGTGATGGCACATCCGAGCAGGGCGGGGCAGCGGTCGGTGCTGCGCCGGCCAGCGGCGCACCCTATTGCGGCTGGTGGCTCGGGGGTGATGGGGCGCACCGGCTCGCACCGGATCAACCGGCGCACACCCGGCTGGCCCTGGGGCTGGGGCCAGCCGAGGCCTGATCACCCCATGGATCCCGCCATCTTCCGGACCCTGGTGCAGGACCATCTCCTGCCGTTGTTCTCCGGCGCCCAACTGGTCCCCGGCCTGTCGCCCTCACCATCGGCACGGCCGGCGGTGGCATTGCGCAGCCGCCATTCCATGGAGATCAAGCCCAGCCAGGCGGCCCCCTGGTGCCTCACGATCACGCGCAGCCAGCCCTTCGCTGCGGCCCAGGCGGGACCGTTGGGCGAAAAGACCCTGGCCAGGGCGTTCGTGGGCGGGCTGGCAGCGATGCCCCAGGGCTTCGAGGCCAGCCCCTTCGCCGGCGATCTGATGGCCCGCTTCGGGCGCAGGCTGGTGG
>JBKDDA010000002.1:0-5890 GCA_046313055.1 Synechococcaceae cyanobacterium | reverse complement strand
TGCTGGGGTGATCGGGCGAGGCACCATTGGATCAGGGGGTTTGGGTGATGTTCAGAAGCGACTGGGCCTGGTGCCGACCGCAGGCCATGGCATGCCTGCGAAATCTGCAGCGGGGGTGCGAGCAGGCTCGAGCACCGCGCGCAGCAGAATGAATCGAAGCTATCACCATTTGCCCCAGGGGGTCCGCTTGCGGGGATCTTGATTTCCTGTTGTGGTTATGTTAATGGCTATGCCGGGAGATTGCTATGATTGGTCCACTGGCAATTCAACGGCTGGACGGGTCTGGCAGTCTTCAGGTGAATGACTGCTAAATTGATGATTCGTGCTGGGGTGTTGCGCAGGCTGTGGCAGTGGTGATTTCATGATGCGCCTTGTGATCAGGCCCGCTGCCCTGGGGCTGGCAGCCACATTTGGCCTGGCGGCCCTGCCACCTGTGCAAGCCCTGCCCCGGGCACCCCAGCCGGCCATGCCTGCCGTTGCCCCGGCAGCCCCCGGTTTGACAGCCGGCTCCCCCGATCCGGACGCTTACATTCTCGGCCCCGGCGACCAGCTGCAGCTCTCCTTTCTCGCCCCTGCCTTCATCAGCCTGGGCGGGTCGTTTAACCTGCTCAACGACGGCTCCACCAACCTGCCCCAGCTGGGCAGCGTGGTGCTCGAGGGCCTCACCATCGGCCAGGCCGAGGCCTGGTTGCGCCAGCTCTACGCCCGCTCCATGCGGCGCCCCGATCTCACCCTGCGGGTGAACCAGCCCCGCCCCATGCAGGTGAGCGTGATCGGCGAGGTGGAAAATCCCGGGATCTACCTGCTCTCGCCGGGTGGTGAAGGTTCAGCTGTGGAGGGTGCAAGTGGCGGTTCGATTCCCGGCCTGCCCACCGTGGTCAGCGCCATCCAGAAGGCCGGTGGCATCACCCTCAACGCCAACCTGGGCGACATCCGCCTGCAGCGCCGCCTGCCGGGCGACACGGCCCAGCTCAAGGAAACCAGCCTCAGCCTGCTGGCCCTGCTGCAGAAGGGCGACAAGCGCCAGAACCCCTTTCTGTTTGATGGCGACACGATCGTGGTGAGCCGCGCCCCGGCTCCGCCGCCCGATGAGGTGCTGGAGATCGCCTCCGCCAACCTGTCTCCCCAGCAGATTCAGGTGAGCATGGTGGGTGAGGTGAAGAGGCCTGGTTTCGTGGCGCTTAGGGCAGGTACGCCGCTGATGCAGGCCATCCTCCGTGCCGGAGGGCCCGACCGGGTGCGGGCCAACAAGAACAACATCGAACTGATCCGTCTGTTTCGCAATGGCACCGTGGCCCTGCGCCGCTACACCTACGACCCTTCGTTGCCCGTGAGCGGCGACCGCAACCCGCCCCTGCGCGACGGCGACACGATCGTGGTCAACCGCAGCGGCTTCGCCCGCACCGTGGACACCCTCGATGCCGTGTCGCAGCCCATCACCTCCCTCGTGGGCCTCGTGGGTATCTTCTCGATCATTCAGAACTGGAACAACAACAACAACAATTGATGCCCCTTCAGAGCGGTGGCCTTTGTGGCTCACCGGCGCTGATCCAGAGCAGCCAGTGGCCGCTGCTGGGGGGCGATGGCACCGTCAGCCATGGGTCGCCATCGGCTCCCGTGCGCAGGAGCAGCGGGCCTGTCGGCTGTTCCTGGCCATCGCGCGGGTTCCACCAATGGCCCTGCAGTGGTTGTTCGCACCGGTGACCCTCCAGCCGCAGCTGCTGGGGTGCTTCAGGGCCCCAGCCCACCAGCAGCAGCCACAGCTCACCTGCAATCGCGGCCGCCAGCGGCTGCTGCGGCTTCAACCGCCACCAGGGCACTGTGGCCAGCTGCCGCACCACCAGCCCCACCTGCTGGGCACCCGGCAGGGCCGCCGCCTCCCGCCAGGGCGGTCCGCCCCAGCCATGGCCCTGGGGTGAGGCGCCAAAGGGTGCCCCGGGGCAGTTCACCTGCCACAGCCCATTGGCGCCGTAACCGAAACCGGCCGCCCCACCCAGCAGCGCCGTGAACACCCCCAGCCGCTGCAGCTCCGCCGTGGCCTCCCCATGGATGCCCTCATAGTTCAGCTCATCCACAATCACCGGCAGCGCTGGCCGCCGCCGCCGGGCCCGCTCCAGGGCCGGGCCCGTGGCCGCCAGGCTGGCCCTGCCGCCATGGCCGGTCTGCAGCAGCTCCAGCTCGATCGCTGCCCCCGGCAGCAGCTGGCTGCGGCTGTTGGTGGTGGGGTGCACCGTGATCAATCGCTGCCACGGATCCAGCCGCCGCAGCTGCCGCAGCTGGCCGCTCCAACCCCAGCGCAAGGCCAGGCTGCGCCAGCGGCGCCAGCGGCGCTGGGTGTAATACGGCATCGCCGCTTCGCCGGCCAGGCACCACACCAGGGGCCAGGCCCCCCAGCGGGCCACCAGCTCGCGCCAATGGGCCGCCATGCGCCGGGCCCCCAGCCAGGGCAGCATGTACCCCCAGGCCCCCACCACACACGGCACCAGACCCTGCTGCAGCAGCATGGCGATGCGATCCTCAGCCAGCTGGAACCACAGCGGATTCAGTGCCGCAAAGCCCGCCTGCCACGGATGGCCGCCATCGTTGGCGCCCCGTGGATCAAACGGTGCCATGTCGGGCCCCAGCCCGGCCACCAGCTGGATCACGTTGAACCCCTGCCTTCGGCGTTGCGCCGCCAGTTCGGCAAACTCCGCATTGCTCAGGCGATTGCATAGCCCCATCCACCAGGTGTCCGACAGCCACAGAAAGGGTTGGCCGCTGCCGCTGACCAGGTGGCGGTGATCGGCGCTGGGGCGCAGCACCGGTGGCAGCCCCGCCGCCGCCGCAAGCGCGGGGGCCTCCTGCCCCGGAGCCACCTCCAGCTCCCACTGCCGACCATGCAATCCACCATCGCGCTGATTGCTGCAGCGGCTCTTGAACCGGTACCGCCCCGGCCTCGGCGCTGCAAATCGCACCCGCCACAACGGCCCCCCATCCCAGAAGGCCGGCAGCCACCAGCGGCCCGGGCCAGCCAGTTCCACCACCCGCACCTGCACCGCCACCGGCCAACCCGCCAGGCAGCGCTCAGCCTGCAGGCTCCACTGGCAGACGCCGCCGGTCAGATCGCGATCACGGTTCACCATGCTTGACCCAGGCTGCAAACGGGCGCAAGACATGTCCGCATCGACATCAAAGAACGTCTGATCCTGCACCAACGGCCGCTGCGCCCGCCGCCCCATGCCATCGGGGCAGCCATTGGCCCAGCCCCATCAAAAAGCTGGTCAACCGGCAACGGTTGACCAGCTGAGCTGTTGCTCAGGCCGACAGGATCAGGCGGCGGCCAGGTTGGCGGCCACGAAGTCCCAGTTCACCAGCTTGTCGAGAAAGGTGCTGATGTAGTCGGGCCGGCGGTTCTGGTAATCGAGGTAGTAGGCGTGCTCCCACACATCCATGGTGAGCAGGGCCGTCTGCCCATGGGCCAAGGGCAGGTCGGCATTGCCGGTCTTGGTCACCTTGAGGGTGCCGCCCTCGAGCACCAGCCAGGCCCAGCCGCTGCCGAACTGGGTGGCGCCTGCCGCCTTGAACTGCTCCACAAAGGCGTCGTAGCTGCCGAAGTCGGCATTGATCTTCTCCAGCAGCGCACCGCTCGGGCTGCCGCCACCACCGGGCTTCATGCACTGCCAGTAGAAGCTGTGGTTCCACACCTGGGCGGCGTTGTTGAACACCCCCGCCTTGCCGGCATCACCGGCCACGGTGGTGATCGTGCCTTCCAGGCTCTTGCCCTCGAGATCGCTGCCAGCCACCAGGTTGTTCAGGTTGGTGACGTAGGCGTTGTGGTGCTTGCCGTGGTGGAACTCCAGCGTCTGGCGGGAGATGTGGGGCTCCAGCGCGTCGAGGCCATAAGGAAGTGCGGGCAGCGTGTGAGCCATGGGAGAAGGAATGGGCGCCCGCATCCTAACGATTGCTACAGATTCCGGCGCTCACCGGCCGGGGCTCAGCGGCCGGTGCTCGGCTGCCCGGGCTCAGCCGTCGGCCTGGAGCAGCTCCACCTCGAAGATCAGGGTGGCGTTCGGCGGGATCACGCCGCCCGCTCCCCGCTCGCCGTAGGCCAGATCCGGTGGGATCACCAGCCGCCGCTTGCCCCCCACCTTCATGCCGGCCACCCCCTCATCCCAGCCGCGGATCACCCGGCCGCCCCCCAGGGGAAAGCTGAACGGCCCACGGCCGTAGCTGGTGTCGAATTCCTTGCCGTTGGTGAGGGTGCCCCGGTAGTGCACGGTCACCAGCTGGCCGGCGCGGGCTTCGGCGCCGGTGCCCTCCTCCAGGTCGGTGATCCGCAGCCCGCTTTCGGTGGTGCGTTCCTTGGCGGCGCTGAGGCTGCCGCCGAGGGCATCGGCGGACGAATCGGCGGACGATGGGGTCTGGGCCATGGTGAAGAGGGTGGGGTTGGGATCGTCGGGGTCCAGTTCCAGCGGTGCTGCCACCGCCGCCCTCACCACGGCCTGCGCCACCGGCGGTGCAGCCGCAGACGGGGCTGTGGCGGTGTTGGCGGCGGTGCTTGCAACGGTGCTGGCAGCCGGCCGTGCGGCCTCGGCGGGGGTGGGTGAGACCAACTGGCTCACCAGCGCCACCGCCAGGCAGAGCACGAACACGGCCGAACTGATCAGGATGTCGCGCATGGCGCCCCGGTGTCTGCCGCTGATTCTGTCAGTCGGGGATCGCTCAGTCGGGGATCGCTCAATCGGGGATCTCGGTGCCGGCCTGGCGCTGGCGCAGGGTCTGCTCCAGCCGGTCGATGCGGCCGCGCAGTTCGTCCAGCTCCCGCTGGCGCGCCAGGCCCAGGTCCTGCAGCAGCTGGTCGCGGTTGCGCTCCAGCTGCCGGCCGGCCTGTTCCTCCAGCCCAGGCGTCTCGCCCCGCAGGGCCTTCAGCACATCGTCCACCAGGGCCGAGGCATGGCTGGGGTCGAGCCGGCCGCTCTGCACCCATTCCTGGCTCACGTAGCGCAGCCGGTCGGCCACCAGATTGGTGGTTCCCAGCCCGCGCAGCAGCAGCATTTGCAGCAGATTGCCCTGATCCATGGGTTGAACGGCGTGAGCGGCCTCGTGTCTTCCACCACCTTGGGCACCGGCGTCGCCGCTGGCCATGGCAGATGACCGGCGTCTGACCGACCCACCGATGGCCGGTCATGGGACCAATCTGCTGGCCGGTCTGCTGGCCGGAGCTGTGGCGGGCCTGGCCCTGCCGCCCCTCGGCCAGCCCCTGCTGCTCTGGCCCGCCCTGGCCGTGCTCTGGCAGCTCAGCTTTGGCCAGCTCAGCTCAGGCCGCCGCCGGTCCGGCGCCCCTGCCACCTCCCCTGCCTGGTCCGCCGCCGGCGGGCCCCTGCTCTGGGGTGCGGCGGCCGTGCTGGTGAGCCATCGCTGGCTGCTCTGGCTCCATCCGCTCGATTGGATCGGCGTGCCCGCCCCCCTGAGCCTGCCCCTGTGCCTGCTGCTGTGGCTTCTGGTGGGGTCCTGCGGCGGGCTGCTGGTGGGGCTCTGGCTGCTGCTGATGCGGCGCCTCGATGCGACCCGGCCGGCCACCGCCCTGCTCGGGGCAGCCCTGTGGGGGCTGGCGGAGGTGGGCCTGGCGCGCGGTCCGCTGTTCTGGATCGGGCTGGGGGCGGCGCCGCTGCCGATGGATCGGCCCCTGGCCGGGCTGGCGGCCGTGGGGGGGGCCGGCCTGGTGGCCTGCCTGCAACTGGCCCTCGGCTGGGTCCGCTGGCGGGCGGCGGTGGCCCCCTCGCGCCGCCGGGCCGCCCTGGCGCTCGGGATGGGGCTGGGGCTGGTGGTGGCTGGCCACCTCGGCGGGCTGGTGGCCCTGGCGGCGGCTGCGGGGGAGGCCGGCCCGAGCGAACGGCTGCTGGTGCTGCAG
>JBKDDA010000001.1:0-598 GCA_046313055.1 Synechococcaceae cyanobacterium | reverse complement strand
GGCCGCTCTGCACCCATTCCTGGCTCACGTAGCGCAGCCGGTCGGCCACCAGATTGGTGGTTCCCAGCCCGCGCAGCAGCAGCATTTGCAGCAGATTGCCCTGATCCATGGGTTGAACGGCGTGAGCGGCCTCGTGTCTTGCACCACCTTGGGCACCGGCGTCGCCGCTGGCCATGGCAGATGACCGGCGTCTGACCGACCCACCGATGGCCGGTCATGGGATCAATCTGCTGGCCGGTCTGCTGGCCGGAGCTGTGGCGGGCCTGGCCCTGCCGGCCCTCGGCCAGCCCCTGCTGCTCTGGCGCGCCCTGGCCGTGCTCTGGCAGCTCAGCTTTGGCCAGCTCAGCTCAGGCCGCCGCCGGTCCGGCGCCGCTGCCACCTCCCCTGCCTGGTCCGCCGCCGGCGGGCCCCTGCTCTGGGGTGCGGCGGCCGTGCTGGTGAGCCATCGCTGGCTGCTCTGGCTCCATCCGCTCGACTGGGTGGGGGTGCCCGCCCCCCTCAGCCTGCCCCTCTGCGGTCTGCTGTGGCTCTTGGTGGGCGGCCTGGGCGGGCTGCTGGTGGCGGCCTGGGCGGTGCTGGTGCGGCTCCTGAATCCGGC